>SFOX01000052.1 GCA_004552305.1 Subdoligranulum variabile | reverse complement strand
CCACGGGTACGGTGGTTGCGGGGTCTTGGGCGGTTCCGGCGGCGGTGTACGCCACGGGGATGCCCTCGGCGCTGGTGTACAGCAGGTACAGCACCTTGCCGTCGGCGTTCAGCTGCAATTTTTGCAGCGTGCCGTCCACCCCGGCTGCGGTTTGCACCGTGGTTTTCATCGCTGCATCGGTGGTGTCGGTGTCGGGCGTGATTTCTGGGCGCAGGAAATACTGCCCGTCGCCCTCCGCAAGCGCCAGGGTGCCGGTCACTGTCGGGGCGGCGGTGTTTAATTTTTCATAAGTGGTGGACCATTTGGCGGCGTCGGCGGCTGCCTTATAAGCATCTGCAAACGGCTTATTGCTTTGGTACGCCTGTGCAATCAGCGCGGTGCGCTGCACGGCTGCCCACTCGGTGGCGGCGGTCACGCAGACCTGCGCCTCGCTGACTGCCTTTTTCTCGCGCGCGTCGTCCACATAGCTTGTCAGCGCGGGTATCAGAACCGTCGCCAGCACGGCAAGAATAATCAGTACAACGAGCAATTCAATCAGGGTAAAGCCTTTTTGTCTTTCGTTTCGCCGATTCATGGGGCAAGCCTCCCTTACGGTTCAAAAAATGTCTGGATGCGGTCGGCGCGGGTGCCGATGTTGTTGTATTCCCAAGCAAAATAGCCGCGCACCAGCGCATCGCGCGCGGGGTCGGCACCAAAGCGGGCGGCGGTGCCGTCGGACAGGGTGTAGTCCTCGCCGCCGGTCACCACGGGGGCAGCGTCCTTGAGCGCCAGCAGGTAACGGTAGTAGCCGCTCAGCGGCAAGCCCGCCTGTTCCAGCAGGGTGGGGGTCAGCATGACCATATCCATACGGTTCAGCGGGTCGGCGGGATTTTGGGCGGCATTGGCGTTGGGCAGCGGGTAGTTTGCCCAAATGACAAAGGGCGTGCAGCGCTGCAGCAGCGCCAGCTTACCGCCTGCGCCCAAAGCGGGGTCGGAAACGTGGGTGACAAAGCTGGGGGCGTGGTCGCCCGCCATCGCCACAATGACCTTGCGCCCTGTGCGGGCGTACTGCTCGGAAAAATAGGCGCACAGCTCGCCAAAGGCGGCATCGCTCAACTGCACGCAGCTGAGGTATTCGTCCATGGAGTGGTCAAAGGCGCCGTAGTCGGTGGCGGCGTGGACAAGATTTTGCGATGCATCGTTCATTGTGTAGTCGCCGTGGGACTGTATGGTCACCAAAAAGCAAAAGCGCGGCTGGGATTCGGGCATTGCCTCGTACAGGGCTTGCCAGTCCCGGTAGGTGGCGGAATCGGTCTGGTAGGGGCGGCTGCCGTAGGTTTCCTGCGTGGGGAAGTCCTGCATAAAATGGGTTTCGTCAAAGCCCAGCTGCTGCCACGCGGCATCGCGCCGATAGTTGGACGCGGTGTAGGGGTGCGCCGCCATGGTGGTGTAGCCCAAGGATTTTAAGTACCCCACAACGCTGTTGGCATCGGAAAGATCCAGCCCGTTGAACGGCGTGACGGTGGGTGCCAGCATGGGGGAGTTGGAGGTCAGCATTTCGTACTCGGTCACGTTGGTGCCGCCGCCCACGTTGGCGCTGACCGTATGCCCGCGCACCGCGTTGGGCAGCGCGTTGATGACCGGCAGCAGGTCGGCATCGGTCTGCAGATCGGTGACAAGCGAAAAGTCGTACAGGCTTTCGTTTAAAATCAGCACAATGTCGGGGCGGTCGTCGGTTTCGGCGGCGGGGCGGTCGTCTGCCAAGGCGGCTATGCCGGGCAGGGCGGCTTCGTCATACCCTGCGGGCTGAATGACCGGGTCGCCCAGCAGGCGGAACGCCTCCACCGAGGACGCCAAAAACCCGTGGCGGTAGTAGGCGGTCTGCCACGTCCAGCCGGATTCGCTGCGGGGCAGCGGGGCAAACGGGGCAAAATAGCCCGCGTACAAAACGGCAAAAATGCCCGCCGCACACCCCGCATACCGCGCGGCGCGTGCCTTGGACGCGGCGTGCCTGGGCAGGTCGGCGCAAAGGCGGGCTTGCAGCCACGCAGCCAGCAAAACCGGCAGATACAACAGCACAATGCAGACCACCCTGCCGGTGATTTGCAGGGTGTAGCTGCCCATGACCTCGGCGGCGGTGGACAGGTTGAGGACATCCTCCGGCATAACGGCGGAGCCGTGCAGGTCGCGCGTGTAGTAGTTGACCAGCGCCAGCACGGTCAGCACCGCGCCCGAAAGCCCGGTGGCGCGGCTCCAGCGCCCGGTCAGCGCGTACAAAAGCAGCGTGATGCAAAGTGCGGTCAGGGCGTTCAGCGGCGCAAAAACGGGCCACTGCGCCGCCAGATACGCGGCGGGGACACTGTCGGAAAGCTCCAATTGAAACCAGCCGACAAACGCCGCCGCCAGCGCCAGCAGCAGGGGAAAAACCGTGTGGAAAACCGCAGGTTTGTGGAAAAAGTTTTGCAATTTAACTGCCATATTTGTGGAAAAACCTTTCTTGTTTCAGAAAATTTACGCTAATTATAGCACACTACCGCGAAAAAGAAAAGCCGCCGCACAGGGCAGCGGACATTTTATTTGGTGGAAAACTCGGGGGAAAAGTGGGGAGTTTTCCACAGTATGTTGAAAACGCTGTTGAAAAATCAACGTCTTGTATTTTTAGTCCAAATTGTAAAAAGACCGTCCAGCACCAGCGTGGCGCGGTAGTCGATGTCCGCCGTGCAGGCGCTGCGGATGCTGGCGGGCAGCGTGCCGGTGGCAATAACCGCCGCGCCGGGGGCGTTCAGCTTGGCGCAAAAGCGCTGCACCATGCCGTCCAGCATGGCGGCGGTGCCGTACACGATGCCACTTTGCAGGCAGTCCGGCGTGTTGGTGCCGATGACGCGGCGGGGCGTGGCGTCCAGCTCGACCTGCGGCAGCTGCGCGGTGTTGGCGACCAGCGCCGCCAGCGAGCATTGCGGACCGGGCAAAATCGCGCCGCCCACCAGCGTACCTGCGGCATCGACCGCCAGCAGGGTGGTGGCGGTGTCAAAGTTGATGACGACCATGGGGGGCGCGGTGTGCTGCAGCGCCCCGACCACGGCGCAAAGCAGCTCGCCGCCCAGCTGCGCGGGGGTGTCCATGCGGATGCGCACGCCGCTTTTTAAGCCGGGACCGACCTCCATGACCGGGGCTTCGCTCATTTTGCGCAGCGCCTCGCGCAGGCGCCCGGTCAGCGTAGGCACCACGCTGGAAAAGATCACGCCGGTGATCTGGTGCGGCTCTACGCCGTACAGCGCCAGCATATTGACGATTTTGTAAAGCAGCTCGTCACTGCTGAGGGCGGAATCCGCGAACAGCCGGGACGAAAAAACCAGCTTGCCGTCCGCGGCATACCCGCCGAAGGTAATGTGGGAGTTGCCGATGTTTAAGGCTAAGATCATTGTGCAAGCACCTCGATGCGGTAGTTTGATTAGTTCTACTATATTATAATAAGGTAGAAAATGCAAGGGGAAAACGCGGCATTAAGAGTTAAGAGTTTAGAGTTAAGAGTTAAAATTTGGTGTGTCCGCTTGCGCGGACACATTTTTATAGAGTGCGATGTAGGGGCGGGGCAAGCCCCGCCCGCGACCGTATAGTATAATGAATATACCGGGTTAGCCGCCTGTATGGCTTCCCCCTTTGGGGGAAGCTGTCACCGCAGGTGACTGATGAGGGGGCAACTGCCGGACATATCCCCCTCATCCGGCGCGTACCGCGCCACCTTCCCCCCAAGGGGAAGGCTCTACCGCGCGGTAATCACAATATTACGGGTCATCCGTAGGGGCGGCATATATGCCGCCCGTTGCAGCCGCCCCGGCAATGCAACCTAACGGATAAACGGCACGGAACGGTCAAGACCGTTCCCTACAAACCTGCCGGAAATGGGTGCTTTGCCTATAATTGCTTATCTTCCGGTTGTTCGTAAGGAGGAGT
>SFOX01000051.1 GCA_004552305.1 Subdoligranulum variabile | reverse complement strand
TGCCCCTGCTTCGGTTCGCTGTATCCGCCACTGGCGGCGCTCACCTTTGCAGCACAAAGTATTATCTGCGCTTTTGGCTTAGCAGCTGCCGCACCTCGCTCGCCGTATCGGCACTTAGAATTATGCGGTATTGCTTTTACCTATTATAACACAGCGCGGGGGAAAATGCATCTCTTTTGCGTGGGTTTTACATAAATTATACGCGGCGTTTGCGGGGTGTGGGCAGCGGGTCGGCGTCCACAATGACCACATCGGCGCCGATGCGGCGCAAGCTCTCCCACGGGAGCAGCAGGTCATCGTCATAGCCCAGCAGCCCCAGCATACGCCCCCGCCCGCGCAAAATGACGGACTGGATGCGCCCGGTACCCTCATCAAACAAAAGGTCGTCGATGCGCCCGAGGTTTTCGCCGTTTTGGATCAGGATGACGTCCTTTTCGGCAAGGTCGTGTAAGGTCATACCAAGCCTCCTTTCGGTGTTTCCTATAGTATGCCGGGAAAAAAGAATTGTTTCCTGCGGCAAAAGCGTGTATAATAAATATAAATACCGCAGGAGGGTATACTATGTACAGAAATATCATTTTTGATTTTGGCGGCGTGGTGGTCGATTTCAGCCCCAAGGAATTTTTGATGGAGCGTTTTTTGAATAAGCACGCTGAGGAGATAACCTACGAGCTGACCTTTGGCAGCCAGGAATGGAACGACTTGGACCGCGGCATTTTGTCCCGCGAGGAGGGCAACTGCCTGATGCTGGAAAACGCCGCCCGCGTCAACCGCACCTTTGAGGTGCGCACCGTGCTGGAGGAATGGGAGGAGATGCTGCGCGACAAGGACTCCACCATTGCCATTATGCGCGAGCTGAAGGAAAAAGGCTACCGCCTGTATTATCTGACCAATATGCCCGCCGACGTGTGGGAAAAATTGCAGGAGCGGGATTGGTTTGCGCTGTTTGACGGGGGCATTGCCAGCTGCGATGTACACCTGTGCAAGCCGGAGCCGGAAATTTTTACGACCCTGATCGAAACCTGCGGTCTTGCCTACGACGAGTGCATCTTTGTGGACGACAGCAAGGAAAACGCGCAGGCAGCTTACAACCTGGGAATCACGGGGATTTTGTACAAAAACCCGGCGTCCTTCCGCCGTGCGCTGGGCGTGTGCGGCATTGAACTGGAAAAGTAATACGGTATTATCGAAAAAACGGGTACTGCGGCAGATTTTGCTGCGGTACCCGTTGTTTTGTTGCAACCGCAAAAGCCTTCCCCCTTTTGGGGGGAAGGTCAGCTTGTAGAAAAAGCCCTTTTACGGGTGGTAATGTAGGGATGGGTCTATCTCCGCGCTAAGAGCCGCCTCTGCGCGGCGGTTGCGCTCCGAAACGCGCCTGCGGGCGCAGTGACCCATCCGCACCGCTGGCTGCGCGCAGCGCATAAAATCGCGCCGAACAGCGCGTGGTTTCCCGATATATCGTACTATCGGCCAGGCGGCAAGGAGGGGTCAAGACCCCTCCCTACGAACAACCGAAAAGCAAGTAATAATTGGGGAAAATACAAATTTCCGGCTGGTTTGTAGGGGACGCATATATGCGTCCCGTGCGGTTTGCCCGTTGTATCGCAATATTGGTGCGATTGCAACGGGCGGCATATATGCCGCCCGTACGGATGACCCGCAATATTGCCATTGCCGTAAAATCGCGGGCGGGGCATTGCCCTGCCCCTGCGCCCTGCATTACTGCCCGGAAATCTGCGCCTTGATATGCGACAGCGCGTTTTTCTCCAGCCGGCTGACCTGCGCCTGACTGATGCCGATCAGCTGCGCCACCTGCGTCTGCGTTTTGCCCGAAAGATACCGCAGCGCAATGATGCGCCGTTCGCGCGGCGACAGCGCGCGCACCGTGTCGCGGAACATAATGTCGCTGATCCAGCTTTCCTCGTCGGCGTTGTCGCGCAGGCGGTCCACCATCGAAAAGCTGTCCCCGTCCTCGCTGAAAACCGGCTCGTACAGGCTGGTCGGCTCGCGCACCGACTCCAGCGCCAGCGCCACGTTTTCGGGGCTGGTGCCGAGCTTGGCGGCAATTTCCGACAGCTTCGGCTCCCGCCCGTCGGCTTTTTGCAGCGCCTCCCGCACCTGCATGGCGTGGTACGCCATATCCCGCATCGAGCGGCTGACCCGCACGGCGTTGTTGTCGCGCAGATATCGCCGCAGCTCGCCGCAGATCATCGGCACCCCGTAGGTCGAAAACCGCACCCCGTGCGCGGGGTCAAAGCCGTCGATGGCTTTCATCAAGCCGATGCAACCGACCTGAAACAGGTCGTCCATACTTTCGCCGCGCCCGGCAAACCGCTGCACCACGCTTAATACAAGGCGCAGATTGCCGCGGATCATCTCCTGCCGTGCAGCGGCGTCACCCTGCCGTATTTTACGGATCAGCGCGGATTTTTCTGCCTCGCTCAAAACCGGTAGCCGCGTGGTGTCCACGCCGCAAATTTCTACCTTGCCTGCATACATTGTGCCAGCCCTCCCCTGCTGCCAGAAGTATGGGCTGCGCAGCGCCGCCCCAAACAGGAAAAATCTGCACACGGCGCGGATGCCCGGCATACTGTGAAGGCAAGGAGGAGATGCACTATGATGATTTCCGTTTGGGTGGCGGCGGCATGGGCGGTGGCGGCGGCGCTGACCGCCGGGGTGATCGTGTGGCTGGCGCTGCCCGAAGCCGAGCAGCCCCGCCGCCGGGAACGCCGCGCCGAGTATGAACATCCCGATTTTGCCGATGCTGCCGGGTTTGCCGTGACTGCCTACCCGGAAAGCGACATCATCCTGAGAAAGCGCGTCTGGCTGATCGAGGATGAGGTCGCCGAGCTGGATTATACCATTGTGCCGGGGCACAGCGCACGGCTGCGCGTGGCAAGGCAGGGGCAGATGCGCCATCCTGACGGCTTTGACCCCCATGCGTTTGAAAGCGTGGCGCAGTATCAGATCGACGGCGTGCCGGTGACCCATTACCAGAGCGCGGGACAACGGGGCGTGCTGACGTGGAGCCGGGACGGCTTTGAATGCCTTTTGTACGCCGAGGACCCGGAGATGAATATGCTGTCCGGCTTGGCGGTGCCCTTTGTGGGAACTGTGCGCGCCGAACAGCGATAGCTTAGGGCAATACCGCACAATTGCCTTAGGACACCGATTCCAGTTCGCGGCGCAGACGGCGCAAAATGCGCTTTTCCAGCCGGGAAATATAGCTTTGCGAGATGCCCAGCACGTCGGCGACCTCCTTTTGGGTATGCTCGCTCTCGCACCCAAGACCGAAGCGCAGCTCCATAATGCGGCGCTCACGCGGGGAAAGCCCCGCCACGGCGCGGTACAGTGCCGTGCGCTCGGCGTTTTGCTCCAGCCGGTAGCCGACCTGCGGCTCATCAGCGGTAAGTACATCCATCAAAAGCAGTTCGTTGCCGTCGCTGTCGGTATTCAGCGGCTCGTCGATGCTGGCGTCCTGACGGCGGTTGGAGCTTTTGCGCAGGTACATTAAAATTTCGTTTTCGATGCAGCGGCTTGCGTAGGTTGCCAACTTGATGTTTTTGCTCGGCTCAAAGGTGTTAATGGCTTTGATCAGCCCGATGGTGCCAAGGGAGATCATATCCTCCAGCCCGGCGGAGGGTGTTTCAAACTTTTTGGCGATATAGACGACCAGCCGCAGGTTGTGGGTGATCAAAAGATCCCGCGCCTGTGCGCTGCCGCGGGCAAGCTCCGCCACGGCCTGCTGCTCCCGCGCAGGCTCCAGCGGGGCGGGCAGCGTGTCCGAGCCGTTGATGTAATGCACAGGATGCGGCACCGAAAGCCGCGCCAAAAGCCCGTAAAAAAAGCGTTCCCACGATACAACCATAAAAGTACCCCCTTCTTATGGCAACACCGCACAATTCCCGCCTTACGGCTTAAGCACCGCTCCGGCGGCTGCGGCACGGCATCTGCGTTGCCAAAATGCTCGCCAATGTCGGGTTGCGGTACCCGCATCGTGCTTCGGGGCAAAAGCCCCTCGAACTCTGCGACCGCTGCCCCTGCTTCGGTTCGCTGTATCCGCCACTGGCGGCGCTCACCTTTGCAGCACAAAGTATTATCTGCGCTTTTGGCTTAGCATC
>SFOX01000007.1 GCA_004552305.1 Subdoligranulum variabile | reverse complement strand
ACGCCTTGCAAGGCAAGGCTTTGCGCGACATTTGATCTGATTCGAGGCGGGCTTTGCCCCCTCGAGCTCCCCCTGCGTAAAGGAACTGCTTGCCGCATAGAGAGGGTTTATCGACAAGCTGAAGACCCGTGGAACGCCCAAAGGGCGTTCCACGGGTCTTACGTATTGCGCTGTCGGCAGGGAGGTCATGCGTCCTCCTGCGCCGGCGGCGCGGCTCTTTCGGACAGGAATTTCTGTATGTAGGACTGGTAGGTGTCCACTTCACCGCCCCTGCCGAAGCTCTGCCACAGCGACAGCGCGTCCTGGTAGGGATAGACGGGGCGCAGCTGCCGGGCGTAATTGCACCAGCCGTCCAGATACGTCCAGTCGTCCGTCAGGCTGACGGCATCGAAGATCAGGTACGCCCGCCCGTTGGCGGCGTGACGCGGCCAGGACCACACGGCGGTGACGGTTTCCCGGGTGGACGCGCCGAAGAAGCCCTGCGTGGTGGTGGAGGTCTGCTCCAGCCGGGAGAACAGCGCTGCCAGCGGCTGGCCGACCCTGTCGCACAGCACCCGCCCGCCGCAATAGCCGCCCCGCGTCCAATCCTGGGGCGTGGAATACCAAATGGGCCACGCCTCGATGCCCTGGGTGAAGTCGGTCATCGCGTCGCCGTTGACAGTGACATACTGGATAAACATCACCCGCTGGGGCGCTTCGTCCAGCACCACCGCCACGTGGGTCGCGGTACATACCGGCACGTCGTAGATGCGGTAGGTGTAGAGGTACGAGCCGTCGCTCTGCTTCTTCGCGCTGTCATATTTCCAGTTGCTGGGGAGCGCATCGTCGTACCACTTGTCGGTGGTCACTTCCCGGTAGGTGGTCTTGCCCCACTTTGTGTCCTCCTGTACGTAGACCTCCGCCGCGCCGTCCAGCGCCGCTATCTCATCGGCGGTCAAGTCATTGAGGACGGCTTCCGGGAAGCCCAGCTCCAGCAGCTCCTGTCGGATCGTCTCATCCTGGGGCGCGTCCTTGCGGGCCTGCCAGTCCGTGGGATAGCGCTGGCCCAGGAACGCGGCCAGCAGGACGGATGCCAGCAGCAGCCCCAGGCTGCCCCACAGCACTGCCCAGCCCGGCAGGCGTACCGGCGCTGCCGTGATGACGTAGCCGGTGTCCGCCAGGGAGCGGGACAGCTTTGCCATGTTCCGCAGCAGGACGATATAGATGACCAGCAGCGGCACGACCAGCAGCCAGCCCTCCAGCCCGATATAGGCTAGAGGCAGCAGCAGGCCGTACAGCACCGCCATCGCCCCGGCGGCGGGCGCGGCGGGCTTCTCCGCCCCTGCGCTGCGGGACACGCCCACCATACCCCGCCACAGGCAGATATACAGCGCCAGCGTTACCAGCGAGGTGCAGTAGGCCAGGGTTTTGTCCAGCTCCACCGGCAGGGACAGCAGCACGTAGGCCGTCCCTCGGAGGAGCAGCGCCGCCAGCGACAGCCTGTAGCACCAGCCCAGGGGCGCGTTCTCCCGCCGCAGGGTGCGGAAGCCCAGCACCAGCAGCACCGCGCCCAACGCGGGCAGGATGTAGTCCAGATACAGGAGGTTCAGTGTGATGGTGGTCAGGCCCATGCCCCATAGGATCTGGCTCATGGCCGTCTGCCACGGGTTCACCGCGCTGTCAGACGGCGGCGGCAGCGCGGCGGCGTCCTCGCGGAGCAGCTCGTCAAAGCGCAGGTCGTCAGTCATCCAGCTCACCCCCTAACTTTTGGCGCAACCCCTGCCGCAGGCGGTATAGCCGCCCCTCCACCGCCCGCTCCGTCAGGCCCAGCTCGGCGGCCATTTGGGCGGTGGACTGGCAGTAGTAGTATTTTCGATAGAAAAGATCGCGCTCCTGCACCGGCAGCGCCGCGATGACGGCACGCAGCCGGGAGCGCCGCTCCCGGCGCAGCAGCTCCTCCTCGGCGCTGTGGCCGTGGGCGTCGCTGTCCTCCAGCGGTGTGTCGGATTGGCGCTGCCCGCGGGCGCGGTTCAGCGCGGCGTTGCGGCTCAGAGCTGTCAGCCAGCTGTTCAGACTGCCCTTTTCGCTGTCAAAGCCCGCCGCGTTCTGCCATATCCGCAGGGAGATGTCGGCGAAGCACTCCTCCCGATCCCGTTCATCCGTCAGGATGGGCCGCAGGATGTAGCGGATCAGCGGCCCGAATCGCCGCAGCAGCGCTTGCAGCGCCGCTTCATCGCCGCCGGCGATGCGTTCCATCGTCTGTCTGTCGTCCACGCGATCCCTCCTCTCCTGCGGGTTTCTACTGTATCATACACCGTTCCGTGGGAAATCCCACGGAAAATCTTGCCGTGTAAAGAAGCGCCCCGTTCGGGGCGCTTCCGAGCATGTCGATAAACCCTCTCTACGTGGTTAGCTGTTCCTTTACGCAAAGCCTTGCCTTGCAAGGCGTGCGTGGAGCACCCCAAGGGTACTTGCTTCGCGGCGCGAAGCGACTATTTTCGTGCCGCAAGGCGGCACAAAAATAACGCCATTATTTCAGGCTGTCGAAAGAGCCGAAGGCTTTTTCGACAGCCTGGGAGCGCCCCGTTCGGGGCGCTTCTTGGTCACTTCTTCGGGGCGTAGGGTGTGTTCTTCAGGGGCAGGTCAAATTCCCGCTCCCCGGTGAGCTGGTAGTAGGCCTCCGCGATGGCGGGGGCGGTGGGGATGGACGTGATCTCGCCGATGCCGATAGCGCCGCCGGCCACGTTCAATCCGGGCTTTTCCACCACGATGGCCTGGATCTCCGGGGGGATCTGATTGGCGCGGAACAGGCCCAGCATACCGTATTTGGCGGTGGGCTTGCAGTTCTCGTCGATGGGGTACTTCTCCGTCAGAGCGTAGCCCATGGACATGACCACGCCGCCCTCGATCTGCCCCTCGATGCTCAGGGGGTTCACGGCCTTGCCCACATCGTGAGCGGCCACCATCTTCTTCACCCGGCCCGTCTCTCTATCCAAAATGCACATTTGGGTGGCGTAGCCGTAGGCCACGTGGCTCACCGGGTTGGGCACGTCCGCGCCCAGGGGGTCGGTCTTGGCCAAATACTCGCCGTAGAACTCCCGGCCCTTCAGATCAGCCAGCGTATTGCCCTTGTCCAGCTCCGCCTTCAGCTTTTCACAGGCCCGGCGGGTGGCCTCGCCCGTCACCAGTGTCTGACGGCTGCCGGAGGTGTCGCCGGAGTCCGGCGCGATCCAGGTGTTGCTGCGCTCGTACACGATGTCGTCCCGGTGCAGCCCGGTGTTGGTCACCACCACCTGCACCAGCACCGTGCCCAATCCCTGGCCGATGCAGCTTGCGCCGGAGTAGATGTGTACCTTTCCGTCGTCCTCCACGATGAGCTTGCAGCGTCCCCAGTCGGGCAGACCCACGCCCACGCCGGCGTTCTTCATGGCGCAGGCAAGACCCACCGGGTCGCCGTTTTGCACCGCCTCGTCATAGGCGGGCTTGATGGCCTCCAGCGTCTCCACCAGGCCGGTGGAATCGTCCACGATCTGCCCGTTGGGCAGCACGCCGCCGGGACGGATGGCGTTGCGGTAGCGGATCTCCCAGGGGGAGATGCCCACCAGCTCCGCCATTTGGTTTAGCAGCGTCTCCGTGCAGAAGCAGGTCTGGGTCACGCCGAAGCCCCGGAACGCGCCGGCGGGCGGGTTGTTGGTGTAGTAGGCGCGGCCCTCGATCTCAAAATTCTCGTAGGCATACGGCCCGGCGGCGTGGGTGCAGGCCCGCTCCAGCACCGGGCCGCCCAGGGAGGCGAACGCGCCGGTGTCGGACACCACGCTGGCCTTCACGCCCTGGATGATGCCGTTTTCGTCGCAGCCCATGGTGAAGTCCATGTCGAAGGCGTGGCGCTTGGGGTGGACCAAAATGGACTCCTGACGGCTGAGTTTGAACTTGACGGGCTTTCGAGTCAGGTAGCACAGCAGCGCCGCGTGGTGCTGCACGGACATATCCTCCTTGCCGCCGAAGCCGCCGCCCACCAGCATATTCTGTACCTGGCAGTGGTCATAGTCCACGCCCAGCATGGCGGCACACTCGTGCATGGTGGTGTGGGCGCTCTGATCCGTGGTCAGCAGCTTCACGCCGCCGTTGTCCAGGGGCAGCGCCACGCAGCACTCCGGCTCAAGGAAGGCGTGCTCCGTCCAGGGGGTGGAGAAGTGCTCCGTCAGCACATATTTGGAATTTTTGATGGCGGTCTCCGCGTCGCCACGGGACACGTGCTTGTACGCCTGCACGTTGCTCTCGTCGCCCTCGAACACCAACGGCGCACCGGGCGCGGCGGCCTCCGCCGGGTTATGGATGGCGGGCAGCACCTCGTACTCCACCTTCACCAGCTTCTTGGCGGCCTCCACCGTCTCCTGATCCACGGCGCAGATCAGCGCCACGCTGTCGCCCAGATAGTGGGTGATCTCGCCCACGCCGATAAGGGTGGGCTGGTCTTTCTTGATGTGGCCCACGTTGACCTTGCCGGGGATGTCCTTCTGCGTGGCCACGCAGACCACGCCGGGCAGCGCCTCGGCCTCGCTGGTGTCGATGGACAGCACCCGGGCACGGGCGTACTGGCTGCGTACCGCGCCGCCGTAGCACATGCCGTCCACGTACACGTCGTCGGGGTACTGGCCGTAGCCCTGCACCTTCTCCGCCACGTCCAGCCGGTGGACGCGGCTGCCCATCTGCCAGTCATCGGCGGATGCCTGGGGCAGCTTGCCCTCCCGGAAGATCTTCGCCGCCAGCAGGATGCCGTCGATGATCTTCACGTAGCCGGTGCAGCGGCAGATGTTGTTGCGGATGGCAAAGGCGGCCTCCTCACGGGTGGGGTCTGGGTTCACGTCCAGCAATCCCTTGGCGGAGATCACCATGCCGGGGATGCAGAAGCCGCACTGCACCGCGCCCGCCTCGCCGAAGGCGAAGGTGTAGACCTGCTTTTCCCAGTCGGTCAGACCCTCCACGGTGAGGATGGTCTTGCCCTCCAGCTTGTCCGTCTGAGGGATGCAGGCCTTGGTGGGCTTGCCGTCGATGAGCACATGGCACGTGCCGCAGGCGCCCTCGCTGCACCCGTCCTTCACGGAGGTCAGATGCAGCTCGTCCCGCAGGAAGCGGATGAGCTTTTGGTTCTTTTCTACGGTAACGGCAGCGCCGTTCACGGTAAATGTGGCCATAGTCGTTCTCTCCTTCGTGCGCATTGCACAATATTTCACGGTAATAATACCATACCGCCGACACAAAAACAAGACGGGAATGCAAGGGCGGCCAGCGCAGGCGTGATAGTAGTTGGAGAATAGCGGGGAAGGGGCATGGTTGAAGTGATGAGGGAAATATGCTAAGATTTTTTAAAAGCACCGCGACGAAACGGCGGAAAACCGTACTGTATAGGTGAAGGCGGCCTTCATAAAAAACGGCAAGGGAGTGATTTCTTTGGAAGATACGGCGCTCATCGGCCTGTACTGGCAGCGCGACGAGACGGCTATCGAGGCCACTGCCACGAAATACGGCGGGCTGTGCGGCAGCATCGCCCGCAACATTCTGAAAGCCCCGGAGGACTGTGAGGAATGTCTGAACGACACCTATTTCGCCGTTTGGAACGCCATTCCCGAGCAAAGACCCAGCCGGTTTTCCGTGTTCGTCAGTCGTATTACTCGGAATTTGGCGCTGAAAAAGTGGGAATATCTGTCCGCCGCCAAGCGAAATCCCGCTGCGGTCGTCTCACTGGAGGAGCTGGGAGACTGTGTTTCCGGGACGGACGACGTGGAGGACGAGATGGAGAACCGGCGCATCGAACGGATCATTGACGCGTTTCTTTGGGAGCAGAGCCGGGAGAAGCGGGATGTTTTCATCCGGCGGTACTGGTATTTTGACTCTATCGGGGCGATCTGCGAAGCCACCGGCTTCAGCGAGAGCAAGGTGAAATCCATGCTGCTGGCCATGCGGCGAAAGCTCCGGGACTATCTGGAAAGTGAAGGGGTGGAGATATGAATAAGGAGCAGCTTTCCCAGCGGATCGGCAATATGGATGACCGGCTGGTGGCGCAGGCGGAGCACATGCCCAACTACGGGCGGCAGCGGCGGAGCGGCCTGCGGCGGAAAATAGCGGGCATCGCCGCCGTTATCGTGCTGATGGCGTGCAGCGGCGCGGTGGGCGCGCTGGCGTTCAGCCGGGAGACGGTCACGGAAGTCCCCGCGCAGCAGGAGACGGTGGAGCTGGCAGGCATCGGCGTGACGGTGCTGCTGCCCGATAGCTGGGTGGGGAAGTATGAGGTGGTGCAGGATTCCTTCCTTCCCTACAACTCCGCCATGTGGGAGTTTTGCGCGAAGTCTGTCTATGAGGACGGGACTTTCTACCGCGGAAGCCTGTTCACCGTGTTCCAGTACGCAGACTACTCCATGTCGGCGGAGGAATTTGCCCAAAGCGGGCTGGCAGGCATCGGCCAGTATCTGTTTGCCACAGAGGACGCCACCTATGCCGTGATGTATGCGGGGGATGTGCAGTATGACCCGGACAACGCGGCGCAGCAGGAAACGTGGTACGCTCTGTCGCAGACAGTGCAGGAGGTGCGGTTTGTCATCGCGCCTATGGCGGTGTGATGTGTCACTGGGTAGAAATACAGAGAAAGCGAAAGGCGGGAGCATCTTGACCGATGCTCCCGCCTTTCGCTATTGGCCCGACAAACTGGAATTTATTTGGAAGATTTTATTATCCATTCATCAAGAAATTTTATTTGTTCATCCGTATGAAACCAATGCTCTCCATTTTTCATAATAGAAAGTGTTGAATTAGTCCTCTGTACAAATTCAAATATCGTTCCATAAGCGGTAAGATTATCTTTTTCACCATACAAAATGTGCGTTGGGATTTCCCATATAATAGGATTTTCTCTTGCATAGCAAAGATAATCCCATGAAAGGGTCTCTCCAAAGGTTGTCTGAATTTCTTTTTTCTCTTTGAGTTCATCCTCTGTAACATTTGCCCAAATCATCATATCAGCAATAAGCCTTTCCATATCTACAACGGGCGAAATAAAATATGCTTTCTCTATTTGCTGATTTGATAAGGCATTGATAGCAAAATACGCTCCAATGCTATTGGCAATTACTTCAACAGTCTTGTAGTTTCTATAAATTGAATTAAAAAGTAATGGAAATTCTTCTTTTGCTTCCCATGGAAACTGTGCAGTATAGTCGAGACCAATCACATCACAATTACTAAAGAGCGGTTTGTAATGAATAGCTTCTTCAGCATTACCACCTTTTCCATGTATATAAATAACTGCTTTATCCACAATAGTTATCCTCCACAAATCCCGATTTTCTGCCCTAAGTATATCACACAAAAAACCAATTTTCAACGCAGGAAAAACAAATCCCCTGCCCTTTCGGGCAGGGGATTGCGCACTGTCGATAAATCCAACGGGATGGTTGCGAACTTTCGGCGGGTTTGTAGGGAACGGTCTATCTCCGCGCACTACAATATTATCCGCAAAAGGGCTGTTTTGATAAACTTGAATTGATAAAATCGCGGTCCAAAACAGGGTACATATTTTAACTGCAATACTTTATTCGTGAATTTCCAAGGGAAGATTGTCAGGGTCAAAAAAGAAGGTCATTTTTTTACCTGTGTAAATATCGAGTCTGATCGGCTCAGTTATGATGCCCCTTTTATTCAATTCCTTTACGGTATTATCGACCGAGTCTACAGCAAAGGCGAGATGACGGAGACCGTAAGCCTCTGGATAACTGGGGCGCTTCGGACAATTTTTAATGATAAAAAGTTCTATTTCCATCTCATCGAGTTGAAGATCAATTTTGTAATCATCACGTTCCGGTCTGTAATTCTCTCGAATGACAGAAAAACCTAACAGATCCACATAAAAGTGCCTTGATTGCTCATAGTTGCTCCCAATAATGGCAATGTGATGAACTTTTTTTAGGTTCATGGTATATTTACCTTTCTTCTACTTTGTTGCGGCTACTTCTCGCCAACTTCTGATTTTCTACCCCAAGTGTATCATAAAAAAATCAAATGTCAACGTAGGAAAACAAATCCCCTGTCCTTTCGGGCAGGGGATTGAAGTTTAGCTATGCTGTTTGAGATATTCGGCGCTGACCTGCAAACTCTTGATGGGGGAGTTATCCAACCAGTTGCGGTGGCTTTCCAGAATCACGGCATCCACGCCAACAGAAAGCGCCTGTGCCATCAGGCTGTCGAGGTCCATATTGCCGGCGCCCAGCTCCATGCTGTCGGTTTTCAAAATCGGCGTTACAGCGCTGCCCGTAAGGCGGGTGCCGCGGTCGTTGATGTGCCACAGCTTCATGCGGGTGCCAAGGCGCTGCATCCACGCAAGGGCGTTCGCGCCGCCCTCGGTGAACCAGTAGCTGTCAAACTCAAAGTTGACGAACTGCGGGTCGGTTTCCTCCAGCAAAATGTCGTAGGCACGCTTTTCGGCGTTCACATGGCGCAGCTCGCAGTTGTGGTTGTGGTAGAGCAACTCCACGCCCTCAGCTTTTAGCGCCGCGCCTGCCTTGTTCAGCCGTGCGGCAAGGTCGTGCATCGTGGCTTCATCGCCGTAATCAAAGCGGTACATTCCGGTAATAACGACATATTTGGTGCCAAAGCTTTTGGCTTCGTCCGCCACCGCCTTGGCATCGCGCTCTAAGCTGCCCAAATCGGTGTGCAGGCTGACGACCTGCAGGTCGGCGTCCTTGACCAGCTTGTGCCAGTCAAGGTTGCCGCCCTTGCCCACGGGCATACCCGCCGCCTTGGTCAGCAGCCGCACCATAAAGCCGATGGGGTGAATCATAAACCCGCACAGCTCAATGCCGTCGTAGCCGGCGGTTTTCATAGCAGCCAGCGTCTGGCGTGCCTCGTTTTCATTGCTTAAAACGGTTCCCAGCATAAACTGTTGGACGGCGTGTATCGGCATGGTTTATCCCTCCTTGCGGATGCCCTGCAAAACACGGTTCAGCTGCTTGATGCTCTCGGCATCGGCGCCTGCCTGCTTGAGCATACCCTCAACGGTCATACGCTGCATGGCGCGCTCCATCATGGCAACCAGCGCGGGGTTGTCCTTGACGGCGGCGGCGACATCACCGCGGGCGGCAGCCGCCTTGTCAGTGATGGCTTTTAAGACGGGTCCGACCTTCGCGTCCGCCATGGCAGCTGCCATATTGTCCTTGACGCTCCAGCAGGTTTCATCCAGCTCACCGTCAAACCAGTTGTTCACGACCTGACGGTTGGACATGGCATAGGAGGGGTTCGGTTCGGAAACTTTGTTGACCAGAATCACGCTGGAATACGCACCCGCGCGGGCTTTGATGCTGTGCTTGCCGGAGATGGGTACGTTAAAAACAAACACCTTATCACCCTTTTTGCTTTCGACCAGACGACCGTCCTTGTACAGAGCAACCTCCGGCAGGTTGGAGTAAACCTTGATTTCGGTCACGTCCTCGGTGCGGTCCACATAGCGGCTGCCGCAGGTATGCACAAAGGGCTGCTTGCTCCAGTAGGCTTTGTACAGGTAGAAGGCATCCTTTTTGATTTGGCGGTCAAAGGTGACAAGCCCCTTTTGGTTTTCGCCGTTTTTGCCGCCCTCGTCGCGCCCGTCGGCGGCAAAGTCGAACATATTCCAGACATGGGTCGCCCACAGCCACGGGCGGTCGGCAATCATTTTGGCCATATGCTCGTGGAAGACGCACTGGTAGGTTTCGGTGTAGTCGCCCTTTTCGGGTTGGGCGCTCTGGTAGGCGGGGTTCGCGTCCGCGCCGTACTCCGAAAAACCGATGCAGCGGTCGGGGTATTTGGCGTGATAGGTGTCAAAAAAGTCGTCATTCTGGTCCAGCTCGCCCAGGTACCAGCCAAAATACAGGTTGTAGCTGTTCACATCGGGGATTTCCAGAATCGGGCTGGTGATCTCCAGCATAAAGACGTTCGCCATCGTGGTCGGGCGGGTCGGGTCGAGTTTGTGCGCCAAATCGTTGAGGGCGCGGTGGTTTTCCAGCAGCTCCTCATTGACAGCCGATGCGGCGGTAATTTCGTTAGACAGCCCCCAAACGGCAATGCAGGGGTGGTTGTAGTTCTGCACGATGAGTTCTTCCATCTGGGTCAGCGTGTTGGCGCGCCCGTTGTGCATATGCATTGTGATGTAGGGGATTTCCGCCCAGATGACAAGACCCTTTTCATCGCACAGGTCATAGAACGCCTGTGCGTGCTGGTAGTGGGCAAGGCGGATGGTGTTGGCACCCATTTCCAGAATCAGCGCCATATCTTCTTCCATCATCTCTTTGGTGATGGCCACGCCCGCACCCTTGCGGTCCTGATGGCGGGAAACACCGCGCAGGGGATAGGCACGCCCGTTCAGGATAAAGCCCTTCTGCGGGTCAATTTCAAACTTGCGGCAGCCGAAGCGCGCCGATGCCTGCTCGCCGTTGTCAAGGTAGGCAGTGACGGTGTACAGATGCGGGTCGTCCACGCCGTCCCATAGGCGGGCGTGTTCCAGCGTAAACACCGCCTTAGCGGTTCCGTTATGCACAGTGGCGCAGGTTTCCTGCCCGTCCAGCGCAAAGCGCACGGTCTTTGCGCCTACGACAAACGCCTCCACGGTCACCTCACAGCGATGCGCGGCAAGGTCGGTAACAACAGGCGTGACCTTGACGGGAACCGCGCCGTTTGCAGCAAGGGCAAAGTGGACAGCGGGTACAATATGCAGCGTAACATCGCGGTAAATGCCGCCATAGAAGGTAAAATCGGCTTTTTGCGGGTAGACGGTGTCGTTGTCGCTGTTGTCCACATTCACGCGCAGCAGGTTGCTGCCGTTGCGCAGCGCATCGGTAATGTCCACGCAAAATGCAGAATAGCCGCCCTTATGCTCAGCGAGCTTTTGCTCGTTCAGGTAGACCTCAGCGGTCATGGCAACGGCGTCAAACTGCAAAACGGCGCGTCCGTTTTCCGGCAGGACGATGTCAGGCAGCACGGTGGTGTAGCAGCAGGTGCCGCGGTAGTAGTCATTGCCGCCGTCCTGCCCATCGATGGCGTTCCAGGTGTGGGGCAGGGTGACGGGTTCGTCGTGTCCTTCTTTGGAAAAAATCCAGTTCTGGTTCAAAAGAATGGTCTTGCTCATAACATGACTCCTTATGTGTGGATTTAACCTCAAAGAGCCGAAAGGGCTGCAAACCCTTTCGGCTTTTGTGGGATGGGCTTACTGAAGCTGTTCTTTATAGAATTCGGACTGCGCGGCAGCCTTTTTCTCGGCGATGCGCTTCTGGACGTTGACCATTTCCTCCTTGGTCAACGGGCATTCGCGCATGGCAATCAAGGTGATGACCCAGCCGATGATCGGCAGACCGAACTTCAGGACCAGCGTCATCCAGAAAATCCCGCTCGTGCAGGGGTCGGTGGGCTGGGGCATCGTGGTGGTGTAGCCCAGCAGCGCCACAGCGCCGGTAGCGATGACGGCGGCAAAGGAGGTGATGAGCTTATCTACCAAGCTGTAGGTGCCGGAAACAACGGCGGGGATATAACGTCCGCTGCGATCCAGCTCGTAGTCGATGGCGTCCGCCATGTAAGAGGTGTTGGAGGTGGTGATGCACATATTGGAGCCGTTCTGCAAAAGGGTCAGCACCACATAGAGGATCATGGACGGGCTGCCCATAACGCCGATCTGGGTGGGGTCGCCAAAGATAAAGAACAGAACCAACACGGCGGTGATGGTCATGCTGACGTAGGTCCAGGTGACAATGCCCTTTTTGCTGCCGTGCTTGCCGACATACTTGGCACCGAACGCCGCAAAGAAGATGGAGGGAACCATGCTGATGACGGTCAGAATGGTGGCAAGACCCATATT
This sequence comes from Subdoligranulum variabile, assembly GCA_004552305.1. GTDB lineage: Bacteria > Bacillota > Clostridia > Oscillospirales > Ruminococcaceae > Gemmiger > Gemmiger variabilis_A. The sequence goes on along the minus strand of SFOX01000007.1, from coordinate 60,762 downwards.
GCCGATCAAAATACCGTTGAACAGCGTGCCGATGATGGCCTGGCTGGCAACCTGCTGCGCCAGCTTATCAGAAGCGTTGGAGGCAATGTAGCACTGCAAGGGTCTGTTGTGCTTGAGAACTTCGACAATGTCGGACATTTTCAGCGGCTCGGACTTCTTGGTGCCGACAAAGGTTTCCGGCTTATCGTAGGCAGAAACGCCCAGGCAGACCAGAATGGTGCCGATACCCGCGGCAATCAGGGTTATATTGCAGGCAGCGGTCAGGAAAGCCTGGTTGTAGGTGCCGCCGCATTTGGGCAGCAGAACGACGTTGAAAATCATCGACATGGCCATCGGCACCAGATAGTTGAAGGCAGTTGTCCAGACACCGATGGTGGGGCGCTGGCGGGGGTCATTGGTCATAATAGCGGGGATGGTCTGTGCGGTCATATTGGTGATGGTATAGCCGATGATGTACAGAACATAGAGCAAGGTGAATACCGGCAGCCCTAGTCCTTTGGACGAGAAGCCGGTGAACATTCCGTACAGGGCAAGTGCCTCGATCAGATAGCCGGCAATCAGCAAAACGCGCAGCTTGCCGAACTTGCTGTTGACACGGTCATACACAAAGGCGAGCAGGGGGTCGGTGATGCCGTCCAGAATACGGGAGCAGGTCAGGATAATGCCGACGGCAGCGGTCGTGATGCCGTAGCCGATGCTGGCAGAATAGCTTGCCATACCGATGAGGGAGTAGACGCTCATACCGACAAGACCGTTGCAGGCATAGCAGATGATTTGCCATGTTTTGGCGCGACGGTATTGTACGCCGTCCACCTCGGAAGCAGTGGGTTTCTTTTTAAACATTTGTTTTTCCTCCTTAAGGCAATACCGCAACGGGGATCTCTTACTGACACCACTATACCAAACCAAACCGCAAAGGAAAGGGCAAAAAACAAAACAAAAGGGTAAAATTTCACGCAAAAATTACAAAATCAAAAAATATTGCCCTAAAACACGAATTATTGTACATACAACCGGCGCAGCCTGTGTTATGATACAAGCAGAAAACAAGACCGCAAACAGTTTATTAAAGGAGAAGAACCATGGAGAAATTTGAAAAAGGTTTTTTTGTTGGCGCCGCCACTGCCGCCCATCAGGTCGAGGGAAACAACATCCATTCTGACTACTGGGCGCAGGAGCAGCTGCCCCACACCAGCTTTGCCGAACCCAGCGGAATTGCCTGTGACCACTATAACCGATATGAAGAAGATATTCAACTTCTGGCGGAAGCCGGGCTGAACGCCTACCGCTTTTCCATCGAGTGGGCGCGCATCGAACCGGAGGAGGGTAAGTTTGACCCCGCCGAAATTGAGCATTACCGCAGGGTCATTGCCTGCTGCAAGGCGCACGGGGTGGAACCCGTTGTGACGCTGCTGCACTTCACCAGCCCCAAGTGGCTGATTGCTAAGGGCGGCTGGGAAGCGGAATCCACCGTTGAATATTTCAAGCGCTATGTCAGCTACGTTATGCAGCAGCTGGGCGGCGAACTTTCCTATGTATGCACCATCAACGAGGCCAACATGGGCTTGCAGCTGGCGGCAATCTCCAAGCGGTTCCGCTTAATGGCAGAGCAGGCCGCCAAGGCTGCCGCCAGCGCGGGCAAATCTGCCGAGGGCAGCGTGCAGGTGGGTATGAACTTCCAGAAGATGATGGAGAATATGAAGTACGCCGCAGCCGAAAACGCTGCTGTGTTCGGCACGCCGCAGCCGAAAATTTTTGTCAGTGAGCGCACGCCGGAGGGGGATCTGCTGGTTCTGCGCGCCCACGCTGCCGCGCGGGAAGCTATTAAGGAAATCTGCCCCCAAGTCAAGGTCGGGCTGACGCTTTCGCTGCACGACCTGCAAGCCCAGCCGGGCGGCGAAGCCTTTGCCGCCGCCGCGTGGGAGGAAGAATTCACCCACTATCTACCCTATATAAAAGAGGACGATTTCCTCGGCGTGCAGAACTACACCCGTACGCTGTACGGTGCGCAGGGGCAGTTGCCCGCCCCGCAGGGTGCGGAACTGACCCAGATGGACTACGAATTTTACCCGCAGGCGTTGGAAAACGTTATCCGCAAGGTGGCTGCCGACTTTAAGGGCGACTTGATCGTGACTGAAAACGGCATCGCCACCGCCGACGATACCCGCCGTGTGGCGTTTATTGAAACGGCGTTGGCGGGCGTGCAAAACTGCATTGCCGACGGCATCCCGGTCAAGGGCTACTTCCATTGGAGTTTGATGGATAACTTTGAGTGGCAGAAGGGCTACGCTATGAATTTTGGCTTGGTTGCTGTAAACCGTGAAACGATGCAGCGCACCGCCAAGCCCAGCCTTGCCGTGCTGGGCAGCTATACCAACGCATAAATAATGAAGGGGCTGTCTGTACGGCAGCCCCTTTTTGTGGTATGCTGTTAAAAAACGGAGGTGGCGAAATGGACGTTTCTCAAAATATGACGCTGTTTTCGGAGATGATCCGGTGCGGCGGCGATATTTACACATGGTGCTATGACGCCGACGGCAAGCTGCTGCAAAGCAACTGCCCGGATGCGGGGTTTCTTTCCGGTGCGTTTGATTTGTTCGGCTGCCGCCAAAAAATGCTGGACTACGGCAGGCGGCACACAAAGCCCGTCACGCTCGGCACAGCCTTGGGTATGACATGGGCGGCGGCGTTTGAAAAAGACGGCGACACGTTAAAACGTGCATGGGTCATCGGACCGGTATTTTATCAGGATGTTTCCCTGCGCGGCATTGAACACGGGCTGCAATACTACAGCCGGCTGGAGGTCAGCGTCGCGTGGACGATGCAGCTGTACGAGGCGCTGAAAAGCGTCCCCGTGCTGCAATGCACGATTTTGAACCGCTACACCCTGATGCTGCACTACTGCCTGTGCGGTGAGCATCTTACGCTGGGCGATATCAACAGCGACGCACTGACAATGCCCACTGATGCCCCGCAAAAACCCGCGCATGACCGCCACAAGGTCTGGATGGCAGAGCAGGGACTTTTGCAGATGGTGCGCACGGGGGACTTGAACTACAAACAGGCGCTTTCCGTCAGCATGGGCATCAGTGCGGGCGTACCCGTGCGCAGCGATGACGCTTTGCGCCAAGGCAAGACCAGCATTATCGTGTTTACCTCGCTGGTGTGCCGCGCAGCCATTGAGGGTGGGCTTTCGCCCGAGGAAGCCTACGCGCTGGGGGACAGCTACATACAGTCTGCCGAGAATGCCAAGACCACGGATGACCTAGATCCGCTGGCACTGATGATGTACGATGATTTTATTCAGCGGGTTCACAAGTGCAGAACCAACCCCAACCTCAGCCAGCAGGTGCAAATGTGTGTGGATTACATTGAAATGCATTTGGAAGAAAAAATACGCGCCGCCGACCTGGCGAAACTGGTGGGCTATACCGAATACTACCTGACCCATAAATTTAAGGAGGAAACGGGGCTTTCTGTCAATGACTATGCTAAATTTGCCAAAATAGAGCGCGCGAAAGTCCTGCTGAAAAGCACCGATCAGACTGTACAGGACATTGCCGCAGCACTTTCTTTCAGCACACGCAACTATTTCAGCCGCGTCTTTCAGGAAGTAACCGGGCTAACCCCCATGGAATACCGCGAGAGGTAAATCGCATCGGAGGCTTTCCCCAAGGGGAAGGCTTCTGCGGTAGGGGCGGGGTATGCCCCGCCCGCGACATGACGGCAACGGGAAAATACCGGGTAATCCGCCCGAAAGGCTTCCCCCTATGGGGGAAGCTGTCACCGAAGGTGACGGATGAGGGGGGCTGCCGGACATTGTTACCTGCTGCCGTTTCTCCCTGCACGATGCTGCCCCTTTGAAGGACAGCCTTATGAACCATGCCACCACCAACGAGGCGGGTGCTATCTACAATACCTATCTCAACAGCTTTAAAAATGAGGACGGCAGCGTAAACTGGCTGCCCGTTTGCCCCGATGTCCACGGCTTTGTGGTCAACCGCGACCTGTTTGAGGAATACAATATCCCGTTGCCCACCGATTACGCCAGCTTTGTCGCTGCCTGCAAGGCGTTTGAGGAAGTGGGCATCCGCGGCTTTACCGCCGACTATCTGTACGACTACACCTGCATACAGATTTTCTGATTTACCCTACCACGCTGAGAGAAAGGATGGTGAAACCATGTTCTATATTTTATTCTGCTGCCTGTGGTTCCTGTGGTGGTGTATTAAATCATTCTTCTGGCTTTGTGCATGGGTCACCTGGAACATTGTAGTCAGACCTGTGGTATGGTGCTTATCTGCACAGGAAAAGCCAGTGTCAGCGCGTTGATGGCTTTGTCGCCCATAGCCGTGATTTGCGCAGTGTCGGGAATGTGGGATACAAAAAAGGTGTCCACCACATTGTAAAGCGCCTGCCCCTGCTCGGTCAGGGTGACGTCGATATTGCGCTTGTCCTGTGCGTTTTTGCTGCGCAGGATCAGCCCGGACTTTTCCATGCCGTCCAGCTGTTCGCTGAGTGTGGCAGAGCGCCGCCCGGTCAATTCAATCAGCTCCCGCTGGGTCAGGGAACCGTACAAATGCAGCAAAATCAACAGCCGCCCCTGCCCGCGGTATTTTTTCCGCGTTTGCATCAGATACGAGCTTTGCACCAGCATACCCAGCAGCCGCAGATTGAGTTCGCTATCCATACAAACCCCATCTTGCCGAATATCAGCAGAGAGGTCAGCCCGGTGTTGGCAGCTACCGCGCCAAGGCTTGCCAAAAAAGGGATGGCGGCGTGGTCCTTGCAGCGCAGCCACGCGGACAAAACCGTGCTGAGCGCCATCGGAAGATAGGCAAACGCCACGATTTGAAAATACGCGGCGTCCGCTTGCAGAATACGACCATCGTCGCTGTAAAGCCCCAGAATCTGCTCGGGAAAGCCCCCGACAGCCAGCAAAAACAGTGCTGACAGCAACGCTCCGCAAATCAGGCTGACGTTCAGGCGCATCAAGCCTCCCGCTCGTTGTCCGCACCGGTGAATTGGGCAATCAGAGGAAGCGGAAATTTTCTGCGTCTTGCCGTGGATCACGTTGGAAACGGTTGCCGTGCTAAGCCCCAGAGCGTCCGCAATATCCGCGATACGAACCCGGTTTTGTTCCATGGAGATACCTCTTTCCTGTTTGTGCTGATTCCATAGTATAACACAGACACAGGTTTCTCAAGGGTTAAACGCATAACCTATAACAAACTTTGGAGCGGCTTTTTGCAGGAACTGCCAAAACACAAAACACCGCCCTCTCCGTATCCCACTGCGGAGAGGGCGGCTCACGAACCTTTATATACGATCAACGCGAAATTATTCCACATCCTGCAGGGCATTGTAGTCCTGCTCACCGGTGCGAACCTTGACGACCTTTGCCACATTGTAGACAAAGATCTTGCCGTCGCCGATGTGTCCGGTGTACAGTGCTTTGGTCGCTGTGTCGATGATTTTTTCAACGGGAATCTTGCTTACCACAACCTCGACCTTGACCTTCGGCAGCAGGGTGGCGTCCACCTCGGCGCCGCGGTACTTTTCGCCGCTGCCCTTCTGCAGACCACAGCCCATAACCTGGGTCACCGTCATACCGGTCACGCCAATGTTGTTCAGCGCCTTCTTCAGCGCTTCAAATTTGGCAAGCTGTACGATGATGGAAACCTTGTGCATCTTGGAATCCAGCGCGGCGGGCAGCGGTGCTTCCTGCACAACCTTTACGGCTGCCGCTACCTTGGCGGGGGATGCCTTGGTGATGTCATCCTCACCGAGATCGGTGTTTTCGTTGACGTCCAGCTCGGCGTAGGTCGGGTCGCTGATGGCAAAACCGGCGTAGGCGCTGGCAAGACCATGCTCATGGATGTCCAGACCGTCCAGCTCCTCCTTTTCGGAAACACGCAGCCCGATCGTCTTTTGGATGATTGAGAAGATGATGTACATGGAAATCAAAACCCACGCAGCCACGCTGACAACGCCCAGCAGCTGAACGCCGAACTTGGCAAACCCGCCGCCGTAAAAAAGACCGCCATCGGTGGCGAAAAGCCCGACAGCCAAGGTGCCCCAGCAGCCGTTTGCACAGTGAACGGAAACCGCGCCGACAGGGTCGTCGATCTTGGCAATCTTATCAAAGAATTCTACCGAGAAGATGCAAAGTACACCGGCCACAATGCCGATGATGGCTGCGCCGAACGGGTCCACCACATCACAGCCTGCGGTAATTGCCACAAGACCTGCCAGTGCGCCGTTGAAGGTCAGGGAAACATCGGGCTTGCCGTAGCGCACCCAGGAAACGATCAGCGCCGCAACAGTGGCCAGTGCGGCGGCAAGGTTGGTGTTGAAGCAGATAAGACCGGCAGAAATCATCGTATCATCGCCGGTCATACTGACGGTAGAACCGCCGTTGAAGCCAAACCAGCAGAACCACAGGATGAAAACGCCCAGTGCCATGGCGGTCAGGTTGTGACCGGGGATGGCGCGCGGGGTGCCGTCCTTGGTGTATTTGCCAATGCGCGGACCGAGCATCCATGCGCCCAGACAAGCCGTGACACCGCCGACAAAATGAACCGCCGTGGAGCCTGCAAAGTCATGGAAGCCCAGTTGTGCCAGCCAACCGCCGCCCCAGATCCAGTGACCGGAGATTGGGTAGACAATCAGGCTGATGGCGGCGGAGTAGCAGCAGTAGGCACTGAACTTTGTGCGCTCTGCCATGGAGCCGGAAACAATGGTGGCGGCTGTTGCGCAGAACACCGTCTGAAACACCGCGTAGACCCAGACCGGCAGGGTGCCGAAGTCATAGCTGCCGCGGATGAACGGGTCAAACCCGCCGATGAGTGCGCCGGAGCCGGCGAACATCACACCGAAGCCCACCAGCCAGTAGCAGGGTGTACCGATACAAAAATCCATCATATTCTTCATCAGAATATTGCCGGTATTTTTGGCACGGGTCAAGCCTGCCTCGCACAAGGCAAAGCCCGCCTGCATAAAGAACACTAGAAATGCTGCAACCAGTGTCCATGTTACATCTGCTGAATTGTACATAGTATGAACCCCTCTTTCCTGTGTTTGAAAAGAAACAAAAAAGGCACCGGGCAGGAATCCTCTGCCCGGCGCCTTTGCCGTTCTTTCGTTGGGTATACGATACCACAGGAACGGTGTCTGGTCAAGGGGAAAGTTCATTTTTTATTCATTTTTGGAAATCTGCTGTGTGGCACGGCAAAAATCGGGGCAAAAAATTGTGCAACCTGTGAAAATTTGCCAAAGAAAAGGGACTGCCGAAGCGGTCCCTTTTTCGGAGGATATATGCTGTTATGCAAAGAAGGTCAAGCGCCGGCGCGGTATTGCCCAAAATCACAGCCACTGCTTCAGCACGTCAAAGAGCTTGGCAAGCTCCAACGGCTTGGCGATATGCTCGTTCATACCGGTGTTTTTTGCCAGCTGCACATCCTCAGCAAAGGCATTGGCGGTCATGGCGATGATCGGCACCTTGCCCCGGCTGCCGGGAAGGGCGCGAATTGCTGCCGTAGCTTCGTACCCGCTCATAATCGGCATCTGGATGTCCATAAAAATCAGATTGTACCAGTTTTCCGGGGCTTCGCTGACCTTGTCAACGGCAAGCTTTCCGTTTTCTGCCATCTCCACGGTGACGCCCGTCATACCCAGAATTTCCGAGGCGATCTCGCGATTCAGCTCGTTATCCTCCACCAGAAGGATCCGCTTGCCGGTGTAGTCGGCTTTGGCAAAGGCCTCGAGATAAGTTTCGGCGTTATCCTCTTTCTTGCCCGAGGTGAATTTCCGCAGCGTTGCGGTCAGGCGGGAGCGGAACAACGGCTTTGCGATAAAGGCGTTCACCCCGGCTTTGCGGGCTTCCTCCTCAATTTCGCTGAACTCAAAGGAAGTCAGAATGATGATAGGAACCTCATCGCCCACCTGCGCACGGATTCTTCTGGCGGTTTCTATGCCGTCCATGCCAGGCATCTTCCAGTCCAGGATCACTGCAAAATAGTCGCGGTTGGCTTCGTGGCGGGCGCTGCAGCGCGCCACGGCTTCCTTGCCCGTAAGCACCCATTCGCCCGCGATGCCGATGTCTTTCAGCGTTGCCACCGTGCTTTCGCAGCAGATTTTGTCGTCATCGACCACCAGCACGGGCAGGTCCATCAGCTCTTTTTCCTGCCCCCTTTCGCTTTCCTGCAGCTTTAAATAAATCGTTACCGTGATGGTCGTTCCTTGATTCGGTGCGCTTTTCACCGCAATGCTGCCGTTCATCATATCGACAATATTTTTGGTGATTGCCATGCCCAGACCCGTACCCTGCACCTTGGTCGTGCGGTGGTCGTCTGCGCGGCTGAACGGATCGAACATAATTTTCTGGAATTCGGGCGTCATACCGATGCCGTTGTCCGAGATGGAAAACTCATAACAGCCCAGCTCCGAAAAACCGTTGGGCTTTTCCTTGATGGAGAAGGTGATATCACCGCCATCCGGGGTGTACTTGATGGCATTGCCCATAAGGTTTACAAAAAGCTGCTGGATGCGCAGGCTGTCGCCGCAGACGGCTTCGTGTTCAATATGGTCGATCTGCACCTCAAGATTGTGCCTGTGTTCATCAATGGCGGGCTTTGTCAGGGTAAGCAGGTTGTCCACCAGCTCAGGCAGGCTGAAATCCTCCTCGGCGAGGGCCATCTTACCGCTTTCGATGCGCGCCATATCCAGCACTTCGTTGATAAGCCCCAGCAGATGGCGGCTGGACTTTGTGATTTTGCCAAGGCACTCCGTCAGCTTTTCCGTGTTTTCGATATTCGCGCCGGCGATGGCCGTAAGCCCGATGATGGCGTTCATCGGCGTGCGGATATCATGGGACATATTAGAAAGAAACTCCGTCTTGGCGCGGTTGGCGTTCTCCGCTGCCCGGTAGGCTTCTTTCAGCGCCCTGCGGGATTCGATTTCGACCTTTTTCTCCTGCGTAATATCCATACATGTCCAAAGGACCTTGACGGGCTTGGCGCCGTCCCATTCCAGCGGAATAAAGGACGCAATTTTATAAATGTTTTCGTCTAAGGAGCAGTATTCAAATTTATAGATATCGTCCTTCAGCGTCAGGTTCTTCAGGATATTTTCCGGAGTAAGCAGAACCCCCATGGCTTCCAACGGTGCCAGCGTTTTATACTTTTCCAGAACGCTGGCGCACAGCTCGTGAAAGGCACCGCTGGGCTTATAAGCCGTGCGTTCATTGATATTGTAAAGGACGTAGCTGTCATTTTTCACCAGCCGCACCACGCTTTGAATCAACTGCTCCAGGGAAGCGTTGTCCGATGCCATCTGCGTGCGTCGTGCCGTTTCGGCTTTTGCCTCGGTGATGTCGCGCAGAAAAATCATGGCATATTCGGAATCTTCCATCTCGCCGCGCATAACAACATTGCGAACCCAGCGTTCCTCGCCGTTCAGCACAATGCGGCACTCCTGACAAAGCTCGGATTCCAGCCCTTTGAGTTTTTTTGCGATATACGCGCGGTTATAGAATTCTATTACCGCCTTTTTGTCCTGCTCGACAACATAATTGTCCACAAAGAATCGCACCAGCTCATCCCAGGTTTCGCTCTGCTCAAAGGCAGTCATCAGGGACGGCTCCACCTTAAAGGTGTCAAAGGTGTTTTTGTCCAGATTGACATAGTATTCGCAGAGGTTTGCATTGGTGAACGCGCGGTGAAACGCCGCGGCGCGCTGCGCCTGCATCAGGCTTCTTTTTTCGGCGTCAATGTTGCTGATAATGCCCGCAATTCGGTGGGCGGTGCCGTTCAGGCGGCGGACGATCTCCGCCGAGGTTCGGAACCAACGGTACTGGTTGTTCGGCATTTTCAGCCGGTATTCAACGGTATATTTCGTCTGGTTGGTTCTGTCTGCCAGCGCCTTGTGCAGCAGCGCAAGCACCCGCTCCTGATCCTCGGGGTGCAAAAGCCTGACCCAGGAATCCAGCCGGTTCGGGAAATCCAGCACATCGTGATACCCCAAAAGCAGCCGAAACGCATGGCTCCAATTGACGCGGGCAATCTCCCCGTTTTCGTCGCAGTCAAAATACCAAAGGGCAGAGCCGATGGATTGGCTCACCAGGGCAAGGTTCTCAAGCTCCCAGTCCATATGTACAGACATTACCCAAAGGGGTGTGCCGTCCGTGTCTGCAGCGTTTTCTTTATACAGCCGCACATAAACCGGAGAGCCGTCCGCCGTAAGGATCTGCCCTTCGCCCTCGCCCTGAATCTGACGAAAGCGTTCGTTTTCAAGAAAGCTGACATTCTCCCCGTAAAACAAGTTTTTCAGCGAGCCGTTTGTCTGCTGCATAAGGGATGTATAGCTGTAGCCCAGATTGTGCAGCAGCAGATCGCTGACCGACAAAATCGACAAGTCGGCGTCAAAGTACCCGGACATGGTGCCGACGCCGCCGTTGTATTGAATCGTTTTCTGCATAACTTGGAACGCGCCGTTTCCCAGCTTTGCCATATCGGAGGAATGGATTCCGTCCTCATAACAATTTTTGAAGTTTGTATTCGTTTCCATACGCTTTTCCTCAACCGTTAAACGACATAACATTATCCAATCTAGTTTATCACCTTTTTTTGCTTTTGAAAAGTGGCTTTCCCCATCTTTTGTAGAAAAACGGGCAAAATATTGCACAAACCGGGCAAAGGGGCAGGGCGTTTTCCCGTGTAGGTACGTTGACAATTTATGGCACCCGTGCTATAATTTCGGGTATTCGCTCAAAGAAATAACAACTGCCGGATCAGGCGCAGACGGAGCAGTCTGCTCCCTGTCCGGCTTTTTTGCAGGAGAAACGAAGATGGCAAAGGATGAGTATCTGATCACCGATGCGCCGCTGAAGGCACTGACGGTTTTCGCTATGCCGATGATCCTCGGCAGCTTTTTTCAGCAGGTATACAATATGGCGGACTCCATCATTGTCGGTCAGTTTGTGGGTTCCTCGGCGCTGGCGGCGGTCGGTGCCTGTGCCGCGCTGACCAACGTCTTTATCTGCGTGGCGCTGGGTGCCGGGGTCGGTGCCGGGGTTCTGGTCAGCCGGTATTTCGGTGCCAAGGAGTACGGCAAGATGAAAACCATCGTGTCAACGTCCTTGCTCAGCTTTTTGGTGCTGAGCATCGCCCTTGGCGTTTTTGGCTTTGGCTTTTCCCGTTTGATGATGAGCGCCCTGCAAACCCCCGCCGACATTCTGGCGGATGCCGTGCTGTATCTGCGGGTATATTTTGTGGGCTTTCCGTTTTTATTTATGTACAACATCCTCTCCACGATGTTTACTTCCATCGGGGAGTCCAAAATTCCGCTGGGGCTGCTGATTTTCTCGTCCGTTCTCAATATTTTTATGGATCTCTGGATGGTCGCCGGGCTGGAGCTGGGCGTGTTCGGCGCGGCGCTGGCAACTCTGATCGCCCAAGGCATTTCCGCCGTGCTTTCGCTGCTGATGTTCCTGAACCGGATGCGGCGTTACCAAAGCCCGTTTCAACGGTTTGACGAGCGGGAGCTGCGCTCGATGCTGCGCATCGCCGTGCCGTCGGTTCTGCAGCAATCCACCGTGTCTATCGGTATGATGATCGTGCAGGCGGTGGTCAACCCGTTCGGCACACAGGCGCTGGCAGGGTATGCGGCAACGATGCGGGTAGAGAACGTATTTTCGCTGATTTTTGTGTCCATCGGCAATGCGGTTTCGCCGTTTGTTTCCCAAAACCTTGGCGCAGGCAAGCCCCAGCGCATCAAAAAGGGCTACCACGCGGCGCTGGTGCTGGATGTCTGCTTTGCCGTTTTGGCCTTTCTTGTCATTGAAACGTGGCACACGCAAATTTCCTCGTTGTTCCTTGGCAAGGACGGAACCGCCTTGGCGTATCAGGTGTCCGAGGATTATATGCGGTGGCTCGGCTACTTCTTTATCTTTATGGGCATCAAGATGGCGACCGACGGTGTTTTGCGCGGGCTGGGCATTATGCGCCCGTTCCTTGTTGCCAATATGGTGAACCTTGGCATTCGCCTGTCGGTGGCGTTGCTTTGTGCGCCGCGCTTTGGCATCGCCTTTGTCTGGCTTGCTGTACCGGCGGGCTGGCTTGCCAACTTCCTGGTTTCCTATGCGGCGCTCAGAAAATCCTGGCCGGAGGAAAAAGCAGCGCTGGCGCAATGAGTTTCGGCAGTTGCGCCGCGGCGCGGCAGTATGCTATACTGTATAAAAGCAGTATAAAAGGAAGGAGGCACCACCGATGACGCGCATTGCCATTGTGGAGGACGAGGCTGCCATACAGGAGCAGCTGACCGGCTATGTGCAGCGCTATACGCGGCAGTACGGCACGCCGTTTGAGGTTTCGGTGTTTGGCAGCGGCGTGGAAATCCTCGAGGATTACCGCCCGGTCTACGATATAATTTTTCTGGATGTCGAGATGCCGCACCTTGATGGTATGGAAACCGCCCGCCGCATCCGTGCGCTGGATAGCGATGTACTGTTGATTTTTATCACCAATATGGCGCAGTATGCCATCAAGGGATATGCCGTGGGCGCGCTGGATTATGTGCTGAAGCCCGTGCCGTATTTCGCCTTTTCGCAGCAGCTGCAAAAGGCAGTCAACCAGCTGGCACGGCGGGTGCGCCATTATCTGGCGGTGCCTGTGGACGGCGGGCTGCGCCGCCTGGATGCGGCAACCGTCTATTACATAGAAAGCGAGGGACACCGCATCCATTTTTACACCGAGGACGGCGAGTTTTCCGCCCCCGGCGCGCTGAAGGCGCTGGAGGAGAAGCTGGCATCGCAGCCTTTTGCCCGCTGCAACAGCGGGTATCTGGTCAATCTGGCGCAGGTATCCGGCGTGCAGCAGAACACGGTTTTGGTCGGTCCCTATGAATTGCAGATCAGCCGCCCCAAGCGCAAGGCGTTTTTGGCGGCGCTGACCGATTATATCGGGGGTGAAGGCGTATGACCGTTTTGCCTGACATCCCCAGACTGTACACGGCGCTGGCAGAAATTCTGGCCGCGCTGCTGTATGCACAGGCGCGTCCGCCCCGTACCGCCAAGCCGATACACTGGGGCATCACCGCACTGTGGGCGGCGCTGCTGGCAGCGTTTTTGCATCTGACGGGTCATGTGCCTTTGCAATGGTGGGTACCCTGTATGGTCACAGCCATTGCGGCGATTTACCTGTACCTGTGGGGTACGCGCGAGATGAACCTACGCGAGGCAAGCTATTGCTGCGCGCGTGCTTTTATCTTGGCAGAGCTGGCAGCCAGCCTGGAATGGCAGCTGCACTGCTGGCTTTGGCCGCAGTTCACGAGCGGCGAGGCGCCTTCGCTGCTGCTATTGGCTGCCGTGTACGGTGTGTTGTACGGCGGGCTGTACCTGTTTGAACGCCGCCGCGTCACTGCCGCGCGCCCGAACATCACCATTGCCGCCACGCTGATGGCGGTCGTGATGGCGCTGACGGTTTTTGCCGTGAGCAACCTGAGCTTTATCGCCGACGCACAGGCAACGATGAGCGTGTACTACATTCGCACGCTGGTGGATTTTGCCGGTGTGCTGATTTTGAGCGTCCAGCACGAACAGCTGCGCGAGGCGGCACTGCACAGCGAGCTTGCGGCGATGGACAACGTTTTGCAGCGCCAGTATGAGCAGTACCGCCAAAGCAAGGAGAATATCCGCTTAATCAACCGCCGCTACCATGAGCTGAAAATGCAGATCGCCGCCATACGCGCCGAGCAGGATTCGACCAAGCAAAACGCTGCCTTAGCGGAGATGGAGCAGGATATCCGCCGCTATGAAGCCGAAAACAAGACCGGCAACCCCGTGCTGGACACCCTGCTGACCGCCAAAAGCCTGTACTGCCAGCAGCACGGCATCAATATGACCTGCGTGGCAGACGGCACGCTGCTGCATTTTTTGACAACAGGGGAGATATGCACCATCGTCGGCACGGCGCTGGACAATGCCACCGAGAGCGTGCTGACCGAGCAAGACCCCGAAAAGCGGCTGATCCGGGTGGCAATCTACGCACAGAACGGCTTTGTGATGTTGCGGTTTGAAAACTACTGCACAAAGCCTGTGGAGATTGCCCCCGACGGTTTGCCCCGCCGCAGCAGCCACGGCGGCTACGACTTAAAGAGTGTGCGCGCCGCCGCCGAAGCCCACGGCGGCACCCTGACCCTGCACTGGGAAAACGAGTGGTTCACCCTGCGGGTGCTGCTGCCGCAAAAGAATGAACTGTGAAAGAACTTCGGAGACAGCTCCGGAGTTTTTTTGATGGCGCAGATTGCACAAACATGCAAGACGAAAAACCGGCAAAATGACCAATAAAAATTGGCGTACTCCGCCGAAATTGACAGATTGTGAAGCAAAACCGACAATTTATGTATTTTCTGTGTTTTTTCTGTAAAAAACGCTATAATAAAGGAGCAAAATTCGCCGAGACTGAAAAAGCAGGAGAAAAAGTATGAAAGCGTTCCTCTGCGTTGTGCGGCGGGTATTGGCGGTTCTGCTGGCGCTTATCTTTGCGCTGCTGGGGGCTGCCTGCCTGATTGCCATTCCGCTGTCCAACAACTATTCGGCTATGGTCAGTATGGCCATAGCAATGCCGACCACCGCCAAAAGAGGCGGCAGCAATCCGCAGTATTTCACCAGTGACTATTCCTCCGCCGAGGCGGTGCAGGAGGTCTCGGCCCAGCTCTGCCGCGAAATTGAGCAGGAGGGTATGGTTCTTCTGCGCAATAATGGGGACGCCCTGCCGCTGGCCAAGGGCGCAAGCGTGACCCTTCTGGGCGAAAGCGCAGCCGACCTTGTCTATGGTGGCGCAGGCGCGGGCAGTGTGGACACCTCCACCGCGCCCAATCTGCGGCAGGCGATGGAGGCCGCAGGCTTTACTGTCAACCCGGTGCTGTGGGACTTCTACACCACCGGCGCGGGTGCCTCTTATAAGAAGGAAGTGCCCAGCGTTACCGGGCAAGGCCGCTTTGCAGCCAACGAGGCTCCGCAGAGCGCCTACACGCAGGCTGAATTTGACAGCATGGCGCAGTACAATGATGCTGCAATCGTGGTGATTGGTCGCAGCGGCAGTGAAAGCGTGGATTTGCCGACAGAGTACCTCTCCTTCACGCAGGAGGAGCGCAACCTGATTCGGATGGCAACCGAGCGCTTTGACAAGGTGATTCTGCTTCTGAATGTGACCAACCCCATCAATGTGACGGAGCTCAGCCAATATGACATTGACGCTGTGCTGTGGGTGGGCGCACTGGGGCAGGAGGGTGCCTATGCCATCGGCGAGGCACTGAACGGCACAGTGAACCCCAGCGGCCACTTGGTGGACACCTGGGCGGCTGACGCAGCCTCTGCCCCGGCCGCTGCGAATCTGGGCGACTACACCATCACAAACAGCGATGTGTTTGCCGGTAACAAGTATATTGTCTACGCCGAGGGCGTCTATGTCGGTTACCGCTACTATGAGACCCGCTACGAGGATGCCGTTCTGGCACAGGGCAACGCGGGTGATTTTGACTACGATGCACAGGTGGTGTACCCCTTCGGCTACGGCCTGAGCTATACGGACTTCAGCTGGTCGGATTACAAGATGACCGAAACGGCGGACGGCTTTGCGCTGAATGTCACCGTCACGAACACCGGAAAGGCTGCGGGCAAGGAGGTTGTGCAGGCGTATCTGCAGAACCCGTATACGGAATATGACCGTGCCAGCCGCATTGAAAAACCGGCGGTGGAGCTGGTCGGCTTTGCCAAGACAGATATTCTGCAGCCCGGCGAAAGCCAGACCGTCCAGATTGATGTGGACAAGAGTGCCATGAAGGTCTTTGACGCCTACGGCGCGGGCACCTACATTCTGGAGGCAGGGGACTACTACCTGACGGTTGCCGCCAACGCCCATGAGGCCACCAAGAACATTCTGGCCGCCAAGGGCGCAGTGGTGGACGGCAATGCGGCGATGACCGCGCTCTACAATCAGTCGCAGACCGACACCAAGACCTTTGCAACGGCAGAAACCGGTGCAACCGTCACCGCACAGATGGCGGATGCGGATATTACGACCTACGACGCTGACTTTACCTATCTGAGCCGCAGCGACTGGACCGGCACCTGGACGACCACCTACCAGAATGGCAGCTGGGAGGCCCCGGAAACAGTTCTGACCGCGCTGGAAATTACCCGCCCGGAGGGTGAAAGCGCCGAAATGCCGCCCTTTGATGAGGCGGGCAACCTGAAGCTGTGCGACCTGATTGGCGCGGACTATGACGATGCCCGCTGGGAAACGCTGCTGAGCCAGATGAGCAAGAAGGACACTTACAATCTGATTCGCCATGCGGGCTATGGCACGATGGCGGTCGAGAGCATCGGCGCGCCCGGCACGGTACATAAGGATGGCCCCGCAGGCATTTCCAGCACGCTGGCGGGCGGCAACCTGCACTGCATGGCGTATGAGCCTGCGGTGGTGCTGGCTTCGACCTACAATGTGGAGCTGGCGTCCCGCCGCGGCAAGCTGGTGGGCGAGGACAGCCTCTCCAGCGGGGTGCAGGTCTGGTATGCCCCGGCTATGAACATCCACCGTGCAGCCAACAGCGGCCGTAACTTTGAGTATTATGCCGAGGACCCGCTGCTCTCCGGCGTATTTGGTGCAGCGGAAACTGCCGGCTTCCAGAGCAAGGGCGGCATTGTCACCATCAAGCATTTCGCCTTCAATGACCAGGAGACCAACCGTATCGGCGGTGCGATGTTCGTCAATGAGCAGGCCGCCCGCCAGCTGTACCTGAAGCCCTTTGAGATGAGCGTTGTGGACGGCGGCGCTGTGGGCATTATGAGTGGTATGAACCGCATCGGTTGCCGCTGGATTGGCGGTCATGAGGGCATTATGACCAACATCCTGCGTGGTGAGTGGGGCTACAAGGGCTTTGTCATTACCGACCAGACCTCCTTCAATAGCTTTGATTACTGCGACATCCGCGAGGGTCTGGCTGCGGGCAATGACCTGTGGCTGAACACGGCCTACGATATGTGGGCGCTCAATGACAACGAGCTGACTGCAACGGTTATGCAGAACGCCCGCACGGCCGCGCACCGCTATCTGTACGCGGTGGCCAACTCCAACGCAATGAACGGTGTGGATGTCGATACCACGGTCAAGAACATCATCCCGGTATGGCAGTATGCCTACGTGGTGTTGGTGGTCTTTGTGGCGGTGATGTGGTTCTTCGGCTTCAAGGCGGTGCGCGCGCTGTGGGCCAGCAAGCGCTATCTTGCCAAGAAGGCGGAGCGCAAGGCCAAGCGTGCTGCAAAGAAGGCTGCCAAGACCGAAAACAAGAACGCATAAGAATACCCCCCGCAATGCCGCGCAATGCAAGCGCATGACCGTGACTTGAAATTGCGCGGTATTACCTTATTAAAAAAGGAGTGCGTCCCCTTGAAAAACGCTGAAATCATCGCAAAACTGAATCTGGAACAAAAATGCGCGCTGCTTTCGGGCGCGGGTACCTTTACCACCCGCGGTTACCAAAAGGCGGGCGTACCTGCCATCACCCTGTCGGATGGTCCCAACGGCGTGCGCAAGCAAGCCGGGGCGGCGGATCATCTGGGGTTAAACCCCAGTGTTCCCGCCACCTGCTTTCCCACTGCCGCCACCGTGGCGTGCAGTTGGGATCCCGCCTTGGGCGAGGAGATTGGGCGCGCCATGGGCGAGGAAGCCGCCGCGCAGGAGGTTTCCGTGCTGCTGGGACCGGGTCTGAACACCAAGCGCAGCCCCTTGTGCGGACGCAACTTTGAGTATTTTTCTGAAGATCCGTATCTTTCGGGCAAGATGGCAGCCGCCTATGTGCGGGGCATCCAGAGCGAGGGTATCGCCGCCTGCCCCAAGCACTTTGCCGCCAACAGCCAGGAGCTGCGCCGTATGGCGTCCGACTCCGTGCTGGACGAGCGCACCCTGCGCGAGCTGTACCTGACCGGGTTTGAAATCGTGGTCAAGGAAAGCGCACCCAAAACCATTATGTCCAGCTACAATCTGGTCAACGGCACCTACGCCAACGAAAACGCCCACCTTTTGCAGGAAATCCTGCGCGGGGATTGGGGCTTCACCGGGGCTGTCGTGACCGACTGGGGCGGCTCCAACGATCACGCGCTGGGCGTAAAGAACGGCTCCACGCTGGAAATGCCCGCCCCGGGCGGCGATGCCGTGCGTGAGCTGCTGGCAGCCGTGCAAAGCGGCAAAATCACCGAGGCTGACGTGGACGCCCGCTTGGATGAACTGCTGACGCTGGTACTCGATACAAGTGCTGCCGTGCAAAAGCACAGCCGCAGCTTTGACGCCGATGCCCACCACGCGCTGGCACGCCGCGCCGCTGCCGAAAGCACGGTGCTGCTGCAAAACGACGGCATCCTGCCGCTGGCTGCCGATACCAAGGTTGCCATTCTCGGCGATTTTGCCGAAACCCCGCGCTATCAGGGCGCAGGTTCCAGCGCCGTGAACTCCCTCAAGGTCGATACCGTGCTGGAAAACCTTGCCCAAAGCGGTTTGCAGGTGCTGGGCTTTGCCCCCGGCTTTGACCGCCGCGGCATGGCAGACGCCGCCAAAGAGGCAGAGGCTGTCGCGCTCGCCAAGCAGGCGGACGTTGCCGTGCTGTTCTTGGGGCTGGATGAGATCAAGGAAAGCGAAGGGCTTGACCGCACCGATATGAAGCTGGCAGACAACCAGATTGCCCTGCTCAAAGCCGTGCAGCAAGCGAACCCCAACACCGTGGTGGTGCTGAACGCCGGTTCCTCGCTGGAAACTCCGTGGCTGACCCATTGCCGTGCTGTTGTGTACGGTGCCTTGGGCGGGCAGGCGGGTGCCGGGGCAGTGCTGGATGTGCTGACCGGCAAGCTGAACCCCTGCGGCAAGCTGGCGGAAACCTGGGCGAACTGCTATGAGGACACCCCCGCCAAGGATAACTTTGCCGGGGCAGGGCGCACCGTGCAGTACCGCGAGGGGCTGTATGTCGGCTACCGCTACTACCAAACCGCCGGTGTGCCGGTGGCGTTCCCGTTCGGTCACGGGCTGAGCTACACGAGCTTTGCCTATTCCGACCTGAAGGCATCCGCCGACGGCGTGACCCTGACGGTGACCAATACCGGTGACCGTGCCGGTGCGGAGATTGTGCAGCTGTACGTTGCCAAGCCGGATGCAAAAATTTTCCGCCCCGCGCAGGAATTAAAGGGCTTTGCCAAGGTTCCGCTGCGCCCGGGCGAAAGCCGGACGGTGGTCATTCCGCTGGACGACAAGGCGTTCCGCTACTGGAACACCCAGACCGACCGCTGGGAAATCGAGGGCGGGCAGTATGAACTGCGTGTCGGTGCGTCCTGCGCCGATATCCGCCTGACTGCCGCCGTGGAAATCGCCGGTACCGATGCCCCTGACCCCTATGCGGGCAAAACACTGCCGCACTACAGAACCGGCAGTGTGCAGAACGTACCCGACGCTGAATGGGAAACCCTGCTGGGACACGCCATCCCGCAGGATACAATCAAAATTGACCGTAATATGACGCTGGGTGAGCTGAACCACAGCCGCAGCCCGCTGGGCTGGCTGATTTGGGCGGTGCTGACCGCCCTGCTGAACGCCAGTTACAAAAAGGGCAAGCCGGATCTGAACATCCTGTTCCAGTACAACATGCCGCTGCGCGCCCTTGCCAAAATGACGGGTGGTGCCATCAGTATGGGTATGGTGGACGGTCTTGTTATGGAATTGCAGGGCTTTTGGATCATTGGCTTGGTGCGGATCATCTATGAAGCCGTCAAAAATCAAGTTCTGAACGCACAGATGGAACGCCGTCTGCGCGGGGCTTGAGGGGAGATTCCTTATGCAGTTTTGGAATACCTTTGCGAGAAAGCACCCCGCCGCCGCCAAGTGGGTGCGCGAGGGCGGACTTTTCGTCATCGTGTCGAACCTGATCACCGTGTTCAAATACCTGCTGCTGCAATTTTTGCCCAAGGCGTTCAGCGGGCTGCCGGTCGTGGATTTCGGCTGGCCGGGCGTGGATGTGACCTTGTTTGGGGAAACATTCAAGTGGAATATCCTCGGCTACGATGCCGCCCACGGCGGCTTGCCGTACTTCTGCGCGTATATGATTGCCATGGTCATCGGCGAGTGCATCAATTTCCCGATCCAGCGCAATTTTGTGTTCCGCAGCAAGGGCAATCTGGGCAAGCAGATTGCATGGTATGTGCTGGCGTTCTGCATCATCACCTGCATCGTCAACTCCATCAACTGTGTGTGGGTCGCCGTGGCGGGGCTGCTGGTACCGGACTTTATCTACAACATCGGCACAACGGTGCTGAACGGCGGTATCTCGATGGTGATTTTCTTCTTTGTCAATAAAATCATCTTCCCGGAAAGCAAAAACTAATACACAGAAGTCCCTGCAGGAATTCCTGCAGGGACTTCTTTTTTAGAACAAAATTTGTTATTGATTTTTTCGTATAAACCGAGAAATCAGCATGGCGGCATATCCCAGCAGGGCATAGACCGCTGCATAGAAAAGAAATGCCGTTTCGCCCGCATCCAAAAACAACCAGGCACCGAGCAAAAAGAATACCGTCGGAAAAATCGGCAAGCACCAAAGCCTTTGTATATCCCGCCCGGCATACACCCCGATGCAAACAGAAAACAGCGGGTCTACGATAAAAAACAAAGCAAGGCATACTGCCATCCCGCCATCCGCATTTACTAAACGGACTGCCAGTGCGGGCAGCATCAGCATAACGGCGGCAGAGGCAAACAGCCAAGGAACAAGTTTTTTCATGGTACGCTCCTTTCCGAGGTCGAAAAAGATTTATCTTACCTGGAGTAGGTCATGCCCCGTCTTTTCGGACGATATGCGCTCCTCCCAATACCCATTCGTTATATGTGAATTTGAAAATTCCCAAACGAGAAAATGCCGTTTCCCTGCTGAAGTTTCCCGCTTTGCTCCAGCTGTGAAAATCCGGCTTCGATATCTGCCGCCAGCGAAACAGGGATATCCAACTGATGGTGTCCGGGCAGGATTCTATGGATTTTATATCTGCATATTTTCTGTACGGACTGATAGAATTGCTGTGGGTCGGTGGTGGGATAAAAGGCGTCCAGGCAGCCCTTATACACCAAATCCCCGGAATACAGATACTTTCGCTCCGGTTCGTAAAAGCAGCAATGTCCGGGGGAGTGTCCCGGCGTATGCATGACCTCGATTTCCCGCCCGCCCAAATCCAAGCGGTCACCGCCATGCAGAATTCTTTGCGGCATCCCCTGAAAGACCCGATACGCATCCAAGGAAAACTCCGGCGGGAAATCACAGGGGAGTCTTGTCAAATTTTTCTTGACAACAGGCAGCGGTAGCGGGAACCCATCGGATAGCCACTGCTTTTCAGCCTCGTGAACGGCGATAGAATCAAAGTGCCTGTGTCCGCCGATGTGATCCCAATGCGCGTGTGTTGTAATCACCTCAACCGGCAGCGACGTCAAACGATCCACAATACTTTTTATATCGGAAATGCCCAGCCCGGTGTCTATCAGAACGGCTTTTTCCTGCCCGCTTAGCAGGTAGCAGTGCGTTTCCTCCCAATGCTTGTATTCGCTGATGGCAAATGTCTGCGAATCCACCTGCTCCACGGTAAACCATGTATTCATAAAAGGATTCACCACCCTTACGATTTTTTACAGACCTATTACAAGGTTATCGCCGGTATTCCCGCGGGGTCATGCCAAAATGCGCCTTGAACGCGCGGTTGAAATACGAAAGATTCTCAAACCCGCACTGCCCGGCAATATTCAAGACGGTATCGTCGGTGGCGTGTAGTGCTTCGGCGGCGGCGTTCAGGCGGTATTCCTTTAAAAAGGTAATAAAGCTCTGCCCGGTCATCTGCCGGAACCACCGCATAAAGTGGCTGGGGCTGCATTGGCAAAGCGCGGCGGCATCCGCGATGCAAAGCGGCTCATTGTAATGCGCCGAAAGCCACTGTAATACGGTTTTCAGCCGCTGAGTTCCTGCGGTTTCGGCGGGGGGCAGGGTCTTTCCCTGTGCGATCAGCAGTGCCAAAAACCGCAGCAGTGCGCCCTTAATGCGCAGCTCATAGCCGGGGCGGCGGCTGCGGTTGGCATCCTCTGCCTCCTGCAGGCAGGCGGTCGCCTCGGTATAGCCCGCGTCAGCAGGGCATAGGCGCTCCGGCAGGGCAAGGCGTCCGCTTTGCAGCGGCAGCAGGTATTTTTCCGCGCAAAGATCCTCCGCACCGCCCAAAAGCTCCAAATCAAAAATAATGTTCTCATACTCCATGGTGCAGTTTTCCGCTTGGCGTATGGCGTGCAGCGCGCCCGGTGTCAGCACAAAAATATCCCCGCTCTGCGCCGGGTACACCTGCGCCCCGGTCTGCACAAGCCCCGTGCCGCGCTTTATGTAAATCAGCTCCATGCTGTCCTGCCAGTGGACCGCCACCTGCCGGAAATCCCCCGGTATGGTGCAGGGATAAATATTGAACGGAAACCGCACCGCGCCGTGGTGCTTGGTTTCCTGCAAGGCAGACTGGTTTTTCATACTTTCGTCCCTCCATTGCCTCTGAATGATAGTATTGTACCATATTTTGCAGGAAATGCGCAAGTTTTTTCTCTTTTTGTGTGGTATACCATTAGGTAATGGATGGGACATCCGGTCGTAACAGTAAAGGAGGACTTTTTATGAACTTTACCGAACTGCTGCAAGGATACACCGGCAAGCCGCTGGCTGACTGCACAAACCAAGAACTGTATCTGGCGCTGCTGGAGCTTGTGCGCGAAAAAGGCGCGGGCAAGGTGCAGCCTGTTACGGGACGCAAGCTGTACTACATCAGCGCCGAATTTTTGATCGGCAAGCTGCTGTCCAACAACCTCATCAATCTGGGGCTGTACGATGACGCCCGCGCCGCGCTGGAAGCCGCCGGCAAGAGCCTGTCTGACATTGAGGAAGTCGAGCCGGAGCCTTCCTTAGGCAACGGCGGTCTGGGACGTCTGGCCGCCTGCTTTCTGGATTCGCTGGCAACGCTCGGTCTGCCGGGCGACGGCGTGGGGCTGCGCTACCACTTTGGTCTGTTCCGCCAGAGCTTTGAAAACGGCGTGCAGAACGAAAAGCCCGACCCGTGGCTTACTGCCCACAGCTGGGCTGAGAAAACCGACATCACCTACCCGGTGGAGCTGGCAGGCAAGACCTACAACGCCCGCCTGTACAAACTGGCAGTCACCGGCTACGGCGCACGCACCAACACGCTGAACCTGTTTGATCTGGACACCATTGACGAGAGCATTGTGAAGGACGGCATTTCCTTTGACAAGACCGTCATCGACAAAAACCTGACGCTGTTCCTGTACCCCGATGATTCCGACGAGGCAGGGCGTCAGCTGCGCGTGTACCAGCAGTATCTGATGGTTTCTGCCGGTGCGCAGTTGATTTTGGCAGAGTGCGCCGCCCGCGGCTGCAACTACCACGACTTGGCGGATTACGCCGCCATTCAAATCAACGACACCCACCCCAGTATGGTCATTCCGGAATTGATTCGTCTGCTGGGCGAAAAGGGCATCGAATTTGATGAGGCTGTCGAGATCGTCACCAAGACCTGCGCCTACACCAACCACACCATTCTGGCAGAAGCGCTGGAAAAGTGGCCGCGCGCCTATCTGGACACTGTGGTGCCGCAGCTGATGCCCATCATCGAAAAGCTGGACGAGCTGGCACGCACCCGCACCGAGGACGAAAGCCTTGCCATCATCGACAAGGACGACCGCGTCCATATGGCGCATATGGATATCCACTTTACCCATTCCACCAACGGCGTGGCGGCGCTGCACACCGAAATTTTGAAAAACTCCGAGCTGCACGGTTTCTACCAGCTGTACCCGGAAAAGTTTAACAACAAGACCAACGGCATCACCTTCCGCCGCTGGCTGCTGGAATGCGACCCCCGCCTGACTGAGGTGCTGGAAAAGCACATCGGCTCTGGCTTCCGCAAGGATGCCGCCGAGCTGGAAAAGCTGCTGACATTTGCCGAGGATGAGAGCGTTCTGAACGAGTTGACCGCCGTCAAATCCGCGAACAAGCAGGCACTGGCCGATTGGCTGCTGCACACCCAGAACGTCAAGGTCAATACGCAGGCGGTATTTGACATCCAGTCCAAGCGCCTGCACGAGTACAAGCGCCAGCAGCTGAACCTGTTGTACCTCATCCACCAGTATTACGAAATCAAGGCAGGGCATCTGCCCGCCGTGCCGCTGGTCAGCATCTTCGGCGCCAAGGCGGCACCCGCGTACACCATCGCCAAGGATATCATCCACGCGCTGCTCACTTTCTCCAAGGTCATTGCACAGGATCCCGAGGTGTCCCCGTGGCTGCAGGTTGTCTTTGTGGAAAATTACAACGTTACAGCGGCAGAAAAATTGATCCCCGCCTGCGATTTGTCCGAGCAGATCAGCCTTGCCTCCAAGGAAGCATCCGGCACCGGCAATATGAAGTTTATGCTCAACGGTGCGCTGACCCTCGGCACGATGGACGGCGCCAATGTGGAGATCAGCCAGCAGGTCGGGCAGGAGAATCTGTATATCTTCGGGCAGACCTCCGATCAGGTCATCCACCGCTACGATGCAGGGGACTACGTTGCCGCGCAGTGGTATGAGGGCGACCCCAACATCCGCCGCGCCGTGGACTTTTTGACCGGTCCGCAGATGCTGGTAGCCGGGCGGCAGGAAAACCTGCAGCGCCTGCAAAACGAGCTGATCCACAAGGATTGGTTCCAGACGCTGCCGGACTTCAACGCCTATGTGGTGCGCAAGGGACAAGCCCTCAGCGACTATGCCTGTGACCCGATGGGCTGGCGCCGCAAGTGCCTTGTCAACATTGCCAAGGCAGGGTTCTTCTCCAGCGACCGCACCATTGCGGAGTACGATCGCGACATCTGGCATTTGGGGAAATAACGGTATAGAGCCGTGTGGGATTTAGAATAAAAGACAAAGAAGGCACTGCCGTTTGGCGGTGCCTTCTTTGCGCAAGTTGCCCAAAAGTACCTTGTGCTTTTGTAGCGAAAAGGCGAAAAAACAGGCGCGCATCGGGGTTTGTTTACGAAACCTGCTGGGAGTGTTATACTTGATAATAAAGGCAAAAACTTTGCAGAAGCGGAAAGGAAACTTTAGTATGAAGTACGATTTCACCTCCCTTATGGATCGCCACGGCAAGGACGCCATCGCTGTGGACGGTCTGGGAACCGGCTTTGCCCCAGACCGCCCCAAGGACGGCTATGACGTCATCCCTATGTGGGTGGCGGATATGAATTTTCCCACCGTACCCACTATCCCGCAGGCCATCATCGAAAGAGCCAAGCACCCGGCGTTCGGCTACTTTAAACCGACAGACGAATATTTTGACTCCATCATACGGTGGCAGGAAACCCGCAACGGCGTGGCCGGCTTGACCAAGGAGCATATCGGCTACGAAAACGGCGTTCTGGGCGGCGTGATCTCGGCACTGACCGCGTTTGCCGCGCCCGGCGACGGCGTGCTGCTGCACAGCCCCACTTACATCGGCTTTACCATGAGCATCCGGAACAACGGCTACAAAATCGTTCACAGCCCGCTGAAAAAGGATGAAAACGGCGTATGGCGTATGGATTACGAGGATATGGACGCCAAGCTGAAAGCCGAAAATATCCATGTGGCGGTATTTTGCAGCCCGCACAACCCCTGCGGGCGCGTCTGGGAACGATGGGAACTGGAAAAGGCGATGGAGGTCTACCGGGCAAACGACTGCCTTGTGATTTCCGATGAGATCTGGTCCGATATCCTTTTGAACGGGCATACGCATATTCCGACCCAGTCGGTTTCTGACTGGGCGCGGCAGCATACCGTGGCGGTCTATGCGCCCAGCAAGACCTTCAATTTGGCGGGTCTTGTGGGCAGCTACCACATTATTTATAATAAGTACCTGCGTGACCGCGTTGTTGCCAAAAGCTCCAAGCCGCATTACAACGATATGAACGTGCTGTCCATGCACGCCTTGATCGGTGCCTACAGCCCCGAGGGCTATGAATGGGTGGACGAGCTGAAGCAGGTATTGTCCGGCAACGTGAACTTTGCGTGCAACTATATTCAGCAGCATTTCGAGGGCGTTGCAGTCAGCAAGCCGCAGGGTACCTATATGCTGTTTTTGGATTGCACCGAATGGTGCGAAAAGCACGGCAAAACCATCGACGAGGTGCAGAAGGCCGGCTGGGATGTCGGCGTGGCATGGCAGGACGGGCGGATGTTCCACGGTCCGTGCGCCATCCGTATGAATCTGGCATTGCCGCTGAGCCGTGTGCAGGAAGCCTTTGCCCGGCTGGATAAGTATGTATTCAACGCCTGATTTTCTATAAACACAAACATCCTGCGGTGGATTTGCCGCAGGATGTTTTGTTTTACAAAGGTTCTGCGCCAAAGCAGCGGGCAGGGGAAGCCTTTTAAACGGACGTTTCCGCGCCTTTATTTTGCCGCAGGGCGGCGCGGTACTCGCTGGGGGTGATGCCGTACAGCGCGCGGAAGCTCTTTAAAAAGCTGCTGTAGTTCGTAAATCCGCTGGCGGTGCAGGCGTCCAGGACGCTGAACCCCGCCGCAATGGCGTTGCGGCAGTGCTGCATACGCAGGTTGGTCAGGTAGCCGTGTACGCTTTCCAGCGTGTATTCCTTAAATACGCGGGACAGATGCTCGCGGCTGGTGTAGGTATATCTGGCAAGCTGCGCAACGGTCAGCTGCGGGTCGGTGTAATTGGCTTGCAGGTAGGCAACCGCCTTTGCGACCAGCAGGCTGGTGGCGGAGGGCGGCGGCGCGGTGTGCCGCCTGTGGATGATATGGCTGAACAGCAAAAGCAGCTCGGTGACCTCGCACTGTTCAACGGCTTGGCGCAGCGGTGCCTCCAGCCCGGCAGCCAGCGCCATACGCTGCAGCAAACCGCGCAAATCCCATTGCAGCACCGCATCTGCATCCAGTATCACCGGCTCGCTGCCCCAAAAACGCTCGGTCAGCCCGCTTTGCGCCAGTGCTTTTTCCCAGATATCAGCGGAAATCTGCACCACCAGCCGCTCCGACGTGTCGGCTGTGATGTTGAACTTGCCGGAGTGGAACACCTCGCCCGGGAACAAGATCAACTCGCCCAAATGTAAATCGTAGACACTGCCGCCGACAGAATACCGCACACTGCTGCCCGAAACCGGCAAGATCAACTCGTAATACGGGTGCGAATGTACAACGGATTGACTGTTGGACTGGTTGGTATACCACGCTACCTCCACATCACCGCCCTGCAGCAAGGTGGCGGCCTTTTCTTTTGTCAAAACGGAATCAACGTAGTGCGGTAC
This sequence comes from Subdoligranulum variabile, assembly GCA_004552305.1. Classification (GTDB taxonomy): domain Bacteria; phylum Bacillota; class Clostridia; order Oscillospirales; family Ruminococcaceae; genus Gemmiger; species Gemmiger variabilis_A. The sequence continues at coordinate 33,368 of SFOX01000007.1, read as the reverse complement.
TTTTTGTACAAGCATAGAGGATCCTCCGCCTAAAAAATCTCCTTACTGCGATTATATCACATTTTGCGAGATTCCTGCAACAATTTGCAGAGATATTTAGCAACAGATTTGATATTATAATAACGAGATAAGGCGACAAACACATATATACCAAAAATAAGCGCACATTTTTGTTTAATATTGCTAGTTTTCGCCGCAAGCATCTCCCCGCCAAACAGGGGACACCGCAAAACAGAAAGGGGAAAAACTATGAAAGTGTGCTACACCGGCGGCACCGTCCGGGACTGCGGCAGCTACTACGCCGTTGCCACCAATGCGGCAGAGCTGCGCATCTGGTTTTTGACCGACGATATCCTGCGCATTCGCGCCGGATTTGACGGCGACTGGGACGAAGCCTCCTACAGCCTGACGATGACCGCATGGGAATCCCGCACCGATGCCCTGATGCAGGACTGCCGCAAGCGCGTAAAGCCCGCCGATGCCGTTCTGACCGACGGCGACAAGCAGGCAGTAATTCAAGGCAGCCGCCTGAAGGTCGTGATTGAAAAGGCACCTTTCCGCGTTTTGGTTTACGACAAGGACGGCAGCCTGCTGCATGCGGACATTCCCGATCTGGCGTACCGCGAGGACAGCAACCATCGCCGCATCCACGCCAGCCAGATTGAAGCCGATGACTGCTTCTACGGCTTCGGCGAGAAATCCGGCGAGATCAACAAGGCAGAAAAGTATATGAATATGGCGCCCGGCGACGCCATGGGCTACAACGCCAAGGAAACCGACTCGCTGTACAAGCACATCCCGTTTTACATCCGCCTCAACCGCACCACCAAGCAGGCAGTCGGCTACTTTTATCACAACACCGCCGAGTGTGATTTCAATATGGGGCGCGAAAAACGCAACTATTGGCACCGTTATTCCACCTACCGCACCGACGCGGGCGACATTGACCTGTTCCTGATCGCAGGTCCCGCCATCCGCGACATCATCGAGCGCTACACCGACCTGACCGGCAAAAGCGTTATGCTGCCCAAGGCAGCGCTCGGCTACCTCGGCAGCTCGATGTACTACCCCGAGCTGCCCGAAAACAGTGACGACGCAGTGCTGGATTTCATCGACACCACTCGCGAGGAGGGCATCCCCGCTGACGGGTTCCAGCTTTCCAGCGGCTACTGCGCCGTTGAGACGCCCGAGGGCATCAAGCGCTGCACCTTTACCTGGAACCACAAGCGCTTTAAGGACCCGGCAGACTGGTTTGCCCAGATGAACCAGCGCGGCATTGTGGTTTCGCCCAACATCAAGCCCGGTATGCTGCTGGTTCACCCGCTGCTGGACGAGATGAAGCAGAAGGGGATGTTCCTGCCCGCCTCTGACGACAACGCCGGCGTGGATGGTCTGGCGGTCGGCACCTGGTGGGGCGGTCCCGGACTGTTTGTGGACTACACGAAGGAATCCACCCGTCTGCACTGGAAACAGTACATCAAGGATACCCTGCTGCAGTACGGCTGCCGCTCGATCTGGAACGACAACTGCGAGTATGACTCGCTGGTAGATAAGGACGCCAAGGTCTATTTTGAGGGCAAGGGCAGCACCATCGGCACGATGAAGCCGATTATGAGCAACCTGATGTGCCAGCTTTCCAACGAGGCGATTGAGGAATACGATCCCGACTGCCGCCCCTTCTCGGTCTGCCGTTCGGGTCACGCGGGCATCCAGCGCTACGCACAGGTCTGGGCGGGCGACAACCTGACCTGCTGGGACACCTTGAAATACAACATTGCCACGATTTTGGGTATGGCGCTGTGCGGTGTATCCAACCACGGCTGCGATGTTGGCGGGTTCTTCGGTCCTGCACCGGAGGGTGAGCTGTTCGTGCGCTGGGTGCAGAACGGCATCTTCCAGCCGCGCTTCTCCATCCATTCGACCAACACCGACAACACCGTCACCGAGCCGTGGATGTACAGCGACAAAAAGCAGTACATCAAGGACGCCATCGACTTCCGCTACAAGCTCAGCCCGACGCTCTACGCGCTGATGGAGCGCGCCCACGAGAGCGGTCTGCCCATCTGGCAGCCGACCTTTGCGGTGTTCCAGAACGATGCCGCCACCTATGACGAGGGCGTTGACTTTATGTTCGGCGACAGCCTGCTGGTTGCCAACGTTGTGGAGAAGGGTCAGACCGTGCGCCCCGTCTACCTGCCCCGGACCGAGAACGAAAACGAGCGCTTCTACGACTTCTACACCCGCGAGAGCTACACCCCCGGGCAGACGGTCAACGTCCCCGTTGAGCTGGGCAGCATCCCGCTGTTTGTGCGCAGCGGCGCTATTTTGCCGATGAGCGACACCCCCCTGCACAACCTGATGACCGAAAAGACCACCGCCCTCAACATTCTGATGGCACCGGACGTGGGTTCGGAATTCACAATGTACGAGGACGACGGGCGCACCAATGACTACCGCCACGGCGCATATCTGAAAACCAAGATCGCCGTGCAGGCGGGCGTCAAGACGGTTGTGCGCTTTACGAACGAGGGCAGCTACGAAACGGCGGTCGAGGATGTCAGCCTGGATGTCATTCACCGCGAAAAGTCCCCGTTCTATGTGCAGCTGGACGGCAAGGAGCTGCCGCATTTCCTGCACCGCCGCAAGTTTGAGCAGGCGGAAAGCGGCTGGTATTACAGCCAGCGTTTAAAGAGTGTACAGATCAAGTACCCGAACCCCAAAAAGGACTACGAGGTTCTGATTTCGTTCGAGCAGTTTGACTTGATCGGTATGTAACAGAGAGTGGAAAGTATAAAAGAATAACCGATTGGTGCCGAGCTATTCCGCCAATCGTTTTGATAAAGGTCAGTAAAAGACAGACGCATCACAACCCACAAGAAGGAGAAACGCTATGTTTAAAAAAATTGCAGCCCTGAGCGCTGCGGCGGTGCTGGGTGCCGGGCTTATGACCGGCTGCAGTGCCACCGCCGCGACCGACACCGGCTACAGTGCCGAAAACCCGCTGGTTCTGACGCTGGCGCACGGTCTGTCTGAAACGCACACCGTCCATATCGCTATGACCCAGTTTGCCGAGGAGGTCAACGAAAAGACCAACGGGCGCATTCAGGTCAAGATTTTCCCCAACGGTCAGCTGGGCAGCGAAAACGAAAACCTCGAGCAGCTGCAGGCGGGCGTCATCGCCATGACCAAGGTTTCCGCCCCCGGTCTTGCCACCTATAACGAGGCGTACAACGCCTTTGGTCTGCCCTACATCTTTGAGGACACGCAGGATTTCTACCACGTTATGGACTCGCAGGAGATGCAGGACTTCTTCCTCTCCACCGGGGAGGATGGCTTTGTCACGCTGACCTACTACACCTCCGGCGCACGTTCCTTCTACACCAAGGAGAGGGCCATCCGCACCCCGGCAGACCTCAAGGGTCTTAAGATCCGCGTGCAGGATATGAAGAGCCAGACCGATATGATGAGCTACCTCGGCGGCATTCCCGTTGCCATGTCCTACGGCGATGTGTACACCTCGCTGCAGACCGGCATCATCGACGGTACCGAGAATAATGAAACCGCCCTGACCACCGGCAAGCACGGCGAGGTCTGCAAGGTCTACTCGGTTGACCAGCACGCCATGATCCCCGACGTTCTGATCATGAGCGAAAAGGTCTGGAAAACCATCAGCCCCGAGGATCAGCAGATCCTCTTGGAGGCTGCCCACGATTCCACCGATGCCCACAAGATTATGTGGGACACCGCCGTGGAGGAAGCCGTCAAGGAAGCGCAGGAAACCATGGGCGTGACCTTTGTCTACGATGTGGACAAGCAGGCTTTCCGCGATGCCACCCAGCCGATGATCGAAGCCTACGAGGAGCAGTATCCCGGCGTCAAGTCGCTGCTGGACACTGTGGAAGCTGCAAGAGGGGAGGAGTAAGTGATGAAAAACACCTTTGCTGCCATCAAATTCTGGATGGACAAAATCCTGAGCATTGCCTGTGCCGTGCTGCTTACCTTTATGACGGTGCTGGTTCTGATTCAGGTTTTCTCCCGCTATGTCCTCAACAGCCCCGTTGCCTTTACCGAGGAGCTGGTTCGTTACAGTCTGATTTGGACGGGCTTCATCGGCGCCGCCTACGCCTTTTCCACCCGCGAGCATATGTCGCTGACACTGGTGCGCGACAAGTTCACCGGCAAGGCCCACACTGCCCTGCTGGTTGTCATTGACGGGCTGATTTTGCTGATGGCGATCTTCGTATTCACCATCGGCGGATTCAAGTTGGCGGTGTCTGCCAGCCGCGAGTTCTCGGCACTGCTGGGCATTCCCCGCAGTCTGGTTTATTCCATCGCCCCGATTTCCGGCGTGTTTATCGTGCTGGCGCAGATTATCAATATCTATGAGGATATCACCGGCGAGAAAGTAAATTCCAAGGAGGGCGCAGAACAATGAGTATCACTATGACCACCGTTATCCTGTTTGCCGTGTTCGGCATCCTGCTGTTCCTCGGCGTGCCGATCTCCATCAGCATTGTGGCATCCTCCATCGTGACCGCCATGTCCACGCTGTCCTGGGATCAGATCACCTTTATCACAATGCAGAAGATGAACTCCGGCGTTGAGAGCTTCTCTCTGCTGGCTGTGCCGCTGTTCATTCTGGCGGGCAACATTATGAACAACGGCGGCATTGCCAAGCGCCTTGTCAACTTTGCCCAGCTGTTTGTCGGCAAGATTCCCGGTTCCATGGCACAGGCGAATATCCTGGGCAATATGCTGTTCGGCGCGCTGTCCGGTTCCTCCGTTGCCGCTGCGTCCGCCATGGGCGGCTGCATCAGCCCCATTGAGGAAGAAAACGGCTACGACCCTGCTTACTCCGCTGCTGCCAACATTGCCTCTGCCCCCACGGGTCTGCTGATTCCCCCGACCTCCGCCTTCATCGTCTACTCCACCGTCGCGGGCGGCGTATCCATCTCCACCCTGTTTATGGCGGGCTACATTCCCGGCATTCTGATGGGTCTGTGCTGCATGATCGTTGCCTTTATCGGTGCCAAAAAGGCGGGTATGAAGGCAACCGGCTTTGACCGCAGCCAGAGCGTGCTGAAAACCATCTGGGACGCCGTACCCAGCCTGCTGCTGATCGTTATCGTAATCGGCGGCATCGTGTCCGGCGTGTTCACCGCCACCGAGGGTGCCGGCGTCGCCGTGCTGTACTGCCTGATCCTCTCCATCATTTACAAGAGCATCGACTTCAAGGGCTTCCTCGATATCCTATTAAACTCCGCCAAGACCAGCGGCATCATCCTGTTCCTGATCTCCGCTTCCTCTGCGATGTCCTTTGTTATGGCGTACTCCGGCATTCCCGCCGCCATCTCCAACGGTCTGATGAGCCTGACCGACAACAAGTACATCATCTTCCTGCTGATGAACATCATCCTGCTGGTCATCGGTATGTTTATGGACATCACCCCCGCCATCCTGATTTTCACCCCGATTTTCCTGCCCATCGCCACCAGCTTCGGTATGACCGAGATCCAGTTCGGCGTTATGCTGATCTTCAATATGTGCTTGGGCAACATCACCCCGCCGGTCGGCTCGGTTCTGTTTGTCGGCTGCGGCATCGGACACGTTTCCATCGAGCAGGTCAGCTCCAAGCTGATTCCATACTTTGTGGTGCTGATTGCCGCACTGCTGGCGGTCACCTACATTCCGGCGTTGTCCTTGGGTCTGCCCAGTCTGATGCATCTTATCTGATTTTCTCCTTTTTCTCTTTCTTTTTCGTTTTCCATGCCAAAAGCCGCCCACCAAGGACGGCTTTTGTGCTATAACAAAAAAGTATACTTTTCAGGAGGAAATCATGTACACGATTTGTTAAACAAATGTATAATTTTTGATAGGCTGCGATTTTTCCTTGTCTAATCCATACAATTGGCGTAAAATAGAAGCAAGGAAATCGAAAGAGGGGTTATGCTATGCAAGTAAACCAACCGGTCAAAATCATCTCGGACAGCACCTGTGACCTTTCGCAGGAGCTTGTGGAAAAATACGACATCGACATTCTGCCGCTGCATATCCTGTTGGGCGATGCAGAGTTCTGCGACGGAAAGGATATCTCGCCGGACAGCATATTTACATGGGCAGACGAAAACAAAGCCACGCCGAAAACCTCGGCGCCTTCCTTGGAGGATGCCGTAACGCTGCTGCGCCCTTATGTTGCGGAGGGTCGTGAGGTGATTTGCTTTTCCATCTCCGGCAGTATGTCCACCTCCGGCAACGTTATGCGTCTTGCCGCGGAGGAGCTGGACGCTTCCTCGCTGGTCACGGTGATCGACTCGAAGAATCTTTCTACCGGCATCGGGCTTCTTGTCGTAGAAGCTGCCATCATGGCAGAGCAGGGACACTCGGCAGCGGAAATCACCGCTGCGATTCAGGAAATCATCCCCAAGGTTCGTGCCAGTTTTGTGGTAGATACGCTGGTCTACTTATGGCGCGGCGGGCGATGCAATGCCGTGGCGGCACTGGCGGGCAGCGCGCTGAAGCTGCACCCCAAAATTGTGGTGGAAAACGGCGCCATGCACGCCACAAAGAAGTACCGCGGGAAAATCAACGCCGCCATTATGAGCTATGTGAAGGATCTGGAATCCGGCCTGAAAGCCGCCCGGGCAGACAGGGTTTTTATTACCCATTCCGGCTGCAGCCGCGAGGTGGTTGAGGAGGTTCGAGCCTACCTGAAAAGCCTGCATAAATTCCGCGAGATTCACGAAACAAGAGCCGGGGGTGTCATCTCCAGCCACTGTGGACCGGGTACGCTCGGCGTGCTGTTTATTGCGGGCCAAGGCAACACCGCACCTGCGTAAAAAGGATTTGACAATTCCGCCTGACTGCTGTATTATAAACAACGGCAAAAAGAAAAATGCTGGAGGGGCCTAGCGCTGAGAGGGTTCACACCCGACTCCTTGCACCTGATCCGGATAATACCGGCGTAGGGAAAGCATTGTATAACCGAAATTACCGGGTGCCTTGCGCCCGGTGTACAGGGATGCTTTTCCGACGAAAGGCATCCTTTTTATTTTTGCAGTAACTTAAAAGAGAGGGTTTGATTATGGAAAAAGAAACCTGCTGCTCCGGCTGCAATCGCCCTGACCTGCCTTGGGCAGGGCGCGGCACGCAGCTGCCGATTTCCGGCTGCCGGTTCACGCTGTACCCGATGTGCGACAACTTCATCGACATCATCTTAGGTTCGCTGAAAAAGACCGACACCTCGGCCGTGTGGAGTGAAACCGACGCGCTGTCCACCGTGTATCGCGGCAAGCTGGCATACGTTGCGGACGCGGTGCAGGCGCTGTTCTTAAACGCCTACCGCCCCGGTGTGCATATGGCGTTGGAGGGTCAGTTCTCCAAGGGTTGCCCCGGCGATGTTTCCGGCGACAGCGTGCTGAACCGTGAGGGCGATGCCCCCAACGCGGCGCTGGTCAAGGACATTCACTTCCCGGTACACTGCAAGCTGGCGCTGTACCCCTTGGGCGATGCCGATTACATCGACGAGATCGCCAAGGTCTGGTATATGGCGCAGGACGAGGGGCTGGATCCCAAGACCATCCACTACGCTACCCGCATTGACGGGGACGTACAGGATGTTTTTGCGTATCTTGTGCGCGTGTGCGAGCTGATGGAAAATGCCCCCAACGTACACCACTATGTCTTACATTTTACGATGAACTGCAATAGCCCGACGGAGGAAAACTAACGATGAATACAAAAAACTGGAAACTGAAAGATGTTCTGCTGATTGCCATCTGCGCCGTTTTGTTCGGCGTGGTTTATCTGGGCTGCACCTATGTGGGCGGCATTCTGTACGGTGTACTGACCCCCATGGGTATGGCTTCCTTGGGGTATGAGCCGTTCTACGGCATCTACTTTATGGCCGGTGCTTTCGGCATTTACGTTATGCGCAAGCCCGGCACCGGTCTGATTGCTGAGCTGCTCGCCGCTGTGTTGGAATGCCTGTACGGCAACTACTTCGGACCCATTATCATTCTGTCCGGTCTGGTGCAGGGTCTGGGCTTTGAGTTGATCATCGCCCTGAAGCGCTACAAGAAGTTTGACCGCATGACCATGATGCAGGGCGCCGTTATCTGCTCTGTGTTGACGATGGGCTATAACCTGATCATCAGCGGCTACAGCAAGATCGCTCTGCCGGTTCTGGCGCTTATGCTGGTCGTTCGCATCATCAGCGCCGTGATTTTTGACGGCATCATCACCCCGCTTTTGGCGGACGGTCTGGTCAAGGCCGGTGTGCTGAAGGGTTATGCAGTCGCCCAGAACCAGACTGCCGATCTGGAGGACTGACCCCATGCCTGCCGAAATGGCTTTGCAGCTGCGGGACGTAGTGTTCCGATACCTTGAAAACGGTAAGCGCAACATTCTGGACCACACCGACCTCGACGTTGCCGCCGGTACGCTGACGGTGATTATGGGCGGCAGCGGCTGCGGCAAAAGCACCTTGGCAGCGGTGGCGGCAGGGCTGTACCCCGAAAACGGCGGTTATTTGCAGGGCGGCGACATTCGGCTGTTTGGTCATGACCTGAAGGGACTGGACCCCCAAAAGCGTGCGGCGTATCTGACGGTACTGTTCCAGAACCCCGACCTGCAATTTTGCATGGACACCCTGCGGGCAGAAATGCGCTTTTGCCTGGAAAATATCTGCGTACCCGCCTGTGAGATGGACAAAAAAATCGAAACGGCTGCCGCAGAGCTGCAAATTGCTGACCTGCTCGACCGCACACTGACAACCTTGTCGGGCGGCGAAAAGCAGAAGGCTGCGCTGGCGTGCCTGTATCTTTTGGAAAGCCGCTGCATCCTGCTGGATGAATGCTTTGCCAATCTGGACGAAGCCGAAGCAAAACGGCTGCTGCCGATGCTCATCAAGATGAAGGCGGCGGGGCGCACCCTGATTGCCATTGACCATAAAGCCGATCTATGGCTGGACTATGCCGATGAGTTTATCCTGCTGCAGGAGGGCTGCCACATAGCAGCACGCGGTATAAATAGGCAAAATCTAACGCAGCATCGTTCGGATTTTGATGCACTAGGGCTGTTTTACCCGTTAGTTTCCGCGCCCTGCCACGCCAAGGGCCAGGCGGACAGTGCGCCCATTTTGCAGTTTCGCGGTGTCAGCATCCGCAAGGGGCTGCCCCAAAAGCGCAAATGGAAGCGGGAAGTCTACAACACACCGTTTCTTTTGCAAAATGCCGACGCGGATTTTCCCGCCGGCGCCATGACCGCGGTGCTGGGTGCCAGCGGCATCGGCAAGACGACGACCTTTTTGTCGGTGTTAAAGCAGCACCCGTACAGCGGGCAGATCCTGCTGCAAGGGCAGGATATCGCCCAAAGCAAGCCGCGGGAGCTGTACCGCCAAATCGGCATTGTGTTCCAGAACCCTGCCAACCAGTTTGTGACCCAAAATGTCGAGGACGAGGTCTGTGTCGGGCTGCGGCTCTGGCAGCCTGACATGCCGGAGGATGCCTGCCGCAGCAAAGCGGAGGAGCTGCTCGAGCGCTACGGTCTGAAACGGCAGCGGAAATATTCGCCGTATATGCTCAGCCAAGGGCAGCAGCGGCGACTGGCAGTTCTTTCGGTGCTGGCAGGCGGGCAAAAGCTGCTGCTCCTGGACGAGCCGACCTATGGACAGGATGCAAAATCGGTGGATGCCATTATGGGACACCTTCGCCAAAAGGTGGAGCAGGAGGGACTGACGGTGATTTTTATCACCCACGACAAGGCATTAGCCGGGCAGTGGGCAGATAAAATCTATCACCTCGAAAACGCCGCCCTGACAGAAAGCGAGGAACCGTAAATGCTGGAACGTTGGAACCCCACGGTCAAGGCGGCTACTGTGCTTGTCTGCGTGATTTTGCTTTCGCTTGAATATCTTATCAGCCTGAATCTGCTGGTGCTGGGCTGCTGCCTGCTGCTGGTGGTTTTTGGCTCCCGCGTCAGCATCAAAAAGTTGGGTGCCTTGCTGCTGCCCGCGCTTGTGGCTGCCTTCGGTTTGTTTGTTATGGGGCTGTATTATGCCAAAAGCGGCAGCGGGCAAGCGGTGGATATGCAGGCACTTTCTGCCATGCCTTACGCTGTGCGTGCCGCCATGTCGCAGAACCTGTACACAGCGCTGCAATTGGCAACGCGGCTGCTGGCATTTGCGGGGCTGGGCATCCTGTTTGCCCTGACAACCGACAGTGATTTCTTTATCGCAAGCCTTCTGCACCAGTGCAAGCTGCCGCCGAAGTTTGCCTATGGCATTTTGGCGGCGTTTCACCTGATGCCCGGTATGGTGCGGGAATACAATCAGGTGCGCACAGCGTTCGCGGTGCGCGGGCTGAAAATCAGCGTATTCTCAATGAAGCCGGTATTCACGATGCTGGTAAACAGCGTCCGCTGGTCGGAGTCCGTGGCAATGGCTATGGAATCCAAGGGCTTTTGCGGCACGGCACCGCGAACCTACTATACGGTACCCAAGGTACATCCGACGGACTTGTTGGCTGCCGCACTGTGCATCGGCGGCGTGATCGCCGGTATGCTCTTTTTGCATTACTAAGGTCAATAAACCGCCACTATGGATGCGTCCCTTAGCGCAGAGGGATGCATCCATTTTGTTTTTTCCGGAATTCTGAAAAAAGCATCGATACGCCGTCCGGCGCAATCCTTAATGGCTTGGATACGCATTGTCCCCGCAGAGCATGACCTTGGCGGAAAAAGTACCATTTTGATAAGTAAATGTACTTGTGCCGCCGGTTTTTTCTGCAATATGGGTGACGGACTGGATGCCGCTCCCGTTTTCTCTCCGCTTGGAGGAGCGGAAAACGCCGTCCTTTTCGTTGACTTCGCCGTCAAACGCATTTTCAACCTCGATCAGAAGAATCCGATCAGCATATACATAGGCGGTTATTTCGATTTGCCGCCTGCCCGGTACGGTGCGAAGACTTGCTTCCAGCGCATTTTCCAGCAGGTTGGCAAGTGATTCACAGATTCTTCAAAGCGTTACCTGCAACACTTAAGGCAAAAAGAAATTTACAATTTGGGGTGGGTGGTATAGTGAGGTTGTCGGGAGCATTTCGCTAAATGCAGATTTAGCGAAATGCTCCCGACAACCCCAATATACCACCCCCGGCGCGTTTTGTCAAGGGGCTTTTTTGCGGCAAGCCGGAAGGCAGCGGCAGCGGCAAGCAGCAAAGCCCACCCCCCGCCCGCCCGTGGGCGGGAGCGCACCTCGAGGGTGCAGGAGCGGCAAGCCGGGAAAGCGCAGCAGCCGAAAGAAAAAACAACGGAAAAAGGGCTTGACAACAACCAAAGGTTGTGCTATCATATAGATGCACCGACAGGGTGAGGGCGCAAGCCATCACACCGAAAGAGGGCAAGCCCGAAAGGGCTTGCCCTCTTTCTTTTTTCTGCCCACCGAAAAGCACCCCTCCGCCATCCCGCGAAGTTCCCGCAGCCCTGAAGGTATAACCCCCCTAACCCCCCTTTTTTTATGGGGTCGCTCGCTCCGACCCCTGTCGGGGTACTCCACTCGCTTCACACCGCGCCACCACGGCGGCGCGGTGCTGCGCGTTTTGGGCAAAACACCCCGCTTTCAGCCTTTTTTTGCGGGTCGTTTTCCCCCAAAACGCTTGCCCTAACGGGTGCCCCAAGGGGGGAAGCTGCGTACCACAAAACCGCGCCAACGTCAAGGGTAAATACACAGCCCGCCTTCTTGCCTTTTGGGCGGGCTGCCCTTGTCTTGGGCGCGGTTTTGCTGCGCGTGGCGTCCGTAGACACGCCACGCTTGCCGCCCGCCCGGATGGGGCGGGCGGTGGTTTGGCAGCGGCTGCTTTTAGGTGTTCGGGCAAAAAACAGCCCCCGTATGATAGTGGGCTGTTTTTTGCCCTCAGCCTGCGCCGCCTGCCGCCTTTTGGGGCGGGCTGCTGCGCTTGCCGCCTTTTTTGCCCCAGCAGCCCGCCACCAAGACCGGCACGCGGCTTGCGTAGCTCGCCCCGCCCCCTGCTGCTACCGCAGCCGAGCCGGGGGCGGGGTCAGCCCGCCGCCCGCACTGCGGTGCGGCAAGGTTTGCGGCGGGCTGCCGCTGCGGCGCTCGCATTTTTACACCACCCCGCGCACACGCTGCGCGGTCATCCCTTTTAGCCTTTTGGGGCTGAACCGCTTGTGTGTGCATTTGCGTGCGCGCGGGGTGGGAACGTTCGGCGGGCTTGCAGCCCGCCAAATGTAGCCCCTTCCGTCAGTGGGCGGCAATCCCCCCTGCCCTGTGGGCATTCCCAGTGTAGCACGGTGTCAAGGGTCTGCGGGCGGCGGCTCTGCCCGGCGCTTCATTCGGTGCTGCTGCCGCCCTCCGCCAAGCCGGGCGCTTGCGCCCGTCCCTTGACAGCCCCGTGCTGTTCAGTTCCTGCCCAACAGGGCAGAAAGGAGCAAACAGATTATGTACGCAATTACCACCCCCACCACCGCCGCCGCTGCCGCCGTCGCCGCTGAATACCTCGCCGCCCTTGAGCTGTACGAACAGACCCGCACACAGCTTGCCCCCGTCCGCGCGGAATACTCGCAGCAGCTGCGCAACCACCCCGACAAATACCCGCCCCACGACCTTGCCAGCCAGCTGGACGCAATGGAACACGGCGCAGAACTCTTGCGCCGCCAGCTTGCCGACAGCGCCGCAAAAGCCCTCGCCCTCAATCTCATCACATGGGCAGAGTACAAGGAAGCCACACAGCCATAACAGCCAAAAAGGGCGGAGCCATAAGCCCCGCCCCCTTTTACTTGTGCCTACCCAATGCCCGCAGCTGTTGCGCGTCCAGCTGGTCAGACATTGCATATAAAAGCGTTGTCGCAGCGTGCGCCGGGTCGTGGTTCAGCTTGCGCCGCACCTCATCAAGCGACCCCGTGCGCCGGAACTCGCCCACCGCATACACCTTGCGGGCGCTGTGAGGACTCACCGCCACGCCACGCGGCACGGCACCACTACGCCGGAAAAACGCCGCCACGCGCTGGCAGTCTTTCCACACGGCTTGCCGTGTCCGATGCTTGCGCCAGTCGTTCCGCCCCTCAAAGCAGTACAGCCGCCCAGCCTGTGCCAGTAGCTGCAACTGCAATTTTGCGGGCAGATACACCCGCCGAGTTTTCCCCGTTTTCTGCTCCCGCACCGTGAACCGCTGCCGCTGTATCTGCGCTGTTGTCAGGCTCAACACGTCCCCGACCCGCAGCCCGGTTGCCAACATCACCTCAAAAACAAGCCGGTTCGGCGGCTGCAATGCCGCCAATACAAGCCCCATCGCCGTAGGCTCAACATAGCTACTCCGCGTCTTTTCCCGCCCCCTTTACATTCCGGTTTTTGTCAACTCGCTGCGCACGCTCATAAGGGAAACACTCCAAAGGCTGCCACTCCGGCTCCACCCCCTGCCACTCCCACCGGGGCAGTGCATCCGGGTTGTTTGCCGGAGGTCGCTCGCAATATTGTGCGACTTGCCGCAATATTTTCCCATACGCCGCCGCGTCAAATTCCACCCGATACCGGGCATCCTCCAGCAGCGCCGCCATACGCTCCCGCTTGCGCCGCCCCAACTCGGTAATCCTGTCCGGCGCGTCCAACAGCGTGGCAAATATAAATCGGTCGGTGTCATTCAGCGCCGCAATTTCCGCGCTGCCTTGCACATCCGCCAGCCGATACACCACAGGCCAGAGCGCCGCGACCTCCGCAGCAGCAGCCAGCCCCGGCACAGTCAATTCTAGCCGCGTCATAGGCTTATCCAAGCCAGCTTCCATCTGCTTGTTGTACAGCTTGCAGCGCCCCGGCGCGTTTCGTGCGCCGACATACTGTGTACGGTTTGCCCGGCTGTATGCCGTTTCCTCGTATAACCGGGCATCCTTGCGCAGGCTGTACCATTCACGCGGCTGCGCCCAGTCGCAAGCCAAATCCCACTGTTTCAAGGTGCAGGGATCCCGCACCTTGCACAGGCTCCACAGCTGGTCTTGCAGCCACAGCAGCGACCGTTCCCGCCCGACCTTATTCGGGTTAAACTCCAACTTTGCATTGTCAGCGGGACGCCCCTTGCCGTACATCACCAGCCCGACACCCAGCCAATAGCTGTTACCGTCCCGGCATACAATGCGAAACTGGTTGCGATAGGTGCCGCACCTGCGACTTTCCCAATGTTCGCACTCGAACCAACATTGCCGGGCTATCTGGTCTAACAGCGTCTGCGCCGTGTCGTACCGCAGCCGGAACAGCAGCTGCACCTTGTCGCAGCTGTACACCCCGCCGTTTTTCTCTGGCACTTCCCCTTTGTATTCAAGTTTTTCTTTGCTCATTGTGTACGTTTGTACACCACATTCGCCCTATTAGATATAGGGCGAATCAGCGGACAACCGCCAGCTTCAGCTTGCCATCGCGCTCGGCAAGCCCCAGCGTTACCACGTCCCCCGGCGCGTACTTCGTGGCGCTGTACACATAGCCCACACGCCCGTGCGCATCAGCCATATATAGCCGATACATAGGTTTGTCCGCTTGCCCGTCCTTGCCCTTAAAAACGTCCTCTGCTACCGAAAGCACAGTGACGGTCATAACATTGACCAGCTCCATCACAGCACACCCCCTTCCCGCAGCGCGTCCGAAAGGTAGTTTTTCGCATAGATGAGCCGCACCACAACCGGGTCAAGCCAGCTGCTCAGCACCTCACTACCGCAGCACTGGCAGTCTTTCACCGTGTCCAGCGCCAGCACCACATTTTCCAGCGCCTTGCCAACTGCCCCGCTCTGGTCGTTCCGCCGCGCCTTGCGCCCGTTCACATCGTTCGTCATTTCGTACCTCTTTCCGGGGCATAAAAAAAGCCCCTTGACATTTTTTCGTCAAGGAGCCTAACACTCCGAAAACCCGCTTTTCGCTAAATCACAATTCTAGCGAAAAGCAAGTTTTCGCCAAATTATTGATTTAGCGAAATGCAGGAGAGAGAAACTATTGGAATCCCAAGGTTTCACGGACGCTGTACAACTATGTTGACAAATGCCTGCTGACAGTCCGCAATCTGGATATGCCGCGCAAGGTTCGTTAATGGGCGAAGGTCTCCGCATAGGGCGACCATGCATAGCTCAGGCAGTAGGCGCTGTAGCTTGCGGCAGGCACGCGGATGCGGCAAAACGCGGGCGCGCCGTCGAGCAGAGCCAGCCCCACGGAAAGCCGCGTGGGGTCCGGCTGGGTCAGCGTAATTTCCTGCAGCGCGGAGCATTTGGCAAAAAGTCCATCCGGGAGCGCCGTGATATTTTGCTGTATCGTCAATTTTTCCAGCATATCGCATCCCGCAAATGTGTCGGGGGTCAGCGCCGTCACGGGTCGACCGTCCACCTCGCCCGGAACTGTCAAGGTGCGGCGACTACGTCCCTCCGCATTGACGACAATACGGTCGCTTTCCCATGTAAAATACGCAGCATCGCTGTTATTCACAACTTCTGTGTCGGTCTGCGTCCGGTGGGCAGGCATGGCGGGCAACGCAATTTTGGTAGACGAGGTGTCACCCAGTACAGCTTTGAGATCGCGGATGAGCTGCCGCGTAAAGACGGTCTTTCCGCTCATGTTCAGATGGAAATTTGTGTCATAGAACCACCCGGCATCCATCACGCAGGTATGCGGATCACCTGCCAGAGGTGCCGTCAGCTGCGACTGCAGATAGTCAGCATATGTGTCAATATCTTCTGCATTCTCTACGGCGAGTGCATTCATCGGCGGAAAATGATACAAGACAACCGCCCCGACAGACTCGACCTGTGCAGTGTAGGCGTTGAGCGCATCACAGAAGTCGGTGTCCAGCATCGAGGGATCAAATCGTACCGGCATTGTCGTGTCATAACCACCCGGTAAAATATTGGCGCTGCAGAGCGGATTTACCACATCGCCCACCGTATTGAAGGAGCTGCGGCGATAGACGCCGTCCGGGGTAGGCGCACCGGTGAGAAAATAGCGGAACTTCGCACCGGCAAAGCGCGGAAACGCCCCCAACAACGGACCGAAATCCCGCGCGTGCAGACAGGCAATTGCCGAAAAATCTCCGTCAACAGCCTGCCAAAAAGTATCCGCGCCGATGGTATCGGAAAGTGCCTGACGCTGCTGCTCCGGCATGATAATGACAAGATCGCCGGGGCGCAGTTCATTTATGGACAAATCCAGCATGACCCGTGTGCCGAGTGCTGCGTACAGACCGAAATTAACGGGCTGATAGTCAGGCAGTTCCCGGCTCAGCAGAGCGCTGTCAACGCCAAAGGCGGCTGCACTGCCGCCCACAAGAATAAGACGCGGTTTATCACCTTCCTCGGTCAGCAGGGCACGCTTGGCGGACAGTTCCCCCACAAACGTATTGCCGTACTGCGCGGGCAGGGCAAAGCCCCACACCATCAGGAGCAACGGTATGGCGATAAAAACGCAGAGCATACTTGTAAACAGTTTTTTCATAACAAGGTCAGAATTGGAAGTAGATAAAGGCATTGCTTGTACCCGTGTGCAGTGTGGAAAACCAAGCGGCGACCACAGTCAATGCCAAAAGACAGAAGGCTAATATGCTGCGCGGGGACGGTGCTGCGGACGACGTTTCGGGCAGCAGATGCAGGCAGAGCGCCCCCAAAACAAGCTCTGCCAACGGCTGTATACCGATGTTCAGCAGTGTTGTGTGCAGTGTGCTCAGCGACCAGCCGACAGGCAGACGGGACAGCAGCAAAAGAGCATCCGAGACAGAGGCTGCCCGGAAAAAGACCCAAGCGATGCAGACCAGTGAAAATGTATAGGCATGGCAGAGGCACACGGTGGTCCAAGCGCGGGTCTTGTGTTTTCCGCTGCAGGGGGTCAGGACCTTTTCCAAAAGCAGCAGCGCACCATGCACACCGCCCCACACCATGAAATGGTATGCGGCACCATGCCAGAATCCGCTTAACAGAAACACGATCATGGTATTTACGACCAGCCTTACCGTGCCGCGGCGCGAGCCGCCGAGCGGGATATAGACGTAGTCCGTAAACCACCTCGTCAGGCTGATGTGCCAGCGGTGCCAGAAATCACGCAGGGAGTCTGCACGATAGGGGTGGTCAAAATTGCGGCTCAATCGCACGCCCAGCAAGGCAGCAGCTCCGACGGCAATGTCGGAATAGCCGGAAAAGTCCCAGTAGATCTGCCCGGCAAAAAGCAGTGTTGCCAACAGAACAGCCGGACCGGAGGCGTCGGTCGGGGAGGCGTAGACGGCATCCACAAATACGGCAGCGGTGTTTGCCAGCAACAGCTTCTTTGCAAAGCCGCGCACCATCCAAAGCCAGCCGCCGCTGTCCATACGGCGATCCTGCGCATGCAGTTGAGGCAGAAGCGCCGTGCTGCGTTCAATCGGTCCCGCTACCAGTTGCGGAAAAAAGCTGACGAATAAGGCGTAATAGCCCAGATGCCTCTCCGGCATAAGCCGCCCGCGGTAAATGTCAATGACATAGCTGAGGGTCTGAAATGTGTAAAACGAGATGCCCGCAGGCAGCAGAAGCGGCATATCTGTGCGGAAAAGCCCGGCATATTTGAAAAGACCCAGACACCCGATGCACAAAACTGTCGCACAGGTCAGCCAGAGTCTTTTGACCGTCTGTGTTTTGCTTTTTGCGATGCCCAGTGCCGCCGCATAGGTTCCCAGCGTGATACCCGCCAGCAGCGGAACTGCCTGCGGGCTGCCCACAGCGTAAAATCCGAGGCTGGCGGTCAGCAGCAATACCCAGCGCCGGCTCGGCGGCAGCATCCAATGCAAGGTCAGTACGATCGGAAAAAGCAGCACAAAAGCGGGTGCGGTGAAATTCATAAGCGCCCTCCTATCGACCACATGGCGGCGGCGCAGGGAATCAACAGGCAGAGCAGCATTGTGCTAGTGGACACATCCAGTACCAGCGCAGCCAAAACCACGGCAGCACCCGAAACCATGCCGAGCGCTGCTGCCCATGTCCGGCGATGGGCTGCCAGTGCCAGCACAGTGGTCAGTGCAGCCAGAACGCAGACAAGAATCATGGCACAATTCCCTCCCCCTGCAGTTGTTTTGTCAGTGCATCGATGACCTGCGCCGTGCGCATAGACACCCCGTTTGTAGATAGATGGTTGTCGGTGCCGTAGAAATACCGCCCGGGCATCAGGGAATCCTGCAGCGGCGTCAAGAACACAACATCGAGATTTTCTCGAAAATATGCATCCAGCGCGGTCACAGCCTCCGGCGTGGAATCTGCCGAAACGGCGCGGCTGTTGCGCGGGCTGTACGTCAGGTACACCCGCACGCCGTCTGCCGCAAAGCGGTCAAACTCGGCGTTGGCGGGGGCTATATATGTGTCATATGGGAAGGACGCCGTCGTGTAGTCCACAGGCAGTCCGTAAATCGGCGTGTCATCGGCGGCATCGGGGCGGTACAGAACATAGTCACCGTACTCGTTATAGCTCGGCGTGTCAACGGTATTTCCGTCCTCATCCAAATCGGACGGCGAAACGGCACAGCTGCGTGCTGCCATGTCTGCGCGGGTCTTCAAATAGGAGCCGAGTGCCGAAAAAACGCCGCTGTACTGTTGTAAATCAAGCCGTGCGACAATATTGTAGTCTGCCTCAGCCATGCAGAAGAAGCCGTCGTCGAAGGCGTTTGTCGTGCAGAACTGGTGCTTGGCGGCGTCAAATTCGGGCGAGAGCAGCAACAGGTCGCCGGGGCGCATCTGTGCGCGAATCAGCTCGAGCTGCGGCAGCGCATTGGTGTAGGCGAACACACCCATATTCACGACCTCATAATGGGGCAGAGCCGCATCCAGCGCGGCGCTGTCATACCCAAACCGCGCCGAGGAACCGGAGAACAGCACGAGCTTCTGTGTATCGGTCAACGAGAGCAAGCGGTCGTACTTATCGGCAAACGTCGCGTAGTAGCTGCCGCTGTAGACGGGCGCAGTCGCGGTGTTGATGTACAATGTATGCAGGTTTGTGCAATTTTCAAATGCGTAATCGCTGATCTGCTGCAGGTTGTCAAACAGGGTCACGCGCTCCGCAGCGCAGCCGCTGAAGGCTCCGGGCTGCACGCGGCACAAGGTATCCGGGAAGATGACCGTTTTACAGGGCGCATCGGCAAAGACCCCCGCCGCAATTTCCACGACAGGTGCGCCGCCCAGCGTATCGGGGATGACAAGCGCTTCTCCCCCGCCCTGCCAGCCCGTTATGGTTGCAGCATCGTTTTCAACCGTGTAGGTGAACTCCGCGGCATCGTTTTGAGCAGCCCACTGCGCGTAAAGCCGCACACCGGGTTCGGTGCGGCTGCCCAGACCGATGGCTTGACCGCTGCCGTCCGGGGCGGTGTTCCAGCCCGTCAGCGTGTACCCAGGGCGGGTAAACAGCGCACCATCGATGGCGGTGTTCAGCCGCAGATGGCTGGGGGTAACAGGCACAGTGACCCAGCCACCGCCGCAGTTGTCATTATAATACAGCACAGTATCGCTCTTTTCTGCGGTCACTGCCACGGCAACCGAGTAGCGGACATCGGGCAGCGTCAGGATGTACGCCGCGCCGGTACGGGTAAGCAATGCACCGGCGTAGTCAGCACCCGTCAGCGTATAGCCGTCGGTCGGGGTCAGGGTGAAGGTCACCGTCTGCCCCGGGGTAACGGCTACGGTTTGGGTCTGCGCTGTAAACGCAGGCGAGGATTCCAAAACGATGCGGCATTGCGCCGCGGGCTTGGCAGCGGCAGGCGCACAGGACGTCAGCAGCACAGCGACCAACAGCAGAGAAAACAGGCGGCGCAAAGAAAAGTCACATCCTTTCGTAACTACATACTATTATACAGAAAAGACCCCGGAGAGCAAGTCCCCGGGGTCGGATGAGGAAAAAGCTGTCACGATGAAGTGACGCGGGAATGTCTGGGGAATTACTCCTTCGTCACGTTGGTGAAGGCGGCAATGATGTTCAGCACCACAGCAATCAGCAGCGCGACCGTGCCGTAGATGGCGCTGGACAGGTCAGCCATCGTCTGAGCGTTGTTCGTAACAGCCTTGAGCTGCTCGCCCAGAGTGGCGGAGGCAGGAGTCTCGGTGTCGGTGCGACCTTCCTCGGTGACACGCTCACGGGTGAAGAGGAACTGCAGGTAGATGGTCAGTGCGCTGAAGATAGCGACGGCAAGCATGGTGAGGAACCATAGGTGCTGGTTCTCCTTCAGTGCGAAGGAAACGAGCATCGGGAAGACCATCGAGCCGCAGCCCATAACGCCCAGACCCGCCACATTGGTAAAGGAAGCCAGCGCACCGCGCTGCTTGCTGTCACGGGTGGAAACGGGGATCATCGTGGAGTTGGCGGTGTTGTAGATGGGGTAAGCGACCGCGTAGTACAGGTTGTACGCGATGGCGATCCAGACCATCTTGACCATGCCCTCAAACGGCACGATGAACATCAGCACACTGGCGACGGAAAGAGTCAATGCGGAGAGCAAAATCCATGGGCGTGCCTTGCCGGCCAGCGCCTTGGTGCGCTCAATCAGCTGACCGACGATAAGGTTGGACGCCACGATGAGTACCGTGGAGATCAGCTGCAAGGTCGTCAAAAAGCCAAGATCAAGCTTGAGGACATCGGTGAAGTAGTTCTGCAGGATGCTTGTAAAGATGCCCGAGGAAAGCAGTGCGCCGAAGGGTCCGATAAAATAGCCCAGCAGCATTTCCGGCATCTTGACGTCGTCACTGGTGATACGGGACTTCGTCAGCGGCGAGGACCAGAAGTTGGATTTCGAGGTCGACATAATAGAGATTCACTCCTTCTTTGTGTATAGATGCAATTTGTTTACCGTATGCTTTTACGCCTTTGCCGTAACGGTATATTTCCCGCTGCCAAGCACTTTTTCTTCCCCGCTCGGCAGCACGACGGTGCATTCGGTGCCGATGGGCACCGCCACGGTCATCGTCATCTCGCCGTCCGCGATCTTCCATGCCGCCTTGATCACGCCGTAGGGCGTACCCACCGTGCCTTCGGCCTCGGTGATGCCGCCGCCAACCACCGGCGCAAACCTGAACTTGCGGTACCCGGCCTCGGTGGGCTCCACACCCAGCACGCGGCGGTAGAGGAACGCGCCCACCGCGCCGCTGGCATAGTGGTTGTACGAGATCATCATGTCGGTGCCGTCGTTGCCGATCGGACACTCGCCGTTCTCGTCCAGACCGTCCCAACGCTCCCAAACCGTGGTTGCGCCCACGCGGACCTCATACAGCCAGCTGGGACACTGTGTGTTCAGCAGCATCTTGTAGGCAGTGTCGGCGTGACCATTGTCGGTCAACGCAAACAGGATGTACGGCGTACCCGGGAAGCCTGTGCCGATCTTGTAGTCGTTCTTCTCGACCAGCTTGACCAGATTCTCGGCGGCCTTCGCCTTGACATTTTCGGGGAACATATTCAAGTACAGCGGCAGCACATAGGCGGTCTGGAACTCTTCCTTCGTCTTGCCATTTCCATCGGTCAGCACACTGCAATAGGCATCGGCCACCTTGCGGCTCAGCTCCTTGTACTTGGCGGCGTCCTCGGTCTTGCCAAGGATGCGTGCAATTTTCGCCAGTGTACCGCTGGTGTTGCACAGGGACGCCGTGGCGGTGTACTTGCTGCGCGCCTGCCACTGACTCATCTTCGGCACATCGGGGGCGACCCAGTCGCCAAAATGCAGCACCGACGGCGTGTGCCAGATGTAACGGTGCTTGCCGATGCCGAACCCGGCCCAGAAGCAGCACGCCTTGACGTACTTCTGCATGGTGGGGTACATCATACGCAGCACATCTAAGCTGCCCGTGGCCTCGTATAGAGCCCATGGCACCAGCACGCAGGCGTCGCCCCACCAGTCCACAGCCATCTCGGGCATTGTGGCGGGGAAACCGTAGCCCTGCACAGGCACGGTGTTGGGGATGCCGCCGGTGGGCAGCTGCTCGGCCTTGACGTCACGCAGCCACTTCTCCAAAAAGCGGCTCAGTTCAAAGTTGTACAGCGCGGTGGGCGAGAACACGGCAATGTCTCCGGTCCAGCCCATGCGCTCGTCGCGCTGGGGGCAGTCCGTCGGTATATCAACGAAATTCGACTTGGCACCCCATGTAATGTTGGACTGCAGTTTGTTCAGCATCTCATTGGAGCAGCGGAAGGAACCGCTGTGTTCCACATCTGAGTAGAGCGCCACAGCCTCGATTTCCAGATCCTTCGCGTCGACGCCCTTGACCCCCGCATAGCGGAAGCCCATGTAGCTGAACCGCGGGCTGTAGGTCTGCTCGCCGTCGCGGCAGGTGTAGGTCGCCGTGGCCTTGGCCGTGCGCAGGAAGGTCGTGTTCAGGCTGCCGTCGGGGTTCAGGATCTCGGCGTGGCGCACGGTCACGACCTGCCCGACCTTGCCGTTGAATTTGATGCGGACAACACCCGCCAGATTCTGTCCGAAGTCGTAAATCGTCTCGCCGTCGGGGGCAGTCATCACGGTCACGGGCTTGCGCACCTCGTGGGCCTTAACCGGGGCACCGTAATCCGCCGTGATGGTGGGGGTGACTTTCAGTGTTTCGGGCGCGGCGTTGTGCCAATCGCTGATTTCCTGCGTAGCATCGTAGGTCTCACCGTCGTACAGATCCGCCATCCGCACGGGACCGCTCTCGCTGACCTTCCATGTGGCGTCGGTGCCGATGGTCTCCACTGTGCCATCCGTGTACTCGATGCGCAGTTCTGCCAGCAGAGCCTGACGGTCGGCGGTCACACGGTTTTTGCGGGTAAACACAAAGCTGCCCACAGCCCAGCCGCCTGCTACCGTGAAGGTCAGCGTGTCGTTTCCCGTCAAAAACGGCGTTACATCGTAGGTCTGATACTGCAAGTAGGACTTGTAGCTCGTGAAGCCGGGGGCGAAGTATTGCTCGCCCAGCTTTTGACCATTCAACTCTGCCTCGTAGATGCCCATCGCTGTGGCGTAGAGCCGCGCGCGGGTAATGGGTTTATTCGTTGTGATTTCCTTGCGGAAAACCATCGGCACGGGGCTGACCTTTGCCTCGGTGAAGCGGTAGCTTGGGTCGCTGATCCACTGTCCCTTCCAAGGCGTTTCCATACGACCTGTCTCAAAGGTGGTGGCAGCGGTGGCGGTCTCGTCTGCGTCGTCCGTGGCGTTCAGACGCACGCTGTAGGTGGTGAACGGCAGCAGCGCAGGACCGACGTAGGCAGCGCTCTGACCACTGGTCACATGGGCGGACCAGTCGCCGACGGTCAACACGGCATCGGCCAACTGCGCGCCCTGGCGGTCGCTGCTCAGGGAAAACCCGATGCGGGGCGTGGAGCAGTCGGTCACGCAGCCGGCGGTCAGATGCTCCACCGTCAGGCGTGTGATTTCAAACATATGTTCTCCTCCTTCATCGGACGGGCTGTCCGTCCGGAGATTGCTTCTTTCTGTAAGCCTACCATACCACAAGAATCAT
This sequence comes from Subdoligranulum variabile, assembly GCA_004552305.1. Taxonomy (GTDB): domain Bacteria; phylum Bacillota; class Clostridia; order Oscillospirales; family Ruminococcaceae; genus Gemmiger; species Gemmiger variabilis_A. The sequence continues at coordinate 9,914 of SFOX01000007.1, read as the reverse complement.
GCGGCGGCGCATAATTTGCACGAAATGCGCTCTTTTTCGCACAAACGGTTTTTGGTTTTGTCATATTTCACAAGGTTTTGCACTTGTTTTTTGTACGCATTGCCAAACGCAGCATCCAAACATAGACTTTTCCGCACAAACAACGCCCCCTGCACGGCGTTTGCCGATGCAGGGGGCGCAAAACTTTATTTTTTATTTCTGCTGCGGCTGCCCCAGCGGAATCAGCACGCGCAGTTCAAACCAGCCCTCGCGGGTCGTAATTGTCGCGGTGCCGCCGTATTTTGCAGCGGCGTTTTGTATACTTTTTACACCAAAGCCATGGTACAGAATATCCTTTTTCGTCGTGACGGGCAGACCCTTCTCAAATTTCAGCTCACCGTCAAAGCAGTTTTCAATGCGGATGGCCGCAAAGCCTTTTTGCCTCGCCACGCTCAGGTGGATGAGTCTGCGCTCCGGGTCTGTGATTTTGTCGACGCTCTCGATTGCGTTGTCCAGCGCATTGCCGAACAGGTTGCTGATGTCCATCACGTCCATAAAGTCCAGCGCTGTGCCGTCAGCCACGCAGGTCAATTGAATGTTTTTGGTGCGGCAGGTCAGACTTTTGCCTGTCAGCACCGTGTCCAGCACCTTATTGCCGGTGTCATTCTGCGCCTCGTAGGCTTTGATCTCCTGCTCCATATTGTCCAGCACGGCATTGCGTTTCTCGCCGCTCTCGGCGCGCAGCACTGCGATTTGGTGCTTTAAGTCATGATATTTCTGATTAATGAGGTCTATGCTCTCCTGCCGGATTTTGTAGGTTTCATACTGGATGTGCAGCATATTTCGCAAGGCATCCGCCTCACGCTGTGTCAATAAATCGCGCAGCTGCGATTGATACGCAAACAACAGTGCCACGCCGCCGAAGTAGACGACCGTGCGCATTGTGTAAATTTCCATCGTGCCGCGGGCCGAAAAAGGCGTGTTCAGCTGCGTATAGCTGATGCTGGACAAAATGTAGATGGCCGTCGCCATAACCGCCGCAATGCAGGTCGTGCGGGGTCGAATGTCAAACTGAACGCTGCCCGTGCTACCGCCATCCTCCAGAAGCCACATCAGACCGAAGATGATGCCGAACCCCGCCGCAATAAAAAGTGCCAGCGCAGGCAGGCTTTGCAATACCGCGATGTCACGCGCAAAATATACATACATCTGCCATGTCAGCGCCCCGGCAAAACCCGCCAGAATAAACGCCCGCGTGCAGAAATACCCCACCTGCCAGCGGTCGGCACGGGTGGACGCCGCCATAAAAAGCAGCATAAGCGCGACAGAAACCGCATACAACACATTGAACCGCCAGCCGTCAAAGCCGTCGGTGGCCACAAGATAGAGCGCCAATGCCGCCAAGGCACCCCCGTACAGCGCCGCACGCCTGACCCCGTCGTAGCGCGGAGGCAGAAACCGCAGGTACAAAAGGCAGGCCAGCCAGTCTGCCAGCGCTGTGACAAGGCGCGGGATATCCATCTCATAATAAGGGATTTTCAGCGGCATATCGTCACCCTGCCCCGTTGATATAGTCATTCAGTGCATCCAGAAATGCCTTGCGCCGCGCTCGGGCCAGCGGCACGCGGTCACCGTGGACAACGGCATCCTCACCGTCCATTCGATCCACGTGTTCCAGATTCACAAGGCAGCCCTTGTTTACACGGAAATAGCTGTCCTGCGCCAATTTTTCCTCAGTTTCCGTCATGGAGCCCGGGGCGGTCAGTTCCCCTTCCGCCGTGTGAAAGACCAAGTCATGCCCGCAGTTCTCGATCCAATAAATGGACGAAGTATCCAGCTTATGTGCCGTGCCGTGGGCGTTGATCTGCAAAAAGTGCCGTGCGCGGCGCGCCACACGCTCCACAGCGCGACCGAGCCTCTGCGAAAACGCATAGTAGCTGACCGGCTTCAACACATAGTCCAGCGCATCGACGGCATAGCCCTTGATGGCATACTGCGGTGAATTTGTGATGAAGATAATGATAACCTCGGTGTCGACCTTGCGGATTTCCTCGGCAGCCATCATTCCATCCATAAACTTCATCTCGATGTCCATCAGGATGATGTCATAGACAGCCTTATAGCCAAGTGCAATCTCGTCGCCATCGGAAAATTCGGTCACGGTAAATTTTTCGCCCGACACCGCACTGTATTTGTCAATATATTCGCGCAGCTGGCTGCGGTAGAGCTCGTCATCTTCGACAAGGGCCAAACGAATCATATCCGGCACGCCCCCTTTTGTTTTTATACTAAATGTAACACGTTCGCCGGAAAATTGCAAGGAAAGCCGCGGATTTCCATTCTTATCGGTTTTCCACAGCTGAGAATTTGCAAAGAGCCGCGCGTTCTGCCTCCGTATTTCGCTGTCGCCCATTGCGTACATTTTTTGCCGACAGTAAAACAGAAAAACAGCTACACGACCCGGCAAGAACGCCATAAAAGGTGGTGCGGATGATTCATCCACACCCCGCTACGGGGCATCCTCGATCAATACCTCCTGCTCTAAGCGCAGACGGTGCTGCAGCATATACAAGAGTGTTTCGCGGCTGTCGCGCAGCATGGGGTCATCCAGCAGTTCTGCCAGCTTGGCAGCATAGGTATCATCAAAGTTGGCGGCTTGGTCGCGGTGGGCGGTCAACTCGGTCTTACTCATGCGCCACGGCAGGATGCGCGGGTCGACTTCCCGGCGCAGACGGCTGTCCATCTGAAATCCGCCCAGGTCAATATCTCCCCAATGCAGCAACCGTACACCCAGCCCGACTGCGCGGCACAGCTTTTGAAAGAACCGACCACGCTGTGGGCTGTAAAAGCCACCATGGTATACTACAACCTGTGTGGGGTCGGTGTGGTTGCGGATATAATCGTAGTAGTTGGCTTTGTTTTCGATAAACAACAATATGCGCACTTGCGGTGCCAACCGGAGGGTTGTATCTTGGACATCTGACGCGCTGATCTGCAAACCGTCACGCAGGGGTGCGGCATCCAGCGTTCGATCCTCTGACCAATAAAAACGCACCGCGCCGCAAAGACTGAACCATTCCGGGTATTTTTCCAGCCCTACCTGCCGCAGACGATCCTCGGTCGTCATTTCGTCGGCATCCGGCAACAGGTGCTTTTCCAATACGCTGAGCAGCCGAGTACGGTATCGATTTTCAAATGCCTTGCTGTCGCCCAGATATCGAACCGAGAACACGCGCTCCAACAAAGGATGCTCGGCAGACTGTGCGGCAGCAGCACGCAAAACAATCAGCCAGCCGTCCAGCTCTACCCCGTCTGCGGGAAAGTTTGCTCGCGGGCGGCGGTTGCGCCGCAAAAAATCCAGTTCTTCGGCAAGATACTGTTGCGCCCATTCTGCTGCCATCTCCTGCTGTGCCTGCACAAGGCGGTTTTCTAATTGGGCAGCGGTGTCAGCCAACGGTGTACGCGCGCAAAAACGGTAGGCATCGTTCACGGCATCGGGGCAAAGCACAATCCGATGCAGAATATGCCCTTCCTCACCGCGCATCCATTCCAGACTCACAAGGTTTTGCGACGCCAACGTCTGAGCCGCATCGTTTACGGCACAACGGGCAGCGTGATCCTCGATATCATAGTCTGTAAAATCGCAGCGAGCATCCCCGTACATTCGCAAACGGATGCGTTGTTTCTGGGCACGGTTTTCGGCATAACCGCGGCTGCGCTCATACCCGTCCAGCAATGCGTTGAGCAACTTGGTTTCAAGCGTTTGCATCATCGACCTCCCGTGGATCAAAGGCGCGCACAATGGTGGTGTGTCCCTTGCGCAGCACGATCAAATTGCGATCCACAAGGGTGGAAATATCCCCAATCTTATCTGGCGGTGCAGCCAGTAGAACCTGAAAATTCAGTTCCCGCAGCATTTTAATGCTCTGGGCAATGCGCTCTCCGTCCATTTTGGAAAACGCCTCGTCAAATACGATCAACCGCAGCGTACTGCCGCGCGGGTCACGATCGGTGCGGTAAAGCTGGGCAAAGGATGCCAACACAGCAATGTAGAACGGGGTCTGTGTTTCGCCGCCGGACTTTTTGTTCATCATACGCGACAAGCGCTGCACCGTGCCGTCCGGCGTTGTGACCGTCAGGTCAAATTGCAGATAGGTACGGTAGTTCGTGTATTTTTCCACACGCTTGTCGATGTCCCCGGTCTTGGTGTCGGTCAGGATCTGGAACAGCTCCTCAATTTCGGCAGCGTATTTCTGTTGGAAGGTGTCCGCAAAAAGCGTGCGGCTCTGGAGGTTCATAGGATCGGTCAGCATCTGATAAAAGCGGCGGTAATCCGGGTTTGGCTGCACCTGAAACGCATACGAATCCTCTGAAAAAGGCGTGCGCAATGCGCGGTTCAACTCGCGGATAGAGCGTAAAGCGTTGTTGATATTGTTATTCAGCGCACCGATAAACTCATCGCGGAACTGCTCTTTGGCTTTCTCCTTAGCATCGCTTATCTTGCTCTGATACTCCGGCAGGCGGTTGGCGCGTATTTCCTGCAAGGCGGCATCAAACGCTTCGTTATCGAAGCTGTCGGTGTCAAGCCCCATCTGGTAAAGGCGATTATATTCCCGTCGTTTATCTCGCAGGACATTGTACGCCTTTTCGGCGGAGGTTTTCGCGCCCTGAGCACTGCGGTGGAAGTTTGCTGCCATAGTATACAATGTATTCATGCATAATTCAATGGAGTTTACTCCGTAATTACGTTATAATGCACATGTCACAGGAATTCCTTCTTCTGGCTTGTACCGGATCGGCTTTTATTGTATAATAGTAAAAACAACACCGCACAATTCCCGCCTTACGGCTTAAGCACCGCTTCGGCACTTAGAATTATGCGGTGCTGCCTAAAACCCATTTCAAACCATGCTTTGCCAGCGTTTGCGGCACAGCATTTGAAAAGTAAAATTACGGAAAAGAGCTTCCTGCCATGGCGATTCCACGTATTTTTCAAAAAGAGCCGGTTCTAAGCATTGCTGCCTGTCTGGCCTTGGTTTCCTCCTGCTTTGTTCCTCCGGATGCAGAATATCTTGGGTATATTGATTTTCGCACGCTTGCGATCTTGTTCTCACTTATGACGGTTATGACCGGGCTGCGGGGGCAGGGCGTTTTCGATTGGCTTGGGCGCGCACTGCTGTCCCATACCCGTACAACGTTTCAGTTGACGGCTGTTCTGGTGGGGCTGTGCTTTTTTTCGAGCATGGTGATCACCAATGATGTGTCGCTTCTCACTTTTGTTCCGTTCACATTTGTCGTTCTAAACAGATTGGATACCGCCGTTCGCGATAAGCTGCTGTTTCCCATCGTCTGTATGCAGACGATAGCCGCAAACCTCGGCAGTATGCTAACGCCTCTTGGCAATCCGCAAAACCTGTACCTGTATGGAAAAAGCGGCATGGATATGGGTTCTTTTGTTTTGCTGATGCTTCCCTACTCTATCCTGTCGCTGGCACTTCTTGCACTATGGGCGGCGGGGCTGTGCCGCCGCGGCGCAGAGATCACCCTGGCACATTCTGAGGTTGCGTCGAGAGCAAGCAAGGCTCTATTATCGCTGTACAGTATTTTATTCGTGCTCTGTCTGTTGGCGGTACTGCGAATTCTGCCCTATGGTATCGCGTTTGCTGCCGTTCTGACCGGTGTGCTTCTGGCAAACCGGGACACATTACACCGCGTTGACTATTCGCTGATTCTCACCTTTGTTGCGCTCTTTATCTTTATTGGCAACTTGGGGCGTTTTGCCGCATTTTCCGGATGGCTGCAGCATATTCTGACCGGTCACGAGGTATGGGTTTCTGTGCTTGCCTCACAGGTAACCAGCAATGTGCCTGCGGCGATCCTGCTTTCGGGGTTTACAGAAAATATCCGCGCCCTGATTATCGGCACAAATCTTGGCGGTCTTGGCACGCTGATCGCCTCCATGGCGAGCCTTATCTCGTATCGCGAAATTGCAAGAGAATTGCCGACCCAAAAAGGACGCTATTTTGCGTTGTTCACGGTTTCCAACATCCTGTTTCTGACGGTTCTTATGGGCGCGTGGGCGTTGACCGAATAAAGGCATCATCGCATAAAAGCCAAATAAAAAAGGAGAGGACATCCCCGAACGGGCATCTTCTCCTTTTTTATTTAGTCAATATAGCGAACAAAGTTGCTTTTGTCAAGTATTTGGATGCAAAAACTCCTCCTTGCAGGCAGCTTCCTTGGCGGCATTCTTCAGCAGCACACAAAATTCATCTCCGCCGATGCGATAGCAATTACCCATCGTTCGCGTAAGCCTTTTTCAGACACGCGGTAATCGCGGCAAGGCAGGCGTCGCCCTGCAAATGCCCGTAGCAGTCGTTGATCTGCTTGAAGCTGTCCACATCAAAGGCAATCAGCAAACCGCCGCTGCTGCGCATCTCTGCCGTTCGGTTCAGATAGCTGTTCTGGTTCAAAAGCCCGGTGAGCGCATCCAGCTGGTTCCACATCTCGTTGCAATAGGTAAAGTACAGCAGCGACAGCAAGGTAACGCACATCCAGGTCACGTGCAAATCGGGCAGCGCCACCTGAATGACAGTGACAACCGTCAGAAAGCCCATAAGCGGGCAGATCAAAGCCCGGCTCCGGTTTTGAAACGCCCGGTTTGTGATTACCATGGACGCCGAGAGGTACAAAAGCGATGCAAGGTACAGGATGACATAAACAAAACAGTACCTGCCGCGCGTGTAGACATTATCTGCGCTGACGGAAAACACCGCACCATAGGGTATGGAAAGCGCAAAAAAGAAAAGATACCCGATCTCGCAGCATACCGCCGCCTTGAAGCTATGCCGGGGCAGCGATTTTTTATCCAGCACATACACAAAGCAAAGCGGCACGGCGGGCGACAGCCCAAAGCCCAGATAGTTCGATAAAATATTCATCCAACGCAGCTTTGCCGGCGCACCGTCAACGGCAAGGGTAACCATTTCCAAGCCTGAAATTACCGCAATAAGCGCAAAGGCGAGAAAGAACCCTCATTTTTGCTTTTTGCTCAAGGACTCGCTCAGCTTTGTGAGGATGCACATAAAGCTCAGCACAACAAGATCAATGCCTGTTAAGACATAAAAATATCCGTTCACGAAAGCCTCCAAAAAGAGCCGTTGTTCCCTCAGGACCGCAAGACCAGCATTTTTGTGCCGATTTTGCCCTATAGTAGTATTATACCGCCTCTTTTCGCCTTGTCCAGTGAATGTGTTCTCTTTTTGTCAAAAATAGCCGTGATTTCTATACCGACAGTAAATCATAAAAGGCAACAAAAATAGAACTGGGCAGCACACGGTTTTTGCCGTGTGCTGCCCGGTTCTGACGTATCGCCTTAAATCACCTTTTCAATGTCCTGTCCCATGCAGGGAACAAACACGTCCTTATACATTGCCACCGTCTTGGTAGCGCCTTTTATCTTATTGAAATTTTTTCAGAAACAGTGCATTAAGTCCCGCAAAGGTGGGCAGCGTCGCAATTATTCCGTTACCAACTCCGCCTCGGAGGTGGGGTCAAACGTGTCCTGCACCGTGGGAACGGAGCGCGTATTCAGTACATAACCGGCGGGGATCCCACGGGGGGAATACCCGGTGATTTCCTTAAAAGCACGGTTAAAGTTGCGGATCGTGTTAAAGCCGCAGCACAGCATGATGTCGGTCAGCTTACGTTCGGGGTGAGCGTTGATGAGCTGCACCGCCTTTTCCACGCGGACAACATTCAGATACTGCGAGAAGGTCATCCCGCTCTGCTTCTTAAAATAGCGGGAAAAATAGGCTTCGGACACATTCATAAAGGCAGCGGCATTCTGAAAGGTCAGGCTGTCATACTCGTTGTCCATACGGTTCAGCAATTGTTTGTAGCGTGTGGTGACCTCGCTGGTCTGGTGGACGGCGGCGGTCAGGGGTTCTCCGCGAAAAACAGAAATCACCAGCTCGGTGATCATGGCGTCGGCTTTTGTTTCAAAAAAAAGCTGTCGGTCGGAAAGCTCGTGCCGCAAATCAGACAGCGTTTGCAAAACCCCGTATCGGTCCCGAAAAAGCGGCGTAACGGGCTGATATACCTGTGTGACAGAAGCGCAGATATTCTCATTAAACAGGCAGACGTACAACAAACTGTCCGGGTCGGCATCAATGGAATGTACGCTGCCGCTTTGGCAGAATACACACTGATTCGGCGCAAGGCGGTAGGTCGTATCATCCAGCATCACTTTGGCGTTGCCTTCTGCACAGGCAATCAGTTCGTGCTCCATATGCCAGTGCGCAATGTTGTGCAGGTTGCGATATTTTCCCACCCAGACGCGCTCACTGCCGGCATAGGCGCGCTTTTCGAATTTAGCAAGCATCTTGTCTGACCTTTCCACAATGTCAATAAATGTCCATAACAGGAAAAGCATTTGCTTTTCCTGTTGCGTTTTTGTGGTATAATACTAACATAAAGATTCAAGATGTTCAATAAAAATAGAAAAAGTTGCACAAAAAACAAAGCGAGCTGCTTTGCGTGTGGGCTTACTGTATGACCAATTCCCTTATGCGGTGTGTGCGGTGATCGCGACGTTGCGCCCATAGCAAAGGGACACGGAAGGCACGAAGTGCCGGAAGTAAATCGGCAATGAATAAAATGAATAAGAAGGGGTGGTAAAAACACAGACAATGAAAACCTATGACCGCCGCAGGCAGTAAAGATCTGTAAAAAGGGATAACAAAAGGATCCCTGTCTGCGCTCATACCAAAATCACAGGCACGTTCCTGAACTAGGAGAATGAAAACGATGAAAAAACAAAAGAGCCTGATTGCCCTGCTTGTCTGTTTGGCACTGTGTCTTATTAGTATGATCGGCACTTGGTGCGGTATAACCGATGGGGGCAACGTAAAAGTTTATGACCTCAGCATTGACACAAACAAGGGTGATGTAGTACGTTTTCTGGAATACCGCCCCAAAACCGCTTCCGCTGAAAATCCCGTTCCGGCAATCATTTACAGCCCCGGCAATGACAGCACGGCAGAAAGTGTCCGTTTGGCCTCGGTGGAACTGGCTCGCCGCGGGTACGATGTTTTTGTCTTGGATCTTTTGTCCGCAGGACATTCCTCCATCGGTGTAGGAAACAGTACAACGTTCGGCTTTCAGGAATTGATCGATTATGTGTATGACAATTTAGACTACATCGATAACGCACATATCGGTATTGCCGGCTACTCCAAGGGCGGCGGCAACGTAGTCCGTGTTATGAATGACTATGGCACGCAGCAGCGCGAAGACCCCGATCACTATGTGCGCAAGGTGGATGCCGCTTTGATTATGGCGCCTCCTTTCAGCCCCTTGGGCGACGTGGCAAAGGGCATCAATCTGGGGTTTGCCGCAGGTCTGTATGACCCGTACTCCCGCATCGGCTTTGCACCGGTCGAAGGTTACTGGCCGGGAGATTTGAGTGTCAAGCGGGAGATGAAAGAAACCATCAATTTCGGCGTGCCGGGAACTTTCGCGGAAGCCGATTTGGATAACCCGGATGTAAAAGTTGAAATTGGTCATACTTACGGCAGCTTTTCTGAAAACACCGCCCGCGTTGTGTACAATCCCGCAGATTCCACCCACGGTTCGGGCATGATCAGCCGCGGATTCATTTTTGCTACGGTCGACTTCTTTATGAAAGCGATCCCTGCCCCCAATCCTATTGATGCAAACAACCTGACCTATCTTTCCGTCATGCTGTTTTCCGCTTTGGGGCTGGTTGCCTTACTGGCAATGACTGTGCCTGTGACGTTGCTGCTTCTTGATACGCCGCTTTTTGCAGCGCTGCGTCACCCGGCAAAGCCGCCGGTTTCTGCGTTGAATACAAAGAAAGACTGGACCATTTTTGTGGTGGCGTCCCTGATTGCCGGTTTTGTGCCTCCCATTAT
>SFOX01000006.1 GCA_004552305.1 Subdoligranulum variabile | reverse complement strand
ACAGCGTGATGGCGAGGATTCCCTTTGCCAACCAGAGCAGGGTGGAGAATTGACTCTTTTTGCGTACAAAATTTACCAGGATCTCGATAAAAAACACAATCAGGGTGAAGAATACAAATCCTGAAAACACAGGATTGCAATTGGAAATGCGCTCCTTGGCAAGGGAAAATGTTAAAGAAAGGCTTTCCATAAAGGGTCTTTCACCCAGACTATCCGCCCGTCCGCCGCTAAACTCAAATATCACAGAGGTGAACCATGCAAGAATTATAGCGCACTCGTACAGAATGCGGGAAACAAGTGCCGGTGCAGTACAATCCTTCTTTTTTTGGGAGGCAAGAAGGAGACCGCCCGTATAAAGGAAATCTACACCTGCCCATATTGCCAGAAGATAGGACGAATACAGGTTGGAAAACAGAGCAAAATACACCAGCGCGATGACGATGCCCTTTTGCCACAGACGAGAACGATCATGCAAATCCGTCAGAAAAGGGAAACTCTCAAACAGAAAAATCAAGGTGAGGTTTAAAAGAGAAGGAATGGTATAATAAAATATGCAGGTTGTATCGGCGGCAGCAAACAGGAAGGCATTCCCGCTGTCAGCACTGCGGAAAATCCAGAAGTGCATCAGCAAGAACAGCGTGCCGACTGTGACAGAACAGGCAAATGAGGCGTGCAGTTTTTTTTGAGCAAACAGAGTGAAGGCTAATACATAACCTGTAATGAAAAGACTTAATACGGTACCATGCATGAAAGAAAGGGAAGCAATATAATCCCCCGAAAAAGGGTAAATGAACCATACGGCAAGCTGAGAACATAGAGGCATAAATACTTCCGGCAATATACGGGAGGGATTCCAGTCACCCCAAAGCAGAAAGGGAGGGCGGGTGTAATAGATGTACAGCCAGTCATCGGTGTCAAATACGATCAGAGGATGCGCGTGCAGGAAAAAAATCAGCATAGCAATTAAAATGCCGGTACCGTACAAGGAAAAAAGGTGCTTTTGAGATTTTGTCATGGTACAGATTCCTCTTTCCAAAAGTTATGCAGAACCGCCTGCAATTCGGCGGCAGAGCCTATGTATTCCAAATCCCCCCAGTGCGGGGGCATCAGGCGGCGGGTGTCGGGCGTGGCGAAGCGGTCGTCGATCAAAAGCACCACGCCTTTGTCGTCGGGGGTGCGTATGACCCGCCCGGCGGCCTGCAGGACCTTATTCATACCGGGGAACCGATACGCATAGTCAAACCCCGCGCCGCGCGTTGTATCAAAATACTCCCGCAGCTGCTCCTGGCGCGGTCCCACCTGCGGCAGCCCCGGACCGATGACCGCCACGCCGATCAGCCGGTCGCCGGTAAGGTCCACACCCTCACCAAAGACACCGCCCATCACGGCAAAGCCCAGCAGAGTGCCGCCGGGATGCGGGGTGAATTTCGCCAGAAATTCAGCGCGCTGCGCTTCCTCCATGCCGGAGGTCTGACACAGCGTGTCGATGGCGGGGCAAAGCTGCGCAAAGGCGTCGGCGACCTTTTGCATATAGCTGTAGCTGGGGAAAAACGCCAGATAGTTGCCGGGCTTGGCGCTTACCAGCTCTGCCAGCAGCTCGGCGATCTGCGTTATGCAGCCGTCGCGGTCTTTGTAACGGGTGCTGATATGGTTGGCACACCACAGCCCCAGATTTTCCCGCGGAAAGGGGCTGCGCAGCGCCACCGCCTTTGCTTCGGGGATGCCGCAAAGATCCTTGTAGTATCCGGCGGGGGAGAGTGTGGCGCTGAACAGCACCGCCGCACGCCCTTTGGCAAAATCCTGCGCCAGAAAGGCGCTGGGGTCCAAGCACAAAAGAACGGCGCGCACCTCACTGCCGTGGGCAGAGGTCTGGAACACAAAGTGTTCGTCAAAGGTGTCGGCACAGCGCAAAAAACCGCGCACATCAAAATACAGCTGCAGCATCGCATCGTGCGTTTCGCCGGGGTCGCGATGCTCGTCCAGCCAAATCTCCAACGGGTCGCACAGTTTGGTCAGGGCGCGCACAAAGGCGTCGGGCAGTTCCTTGCCGAACACCGTGCGGTGACTGCCCGCTTCCTCACAGGCGTTGCGCCATTCGATAAACTGCGCGTTTACCTTGTTCAGCGCGTTTTTCAGGCTGCTTTTGCCCTTGCCTAAACTCTTTTTTGCCTGCATAAACGCGCTTTTGCATAGTGCCGCACTGTGCATATCGCGGGCGCGTCCGGGCAGATTGTGCGCTTCGTCCAGCAGGAACAGGTAGTCGCCGCGCAGCTCAAAAAACCGTTCCAGCCGCACGACAGGGTCAAACAGGTAGTTGTAATCCCCAATCACAACATCGCTCCAAAGGCTCAGGTCCAGACCCAGCTCAAAGGGGCAGACGCGGTGCTTTTCGGCGGCGGCGTGCAGCGCGTCGGCGGTCAGCTCCGGGGTGTCCAAGGTGTCCCACAGGGCGTCCTTGACGCGGGTATAGTAGCCGTTTGCGTAGGGACAGGCTTCGGGCGTGCAGTCCCGGCGGGGCAGCATACAGATTTTGTCCTTGGCGGTCAGGGTAATGCTGCGCAGCCGCAGTTCGGGGTTTGCCCGCCGCAGAATGTGCAGCGCATTTTCTGCCGCCAAGCGGGTGGTGCCGCGGGCTGTCAGGTAAAAAACCGGTCCGCCATCGCCCACGGCCTTCAGCGCAGGGTACAAAACGCTCATCGTTTTGCCGATGCCGGTCGGGGCCTGGCACAAAAGCTGCCCGCCCTGTTGGCAGGTGGTGTACACGGCGTTCATCATGGCACGCTGCCCGGGACGGTAATCGGAAAAAGGAAAATGCAGCGTCTGCAGGCTGGCGCGGCTCTCTGCCCGCCAGAGCGCCACCCGCTTTGCCCACGGCGCATAGCGGGTCAGCAGGTCGGTGACGATATCCTGCAAAGCCGCCGCCGAATACTCGTGGGCAAAATCAAATTCCAGCTCTTCGTCCACCTGATAGTAGGTCAGCTGAACGCGCATACGCGGCAAATCGTTTTGCTGCGCATAGATGGCGGCGTAAATCTGTGCCTGCGCCCAATGCTCGGGGAACTGCTCACCGGTGATCAGCTCGGGCGGCTGGGTGGTGGTCTTGATCTCGTGGATGGCGGCGGTGCCGTCGGTGTCGGTAAAAATGCCGTCAGCGCGGCCTTCCAGCGTGTAGTCGATGCCGCTTACCGCATACTGCGCCCGCATCGTGACCTCGGCTTTGTAATCGGGGTGGCTTTTTACCGCCACCTTTTGCAGCTTGCGGTGCAGGCGGGCACCCTCCAGCGCGCGGTCAAAGCCCGAAAACCGGCTGTCGATGCTGCCGGTGCGCAGCAAAAATTCCGCCAGCTGCCGGATGGGCAGTGTCAGGGCGAGCGTTTCCGGCATCGGCGGTCATCTCCTTTTTTAATAGGTATGGGTGCAGCGCTCGCGGATCTTTGCGCGCAGGGCTACAAAATCGCCGAAAACGGCAGGCTTGTTGGCAGGGTAGCGCAGCAGGGCGGCGGGGTGGTAGGTTGCCATAAACAGCGTGCCGCCTTTTTCCACAAATTTGCCGTGGTCGTGCGTCACCGAGTAGCCGGGATCGATCAGCTGCTGGGCAGCCACGCGCCCCAGGCAGACAACGATTTTGGGCTGTAAAAGCTGGAACTGCCTGCGCAGCCACGGCAGACACGCCTGTGTTTCCTCCGGCAGGGGGTCGCGGTTCTGGGGCGGACGGCATTTGACGATGTTGGCAATGAACACGTTTTTGTCGCGGCTTAAATCGACCGCCTCCAGATAATGGTCCAGCAGCTGACCGCTGCGCCCCACAAAGGGCAAGCCCTGCTCGTCCTCGCTGGCGCCGGGACCTTCGCCGACAAACAGCACCTCGGCGTTGGGTACGCCCTGCCCGAACACCACATGGGTGCGGGTCTCGCACAAGGGGCAGCGGCGGCAGGCAAGACATTCGTTCTGCAGCTCTGAAAGTTCCATAACAAAGCTCCTTTATTGTGATTGCGCCCGCAAAAACCGGGCAAAAATATCCGCAAAGGGGGAAATACCATGCAGGCATACGGTGGGTATCTCAGGGGCATCTGCCTTTTGGCAGGGTATCTGTTGGGCGGGTTTCTGACGGCAGAGGCGGTTGCACGCAGCCTTACCGGCAAAAGCGCACGGGCGCTGGGTACAGGCAACCCCGGTATGGCGAACATCACGGCGCAGCTGGGCAAGGCGGCGGGCTTTGCCGTGCTGGCAGGGGATGTTGCCAAAACCGTGCTGGCGGTCTGGTTCTGTGTGCGGTATGCCGCGCCGGAACTGGGGCGCACCGCCGTGCTGTACGCGGGGCTGGGGGCAATACTGGGACACAACTGGTCGGTGTGGCACGGCTTTCACGGCGGCAAGGGCGTTGCAGTCACCTGCACATGGCTGATTCTCTACCTGCCCGTCACAGGTCTACTGTGCTGCCTTGCGGGCGGCGCGGCAGTGCTATTGTGGGGGTATCTGCCGGTGGGGGCTGTGCTGATCCCGCTGCTGGCGGTACCCCTTGCCGGTATGCAGTACGGCACCGAGGCGGGCGTGGGGACAGCGCTGGCGGCGGCGATTATGCTTAGCCGCCACGCCAAGGGGCTGTGGGGCGTGTGGCAGGGTACCGAGCCAAGATTTTTTCAATAAGGCAACACCGAACAATAAAGCGCAGGCAATACTTTGTGTATTGGCGAGCATTTTGGCAACGCAGATGCTGTGCCGCAGCCGCCGGAGCGGTGCTTAAGCCGTAAGGCGGGAATTGCGCGGTGTTGCCATTAATAAAATTATACCACAGAACCGGCAGCTTTGCAATTGCGGGGCAAAAAGCGGCACAGGCAGGTGTAAAAGTTGCTTGTGGGAAAATTTTGAAAAAAGTTGAAAAACCTATTGACTTTTTGTCATCTGCCTGCTATAATAACTAACGTTGCAGCCGCCGAAACGGCGCAATAAGTTGGAGCATGGCCCGGTAGTTCAGTTGGTTAGAACGCTAGCCTGTCACGCTAGAGGTCGTCAGTTCGAGCCTGATTCGGGTCGCCATTTGCTGCTATAGCTCAGCTGGTAGAGCGCATCCTTGGTAAGGATGAGGTCAGCAGTTCAAATCTGCTTAGCAGCTCCAACTCAAGCGCCCACAATGCCATTTTGCATCGTGGGCGCTTTCCGTAGGGGCATAGCTCAGTTGGTAGAGCAGCGGTCTCCAAAACCGCGTGCCGAGGGTTCGAATCCTTCTACCCCTGCCAAAAGGCACCGATGATTCGGTGCCTTTTTTGTTTTATGCCGAAAAACAGCAAAAAGGGCTTGACATTTCCGCCACCATCCGCTATAATAACAAAGTTGCCCCGTGATGGGGCGATACGTTGGAGCATGGCCCGGTAGTTCAGTTGGTTAGAACGCTAGCCTGTCACGCTAGAGGTCGTCAGTTCGAGCCTGATTCGGGTCGCCATCTGCTGCTATAGCTCAGCTGGTAGAGCGCATCCTTGGTAAGGATGAGGTCAGCAGTTCAAATCTGCTTAGCAGCTCCAGCGCAAAACACCCGCAATGCTATTTTGCATTGCGGGTGTTTTTGTGCTTTTTTCACGAAAGAAAGACAAAAAATGCGCTCAATTTCTCGTCCCGGCACTCTTGATTTTACCGCCAGCCGTGCTATAATACCACTCGCAGCAAATGCAGTGCCGAAACGCGGGCACTGCATTATAGAGGGAAAAACAATAGAGGTACTACTATGACAAAGGATTTAACACACGGCAGCCCGATGCGGGTCATCCTGCTGTTCACGTTTCCGCTGGTGCTGGGCAACCTGTTTCAGCAGTTTTATTCGCTGGCGGATACCATCATCGTGGGGCGGTTCTGCGGCGTCAGTGCGCTGGCGTCCGTCGGCTCCACCGGCTCGGTCAACTATCTGATCCTGGGCTTTGTCATCGGCATCTGCAACGGCTTTGCCATTCCCATTGCACAGCTGTTCGGCGCCAAGGATTTTTCAGATCTGCGCCGCCACGTTGCCAACGCCGCATGGCTGTGCATCGCGCTGTCGGCGGTGCTTACCGTGCTTACGGTGGCGCTTACCCGCCCGATGCTGGAGCTGATGCAGACCCCGGATGATATTCTGGATGGGGCTGTGCTGTATATTGGCTGGATCTTTGCGGGCATCCCGTTTATTTTTCTGTACAATATGGTCGCGGGCATTATGCGCGCCTTGGGCGACAGCAAGACCCCGCTGTACTTTTTGATTTTGACCAGCGCGCTGAACATCGGTCTGGATGTTTTGCTGATCGTGCCGTTTCGTATGGGGGTGCTGGGGGCAGCGCTTGCCACCGATATTGCACAGGCGATTTCCGGCGTGCTGAGCCTTGCGGTGCTTTGCCGTAAATTCACCGACCTGAAAATGAACCGGGAGGAGCGCGCTTTCAGCAAAAGCGCCTGCGTGCGCCTGATGGGCATCGGTGTGCCGATGGGGCTGCAGTGCAGCATTACCGCCATCGGCAGTGTCATTATGCAGTCTGCCGTCAACGTGCTGGGCAGCACCGCCGTGGCAGCTGTCACCGCCGCCGGCAAGACGATGAGCCTTTTGACCGTCCCGCTGGAAAGCATCGGCACCGCTATGGCGACCTACGCCGGGCAAAATCTCGGCGCAGCCCGTATGGACCGCGTGCGCAAGGGCGTGAACAGCGCACTGATCATCGCAGCAATCTACGCCGTGGCATCGCTTATCATCCTGCACTACGCCGACATCACCATTATGGGGCTGTTCCTCGACACCTCCAAGGAAGTTGAGATCGTGGCTATGGGTCGGCAGTATCTGTTCTGGAACAGCGTGTTCTTTATCCCGCTGGGCTGGCTGATCGTCTGGCGGTATACCATTCAGGGGCTGGGCTTTTCCAGCCTGGCCATGCTTGCGGGCGTGGCGGAGATGGTCGCCCGCACTGCCGTGGCGCTGGCGCTGGTGCCGCTGCTGGGCTATCTGGGCGCGATTATGGCAAACCCCGCCGCGTGGGTGGCTGCCTGCCTGTTCCTGTACCCCGCCTATATCTGGACCTGCCGCCAGCTGGATAACCGTCTGCTGGCAGCCAAGCTGCATATGCAAAGCCCCCATGCGGAGTGAGGGCGCTTGCAAAAACAGCTTGCCCCGCAGCGCAAAAAGGCATATAATAGAGCCATATGGCAATACCGCATAATTCTAAGTGCCGCAGCTGCCGGAGCGGTGCTTAAGCCGTCAGGCGGGAATTGTGCGGTGTTACCATAGATTTGTTGGGAAAGGAATGACCGTACATGCCGCAGAAAAAGCCGTTTATCACCCTTGCACAGGCAAAGCAGATCGCCGCCGACATCCCCACGCCCTTTCATTTGTATGATGAAAAGGCGATCCGGGAAACCGCCCGCCGCGTAAATGCCGCCTTCAGCTGGAACAAAGGCTACAAAGAATACTTTGCCGTCAAGGCGACCCCGAACCCCTACCTGCTCAAAATCCTGCAGGAGGAGGGCTGCGGCGTAGACTGCTCCAGCTACACCGAGCTGCTGATGAGCGAGGCGTGCGGCTTTGCGGGCAGCGATATTATGTTTTCCTCCAACGACACCCCGGTGCAGGATATGCAAAAGGCGTATGAGCTGGGGGCGTACATCAACCTGGACGATCTGACCCATGTGGAGTTTCTCAAAAACGTGGCAGGGGTACCCAAGACCGTCTGCTGCCGCTACAACCCGGGCGGCGTGTTTGAGCTGGGCAACGGAATTATGGATAACCCCGGCGACTCCAAGTACGGTATGAGCGAGGATCAGATGGCCGAGGCCTACACACGCCTGATGGCGCTGGGGGCAGAGGAATTCGGCATCCATGCGTTTTTGGCCAGCAACACCGTGACGGACGAATACTATCCCAAGCTGGCGGGCATTCTGTTTGAGCTGGCGGTGCGGCTGCACAAGCGTACCGGTGCCAAGATCAAGTTCATCAACCTGTCGGGCGGCGTGGGCGTTGCCTACCGCCCCGACCAGCGCGCCAACGATATCGCCGCCATCGGCGAGGGCGTGCGCCGGATGTTTGAAAAAATTCTTGTACCCGCCGGGATGGGAGATGTCGCCATCTTTACCGAGATGGGGCGCTATATGCTGGCCCCCTACGGCGCACTGGTCACAACCGTTTTGCACGAAAAGCACATTTATAAAGAGTACATCGGCGTGGATGCCTGCGCCGCCAACCTGATGCGCCCGGCGATGTACGGTGCCTACCACCACATCACCGTGCTGGGCAAGGAGGACGCCCCCTGCGACCATAAATACGATGTCACCGGCGGGCTGTGCGAGAATAACGATAAGTTTGCCATCGACCGTATGCTGCCCAAAATCGACATCGGGGATATCCTGTTTATCCACGATACCGGCGCCCACGGCTTTTCGATGGGCTACAACTACAACGGCAAGCTGCGCAGCGCCGAGGTGCTGCTGAAGGAGGACGGCACGCATCAGCTGATCCGCCGCGCCGAAACGCCACAGGATTATTTTGCCACCTTTGATTTTTCACCGTTCTTCCAAAAATAAGACCGGGAGAGGAACCTGGGAATCAGGGCAGGGATGAGATTCGCCCGGAAAACGGGAAGGGCTATGTGCTGCACAACGGGCAGTTTATTATGTACGCAGGCTTTTATCTGGCTGCGCTGGCTGCGCGCGGCGCAACTGCACGGAACGGTCACTGCGCCCGCAGGCGCGTTTCGGAGCGCAACCGCCGCACAGCGGCGGCTCTTAGCGCGGAGATAGACCGTTCCCTACAAACCCGCCGAAAGTTCGCAATATTCCCATTAAGTTCGTTGACAGTAAAAACTGCCCGGTTCCAAGCGGAACCGGGCAGCTTTTTTGCGGTATCGTGCGGTTTGGCGTCAGGACTCGCTTTCGGACAAAATATCCTTAACGTCCGCGCGTGTGAACTCACCCAAGGGCAGTACCAGACGCGCCAGCAACGCCTCGTCCGCGCCGCGCAGCAGGGCGCTTTGGTCTGCGTCGGCGTCCACGGCGGGCAGAATGCGGCAAACGCCGTCGGCGTCGGTTTCGGTGCGGGCAAAATGTCCGGTAGCAATAAAGGCGCAGTCCAGCTCGGCGGCCTTTTCTGCCAGCGCTGCCAGCAGCGCAGCCGTGTCGGCGGGCGCGTCTGCAGCAAAGGTCTGCACCGCAAAGCCCTGCTGGCGCAAAATCAGCGCGGCGGCAGCGGCTTCGGGGGAGTTGTTTTCACCCAAAAGAATTTTGTCCTGCTTTTCAAAGGTGTTGAATCCGTCCATAGTACGCTCCTTTTTATTGCTGGCGTCCGCCGTATTTTTTGCTCTGCTCCACCGCCAGACGGTCGCAGCGCTCGTTTTCGGGGTGTCCTGCGTGTCCCTTGAGCCAGTGGTAGGTGATTTTGTGCTTTTCGCTTTCCGCCAGCAGGGGCGCCCACAAATCGGGGTTCAGGGCAGGGGACTTGTCGGCTTTTTTCCAGCCGCGGGCGCGCCAGCCCTTCGCCCAGCCTTTTTCCAGCCCGTTGATGACATACTGGCTGTCGCTGTACAGGTCGATCTCGCACGGCTCCTTCAGCTGGCGCAGTGCCTCCAAAAAGGCGGTCAGCTCCATGCGGTTGTTGGTGGTGGAGGCATCGCCCCCGGAAATTTCCTTCTCGTACACCTTGTCACGGGTGGTAAAGCGCAAAATAGCACCCCAGCCGCCCGGACCGGGGTTGCCGCTGCACGCGCCGTCGGTATAAATTTCTATATGCTTCATGGTGCTTCTCCGTGTATGGTTCCGGCAATACTGTAACCGGGTAGTAAAATTATTATTATTATATACGCTTTATCTGTGTGTGGCAAGTGTTTGACAAGTGGCACCAATGCGTTTATAATAAAAGGGACTTGCAATGTGTGTTTTTTCCGGGCCCGGTCGCGCCTTTTCAGGCGGGCTTTCGCGCCTAATCCAACAGCAGACGAGCCACGCGCTCCCAAAAATACATAAATCGCAAATTCGCCAAGGGAAAGACCGATCTGCACAGAGGGTGCAGATCAGCCCTTGCAGTATATGGAGGGTTATATGGAAGAATTCAAACCGAAACGCCGCAACACCGCGCCGCGCCAGACCAACAGCGCCGAGCCGAACACCCGCCGCGCGCCGCATCCCCGCGCCGCCGTGCCGCCTGCCGCCGAGGGCGCTGCTGCCCCCACCGCCAAGCCGCCCCGCCGCCGCGCCCCGCGCCCGGTACAGAACCCCGGCACCGAAACCGCCGCCGCTGCCCCGCAGCAGCCCAAGACCCCGCGTCCGCGCCGCAATGCGCAGCCTGCCAACAACGGGCAGCCCCGCGCCCCGCGCCCGCGCCGCAAGCAGCGCCTGCCCGAGCATCTGGAAATGACCCCCGCCATCCCCATGCACATCTGCCCGCTGGGCGGTCTTGGCGAGGTGGGCAAAAATATTACCCTGTATGAGTGCCAGGGCGATATGATCCTGGTGGACTGCGGGCTTGTGTTCCCCGACTCCGATATGTTCGGCGTCGATCTCGTCATCCCCGATTTTACCTATGTGCTGGAAAACAAGGACCGCATCAAGGGTCTGTTTATCACCCACGGGCATGAGGACCACATCGGCAGCCTGCCGTACCTGCTCAAAAAATTCAACGTGCCTATCTATGCAGCACGCCTGACCATCGGTCTTATCAAAAATAAGCTGGAGGAGCATGGTCTTGCCTCCAGCGCCATTTTCCACGAGATCCGCCCCCGCCAGAAGGTCAGCCTCGGCTGCTTTACCGTGGAGCCGATCCACGTCAACCACTCCATCCCGGATTCGCTGGCGTTCGCCATTGCCTGCCCGGCGGGCGTGGTCATCCACACCGGCGACTTCAAGGTGGACTACACGCCGCTGTCCGGCGACGCCGTGACCGACCTGCCCACCATTGCCGAGTACGGGCGCAAGGGTGTGCTGGCACTGCTGGCAGACTCCACCAACGCCGAGCGCCCCGGCTTTACCGAAACCGAGCAGACCGTTGCCGAGGGTGTGCGCCGCCTGTTTGTCAAGGCGGGCAACCGCCGCATTATCGTGGCGACCTTTGCCTCCAACATCTACCGCGTGCAGCAGATCATCGACCTGGCGATAGAATCCGGGCGCAAGGTGGCTGTCAGCGGGCGCAGTATGGTATCCAACACCGAGATGGCAAAGGAATTGGGCTATCTGCACGCACCCGATAACGTGCTGATCGACATCTCCGAAATCAACAAGTATCCGCCGGAAAAGGTCGTGCTGATCACCACCGGCAGTCAGGGCGAGCCGCTGTCGGCGCTGTCCCGTATGGCGCAGGCAAGCCACCGTCAGGTCAAGGTCGGTCCCAATGACTTTATCATCATTTCGGCACGTCCCATCCCCGGCAACGAAAAGACCGTCACCAAGGTCGTCAACGGGCTGCTGAGCCTTGGCGCCGAGGTCATCTACGAAAATATGTACGCCACCCACGTTTCCGGTCACGCCTGCCAGGAGGAACAAAAGCTGATGCTGACCTTGGCGCACCCGCAGTATTTCCTGCCGGTACACGGCGAGTTCAAGCAGCTCAAGCGCCATGCCGAAACGGCGGAGCATCTGGGCTATATCCCCAAGCAGAATATCTATATCGCCGAAAACGGTCAGAATATCCGCATCTCCGCGGACGGTATGACAGTGGAAAATACCGTGACCGCCGGGGCAGTTATGGTGGACGGCTACGGCGTGGGCGATGTGGGCAACGTGGTGCTGCGTGACCGCCACCACCTGTCCGAGGACGGCATCATCATCGTTACGGTCGCCATCGACGGCTCGAACGGGCAGGTTTTGTCCGGTCCCGATTTGGTCAGCCGCGGCTTTGTGTATGTGCGCGAGAGCGAGGAATTGATGGAAGGCGCCCGCCATCAGGTGGAAATGGCGCTGGACCGCAGCCTTGCCGACAATATGCACGACTGGGCTAGCGTAAAGACCCGCGTGCGGGAGGCGCTTTCCGGCTATATTTACCGCCGCACCAAGCGCAGCCCGATGATTTTGCCCATTTTGCTGGAAGTCTAAGGCTACACCGCATAATTCTAAGTGCCGATACGGCGAGCGAGGTGCGGCAGCCGCCGGAGCGGTGCTTAAGCCGCAAGGCGGGAATTGTGCAGTGTTGCCCTAATAATTCGCAAGGTAACGTCAAATGATCCGGGGCAAAGCGCCCCACGGGGAATCTGCGATGAAACACAAGGATGGTTTGGATATTGCGGCAGTTTTGCTGCTGCTCGTCACCGCGCTGACCGTTATGGTCGTTCCCGTGGCGATGACGGCACCGCAGCTGCTGTGCGTGCCGGCGGCGCTGCTGGCAGCGGCGCTATTGCTGGTCTGGCTGCAGCGTCGGCGTCTGCGCGCCTTTGTGGGCAAGCAGCTTTGCAGCACAGACTTTGAAAACAGCCGCATCCAGTATAGCCTGACCTCGCTGCCCATCCCGGTCGTGCTGATTGCGGACGGACGTATTTTGTGGTATAATACCTTCTTCCGGGATTCCATTTTGCAGGGGCGGGACGCGGTCACACGCCCCGTCAGCAAGGCGTTCCCGGAGCTGGATCTGGCAGTCTGCGCAAGACCCCACGGTCAGGATATGACCATAGGGGAGAGCCGCTTTACCGCCTACACCACCGCCGCCAAGGGCAACAGCAGCGCCAATATCGTGTATTTTGTCGATGATACGTTTTATAAAAACACCCTTGACGAATACAACGACAGCCGCCCTGCCTGCCTGATCATCGTAATTGACAGCTACGATGAGCTGTTTGACGATATGAAGGACAGCGAGCAGGCCAAGGAGCTGGAAGCCATCAATGCGCTGCTGGAGGAATATATTGCCCGCAGCACCGGCTTTTTGCGCCGCGTATCCAACAGCCGCTATATTGCCGTGGTGGAGGAGCGCGATGTGCAGTGGATGCTGGCAGAGCGCTTTGCCATCTTGGACGAGATCCGTGCGCTGCACCCCGGACACTTTGTGACGCTTTCCATCGGTGTCGGACACGGCGGAAAAACGCTGGCGGAATGTCACCGTATGGCGCGCGAAAGCATTGAGATCGCCTTGGGGCGCGGCGGCGACCAGGCTGCCGTAAAAACCGCCGACGGCTTTGAGTTTTACGGCGGTGTATCCCACGGCGTGGAAAAGCGCAGCCATGTGCGCAGCCGCATCATTGCGGGGGCGCTGTGCGACCTGATCCGCCAAAGCGATTCGGTCATCATTATGGGACACCGGATGAGCGATCTGGACGCTGTGGGTTCTGCCATCGGCGCGCTGCGCATCTGCAAAATGTGCGGTGTCCCGGCGGTGATCGCCATCAATGACGAGGCAACGCTTGCCGGCGCATTGCTGGACACCTTCCGCAAGGCAGGACACGAGCATGACTTTATCCGCCCCGAGCAGACACTGGAGGTCATCACCCCCAAAACGCTGCTGATCGTGGTGGACACCTACCAGAAGCGCCTGCTGGAAAGCGCGCAGATCTACGAAAAATGCAAGCGCGTCGTCGTCATCGACCACCACCGTATGGCGGTGGGGCATATCGACAACCCGCTGCTGCTTTACCACGAGCCTTACGCTTCCAGCGCCAGCGAGCTGGTCTGCGAGCTTTTGCAGTTTATGCCCAAGGAGCAGGAAAATATCACCCCCTTGGAGGCGGAAGCCCTGCTGGCAGGCATTATGCTGGATACCCGCAGCTTTGCGCTGCACGTCGGTGTGCGCACCTTTGAGGCCGCCGCGTGGCTGCGCAGCCGCGGTGCCTCCACGTCCGACACCAAGCTGCTGTTCAACACCTCCAAGAAGGAGTACGAAGCCCGCGCCCGCATTGTGGAGGCAGCCTACATATATAAGGGCTGCGCCATTGCCCTGTCGCAGGAGCTGGAACCCGGTATGAACGTGGTTCTGCCGATGGCTGCCAACGACCTGCTGACCATCAACGGCGTGGACGCCAGCTTTGTGGCTGTGGTCAAAAACGGCGGGGTCAACATCTCCGCCCGCAGTATGGGCGCACTGAACGTGCAGGTCATACTGGAACCCCTTGGCGGCGGCGGACATTTGATGATGGCGGGCGCACAGCTGCAAAACTGCACGCTGCAAAGCGCCGAACAGCGCATCCGTGAACAGATCGACCTGTACCGCGAACAGGAAAGCAAAAAGGGCGCGGACAGGAACTGATACAAATCCATTTCAAGAATTTCAGGAGGGGACTCTTATGAAGGTTATTTTGAAGCAGGATGTCAAGAGCATCGGCAAGAAGGACGAAATTCACGAGGTTTCGGACGGGTACGCCCGCAACTTCCTGTTTCCGCGCGGTCTGGCGGCTGCCGCCGACGCCGGGGCGCTGAATCAGGCGCGCACCAAGAGCGAGGCGAAGGCGCACCATGAGGCAGAAGCCCGCGCTGCCGCACAGGCTGTGGCAGACAAGATCAAGGGCAAGACCGTGACCGCCAAGGTCAAGGGCGGCGCGTCCGGCAAGCTGTACGGCAAGGTCACCGGCAAGGAAGTTGCCGAGCTGCTCAGCCAGCTGACCGGCACCGAAATCGACAAGAAAAAGGTCGAGCTGCCCGCCGCCATCAAGGAATTCGGCAGCTATGACGCCAGTGTGCGCCTGTATGCGGGTATCGTGGCGGACTTCAAGCTCAAGGTTGAGGAACTGTAAAGCCAATTTGCTTTACACAGAAAACCCAAAGGGAAAGGGGTGCCTTTTGTGCCGAAAAATGATGAATTAAGCCTGTCCAGCCTTGGCATCCAGATGCCCTACAATATGCAGGCCGAGCAGAGCGTGCTGGGCGCGGCATTGATGGAGGATACCATCCTCAACCGCCTGATTACCGAGATGGAGCCGGAAATGTTCTACTCGGAGCAGAACCGCGCCGTGTTTGAAACGATGCGCGCACTGTTTACCGACAGCGAGGCGGTCGATGTCATCACGCTGGTCAATGCCCTTGGCTCAAACGGCACCTTTGCGGGCGCTGACGACGCCAAGGTGTACATCACCCGCATTGCCGAAACGGTTCCTGCCATTTCCAACGTAGATTCGTACATTAAAATCGTAAAGGAAAAATATCAGGCGCGCAGGCTCATTGACGCGGCGCGCAGTATTTTGAACGAAACCGCCTCCGGCGAGGATGCGGACCTGTTGCTGGAAAGCGCCGAACAAAAAATTTACGACATCCGCAGCGGGCGCGACAAGTCGGGCGTCAAGACCATCCGGGAATCCATCCTTGAGGTCATCGACACCATGCAGAAGCTCAGCGGTGCCGACCGCGATAAGTTTGCCGGCATCCCCACGGGTTTTACCTATCTGGACACTGTGCTGACCGGGCTGGGACGCTCCGACCTGATCATTCTGGCAGCCCGCCCCGGTATGGGCAAGACCTCCTTTGCGCTGAACATCGCCACCAACGTGGCACGTCAGCAAAAGGTGCCCACCATCATTTTCAGCTTGGAAATGACCTGCGAGCAGCTGACCGACCGCATCCTTTCCAGCACGGCAAACATTGACAGCCAAGCCTTCCGCACGGGGAGGCTGAACAACTCCGACTGGAACGATTTCGCACAGGCGACTTCGCTTTTGTACAATGCGCCCATCTATATGGATGACAGCTCCGGTATTTCGGTGCCGGAGATCAAGGCGAAAATCCGCCAGATTAACCAGGACCCCAAGAAAGAAAAGATCGGGCTGGTCATTATCGACTATTTGCAGCTGATGCAAAGCGCCAAGCGCACCGAAAGCCGTGTGCAGGAAATCAGCGACATCACCCGAAATCTGAAAATTATGGCCAAGGAGCTGAACGTGCCGGTCATTGCGTTGTCGCAGCTGTCCCGTGCTGCCGAAAAAACGGCAGGGCGCTCGGATCACCGCCCGCAGCTTTCCGACCTGCGTGACTCCGGTTCTATCGAACAGGACGCTGATATCGTGCTGTTTTTGTACCGCGCTGCCTACTACAACTCCCAAAACGGCGAGGAAAGCCAGGCCAACGAGAACGAGGCCGAATGCATTGTGGCAAAAAACCGCCACGGCGAAACCAGCGTGGTGCGCCTTGGCTGGGATGGCGCCCACACAAGATTCAGCAATTTGGACATGACGCATGATTTCTGACACGGAAAAAACCGTACAACGTATCGAACAAACCTTGCTGGGCACCATTGCCCGGCAGGGCTTGTTCCTTTCAGGCAGCAGAGTCATTGCGGCCTGCTCCGGCGGGGCAGACTCCATGGCTTTGCTGTTGTTTTTGCTGCGAAACGCCGAGCGCTTGCAAATCACTGTGCAGGCGGCGCACGTCAACCACGGGCTGCGCGGCGCTGCCGCCGATGCGGACGCCGTCTTTGTGGCGGAGTTTTGCCGGCAGCATGGCGTTTTGCTGCATACCCTCGATGCCGCAAAAGCGGGGATACCCATCCCGCCCCACGCCAGCGAAAACTGGGCGCGGGAGCTGCGGTATACTTGGTTTGACCGTCTGGCACAGGAAAACGATGCCGTCATCGCCACGGCGCACACCATGTCCGACCAAGCAGAAACCATGCTGTTCCGTATGGCGCGCGGCACGGGGCTGCACGGGCTTACCGGTATGGCGCCGCAGCGTGGCTGCTACCGCCGCCCGTTTTTGTGCCTGCGCCGCGCCGACACCGAAAGCTACTGCGCCGCCCTGGGGCAGCGCTATGTGCAGGACGAAACCAACGCCGAGGATTTTTATGCGCGCAACCGGATCCGCCACGACGCCGTGCCTGCGCTGGAGTACGCGAACCCTGCCGCCCTGCAGGCAATGTCGCGCCTTAGTGAGCAGCTGCGCACGCTGGATGTCTGGCTGGAGGGGCTGGCAGACACGCTTTTGCAGCAGGCTGCCGTACCCGGCGGGTATGACGCCGCCAAGCTGGCAGCCGCGCCCGAGCCGGTGGTCAAAACAGCGCTGCACAAGCTGGTCAGCCCCACGCGCGATGCCGAGGAAAAGTACCTTGCTCTTTTGTACGGCGCGCTTTTGCAGGGCAGCGGCGGGGTGCAGCTGACCGGGGATACCCTTTGGCGGGTGGAAAACGGAACGCTGTTTTTGCAGCCCGCCGCCCCCGCTATGCCGCTGCCGGCACCCGCACAGCCCTTCCGGCTGGGCAAATTCTGCCTGCCGGGGGGCTATACCGTCGTTTTTGAGGCGGTAAAGTATGAAAATTTTCTAAATAATCCAACATTTTCAAAAAAAGACTTAAACTGTTGCGCAGATTGTGATAGAATACTATCGTATACAGTTCTGCGCACCCGCCAGCCGGGGGATTTCTTTCAACCGGCGGGTCGGTGCCGCAAGACGCTGAAAAAATACTATAACGAAAATAAGGTCCCGCAGCCCCAACGCGCCCTGCTGCCGCTTCTGGCAAAGGGGAGCGAGGTCGTTTGGCTGTGGGGCAGCGGCTTTGCCGAAGGCTATACCCCCACCGTACACACCCAGACCGTGCTGACGGTACGAGCCGAAAAAGAGTAGGAGGCAAATTATGTGTACCATGGATCAGGATATTGATCGCATCTTGGTATCGGAGCAGGAACTCAAAGCCAAGGTCGCCGAGCTGGGGGCCGCCATCAGCCGGGATTACGCAGGCAAGCAGCTGCTGCTGGTTTCCATTTTAAAGGGCAGCGTTGTGTTTATGGCGGACCTGATGCGCGCCGTGACCATTCCCTGCGCCATTGACTTTATGGTGGTTTCCAGCTACGGCGGCTCCAACACGATGTCCACCGGTCTTGTCAAGATCATCAAGGATCTGGACGCTGACCTGTCCGGCAAGGATGTTTTGATCGTGGAGGATATTCTCGATACCGGCATCACGCTTTCGCATCTGATGCCGATGCTGAAGATGCGCAACCCCAACAGTGTGCGCCTTTGCACCATTCTGTCCAAGCCCACCCGCCGCCAGACCGAAATTGAGCCGGATTATCTCGGCTTTGAGGTGCCGGACGAGTTCGTGGTGGGCTACGGGCTTGACTATGACGAAAAATACCGCAACCTGCCCTATGTCGGCGTGTTGAAATCTCAGGTCTATGCAGACTGAACCTGCCGGGGTTTCCGGCAAAAATAACCCGGTGCATACCGGTTAGGAGTTGATCTCTTGCAGCACAAGCCTAAATTTAACGGCATTATTCTGGCAGCAGTGCTTATGGTGCTGACACTGCTTTTCGTGTCGCTTTCGCCGCTTATGTCGGCGTCGGCATCGCAGCACATTTACTATTCCACCGTGCGGGATTATTTCCGCAACAATCAGGTCACGTCCTTCCGGCTGGATCTTAACACCGCCAGCCTCGAAATGTGGCTGAAGGAAGGCGAGGTAGAGCTTCCCAAGCAGGAAACCACCTCGACGGCTTCCTCCGGCGGGCTGCTGACCGGGCTGACCGGCAGCGAAAGCGACGCCCTGCCCCAAAACGGCGGCACCGTGCATATGACCTATAAGCTGCCGTACTACGGCATCTTTAACAACGGCGAGGTCATTGATGCGTATATTGATGCCTACAACGCCGCCAACCCCGACCAGCCCATGGTCTACGATTATATCGCCCAGCGCTCCAGCTTCCCTTGGGCGGAGGTCATCATCTACGCCGCCATGCTGGGTATGGTCATTCTGATGTTTATGTCGATGTACCGCGGCGGTGCCGGCGGCAGCATTATGAACGTCGGGCGTGCCAAGGTCAAGGATCAGCAGGAAAACCAGCGCAAGGCGACCTTTGCCGATGTTGCGGGTGCGGACGAGGAAAAGGCGGAACTGCAGGAGGTCGTTGAGTTCCTGAAAGCCCCCGGCAAGTTCAACTCCCTCGGCGCGCGCATTCCCCACGGCGTTTTGCTGGTGGGACCTCCGGGTACCGGCAAGACCCTGCTGGCGCGTGCCTGCGCCGGTGAGGCGGGCGTGCCGTTCTACGCGATTTCCGGCTCTGACTTTGTCGAAATGTATGTCGGTGTCGGCGCCTCCCGCGTGCGCGACCTGTTTGAAAAAGCCAAAAAGACGATGCCTTCCATCGTCTTTATCGACGAAATTGACGCCGTCGGACGCCAGCGCGGCGCAGGTCTGGGCGGCGGTCACGATGAGCGCGAGCAGACGCTGAACCAGCTGCTGGTCGAGATGGACGGCTTTGACGCCAACGATGGTGTCATCGTGATGGCAGCCACCAACCGCGCGGACATTCTGGACAAGGCGCTGCTGCGCCCGGGTCGTTTTGACCGTCAGGTGTATGTGGGGCTGCCCGATGTCAAGGGACGCGAGCAGATTCTGCGCGTGCATACCCGCAACAAGCCGCTTGCCCCCGATGTGGAGCTGAAAACCATTGCCCGCTCCACGGCGGGCTTCTCCGGCGCCGATCTGGAAAACCTTGTCAATGAGGCCGCCCTGCTGGCAGCCCGCCAGGGCAAAAAGGCCATCAGCGAGAAGGAGATCGAGGAAGCCTCGGTCAAGGTTATGATGGGACCCGAGAAAAAGAGCCACGTTGTCACCGACGCCGAGCGCCGCCTGACCGCCTACCACGAAACCGGTCACGCCATTACCGGCTACTTCAGCAAGCACCATGACCCGGTGCACGAGATCAGTATTATTTCCCGCGGCGCGGCGGGCGGCTACACGATGTATCTGCCCGAAAAAGACCCCAGCTATATCACCAAGACCGCGATGTTTGAAAATATCGTCACCCTGCTGGGCGGTCGCGTGGCAGAGCAGCTGGTGCTGGAGGATATCTCCACCGGCGCGTCCAGTGACCTGCAGCGCGCTACCGACACCGCCCGCTCCATGGTGACGCGGTACGGCTTCTCGGAGCGTCTGGGACCCGTTGTCTACGGCGGCGACCCCGGCGAAACCTTCTTAGGGCGTGATTTGGGGCAGGGCAAGGGCTATTCGGAAGCCATTGCCTCCGAAATTGACAACGAGATCCGCGATATTGTGGACGAAGCGTATGAAACCGCCCGCCGTATCCTTACCGAGCATATGGATGAGCTGCACAAGGTGGCAGGCGTTCTGATCGAGCGCGAGAAGATCAGCGGTGCGGACTTCAACACCCTGATGCAGGGCGGCACGCTGCCTCCCTATGACCTTGGCAGCAAGACGACCGAGCCGGCAGCTCCCGCCGAGCCTGCCCCGCAGAAACCCACTGCGCCCGCCGAAAACACCGACGAGCCACAGCACAATCAAGAAAACTAAGAGTAGGTGTGAAAAATGGAACAGAATTATTCCCTTATGGCGCAGTCCCGTGCCAACTACTACACGGCGGGCAGCCCCGTGCAGTTTGTGCGGGTCGAGCTGCTGAAAGGCGATGTCAACGGTGAGGTCGCCGTTTGCCTGACCTTTAAAAACGTAGGCACCGAGCCTTTGACCGGGCTGGTGGTACACTTTAAGTGCAAGGATGCCGCCGGTCAGATTTTGTGCGAGGATGATTTCTACTACGAGCAGCTGGACGCCCAGCCGGGCAATGTGTTCGGCAGTGACGAGGCTGTCTATGTCAGCGATACGCCGGTTTCCAGCGTGGAGGTCGAGCAGGATCGCGCCTTTCTGAACGGGCGCGGCGTCGATTTGCGCGGCTACAAGCGGGTGCGCCTGAACGCCCCCCGCGTGCTGCCGGCTTCGATTGCCCACAACCTGCAGCAGCGCACCGGCAATCCGCTTCTGACCTGCGTGCCGCAGGACGTGGAGCAGGGCTGGTTCTGTGCCTGCGGCGCATTCCATCCCAATGAAGAAAACACCAAGGTCTGCTCGGAATGCGGCGGCAACCGCGCCCTGATCAAATCCGAGCTGACCGCCATTCTGGAGGAAGCCCGTCAGGCTGCCGAGCGCCAGCAGCAGGAGCTGAAGGCGGTCGCCAATGATGTGACCCCCGCCAAGGACCCTGCCGCTATGGCAGCCGCCGCACAGGCAGCCATCAGCCAGCAGATCGACCCGGTGCAGCAGGACGAGGGCGGCTCCACCGCCGCCTTTGACCCCAAGGCGTTTGCCGCTGCCCGCCGCCCCCAGCCTGCGCCCGCCGCTCCCGAGGAGGATGACGAGGACGAGGAGGCAGAGCGCGTGCAGCGCTACGCCCCCAAGGGTCGCCTGTTTGACGATGACGATGACGAGAGCGGTACCCAGATGTATGACACCGACAAGGTGGATGATTATGATGACGAGGACGATATCCATGACGCCCCCGCCGCCAAGCGCGGTCGCTACGCCGATGAGGACGAAATCAGTGAGGACGACGAAATGGCGGAGCGCATTATCCGCTGGGCGCCGCCGATCACGACGGTGGTCTGCGCACTGATTATTGCGGTGTCTTTGATCTACCGCTTTGTGCTGGCATAAAAAGAACATACAAAAAGCCCGTGTACCGTAAAACGTACACAGGCTTTTTTGTTTTTATTTGCTGTCGGCGTTTCGGCTCAGGGCGTCAAACTGCCTGACGATGGCGGGATCCTCCAGCTTGATGACCCGCCCGGAAAGCTCATGCAGGATGTTGTCCTGCGGGATGCGGTCAAAGGTCAGGCGCTGGGCGCACAGCGCCTGCGTTTTCAGCCCAGTGCGCTCGTTCATTTTGCGGTTGCCGTACTTGATGTCCCCCAGAACCGGATGCCCCAGATAGGCAAGATGGGCGCGGATCTGGTGGGTGCGCCCGGTGATCAGCCCGATGCGGCACAGCGTAAAGGGACCGTTCTGGCGGATGGGTGTGACCTCGGTGATGATCTGCTTGTAGCCTTCGGCTTCGCGGGCATGGATGCGCACCTTGTTGTTTTTCTCGCTGTGCTGCAGCCAGGCGATATGCCGCCCGGCGGGCGGGGTGCCCACCGTGATGGTCAGGTATTCCTTTTTCATCTGATTGTCACGGATGATGGCGTTCATATCCCGCAGCGCGGCGTAGGATTTGGCGGCAATGACAAGCCCCTCGGTGCCGCGGTCCAGCCGGTTGCAGATTGCCGGGGCAAAGCGCTGCTCGGCGTGGGGGTCATATTCGCCCTTGGCTTGCAGATAAGCGGCAAAAGCATCCACAAGGTTGGCGTCGCCCGTGCGGTCGCTGTGGCACAAAAGGTGGGCGGGCTTGTACAGGACGGCGATATTCCCATCCTCGTAAATCACCGTCACCGGCGGCTGGCGGCGGGGCGGCTTTTTGGCAGGGGCGGCGGCGCCCGCCGGGAAAAACTCGTCGTTGATATACAATTCGATCCAATCGTTTTGATGCAGGCGCGTGTCCGGCTCGGCGCGTTTGCCGTTGACCTTGATGCGCTTGTTGCGGAACGCCTTGTACATCATACTGCGGGGCATATCTTTGGTGACGCTTTCAACAAAGCGGCTCAGGCGAACGCCCTCCTCGTTGGTGCCGGCGGTAAAGCTTTTCATGGATTTTCTCCCCCTTGCAAAACAATAAATAAAGTATATAATAAAATTAAAGCTGCGTAAAGAGGGGAATGGTGCAAAACTATGTCGGAACAGCTGCATGAAGAACACCGCGCCCGTATGTATGAGCGGGTGCAGCGCGACGGGCTGGACAGTCTGGCGGAGCATGAGGCGCTGGAGTACCTGCTGTTTTTGTCCATACCCCGGCAGGACACCAACGAGTTGGCACATCGGCTGATCAAGCATTTCGGCAGCTTCTGCGCCGTGATGGAAGCGGGCGAGGAGGAGCTGCAAAAGGTCAAGGGCGTCGGACCCAAGAGCGCACGGCTGATCGTTTCGGTGGCGGCGTTCGGGCGGTACTATGCCCAGCGCAAGCGCAGACCGCAAATCAGCCTGGAACGCACCGAAAACGCGATAGAATACGTCAAGCCGCTGTTTTTTGGCTTGCAGAACGAGCGCTTTTACATCATTGTGCTGGACGACCAGTGTAAGCCGCTGAAGGATCTGTTTATGGCGGAGGGCGTGCCGAACCGGGTGACCATTGATATGCGCAAGCTGCTGCGCGATGTGGCGCGCACCAACGGCACCTGCGCAATTCTGGCGCACAACCACCCCACAGGTCTGCCGCTGCCCAGCCAAAAGGACATTATGACGACACTCGCCGTGATGCGCACGCTGAGCCAGCTGGGCGTGCCGGTGCTGGATCACATCATTGTGGCGGGGGAGGATGCCTGCTCGATGGCGCAGCGCGGCTGTATGCCCGAGGACGAGGGCGGCGGCATTCTGCTGAGCGCCGCCAGCCGCGGATAAAATGCGATACCGGAAACCCCGGCGCACCCG
Source organism: Subdoligranulum variabile (assembly GCA_004552305.1). Taxonomy (GTDB): domain Bacteria; phylum Bacillota; class Clostridia; order Oscillospirales; family Ruminococcaceae; genus Gemmiger; species Gemmiger variabilis_A. The sequence continues at coordinate 40,850 of SFOX01000006.1, read as the reverse complement.
GCGCATAGCGCCGGGTGTATTTTTTGCGGGCGGATGCACAAAATGTCGGCAGGGGACTTTACTATTAAAAATGGTTGTGGTATAATCAAATAACAACCAAATGTTGTAAAACAAGGCGAAGGAAAGGAACGTTTATGGACGAGGTGTTCCATTTAAAGGCACCGTTTCAGCCCACCGGTGACCAGCCCCAGGCCATCGAAGCGCTGGTGCAGGGCATTGAGGCGGGGGACGAGGCACAGACGCTGCTGGGCGTGACCGGCTCCGGCAAGACGTTTACGATGGCAAATATCATTGCCCGGTGCAACCGCCCGACCTTGATCTTGGAGCCGAACAAGACGCTGGCAAGCCAGATCTGCACCGAGATGCGCAGCTTTTTCCCCGAGGACGCGGTGGAATATTTTGTAAGCTATTACGACTACTACCAGCCCGAAGCCTACATCCCGTCCACCGATACCTATATAGAAAAGGACAGTGCCATCAATGACGAAATCGACCGTCTGCGCCATTCGGCAACGGCGGCGCTTTCAGAGCAGCGCAACGTCATTATTGTGGCGAGTGTGTCCTGCATTTACTCGCTGGGCGACCCCATCGACTACCGCAGTATGGTCATCAGCCTGCGCCCCGGTATGCAGATGGAGCGCGACGAGCTGTGCGCAAAGCTGGTCAAATTGCAGTATGAGCGCAACGATATGAACTTTATCCGCAACAAGTTCCGCGTAAAAGGGGACACGGTGGATATTCACCTTGCCTACAACGATGAGTTTGCCATCCGGGTGGAGTTTTTCGGGGATGAGATCGACCGCATTCTGGAGTTTGACCCCCTGACCGGGGAACATAAAAACGTGGTGCGCCATGTGGCAATTTTCCCTGCCAGCCATTATATTGTGGGACCCGAAAAGATGAAAGAGGGTCTTGCCAAAATCGACGCCGAGATGCAGCAGCAGGTCGCACTGTTTACCCGCGAGGGCAAGCTGCTGGAGGCACAGCGCATCCAGCAGCGCACCAACTACGATATGGAAATGCTGCAGGAAGTGGGGATGTGCAAGGGCATCGAAAACTACTCTGCCGTGCTGTCGGGGCGTGCGCCCTGCTCAACCCCCACCACGCTGCTGGATTATTTCCCCGACGATTTCCTGCTGATGGTGGACGAAAGCCACGTTATGCTGCCGCAGATACGCGGAATGTTCGGCGGCGACTACAGCCGCAAAAAAACGCTGGTGGAGTACGGCTTCCGCCTGCCTTCCGCCTTTGACAACCGCCCGCTGCGGTTTGAGGAGTTTGAATCAAAGATCCATCAAAAGATCTTTGTTTCCGCCACCCCCGGCGAGTACGAGCGCCAGCATTCCTCCCGCGTGGCGGAGCAGGTCATCCGCCCCACGGGATTGCTGGACCCGCTGATTTCGGTGCGCCCGGTCGAGGGGCAGATCGAGGATCTTCTGGGCGAGATCCGTCAGCGCATCGAGCGCGGCGAACGCGCGCTTGTCACCACGCTGACCGTCAAAATGGCAGAGGATCTGACCGATTATTTAGAGGAACACGGCGTAAAAACCAAGTATATGCACCACGAGGTCGATACCTTTGAGCGTATGGAGATCATCAAGGATCTGCGCGTGGGCGCCATTGATGTTATTGTGGGCATCAACCTGCTGCGCGAGGGTCTGGACCTGCCGGAGGTGTCGCTGATTGCCATTCTGGATGCCGATAAGGAAGGTTTCCTGCGCAGTGAAACCAGCCTGATCCAGACCATCGGGCGTGCCGCGCGCAATGCCAACGGCGTGGTGCTGATGTACGCCGACGAGGTGACCCCCAGTATGGAGCGCGCTATTATGGAAACCGAGCGCCGCCGCGAGATTCAGAACGCCTACAACGAGGCGCACGGCATCACCCCCAAAACCATCGTAAAGGCCATCGGCGGCGGGCTGGAAATCAGTATGAGCGACGAAAATAAGCGCCTGCGCCAGCACCGTATGAGCCGTGTCGAGCGTCAGCAGACCATCGAACGGCTGACCAAGGAAATGAAGGAGGCTGCAAGGCTTCTGCAGTTTGAGCTGGCAGCCCAGCTGCGCGACGAAATTGCCCGGCTGGAACGGGGCGAGGACCCCACCCAAGCCGACAACAGCGAGCGCCGCGCCGCCGCCAAAACCCGCAAGGGCAGGAGGAAATACAAAAATTGAGCGAAGCAAAACAAACCAAAGCCCCCCGCAGCTCCAAAATCAAAATTGATGCGAACAATCGCATTGTCATCAAGGGCGCACGGGAGCATAACCTGAAAAACGTTGATCTGACCCTGCCGCGCGACAAGCTGATCGTTATGACCGGCTTGTCTGGCTCGGGAAAGTCGAGCCTTGCGTTTGACACCATCTATGCCGACGGGCAGCGCCGCTATATGGAAAGCCTTTCCAGCTATGCCCGCCAGTTTTTGGGGCAGATGGAAAAGCCCGATGTCGATGAGATCACCGGGCTTTCCCCGGCCATCTCCATCGACCAGAAAACCACCAGCCATAACCCGCGCTCCACCGTGGGTACTGTCACCGAAATTTACGACTACCTGCGCTTGATGTACGCCCGCATCGGCGTGCCGCATTGCCCGGTCTGCGGGCGGGAGATCAACCAGCAGTCTGTCGATGAAATGGTGGACGAGGTACTCAAGCTGCCGGAGCGCACCCGCTTTCAGGTGCTGGCACCCGTTGTGCGCGCGCGCAAGGGTACCCAGGCCAAGGAGCTGGACGCCGCCCGGCGGGCGGGCTTTGCCCGTGTGCGGGTGGACGGCAATATGTACGATTTGAGCGAAACCATCGAGCTGGATAAAAACATCAAGCACACGGTGGAGATCGTTGTGGATCGTCTGGTCATCAGCGACACTGTGCGCGGACGTCTGGCAGACTCCATCGAAACGGCGCTGGCGCAGACCAACGGACTGGTGGTCATTGATGTCATCGGCGGCGAGTCGATGATGTTCAGCCAAAGCTACGCCTGCCCGGAACACGGCATCTCGGTCGAGGAGCTGACCCCCCGGATGTTCAGCTTTAACAACCCCTTCGGCGCGTGCGAGAAATGCACGGGTCTTGGCACCTTTATGAAGGTTGACCCGGCGCGCGTCATCCCGGACAAGCGCAAATCCATCCGCGAAAGCGCCATCAAAGCCAGCGGTTGGTACTATGCCGAAGGCTCCATCTCCGAAATGACCTACAAGGCGCTGGGCAAGCGCTACGGCTTTACGCTGGACACCCCCGTCAAGGAGTTCAGCAAGGAGGCGCTGCACGCTTTACTGTACGGCACCGGCGAGGAACGCATCGAGATGCAGCGCGAGAGTATGTTCGGCTCCGGCACCTACTACAACCAGTTTGAGGGCATTATCCCGAACCTTGAACGCCGCTTCCGCGAAACAAGCAGCGAGTGGGTCAAGGAGGAAATTGCGCTGGTGATGTCCAGCGAGGAATGCCCCGCCTGCCACGGACGCCGCTTAAAGCCCACCAGCCTTGCGGTGACGGTGGGCGGCATCAATATTGCCGATTTCTGCGACAAGAGCGTCAATGACGAACTCGAGTTTATCCGGACCGCTAAGGTCAGCGCCAAGGATGAGCGCATCGGTGCGCCCATTTTTAAGGAAGTCAAGGAGCGTCTGGGCTTTTTGCAGAGCGTGGGTCTTGGCTACCTGACGCTGTCCCGCGGGGCGGCATCGCTGTCCGGCGGCGAAAGCCAGCGCATCCGGCTGGCGACACAGATCGGCAGCGCGCTGACGGGCGTTTTGTATGTGCTGGACGAGCCGAGCATCGGCTTGCACCAGCGCGACAACGACAAGCTGATCGCCACTATGAAGCGTCTGCGCGACCTCGGCAACACGCTGATCGTTGTCGAGCATGACGAGGACACCATGCGTCAGGCGGACTATATTGTCGATGTCGGTCCCGGCGCGGGCGTACACGGCGGCGAGATCGTGGCGGCGGGCAGCGTTGCCGATATCTGCAAGGCGAAGCGCAGCATCACGGGCGCGTACCTGTCGGGACGCAAATTTGTCGAGGTCCCTGCCGTCCGACGGGAGGGCAACGGCAAGGTGCTGCGCGTTGTCAAGGCGCGGGAAAACAACCTGCAAAATATTACGGTGGACTTCCCGCTGGGCAAGATGATTTGTGTTACCGGTGTGTCTGGTTCGGGAAAATCCACGCTGGTCAATGAAATTTTGTACAAAACGCTGGCAGCTGCCCTGAACGGCGCCCGCAGCCGCCCCGGTCAGTGCGAGGAGGTCGAGGGCATGGAATGGGTGGACAAGGTCATCGGCATTGACCAGTCGCCCATCGGGCGCACACCGCGCTCCAATCCTGCCACCTATACGGGCGTGTTCGGGGATATCCGCAGCCTGTTTGCCAACACGCAGGACGCCAAAATGCGCGGCTACGGTCCCGGACGGTTCAGCTTTAACGTCAAGGGCGGGCGCTGCGAGGCGTGCGAGGGCGGCGGCATTTTGCAGATAGAAATGCACTTTTTGCCCGATATCTATGTACCCTGCGATGTCTGCAAGGGCAAGCGCTACAACCGCGAAACGCTGGAGGTCAAATACAAGGACAAGACCATCTCGGACGTGCTGGATATGACCGTGGAGGAAGCCTGCGTCTTTTTTGCCAACATCCCCAAAATTGCCCGCAAGCTGCAGACCCTGCAGGAGGTGGGCCTAGGCTATATCCAGCTGGGGCAGGCTGCCACAACGCTTTCGGGCGGCGAAGCCCAGCGCGTCAAGCTGGCAAACGAACTGGCGCGCCGCGACACCGGGCAGACCGTCTATATTCTGGACGAGCCGACCACCGGTCTGCACGTTGCCGACGTACACCGTCTGGTCAAGGTGCTGGATAAGCTGGTCGAAGCCGGCAACACAGTTATTGTCATTGAGCATAATCTGGACGTCATCAAGCGGGCAGACTATATCATTGACTTGGGTCCCGAGGGCGGCAGCGGCGGCGGCACCATTGTTGCCACCGGCACGCCGGAGCAGGTGGCGGAAAACCCGCACTCTTTTACCGGGCAATATCTCAAGCCCGTTCTGGAACGCGCCAAAGAATACCAGCAGAAAACGTGACCCCCAACAGGCACACCCGACCGGGCGTGCCTGTTTTTTTGCGGGCAAACGCTTGTACTTTCGGCAAAAATTTGCTATACTACTATGGTATATTTGGATAGGTGTGTCCATATCTGCCTACCTGTTAAGGAGAATTCACTTGGAAAAGCTAACTTATACCCACAACGAGGACGCCGCCAAGACGCTGGCTGCCTACTACGAAACGCCGCCGCTGGCGTATGTGCGCAGCTACGGCTGCCAGCAAAACGTCAACGACGGCGAAAAAATCCGCGGTGTTTTGCAGGATATCGGCTACGGTCTGTGCGATACTGTTGAACACGCTGACCTGATTTTGTTCAACACCTGCGCTGTACGCGAACACGCCGAGCAGCGCGTTTTCGGCAACGTGGGCGCACTGAAAAAGCTCAAGGAGCAAAACCCCCGCCTGATGATCGGCATCTGCGGCTGTATGGCGCAGCAGCCCCATATTGTCGAAAAGCTGCGCCAGAGCTACCCTTATGTTGACTTGGTGTTCGGCGTGGACGGCATCGACCGTCTGCCCGCCATGCTGGCGGAGCGCGTGCGCCGCGGCAAGCGCTATCTGGAAACCCCGGCCGAGCGCAATGCCGTGGTCGAGGAAATGCCCATCCGCCGCGATTCGGGCTTCCGCGCATGGCTGCCCATTATGTACGGCTGCGATAATTTCTGCACCTACTGTATCGTACCCTATGTGCGCGGGCGGGAGCGCAGCCGCGAACCCGCCGCTATTCTGGCGGAGTTCAAGCAGCTGGTGGCGCAGGGCTATAAGGAAATCACCCTGCTGGGGCAGAATGTCAACAGCTACGGCAAGGGGCTGGACAAAAAGGTCGATTTTTCCGATCTGCTCAATCTGCTCTGCGCGGTGCCCGGCGATTACCAGATCCGCTTTATGACCAGCCACCCCAAGGATGCCAGCCATAAGCTGATCGACACCATCGCCGCACAGCCGCACCTGTGCAAGCATATCCATCTGCCGGTGCAGTCCGGCAGCGACCGATTGCTGCAGCAGATGAACCGCCATTACAATGTCGGGCAGTATAAAGAACTGATCAGCTACGCGCGGGAAAAGATTCCCGGCGTGACCTTCTCCAGCGACATCATCGTGGGCTTCCCCGGCGAAACCGAGCAGGATTTTGAGGCAACGCTGGAGCTGGTTCGGGAGGTCGGCTATATGCAGCTGTTCACCTTTATCTACTCCAAGCGCACCGGCACCCCCGCCGCCAAAATGCCCGACCCCACCACCCACGCCGAAAAGGCTGCCCGCATGGAGCGTTTGCTGCGCACGCAGGACGAGTTCGCCTTTGCCGCCACCGCCGCCATGAAGGGGCAGACGGTGCGCGTTCTGGTCGAGGCGGCAGGACGCACCCCCGGCACCGTCAACGGACGGCTGGACAACAACCTTGTGGTGGAATTCGCCGCCCCCGAAACGCTGATCGGTCAGTGGGCGCAGGTACACCTGACTGGCTCCCGCGCCGCCCTTCTGACCGGCGAGCTTGTTTGATTTTTTAACGTTATATAAGGAGATTTACCTATGGATTGCATTGATCTTTTTAAAAAGGCCGCCGCTGCCTTGCAGACCGACCCCCGTTATCTTGAGCTGGACGCCGCGCGCCGCGAAAACGACAACGACGCCGAGCTGCAGAATCTGATCGGCGAGTTTAACCTTGCCCGTCTGGACCTGAACAACGAGAGCGCCAAGACCGAAACCAACGCCGCCCGCGTGGCAGAGCTGAACCAGCGCGTCAATGCGCTGTACAGCCAGATCATGGCCAGTGAGGGTATGGTGCGCTACAACACCGCCAAGAAAGAGTGCGAGGCGATGGTCAGCCACATTGACGCCATCATCAACACCGCGATGAACGGCGGCGACCCGATGACCGTCAAGGCACCGGACGGCGCCTGCACGGGCAGCTGCTCCACCTGCGGCGGCTGCCACTAAAAACAACGATAAAATAACGATAAAACAACGATTCAACATTTACAGGGTACAGGAGTGTGAAACATGGCCGAGCAAACCGTATCGCCCATGATGCAGCAGTATTTTGAGATTAAAAAACAACATCCCAACGAAATTCTTTTCTACCGCGTGGGGGATTTCTATGAGATGTTCTATGATGATGCCCTGACGGCCTCCCGCGAGTTGGAACTGACCCTTACGGGCAAAAGCTGCGGCAAGGAGGAACGCGCCCCCATGTGCGGCGTACCCTTTCACTCCTACGAAACCTATGTGGCGCGTCTGATCGCCAAGGGCTACAAGGTCGCCATCTGCGAGCAGATGGAGGATCCTTCGCAGGCAAAGGGGCTGGTCAAGCGGGATATCATCCGCGTGGTGACCCCCGGCACCGTCATTGAAAGCAGTATGCTGTCCGAGGACAAGAACAACTACCTGTGCAGCGTGTACTGCAAGCGCACCCGCGGGCGCTGGCGCGCGGGCATCTGCTTTGCCGATATCTCCACGGGCGAAGCCTATGCCACCGAGCTGAATGCCGAAAAAATCGGCGCTGCCATCATCACCGAGCTGTGCCGCTATATGCCCAGCGAGATTTTGATCTGCCCCCCGATGCTGGATTTCAAGGACGTGACTGCCTACGTCAAGCAGCACACGAACGCCCTTGTGGAGCTGCGCGAGGATGCCTGCTATAAGGACAGCGTCATGCAGACCGCTATGACTGACCAGTTTGGCGAAAACTGGCGCGAAACGCTGCACTATGAAGCCGACGCCTTGGTGCCGTATGCCGTGGCGGCGATGATCAACTACCTGCACGAAACGCAGAAGCATGGCGTGGAGCGCATCCGCACGGTGCAAAACTACGCCGATGCGCAGTATATGCGGCTGTCGCCGGTGACCCGCGCCAACTTGGAATTGACCGAAACCATGCGCGGACGCGAGAAAAAGGGAACGCTGCTGTGGGTGCTGGATAAGACCGAAACCTCCATGGGCAAGCGTCTGCTGCGCTCTTGGATCGAGCAGCCGCTGGTGGACGCGGAAGCCATCAACCGCCGCCTTGGCGCGGTGCAGGCACTGTACACCTCCACCATGGCGCGTGCCGAGCTGAAGGAGGCGCTGAACCACGTCTTTGACATCGAGCGTCTGACCACCCGGATTTTGTACGGCTCCGCCACCCCGCGCGAGGTCAAGGCACTGGGCGACACCTGCGCGATGCTGCCGCAGATCAAGGCACAGGCGGCAGGCTGCGGCGCGCCGCTGCTGACCGCCTTGGCAGAGCAGATCGACCCGCTGGAGGATATCCTGCAAGGCATCGCCACCGCCATCGTGGACGACCCGCCCGCCAGCCTCAAGGACGGCGGCGCGATCCGCGCGGGCTACAATGCCGAGGTGGACGAGCTGCGGGACATTATGCACGGCGGCAAGGGGTATCTTTCCAACCTGGAAGCACGTTACCGCGAGGAAACCGGCATACCGAAGCTGAAAATCGGCTTTAACAAGGTGTTCGGCTATTATATTGAGGTCAGCCGCTCCTATGCGGATTCCGTGCCCGACAGCTTTACCCGCAAGCAGACGCTGACCACCGGCGAGCGCTACATTACCCCTGAGCTGAAGGAGCTGGAAAATAAAATTCTCGGCGCCAACGAACGGCTGCTGGCGCTGGAGCATCAGCTGTTTGCCGATTTGCTCAACCAAATTTCCGCGCAGATCGTGCGCATCCAGCGCACGGCATCGGCGGTTGCCCAGCTGGACGTGCTGGCAAGCTTTGCCGAGGCGGCGCTGCAAAACAACTATGTGCTGCCCACCGTGGATACCGGCGACGTCTTTGAAATCAAGGAAGGACGTCACCCGGTCATTGAAAAGATGCTCAAAAACGGTCTTTTCGTACCCAACGACACCCTGCTGGACGAGGACGAAAACCGTATGCTGCTGATCACCGGTCCCAATATGGCGGGCAAATCGACCTATATGCGGCAAAACGCCCTGATTGCCCTGATGGCGCAGATCGGCAGCTTTGTGCCGGCCGCCAGCGCCCACATCGGCGTGGTGGATGCCATCTTTACCCGTGTGGGTGCCTCGGACGATTTGGCGGCGGGGCAGTCTACCTTTATGGTCGAGATGACCGAGGTGGCAGAGATTTTGCGTAGTGCCGGCAAGGACAGCCTTGTTATTCTCGATGAGATCGGGCGCGGTACTTCGACCTTTGACGGCATGAGTATCGCCCGCGCTGTGGTAGAGTATATCTGCGAGAACATTGGCTGCAAGACCCTGTTTGCCACCCACTACCACGAGCTGACAAGTATGGACAAAGACCTGCATGGCGTCAAAAATTACAACATCGCCGTCAAAAAGCGCGGCGAGGACATCACCTTTTTGCGCCGTATTGTGGCGGGTCCCGCCGATGACAGCTACGGCATTGAGGTCGCCAAGCTGGCCGGCTTGCCCGGCAGCGTGACCCGCCGTGCGCACACCGTGCTGCGCCAGCTCGAAGCCGCTGCCCCCGGGCGCGACAACGTGATGCAGCTGGATTTTGAAACGGTGGAAGCCTACAACAACCCCAGCGTACCCAGTGAGGTCATGGACAAGCTCCACAGCGTGGACATTGAAACGCTGACCCCGCTGGAGGCGCTGAACTTCCTGTATGAACTAAAAACCGCATTGGACAAAGACTAAAGGCAGGTGAATCTCATGGCGGAAATTCGTGTGCTGGACAAGCATACGGCAGAACTGATCGCTGCGGGCGAGGTCGTAGAGCGCCCGGCTTCGGTGGCAAAGGAATTGCTGGAAAACTCCATCGACGCCGGGGCAACGCAGATCAGCCTTTCCATTGAGCGCGGCGGCATACGTCAGCTGCAGATCGTGGATAACGGCAGCGGCATCGAACCGCAGTACATTGACAAGGCGTTTATCCGCCATGCAACCAGCAAAATTGCCACGGCAGACGATCTGGGGCATATCCACACGCTGGGCTTTCGCGGGGAGGCACTGGCCTCCATTGCAAGCGTAGCGCGTGTGGAGGTCGTGACCCGCACTGAAAACGACGAGTTTGCCTGTGTCTACCGCATTGCTGGCGGGGAGGAGCAGGGAATCGAGCCGGGCGCGCGCGGTGTGGGCACGACCATTACGGTCAACGACCTGTTTTACAACACCCCGGCGCGGATGAAGTTCCTCAAAAAGGATGCCAGCGAGGGTACCTTTGTTTCCGAAACCGTGCTGCACGCGGCACTCTCCCACCCGGAAATCAGCTTCCGCTTTGCCAAGGACGGCAAGCAGCAGTTCATCACCCCCGGTGACGGCAGCCTGCGCAGCGCCGTGTACGCGGTGCTGGGGCGGGAATTTGCCCGCGACCTGCTGGATGTGGACGGCGGGGACGAGTTGTACCGTGTAACGGGGCTTGTCACGCCGCCGCGCGCCTGCCGTGCCAGCCGCGGTGCGCAGCACTTTTTTGTAAACGGACGCTATGTCAAAAACCGCACGATGATGGCAGCGCTCGAAAACGCCTACAAGGGTACTGTTATGCAGGGCAAGTTCCCCGGCGGTGTGCTGATGCTCACGATGCCCGCTGACTTGGTGGATGTCAACGTACACCCCGCCAAGACGGAAATTCGCTTTGCAAGAGAAAGCGACGTCTTTGATGCGGTGTATCGTGCCGTGCGCGGCGCTCTGGCAACGCCGGGCAGCGGCGAGTGCCGCTTTGAGATGGGGTATACCGCCCCCGAAGAAATCAAGACCCCGCCGACCCCGCCGACAACGGCGCCTGCCGCACCGCCCCCGACGGCGCACCCTGTGCCGGGAGCGGGCGGATTCAAGACGGTATCTGCCGCCGAGTACCGCGCCATGGCGGGGTTGGTCAAGGACATCCCGGCGCGTAAGCTGCCGGGCGCTGCCGCGACCCTGACCGTCGAAAGCGAAAAGCCGGTCTATCAGGTGCCGCCCCGCACCGTCACGCCCTTGGCACCGCTGGCGTCGATGACGGGGGAGGAGTCGGTGCTGGACATCCTGCCGGATATCCCCGAACCGGAAAAAACGTCCGCCCCGCAGCAGTGCGTCCCGGCGGAAGCTATGCCGGAGCCGCAGCCGCAGCCCGAACCCGAGCAGACTGCGCTGAGTGCCCTGCCGCAGGCAGAGCAGACAACGCTGACCCCGCCCCCGGCGACCGAGGAGCTGCGCCTTGTGGGCGAGGTCTTTAAGACCTACATCATCACCGAACGCGGCGGCGAGCTGTGCCTGATCGACAAGCACGCCGCGCACGAGCGCATCCTGTTTGAAAAGCTCGCCAAGGACTACGGCAGCGTGGCGGCGCAGATGCTGCTGGTACCCGTGCAGGTCAACCTGACGGCTGCCGAAAAGCTGGCGGTGCTGCAAAACACCGAACTTTTGGCGGATGCCGGCATTGAGGTCGAGGATTTCGGCGGTGCCACCGTGGTGGTACGCGCCGTACCTGCCGATGTTGCGGTCGACGATGTCGAGGATATGCTGGTCGAGCTGGCAGCGCATCTGGCAGAGGGCGGACGCGACGCCCTGCGCGAAAAGACCGAGTGGGTGCTGCATTCGATTGCCTGCCGCGCTGCCATCAAGGCGGGCGACCGCACCGGCAGCGCCGAAATGCTGGCACTGGCGCAGAAAATTATGGACGGAACGGTGCCGCCGTTCTGCCCCCACGGACGCCCCTGCGTGCTGAAGCTGACCCGGAAGGAGCTGGAAAAACAGTTTGGCAGACTTGTGTAATTTGCCCCGTATGGTAGCCATCGGCGGACCGACCGCCACAGGCAAGACGGCACTGTCGGTTGCCTTGGCAAAGGAATTCGGCGGCGAGGTCGTCAATGCTGATTCCATGCAGATTTACCGCGGGCTGGACATCGGTACCGCCAAGCCCACTGCCGAGGAGCGGCAGGGCATACCCCACCATCTGATGGACTTTCTGCCGCCCGAAGCACCCTACAGCGTGGCGGATTTTACCGCCGCTGCGGCACCGCTGATCGAACAGCTGAACAGCGCGGGCAAGCTGCCCATCGTCACCGGCGGCACCGGGCTGTACATTACCAGCCTGATGAAGGGTACCGCCTTTGCGCCCGAAAAAACCGACCCCGCCATCCGCGCACGGCTGCAGACCGAGGCGGACGAGCAGGGAAGTGCTGCCCTGTATGCGCGTCTGCAGCAAATTGACCCGGCTTATGCCGAAAAGCTGCACCCCAACAACCTGCCCCGCGTCATCCGCGCACTGGAGCTGTTTGAAGCCACCGGGCGCCGTATGAGCGAGCAGCAGCGCGCGGCATTGGCGGCGGAGCCGCCGTACCGTTCGCTGTGCATCTGCCTGACCTGCCGCGACCGGGCGGAGTTATACCGCCGCATCGACCGCCGCGTGGACAGTATGCTGCAAAACGGCGTGCTGGAGGAGGCAAAGCTGGTTTACGACAACCGCGAAACCTACCGTACGGCGGCACAGGCAATCGGCTATAAGGAGTTCTTCCCGTATTTTGCGGGGGAAATGCCCTTGAATGATTGTGCAAACCGCCTGAAACAGGCGACCCGCAACTATGCAAAACGTCAATTGACGTGGTTCAGGCACCAGGCAAACGGCGTGTGGCTGTATGTGGACGAGGAACCGCCCGCACCGCGTGCCGCCGAGCTGGTGCGGCAATTTCTGCAAAATTAACCGGGAAAGGGGGAGTGCGCTATGCCCCAAAATAAGAATACCGCCCGCAGAATGCTGCAAATTGCGGGTGTGGCGCTGCTCGCCATTGTTACGCTGTACCTTGCGGTGCAGTTTTATGTGATTTTCAACCAGTCCTACAAAACCGAAACCGCCATCCGCTACACTATGTCGGACAGCGTTTCCCTGCAGGGAGTCGTCTATTTTGACACAGTAAAGGTGCAGGGCAGCGGGGATTTAGGATATCTTGTGTCGGACGGGGAGCGCGTGACAAACGGCACCGTTGTGGCAGAATGCTACACCGAAAGCTCCCAAGGGCTTTTGCGTGAGCGGCTGGACAGGCTGCACCGCACCATCAACCTGCTGACCAAGTCCCAGAATTCCACCGGCAGCGATTTGTCGGTTCTGACCAACCAGACGCGGCAGGCGTTGTACAACTTGCTGGATAAGCTGGACACCGCCCAGTACAGCGGCATCACCGATGCCGAGGATGAATTCTTGCAGGCGCAGAACCGTCTGCAGGTCAGCACGGGGCAGGTCAGCGGCTTTGACAGTACCATTGCGGCGCTGCAGCAGGAATATGACGAGGTCAAGGCAAAGCTTGACATGCTGCAAACCGTCAAGGCCACCACCAACGGCTACTTTACCGGCACGGACGCCATGCCCACCGTCGCAGTGGACGGGGCGGCACTGGCGGATGCCGATGCCGCCGCCTTGCAGCAAATTCTGACAAACGGGCTGCCCGCCGCTGATACCACCGACTGCGCGGGGCAGATCGCCACCGGCTTCGGCTGGCTGTTTTACACCGTCTGCGATGCCGAAACCGCCGCACGGTTTCAGGATGTCGGCACGGTGGGCATCAGCATACCGGGCAAGCAGAACACCCCGCTGAGCGCCACCGTGAAGGAGCTGACACCGGATAAAGAAACCGGGCTTGCCAAGCTGGTGCTGGAGTGCCAGACCGTGAACGCTGATATCCTGAGCCTTGGCATAGAAACCGCCCGCATTGACTTAAAAACCTATGAGGGCATCCGGCTGGACAAGGCGGCGCTGCATATCGTGGAGGGCAACCGCGGTGTCTATGTAAAATACGGCAACCTGCAAAGGTTCTTAAAAATCACCATCCTGTACGAGGACGAAAATTATATTTTGATCCCGGCGGACGGCCAGCTCGGCACCGACAATGAGGTGCGCCTGTACGATGAGATCATCGTGCAGGGCAAAAACCTGCAGGACGGCAAGCTGATTTAAAGTGTCATCCTGCAGCCCACGGCAAAAAGCGCGTATTTTGTGAGCTTTTTGCCGTGCTTCTATTGACATTCTTGCAAAAAAAGCAGATAATATTTAGTGTATATTGCTGTAATCCTGCGCGGCAGCCGAAAGACCGTGCCGCGCAGCCCCAAAGGAGAAACCCACTATGTCTATGTTCGACAATTTGAGAAGTAAGCTTGGCATTGACTCGGAAGCCGATTCCTATGTAGATGATACCGAGGATGAAATTTTCCCCGGCGGACAGGGCGCTGCCGCGGCGGAATATGACCAGCGGGAGGCAAAGCAGCACAGCAACAAGGTGGTCAACATCAACGCCACCACGCAGCTGCAGGTCGTACTGGTCAAGCCGGAACGCTTTGAGGATGCTTCTACCATTGCCGATCAGCTCAATGCAAAGCACACGGTCGTGCTGAATCTGGAATCCACCAGCAAAGAGGTGTCCCGCCGTCTGATCGACTTCTTGTCCGGCGTGGCGTATGCCAACAACGGGCAGATCAAGCGTGTGGCGACCAGCACCTTTATCATTACCCCCTATAACGTCGATTTGATGGGGGATCTGATCGACGAGCTGGAGAACAATGGCGTATTCTTCTGATCCGCAAACGGCGGTGCGCGGGTTCATCCCGCCGCAAAACGATGACGAACGCCGCCTGATGCGCCGTGTGGAGGAGCTTTGCCGCGTCGCGCAGGAACGGGAAATTCCCCGGTATACCGGCTTTCTTTCGGATCGTGAGCAGGTTCTGGCAAGCGCCGCCTGCAGCCGCGCGGGATGCACCTGCACCCGGTTCTGGGGCGGCTATCCCGATGCCGAACGCAAGGTTTTGTGCATAGAGCCGCCGGATTCCTGGCAGGAAGAACCGCTGTCGGTGCTGAAATTCACCGCCTTCGGCGATGCCGCCCCCACGCATCGGGATTACCTCGGTGCCATTCTGGGCTTGGGGCTGGATCGTGCCTGCCTGGGAGACCTCTTGCAGCAGCCGGATGCTCCGGGTGTGTTTTATGCCCTTGTCCTGCAGGACAAGGCGGAGTTTATTGCCGCCGAGCTGACCGGCGCAGGTCGTGCCACGGTAAAAGCCGAGCTGTGCGATGCCCTGCCGCCTGATTTGAGCGCGGGCGTTGTGCGTGAGCTGCACGAGGCTACGGTGCCGTCCCTGCGCGCGGATGCCGTGCTGGCGGCGATGATGCACACCTCACGCACCAAGGCTGCTGAGTACATCGCCGCAGGGCGGGTGGAAATCAACCATCTGCCGCTGCGCACCGCCCACGAAACTGCCTACGCCCGTGATATCTTTACCGTGCGCGGGGTAGGGCGCTTTCGCCTGCAGTCCATCGGCGGAAAAAGCCGCAAGGATCGCCAATTTATTTGCTATTTCCAATACTGATGCGCCCGCGCCGGAGCGGGTAAATTTCGGGCTGCGCCCGTAAACAGGAGGAAATTATGATTACTTCTGAGGATGTCCGCCGCGTTATGTTTGACAAATGTATGCGCGGCTACCGCTGCGAGGATGTGGATGACTATCTGAAGCAGGTGGCGGAAAGCATGGATGCTTTGTCGGCACAAAACGATGAGCTGCAAAAAAAGCTGCTGGTGCTGGCGCAGCGCATTGACCAGTACCGTGCCGAGGAGGATACCCTGCGCACCACGATGATCAACGCCCAGCGCTTGGGCGAAAACGTGATCCGCGAGGCAAAGCAGAAGGCGGCAGAGATCCTGCGCGAGGCGAACATCAAGGCGGAGGATCGTGAGCAGCGCGCCAAGGATGATGTTGAGCTGGCACGTCAGGAGGTCATCACCTTAAAAAGCGAGGCCGACAGCTTCAAGCGCGGCTTGATGGATATGTACCGCAAGCACATCAACCTCATCAGCAAGCTGCCCGATTACACCCCCGCCGCTGCCGAGCCTGCCCCGGCACCTGCCGCCGAGCCGCAGCCCACTGAACCGCCCGTAGCCCCGGCACCTGCCGCCGAGCCTGCCCCGGAGCCGGTCTACACCGCACAGGTGGAGCCGGAGCCGCAGCCCGTGCCGCAGCCGGAGGTCGCGCCGGAGCCGGTCGCCGCCGAGCCCGCCCAGGCTTACTATGAGCCGGTCGAGCCTGTCCAGCCTGCCGCCGACAGCGAAAAGGTCGATACCGTGGAGTTTGCCATTGACAGCCACCCGGAGATTCCCGGGGATGTGGCGCAGGACAACCGTTTTCAGGCGGTGTCCGGGCTGTATGCGGACGACGACGCTCAGCCTGCCGCCCCGGCGCGCAAGCCCCGCAAGTCCGCGCCGCGCCGCGCCCCCCGCAAGACCACCCGCAGCACGGCAGCCGCTGCCCAGCCGCAGGGCGAGCTGAATTCCCCGGCGTTTGATAACTTTGAAGGCGTTGACTTTGATAGCTGATGTTCCCGTCAGCTGCAAGATAAGCATATAAATACAGGGTTTACCGCCCCGAAACTTACAATAGAGGAGAGTTGGAAACTTTGCCGCAGAACTACAACGATACCATCCATAAGATGCAGACCCCGTTTGAAATGCGCGCCGGTCTGCCCAAGAAAGAACCCAAAATGCTGGAGGACTGGCAGAACAACCACGTCTACGAGCAGATGATCAAGAACAACGAGGGCAAGCCCCAGTACATTCTGCACGACGGTCCTCCGTATGCCAACGGCAACATCCATATGGGTACGGCGCTGAACAAGATCATCAAGGACATTATCATTCGCTACAAGAATATGTCCGGCTTCCAAGCCCCGTATGTACCCGGCTACGACACCCACGGTCTGCCCATTGAGCTGAAGGCTCTCAGCTCTTTGGGCGACAAGAAGTCCGGCGTTTCCAAGCTGGAGCTGCGCCAGATCTGCAAGGAGTTTGCCACCGAGCATATCGACGTTATGAACGAGCAGTTCCAGCGTCTGGGCGTGCAGGGTGATTTCGCCAACCCCTACCTGACCCTGCGCCCCGAATTTGAGGCACGTCAGGTCGAGATTTTCGGCGAGATGGCAAAGAAGGGCTACATCTACAAGGGCATGAAAGCAGTTTACTGGTGCCCCGAGGATCGCACCGCCTTGGCAGAGGCGGAGATCGAGTACGCCGAGGACGAGTGCGACTCTATCTATGTCCGCTTTAAGCTGACCGGCGACGCCAAGGGTGTGCTGGCAAAGCACAATATCCCGCTGGAAAAGGCATGGATCGTCATCTGGACCACCACCACCTGGACCCTGCCTGCCAACGTTGCCACCTGCCTGAACCCCAACCTGGAGTACGCCTTCGTCAAGATCGGCGACGAGTACCATATTATGGCTGCCGGTCTGGTGGAAGCCACCATGAAGAGCTGCCATATTGACGAGTACGAGGTTCTGCCCGAAACCGTTCTGGGCAGCGAGCTGGAGCTGATGGAGTACAAGCACCCCTTCCTGGATCGCACGGGTCTGGTGATTCTCGGCGACCATGTCACGCTGGAAGGCGGCACCGGCTGCGTCCATACCGCCCCCGGTCACGGTGTCGAGGACTTTGAGGTCTGCGTCAACCATTATCCCCAGCTGCCCGTTGTCGTGCCTGTTGATGAGGCAGGTCGCCTGACCGAGGAAGCCGGTGCCGAGTTTGCCGGCTTGAAGGTCTGGGCAGCCAACAAGGTCATTCTGGAGCATATCAAGCAGAGCGGTCACCTGATGGGCGTGCAGCACATCACCCACCAGTATCCGCATTGCTGGCGCTGCCATCACCCCATCATCTTCCGCGCGACCGAGCAGTGGTTCTGCTCCATCGACGCCTTCAAGGAGGATGTCTACAAAGCCATCGACAGCGTAAAGTGGCAGCCCGCTTGGGGTCACGACCGTATGGCGGGTATGGTACGCGACCGCAGCGACTGGTGCATCAGCCGTCAGCGCGTATGGGGCGTACCCATCCCGGTATTCTACTGCAAGAAGTGCGGTAAGTACCACATCACCGATGCCTCCATCAAGGCGGTGTCTGATCTGTTCCGCAGCGAGGGCAGCGATGCCTGGTACAAGTACGATGCCAACAAGATCATGCCCAAGGGCGAGGTCTGCGAATGCGGTGCCTCCGACTGGGAGAAGGATCCCGATATCATGGACGTCTGGTTTGACTCCGGCTCCACTTGGAGCGCTGTCTGCCGCGAGCGCCCGGAGCTGCGCTGGCCCGTTGATATGTATATGGAAGGTGCCGACCAGTTCCGCGGCTGGTTCCAGTCCAGCCTGCTGACCAGCGTTGCCACGCAGGGCGTTGCCCCGTACCGTGAGGTACTGTGCCACGGCTGGGTCGTCGATGCACAGGGCAAGCAGATGCACAAATCTGCCGGCAACGGTATGGAGCCTGCCGAGATCATCCGTGATTACGGCGCCGATATCATCCGCCTGTGGGTCGCCTCCAGCGACTACACCGTCGATGTCCGCGCCGGCAAGGAAATTTTCCGCCAGCTGAGCGAGGCTTACCGCAAGATGCGCAACACGGCGCGCTTTATGTTGGGCAACATCAACGACTTTGACCCCGCCAAGGATATGGTGGCGGACGATCAGCTGTTTGAGATCGACCGCTGGGCGCTGGAAGCCTGCAACAAGCTGACCGCCAACCTGCGCGATGCTTACGAGCATTACGATTTCAGCCGCGCCTACCATGCGCTGTACAACTTCTGCGTCATTGATATGTCCAACTTCTATATGGACGTCATCAAGGATCGCCTGTACTGCGCCGACGACCATGCCCGCCGCTGCGCACAGAGCGCACTGTACCGGATCCTGGTGGACTTCACCAAGCTGCTCAGCCCCATCCTGTGCTTCACCAGCCAGGAAATCTGGAGCTATGTACCCAAGCTGCCCGGTATGAAGGACTATGTCGTCTTTGAGCAGATGCCGGAGGTCAAGCCCAGCGCCGATGAGGCGTTCACCGCCAAGTGGGACAAGATCATGGCGATCCGCGACGACGTCAAGAAGGTTCTGGAGCAGGCGCGCACCGATAAGGTCATCGGCTCCGCGCTGGAGGCTTGCCTGACGCTGTACTGCTCCAAGGAGCTGTACGACTTCCTGAATGCGATCCCCATGGATGAACTGGCTGACCTGTTCATCGTTTCCAAGGTTGACCTCGTCGAGGGCGAGGGCGGCGTCAAGGGTCTGGTTGAGGGTCTTGGTGCTGCTGCCCAACACGCGGTAGGCGACAAGTGCCAGCGCTGCTGGAAGTATGAGCCTTCCGTTGGCGAAAACGGTCTGTGCCCGCGCTGCGCCAGCGTTCTGGGTCTGTAATTTATTCTTCAGCGGTGCTTAGAATGGGTAAGCACCGCTGATTTTTTAGGTGTAGGTGTTCTATGATTTTTGGTATTGTTTCGGTTCTGGCAGCTGCTGCCTTGGTCGCGGCGGATCAGGGCATCAAGCTGTGGGCGTCCGCCAATCTGCAGCCGGTCGGCGCTATGCCACTGCTGCCCGGCATTGTGGAGCTGCGCTTCTGCCTGAATGACGGTATGGCGTTTTCTATGCTGGCGGGCAAGCAGGCGCTGCTTATCGGCGTGACCTCCCTTATGCTGCTGGCGGTGCTTATCATGCTGTTTGTGCGCAAAATGCCTTTGGCAGAGCGCATAGCCTGGACGCTTGTGCTGGGCGGCGGCGTGGGGAACCTCGTTGACCGCGTGCTGAACGGCGTGGTGGTGGATTACATCAACGTGCTGTTTATGAACTTTGCCATCTTCAATTTTGCGGATATCTGCGTCTGCGTGGGTGTGGCGCTGCTGATCGTCGCGGCGCTGTGGGAAACCCGCCAAGACGAAAAAACCGCAAAAGCCGGTCGACAAAAGGAAACCGATGCCCATGAAGCCGATTGAACTGGTAGCGGACGCCCAAAGCACGGGACGTCTGGATGCTTGGCTGGCGGCGCAGTGCGGCGAGCTTTCCCGCACAGCGGTGCAGAATCTGATCGAGCAGGGGGCTGTGACCGCTGACGGTGCGCCGGTCAACAAAAAGGACAAGGTGCGCCCCGGTGCGCTGTACCGGGTCGAGGTACCCGACCCCGCGCCCATTGAAGCACAGCCCCAGGATATCCCACTGGAAATCGTCTACGAGGACGATGACCTGCTGGTGGTCAACAAGCCCAAGGGTATGGTGGTGCATCCGGCACCCGGCAACCCCGACAAAACCATGGTCAACGCGCTTTTGTACCACTGCGCGGGACGGCTTTCGGGGGTGGGGGGCGCGATACGCCCCGGCATTGTCCACCGCATCGACAAGGATACCAGCGGTCTTTTGGTGGTGGCAAAAAACGATGCCACGCACCAAGCGCTGACCGAGCAGATGAGCGTACACAGCATCCATCGTGTCTATCACGCTGTGGTGTACGGCAATCTGCGCGAGGACGAGGGCTTTGTCGAGGGCTGGCTGGGTCGTGACCCCAAGAACCGCAAAAAGATGGCGGTGCTGCCGCAGGGGGCATCCGGTGCCAAGTACGCCTATACAAGCTGGCGCGTGTTGGAGCGCTTCGGCAAGTTCACCTACATTGCCTGCAAGCTGAAAACCGGGCGCACCCACCAGATTCGCGTGCATATGGCGTCCTTGGGGCATCCGCTGGCAGGGGACGAGGTGTACGGTCCGCGCAATGTCATAAAAAATCTCGGCGGTCAGTGCCTGCACGCCAAGGAGTTGGGCTTTGTTCACCCTGCAACCGGGACGTGGATGCAGTTTGATTCGCCCTTGCCGCCCTATTTTACGGATTATCTGAATCGTTTAAGAAAGGAAAACCCCGTATGAGTTTGCTGCTCAGCGATACCCTTGTGGTATGTGATATGGACAATACACTGCTTACGGCCAAGGAAGGGCTGCCTGCCTGCAACCGCACGGTGATCCAACTGTTTACCGAGATGGGCGGGCTGTTCACCGTGGCAACCGGACGCCCGCCGGAGTCCATTCGTGCGGCGCTGCCGGGCATCACGCTGTCCTCGCCCGCAATCTCCTGCAACGGCGCGCTGCTGTATGATTTCAGCAACAATACTGTGCTGCAGCGCTCGACCCTGAACCGTGAGCAGGCAACCACGGCAATTCTGGACGTGATGGAGCATTTCCCCCGTATGGGTGTGGAGGTTATGGCGGGCGACGGCGAGATGTACGTTGTGCGCGCTAACGAAACCACCCACGCCCATCAGGTGGATGAGCAGCTGGGCAGCATTGCCTGCCCGCTGGAAAATGTACCCGACGGCTGGGTCAAGGTGGTATTTGCCGCCGACCCCGAGAGCATCCGCAAGCTGTCGCAGTACACGAAGAACCGCTATTACGGCGGTGAAAATTACTTCTCCCACACCAACAGCATCTATCTGGAAATTATGCCGGGCGGTGTCAGCAAGGCAAGCGGGCTGCAAAATCTCTGCACGCTGCTGGGCAAAAACATCAAAAAGACCATCGTCATCGGCGACTATTATAACGACTTGGAGCTGATGCACGCGGGCGGATACGCCGTGGCGGTTGCCAACGCCCCGGCAGAGGTCAAGGCGGCAGCCGATTTTGTGACCACCTGCACCTGCTCGGAGGGCGCAGTAGGCGAGTTCCTGTACGACCTGATGGAGAAAGCAAACTGCATCTGAAACACTGCGAGGTACTGCCATGAGAGTTACCGATTTTATGGACCCCAAGGGCATTTTGCTGCACGCCAACATCCACACCATGCAGGACACGGTGGGGATTCTGGTGGAGTTGCAGGAGGGCTTGGGCGGCATTACCAACGGTACGGCGTGCTACAATGCCGCCTGCAAGCGGGAAACGATGGGCGGGACTACCGCCATCGGGCAGGGCATCGCGCTGCCGCATACCGCCAACGCCGGTGTCTGTGCGCCGGGGGTGTCGGCGGTGGTGCTGCGCCGCGGTGTGGACTGGGGCGCGCCCGATGAAATGCCGGTGGATCTGGTGTTTATGGTGGCAATCCCGCCCCACAACGAAAGTCTGCACCTGCAGATTTTGGCGCGGCTTGTCAATCTTCTGCAGAAGAAGAGCCTGACCGAGGCACTGCGCAGTGCCTCCAACCCGGAACGTTTTCTGGAGCTGCTGAAAAGAGCAGAGGCAGACTGTTTTGCAGAATGATGGATAAGCTGTTATATCTTTACCTTGCCACAATCAACGCAGCATCGTTTGTTATGATGGGCGTTGACAAGCGCCGCGCCCGCAGGGGACGCTGGCGTATCCCCGAAAAAGCCCTGTTTGCCGCTGCCTTGGCGGGCGGCAGCGCGGGCGCTGTTTTGGGAATGCAAATTTTCCGTCATAAGACCCGCCATTGGTATTTTGTGTGGGGTATGCCCGCGATCCTTGCCTTGCAGCTGGTGCTTTTCTGCCGCTTTGCGGTGTGAAGGCGGGAACCGACCCCTTATCGCACATTTTTTGCAAAACCGAGTGCCGGGCGGACTTTGTCCAAGTTGATAAATTCATAACAATCCGGGCTTGATATTTTATTAACTTTGCGAATTATTTTGTTGTCTGCCACAAAGTTGCACATTTGTTGCTGAAATTTTTATAAATGTTCTATAATCTTTGCATTGGGCAAAATCGGTGCTATAATAGTTCTGTAAGAGAGGCGCAGGGTCGCTGCGCGAAATATATGGAGGAAAGAAGTATGTCCATTTTTGAGAATTTCGAAAAGAAGCTGCAGGCAGAGCCTAAGTCGATCGTATTTACCGAGGGTACCGATGCCCGCATCCTGTCCGCTGCCAGCCGTCTGGTGGCAGGCAAGACCCTGAAGGTCATCCTGCTGGGCAACGTGGATGAGGTCAAGAAGGCCGCTGCCGAGGGAGGCTTTGCCATTGACGGCGCAGAGATCCTTGACCCTGCCGGCTATGAAGGCTTTGACGAGATGGTCGCCAAGATGGTGGAGCTGCGCAAGGGCAAGATGACCGACGAGCAGTGCCGCGCCGCCCTGTCCAAGGGCAATTACTTCGGCACTATGCTGGTCAAGATGGGCAAGGCAGACTGCCTGCTGGGCGGCGCAACCTACTCCACCGCCGACACCGTGCGCCCCGCGCTGCAGCTTATCAAGTGCAAGCCCGGCATCAAGTCCGTCAGCTCCTGCTTTATCCTGATGCGCGGTGATGAGAGCATCGCCATGGGCGACTGCGCCATCAACATTGACCCCACCGAGGATGAAATCGTGGAGTCCACCGTTGAAACCGCCCACACCGCTGAGGTATTCGGCATTGACCCCCGCGTAGCGCTGCTGTCTTACTCCACCAAAGGCTCCGGCAAGGGCGAAACCGTGGACAAGATGCGCAATGCCACCCTGCGTGTGCAGGAGGCACATCCCGAGCTGAAGGTCGACGGCGAGCTGCAGTTTGACGCTGCCGTTGCCCCCGAGGTCGGTCAGTTGAAGGCGCCCGGCTCTAAGGTTGCCGGCTATGCCAACACCTTTATCTTCCCCAACATCAATGCCGGCAATATCGGCTACAAGATCGCCCAGCGTCTGGGCGGCTACGAGGCTTACGGTCCCATTCTGCAGGGTCTGAACGCCCCCATCAACGACCTGTCCCGCGGCTGCAACGCCGAGGAAGTCTACAAGATGGCACTGATCACCGCAGCCCTCATCTAAGAATCGGCATAGAAAACAGCCCCTGCGCTCAAAGCGCAGGGGCTGTTTTTGTGATTTTGCTGGGGGAAAATCAATAGTGCAGGTGCTCGGCGTCCAGCGCGTTCAGCACAGGAACCATCGCAGCAGCCTCCACACGAGCGGCAACGGGGTCCAGCATCAGGTAATTGCCGCACTCAACGGCAGAGGCACCGGGAATGTCCCCGGTGTATTCCGCCATCCAGATAAAGGCGCTGCGGGTCAGCTCCAGTGCCTCGGCGGGGGTAAGCCCGGTAGTCACCAGATAAAACCCGGTCAGGCAGCCCATGGGTCCGACATACACAACACCCTTGCTGAACCGGCTGTTGCGGGCGTAGGTGGCGAACAAATGTTCCAGCGTGTGGGCGCAGGCGGGGGAGAGATAGCTGCCTTGGTTGGGGCGCTTCATACGCACATCCCAAGTCAGAATTTCCCCGTCGGCACCATCGCGGCGCGACAGATACATACCGGGCAAAAGCGTGGTGTGATCCACGCAGAAACTGGCGATTCGTTCCATAACAGGCTCCTTATTTTGCCATGGCCTGCACGACACCGCGGCTGCAGTCCATGGAAATCAGCATACCGTCCTGCAGCGTGCGGGTGGCATTGGTGGCACCGATGATGACCGCCTTGTCCAAGGTCAGCCCCACGATGGCAGAGTGGCTGTTGGCGCCGGCTTCCTCGGTGATGATGCCCGCCGCCTGCTTCATAAAGGGCAGGGCGTCGTTGGTGGTAAAGGGTACGACCAGAATTTGTCCGGGCTTGAACTTCTTGTTTGCCTCGGCGGCGTTGCGGCAGACGCAAACCTCACCCTTGACATTGTGGTGACCGATGCCGACACCGGCAAGCAGAGAGTTGCCTACCATATGCACCTTGATCATATTGGTGGTGCCGGAAACGCCCACGGGGACGCCGGCGGTGACAACCACCATATCGCCGGAGGATACCAGCCCCGCCTTCTCGGAGGCGTTGACGGACATCTCGATCAGCTCATCGGTGGAATGGGCGTAGTCGATCATCAAGGGAACCACACCGCGGTAGACGTTCATCTGGCGGCGGGTACTTTCGTCCAGAACGCAGGCGATGATCGGCACGTCCGGGCGGAAGCGGCTCAGCAAACGGGCGGTTTCGCCGCTCTTGGAGGCGGTGATGATGGCGGAGGCGCCCACGTCAGCGGCGGTGGTGCAGGCGGCGTGACCCACAGCGGCGCTGATGGTCATACGGGTGGATTCCGAACGGGCATGGTGGACAAGGCTGTCAAAGTTGGAATCCGCCTCGGTGGTTTCGGCAATAGCGGCCATCGCCTTCAGCGCTTCAACGGGGTATTTGCCTGCGGCGGTTTCGCCCGAAAGCATAACCGCGCCGGTGCCGTCGTAGATGGCGTTGGCAACGTCGGTGATTTCCGCACGGGTGGGGCGGGGGTTGACGATCATGGAATCCAGCATCTGGGTGGCGGTAATGCAGATTTTGCCGGCGCCCATGGCGCGGTCGATCAGGTGCTTCTGGATAGAGGGAATCTCGGTGTAGTCGATCTCAACGCCCATATCGCCGCGGGCAACCATAATACCGTCGGCAACGGTCAGGATCTCATCGATGTTGTCAATGCCCTCCTGGTTCTCGATTTTGGCGATGATGCGCATATTGCAGTCATGCTCATCGAGAAGGTGGCGAATCTCCATAATATCCTGCGCGTTGCGGGTAAAGCTTGCAGAAATCAGATCAAAGCCCTGCTCGATGCCGAACAGAATATCGTTGCGGTCGCGCTGGCTCATATACGGCATGGACAGGTGAACGCCGGGAACGTTGACGCCCTTCTTGGTCTTGATGACGCCGTCATTCTTGACGGTGCAGACGATATCGGTACCCTCGACAGCGTCGATAGCAAGCTCAATCAAGCCGTCATCCAGCATGATGCGGCCACCGGGCTGCACATCGCGGGGCAGATCCTTATAGGTGATGGAGCAGATTTCGTGAGTACCCTCGACCTCGCGGGAGGTCAGGGTAAATTTCTGCCCGGCAACCAGCTTTTCGGTGCCGTTGGCAAAGCTGCCCAGACGAATTTCGGGACCCTTGGTGTCCAGCATGGCTGCCACGGGCAGGTCCAGCTCCTGCGCCAAGGTGCGCAGCAGGCGGTAACGACCGGCGTGTTCCTCGTAATCACCGTGGGAGAAGTTAAAACGGGCAACGTTCATACCGTTTTCCAGCAGCTGACGCAAAATGCCGGGCTTATCGGTAGAAGGACCCATAGTGCAAACAATTTTTGTTTTACGCATAAGATGTACCTCCTAATGCATTTAAAAAATACCAACTTTCCTCACTTTATAGTATACTACAAAACGCATCCTCAGGCAAGTGGCAAAGCAGAGCAAAGAGAATTTTACGGCGCATTTCTTGCAGTTTTGCCCGGCGCGGCAGCGCAGACACAAAATTTCTTTAACTTTCGCAAGAAAATGCGGGAAATACTTGCACAACGGCAAAAGATTCGATATAATAGAGTAAACCGCTTAATTATAAGGAGAATATCTGTTATGATTCAATTTTTGTCTGCTACCGGTACCGCCGGCACTGCCGAAATGATCGTCAGCTTCCTGCCTATTGTGATCCTGCTGGTCTTTATGATCGTTCTGGTGTATCTGCCCCAGAAGCGTCAGGACAAAAAGGACGCTGCTATGCGCAACTCTATCGAAATCGGCGATAAGGTCACTACCATCGGCGGCATTGTGGGCATCGTCTGCGCCATTGCCGACAAGGACGATACGCTGGTCATTGAAACCGGCAGCGACCGCACCAAGATTCGTTTCCGCCGTTCTGCCATCTCCGGCGTAGAGAAGCTGGATGTCGGCAAGGACAGCAAGTCTGCCCCCGTCAAGAAATAAGCAAAACCGAATATGGCAAAGCCTCCTTGCATAGTGTTGACTAGGCAAGGAGGCTTTTTTATGGCAAAAACAAAACGAAACGAAGCAATGCACCCCCGCGCACCCGGCACGGCAGCCGTGTGGGGGGTGGCGATCTGCCTTTTGGGCGGCGCGGCGGGCTGCACCGCACTGCTGGCGCTGTTTGCGCTGCTGCTGGCAAAAACACCGCTGCCCATGGCGGCGGCGCGCCCGATGGGCTGTATAGCAGCGGCAGCGGGGGCGGGGATATCGGGCTATATGCTGGCAAACAAGGCAGGGCGGCAGGTGCTTTTGTGCGGGCTGGGTGCGGGGGTGTTTTACGCGCTGTGTCTGGCGGCAGCCGCATGGATGCAGGACGGGGCGGTGCATTGGCAGGGGGCGAATGCCATGCTGCCGCTGGCGCTGCTGCTGGGCGGCTGCTTTGGCGGTGCCGCTGCGGCACTCAAGGGCGGGCGTTGATGCGCACAGCAAGTAAGCCCCGCCGCAGACCCACCCCGGTGCTGCCTGTGCCGCACCGCAGCCCGGCAGCACGACCTGCCCCGGGGCGCGGGCAGCGAAGCATTACGCAGCCGCTGTGTGCGGCTGCGTTTTTGGCAGCGTATCCGCTGGGGATGTGGCAGGGCAGCCAAGGGGGAGAATACGCGGTGCAGCTGGCAGGGCATATTCTTTCTCCTGAAAGCTACACCGCGTGGCAAAGCGTGGCTGCGGCGCTGCTCTCCGGCACATTTTTGACGCTGCTGTGCGTTTTTGCTGCAGGCTTTTGCGCGGTGGGTACGGGGCTGCTTTGCCTTGTGTTTGCGGTACAGGGCGGATATCTGGGCTTTTGCGCGGCGGCAGTCTGCCTGCAAAACGGCGCCAAGGCACTGCTTGTGTATCGGGCGCTGCTAAGCTTTCCGGAGCTGGCAACGCTGGCGCTATGCCTGTGGCTGGCACGGTATGCGGGCAGGCTGTGCGCAGGACTGAACCAAAGCATATTTGCCGGCGGCGCGGCAAGGGGACGCCTGCAGGCAGATGCCCGGCGTCTGACGCTGCGGTTTTTGCTGGCGGCAGCTTTAAGCGTCGGGGTCAGTGCTGTCGGCACCGGGGTTGCTGTTTTCGCCGCCGGGATCCTGCTGTGACGGCTCAAACTCCCGCTGTGCCAAGGGCGAGGCATTGACGGCGGCGCGCAGCTGCTGGCGGTTGATGTGGGTGTAGATTTGGGTGGTGGAAACACTCTCGTGACCGAGAATTTCCTTTAGCGCCAGCATATCTACGCCGCCTTGGTACATCAGTGTGGCGGCGGTGTGACGCAGCTTGTGGGGCGAAAATCCGCGCCCGCTCAAGCCCGCACTTTGCAGGCAGCGGGCAACGATCTGCTCGACCCGGCGCGCCGACAGCCGCTTGCCGGTCTTTTGGGAAACAAACAGTGCCTGCTTGTCGCTCAGGTTGGGCAGGGAAGCGCGGGCGGCGGTGTAATGCTTCAGCGCATCCAGGCAGGCGGGCGTCAGGTAGACGAGCCGTTCCTTGCTGCCCTTGCCGGTAATGCGGATGGTATCGTCCCGAAAATCGCCCAAATTGATGGTCACCAACTCGGTCAGACGCATACCGCAGTTCAAAAACAACGTTATAATGCAGAAATCGCGCTCGTAAAAATCACTTTGTATATTTTTTAACAATTGAATGCTTTCGTCGGCGGTCAGGTATTTGGGCAGTGTCTTTTTGGGCGCACCTAAGCTGATGCTTTCGGTGGGGTTGATGCTGAGCTTGCCGACCTGCGTACACATATAGTTGAAAAAGCCCTTGAGGGCGCTCAATTTGCGGGCGCGTGCTTTGGAGCCATTGTCGGCGTCACGCACATGGTCAAGGTACGCAAAGATGTCCCGCTTGGTGATGGAGGCAATATCCTTGGTGGAAATGCCGGTCAGGTCGATTTTGGCAGCATCAAGGCTGTCAGGCACGCGCTGCCAAAGAACCATCATAAAGCGGAAAAAACCGCGCAGATCAAGATAGTAGCCGTTGATCGTGCGCGGAGAGCGCAGCTTGACAAAATCGAGATAATGCAGATATTCCACAACATCGTTGGGGATATCCAGATACGGTGCGTGACGTTCGGGGTGAACGGCATCAATGTAACTGCTCATAGGTAAACCTCGCGATTCCAACAGTTTTTCTTCCCTGTATTTCGCTAAACTTTGATTTAGCGAAATTATATAAAGAGAAACGAAAGGAATCTCCCTTTCGTTCTCCCGCTCTCCCGCAGGTTTTCCAGCAGCGGAAGTTGCCTTACAGCTTTCTGACGGGATGCCGCAATACGGTCTTGCGTTTTTCGGGCGGCGTTTTTCGCGGGTCGCTCAGATAAATTTCGTGGTGCATACGCGCGGCTGAAAAATCATTGACGCAGCTGTTTTGCGCAAGAAACGCATCCATACGCGCTACGCTGGCAGGCTCGTCATCGTAGGCGCCCAAATGCATCATCTGCACACAAAGACCCTCGTCCACGGTCAAAAATTCGACGGCAGAAAAATCCTGCTTTTTCTTGCGGGTAGCTTCGGCAACTGCCCAGTCGAAGTCGGCGCGGGTCACAAAATCCGGTACGCGGATAACAGAAATCCAACAAAATGTGTCCTTGTGTGCAAAATCTACGCCGTCTGCCCCCTCTTGGTACCAAAAACCCTCCAACGGGGGTACAACATAATCAAAATAGCCGTCAATCTCATACCCGGCTTTGCGGCACATTTTTAAGGTGTAGGCAACACCGTACAAAAGACCGATTGCCTGCTGGTACACGCCGCCCTCCTCGTTGGGGTCGCCCTTGCCGCGCACAGCAAGATACTGCATCGGCGGCAGGCTTACCAGCTGCGGTACCGCCTTGGGCAGATAAAATTCTCTGTATTCCTTTTTATAGTCAAACGGCATAGAGAGCCTCTTTTCAGCGGTTGACGGACTGCGCCATTTTGTGGTAGGTGTGGCGTTCGCCGCGAATGGCAATAGAGTATGCCAAAATGTTCTGCGGCAGCGCCATACCGGGTACGCCGGTGTCGCCGATATGGTGGATATCCGCACCGGCCATTTTACACATTAGGGCAATCTGCCGAATGGTCGCCGTGTCCGCGCCCTCCTGCGAGGTGCCGATGGCGGTCAGTGCCAGCTTGCCCGCCGCGTGGATGCTGCAAATCAACCGGTGTGCGTACTCCTGCGTGATGCCGGGTACGGTGCCGGGCGCGGGCAGCAGGATAATGTCAGCCCCGGCATGGATAAAGTCGCGGACATCGTCAGGGGTCAGGATGTTTTCGCCGCCCTCCCCTGCCACGCCGGAGGCGTGCATCTTGCCGGCGGCTAAAATCAGCCGGTCACCCACAGCGGCGCGAATGCTGCGCAGGGATTCCACAATGGCGCTGTTGCTCACGCCATTGCCGGGGTTCCCGGTCAAAACCACCATATCTACGCCCATTTCTGCGGCGCGGACGGCGTTTTCGGCGGTAGCAAGACGTCCGGTGCTCATTTTCCAGAGTGTGCCGTCGTTGGATTTGGCTGCCTGCGGGTCCACCGGCTCCAGATTGATGCCGACAACACGCCCGGTCAGCCGCTTGATTTCGCGCACCGTGTCCTCGGCTGCCACCTTGGGCAGTGCGTTGATGACCGGGTGCTGCACATCAAACATATTCAGCAGCAGGATATCCGCGCTCAGGGAGGCAGCGTATTCCGCATTGGTCACGTCCACCAGCAGCGGCGGCGTGATGCCGATGGTTTCGCACGCCAGCACGCGCCCCTCGCACGCGGCAAGGGCACTCAGCAGCTCAGGCTTGGTGCAATTTTGCAAATCTGACGGTGTGCAGTCCAAAAGGCGTTTCATTCGTCGTCATCCTCCTCAATCACGCGACCGATCCCCTTGCGGTAGAACGGCTCACTGTCGCGCATACCCTGCTGCCCCAAGGCGGAAACCGAGGTGGTGATTTGCAGGTCCATCTTCTTCTCGCGGCTCATCAGGTACGGGTGGGCAGCCTTTGCCACAGCGGTAAAGAGCGCATTGTCCTTGGGACCGTCCAGAACCAGCAGATAGCTGCGGGCAGTTTCGTTTACGATCATAATCTGCAGGTAGGCAGAGCCGACGCCGGGGGCGGCAGCCAGCACCTCGCAGACGGGGTCCACCAGAGCGTCCGGGTACACCGTCGGCTCAACCAGGGTGATCTTGTCGCCGGGCTTGACTGCCATACCCTGCTGCGCAGCGGCAGCCTGCGCCTTGATGGCATCGCGCTGCTGCTTCAGGGAAACCAGCAGCGGGGTTTCCAGACGCAGGCTGTTCTCGCCGGGGTTGATGACCAGACCCGAAGCGTCGGTGTTTTTGGCAGCCATAGCGATGATGTCGTCAAAGCTCAGCACAATGATCTGCTGCCCGGACTGGGATTTCCATGCACGCACGGCGTCCCAGTCGCTGAAGGCAAGATAGTAATGCTTACCCTCGGGGCTGTTGACCATCACAAGGCTGATCTTGGTGTCCTTGGGCAGCTGTACGCGACCGTCAGCGGCGGGCTTGGGGGCGGGCTGTCCCTGCAGGTCAAACACGGCGGGTACCAGCAAGGGCGAGCGCACCAGCTCATTGATGACAACGTTCAGGTTTTTGGGGTTGTTCTCCGCCTTCAGCGCGGCGATAGCGTCCTTTACCTTGGGGTTGAAGGCGGGGGCTTTCTGCTGTTTCTGTTCGGGCATAGTTCCGATTCCTCGATTCACTTTAATTTTATGGCGTTTACGGCTTCCCGCAGGTAGGATACCCCCACCAGCTTTAAGCCGGGAAATTGCGCTGGGTCGATCATTTTCAGGTTGTGCTTGGGTACGATGGCGGTGTCAAAGCCGACACGCTGTGCCTCACGCAGGCGGGTTTCCAGATGCGTTACGCTGCGAACCTCACCGCCGAGTCCCACCTCCCCGATAGCCAGTGTCTTTTCTCCGATGGGCAGATCCAGCAGGCTGGATGCCATCGCAAGGCATACGGGCAAATCACAGGCGGTTTCGTCCAATTTCAAGCCGCCGATGATGTTGACATAGACATCTTGGTTGTAAAAGGCGTACCCGGCGCGTTTTTCCAGCACGGCAAGCAGCAGGAACATACGGTTGTAATCAAACCCGCTGGCGGTGCGCTTGGGGCTGGGAAAGCTTGTCTTGGTTGCCAGCGCCTGCACCTCGCTGAGTACCGGGCGGGTACCCTCCATCACGCAGGCAACGCAGGTGCCGCTGATGCCCAAGGGACGCCCCTCCAGCATGACCTGGCTGGGGTTCTCGATTTGGGCAAGACCGCGCCCGGTCATATCGAACATACCGATCTCATTGGTGGAGCCGTAGCGGTTTTTCACCGCGCGCAGAACGCGGTACGGCAGGGTCTTGTCCCCCTCAAAGTACAGCACGGTGTCCACGATATGCTCCATCACCTTGGGACCCGCAATCGCACCATCTTTATTGACGTGTCCTACGATAAAGGTCGGAATTTCCAGCGTCTTGGCAACGGTCAAAAAGCGGGCGGTGCTTTCCTTGACTTGGCTGACCGTGCC
Organism: Subdoligranulum variabile; assembly: GCA_004552305.1. GTDB lineage: Bacteria > Bacillota > Clostridia > Oscillospirales > Ruminococcaceae > Gemmiger > Gemmiger variabilis_A. The sequence goes on along the minus strand of SFOX01000006.1, from coordinate 8,916 downwards.
GGAGGAGGAGGAAATGTCGGTGCAGCGCATCGTCTGGATGGAGTCAATGACCACAAGGTCGGGCTTCATACTTTCAATCAGACCGCAGATTTCATCGACATCGCTCTCTGCCACCAGCGAGATATTGTCCTGCGGCACATCCAGCCGCACCGCCCGCAGCTTGATCTGGCGGGCGGATTCCTCGCCGGTGACGTACAAAACGCTTTTGGTGCGGCTTACCTCGCCGCAGAGCTGCAGCAAAATCGTGGACTTGCCGATGCCCGGCTCGCCGCCGATCAAAATCACACTGCCGATCACAATGCCGCCGCCCAGAACGCGGTCCAGCTCGCCGATGCCGGTAACGATGCGGCTTTTTTCCTCGGTGGTGCTGATGCTTTTCAGCTTCTGGGGTACAAGGCTGGTCTGCCCCGGCACCCGCGCGGCGGCTGCCTTGCTGCTGCCGGTCTTGGCAGGCTCTGCGATAACGTCCTCGGTCATGGTGTTCCACGCCCCGCACGACGGGCAGCGCCCCATCCAGCGGGGGCTTGTTTCCCCGCACTGGTTGCAGACGTATATGGTTTTCAATTTGTCCTTGGGCATAGATGCCTCCTGCTAAAGAATGCTTACTTTCTATTATATCCCAAAATGCGGCGTCGGGCAAGTAAAATACAGGGATTTCTTGCGGGAGGTTGCGGTTTTTGTGTCCGTGAGCTGCACACAGTTCAAAAACAAATGTTCACCGTATGAAAACTTTTCCTTGCATTTATTTAGACAACGTGTTAAACTGGCACTAAGGCATGGAAAAATGTCCAATTCAAAAGAAAAAGGTGGGAATTGTATGGCGTTTGATATAAATGCGCCAATTTTGTTTGTGCTGGTGGGCATCATCATCCTGTTTGTGCTGGCACAGTCGGTATTTTTTCTGTGGCGAGCGGTAGCGCGCGCTAAGGAGCTGGGGATGCCCCGGCAGACGATTCGCAAGACCATTTCGGCGGCGGCGGTGTTCACCGTGGCACCGGCGGTGGCGGTTCTGGTGGGCGTTATCTCGCTGAGCAAGAGCCTTGGCATAGCCTTGCCGTGGCTGCGGCTTTCGGTGGTGGGTTCGCTGACCTATGAAACCGTGGCAGCCGGAACCTCCCTGACAGAGCTGGGGCTGGACACCAACACCCCCATCCCCACAGCGACAGCGTATGTCACGGTAGCGGCCGTTATGACGGTGGGCATTATGATCGGGCTGCTGCTGGTGCCGCTGATGACCAAGCGCCTGCAGGGCGGCTTGATGAAGATCGGCGCCAAGGATCGGCACTGGGCGGATGTCTTTAACAATGCAATGTTCTTGGGTATGATCAGCGCCTTTCTGGGGTATGTGTTCAGCGATGTGCTGGGCGCGGTGCACGGCGATTTTACGGGGCTGATCCCGGTGTTTGTTATGCTGACCTCGGCGGTCGTTATGGTGGTCTGCGGTGTGGCGGCTATGCGCACCAAAAAGCGCTGGATTCAGGACTATGCCCTGCCGATCAGTATGCTGTGCGGTATGGCAGCATCCATCCCGCTGACGAGCTGGCTGAGCTGAAGGAGGTGCGCAAAATGGAAAAGACAGAACTGCAAAAGAAAGAAACCTATATCGAGAGCGTTCACCGCTGGGGGCGCATCTGGGGGCTTACGCTGCTGGCGCTGATTGTGGCGTACCCCATTGTCGTGTCGGTAATTTTCCGCACCACGCCGGACTGGGCGGCGTTTGCCAAGGGCTTTTTGGCAATCGGTCCGATGTACTGGGCAGTGGGCATTGTGGAAATTTTTACCTATGTGCCGATGCTGGGTGCCGGCGGCACCTATCTTTCGTTTGTGACGGGCAACATTTCCAACCTCAAGCTTCCCTGCGCCTTGGACGCGATGGAGCGCGCCGGGGTCAAGGCAAACAGCGAGGAGGGTGAAATCATCTCCACCATTGCCATTGCGGTGTCCAGCATTGTGACAACGCTGATCATTCTGGTGGGCGTGGTGCTGATCATCCCGCTGACGCCGCTGTTGTCCAGCCCGGTGCTGGAGCCGGCGTTTACCCAGATTTTACCCGCGCTGTTCGGCGGCTTGGCGGTGGTGTTTGTGTCCAAGAACTTTAAGCTGGCGCTGGCACCCATGCTGCTGATGCTGGTGCTGTTCATCTTTGTTCCGGCGTTGAATGCCTCCACTGTGGGCGTCATGGTGCCGGTGGGTGTCTTGTTCAGCCTGGGCGTGGCGCGTGTACTGTATAAAAAAGGCTTGCTGTAAGCCAAGGAGGTACTATACAATGTCATATCTGTGGTTGCTTTTGCTGATTCCGGTCTTGTTGGTGGCTGAGGTGCTGGTGCGCACGGTGCGTTTCAAGCCCGGTCCGACCCCGCAGATCCCCGAGGGCAAGGAAATCTTTGACCGCGATAAGGCGGTGGAGAACCTGCGCACACTCATCCGCTTCAAGACGGTGTCCAACACCGACCCGCAGCTGGAAGATGACGCGGAGTTCCAAAAGCTGATCGACAAGCTGCCGGAGCTGTACCCGCACGTTTTTGAAACCTGCAAGTTCGAGCGTATGCCTGACCGCGGGCTGCTGTTTACCTGGGAGGGCAAACAGCACAGTGAGCCGAGCGTGCTGATGGCGCACTACGACGTGGTGCCTGTGGACGAGGCCGGCTGGAGCAAGCCGCCCTTTGAGGCAATTCTGGAGGACGGCGTGGTCTGGGGACGCGGTGCGCTGGATACAAAGGTGACCTTCAACGGTGTGTTGACAGCAGCCGACCACCTGATGGCACAGGGCTACCAGCCGGAACAGGATATTTATTTTGCCTTCAGCGGCGGCGAAGAAGTCAACGGTCTGGGCGCGGTGCATATCGTGGATTGGTTTGAAGCCCACGGCATCACCCCGGCGCTGGTCGTGGACGAGGGCGGCGCCGTGGTGCAGGATGTGTTCCCCGGCGTCAAGCAGCCCTGCGGTCTGATCGGCATTGCCGAAAAGGGTATGATGAACGTCGAGTACACGGTCAAATCCGGCGGCGGTCATGCCAGCGCTCCCAAGCCGCACAGCCCGCTGGTGGCGTTGAGTGAGGCGTGTACCAAGATCGAGTCCAACCCCTTTGCGGCGCATCTGACCAAGCCCGTGGCGGAAATGTTTGACACATTAGGACGCTACTCCAACTTTACCTATCGTATGATTTTTGCCAACCTCTGGCTGTTCGGCGGCGTGCTGGATTCCATCTGCCGCAAAAGCGGCGGCGAGCTGAACGCCCTGATGCGCACCACGGTGGCATTTACGCAGGCTAAGGGCAGCGCAGGGCGCAATGTCATCCCCTCGGAGGCAAAGATGATCAGCAACCTGCGCCTGAACCCGCAGGATACCATGGAAACCGCCCTTGACTACTTAAAGCAGACCGTCAACGACCCAGCGGTCGAGATGGTCAACCTGGAGGGTATGAACCCCAGCCCCATCAGCGAAACCAACTGCCCCGCATGGGACAAGGTGGCGGGCGCTGTGGCTGCCACATGGAAGGGCTGCTTGGTGTCGCCCTATCTGATGGTGCAATGCTCGGACAGCCGCCACTATGGACGCATCAGCAACCATGTCTACCGCTTCTCGGCGATGGATCTTTCTGCCGAGGAACGCGCCACCATCCACGGCAACAATGAGCGCATCCGCGTGGAAACGATCGGGCGCGCCGTAGAGTTTTATATCCGCCTGATGCGCCAGTGCTGACGGCATAATCAAACAGCCCCTGACCGGTTTAAGGTCAGGGGCTGTTTGATTCGCAGTTTTTCAGAAGGTTTCCACGCCGTCCGCGGTTACGCGGGCATACACCAGCGGCGGCACGGCGGGCTTTTCGTCACGGATGACAAGCCCGCTGCGGTACATTTCCTCGGCGGGGGCAAACAGGGCTTTGTCATCGGCGTAGAAGGTGCAGATGCTGTCCCCTGCTTTTACGAAATCGCCCAGCTTTTTGTGCATTGTGATGCCGGCGGCAAAGTCGATGGCATCCTCTTTTTTGATGCGCCCGGCACCCAGCAGCACGCTGGCATTGCCGATTTTTTCAACATCGTTTTTGTAGATGTAGCCGTCCTTGGGGGCGGTCAGCGCAAAGCTGTATTTTGCCTTTCGGAACTTGTCGGCGTCGCGCAGCACGCTGATATCGCCGCCCTGCGCGGCAAACATTTGGCAGCACTTTTCAAAGGCGGAACCATCGGCAATGACGCCCTCCGCCATGGCGCGGCAGGCAGGCAAATCGCCCTTGCCCGCTAAAAGCAGCATATTGCTTGCCAGCTGCAGGCAAACTTCGGTCAAATCGGCGGCTCCTTTGCCCTGCAGAACTGCCATACTCTCGGCGACCTCAAGGGCGTTGCCGATGTTCTGCCCCAAGGGCTTGTCCATATCGGTGATCAGCGCTGCGACCTTGCGCCCGTGGGCAGTGCCGATGGAAACCATCAGCCGCGCTAACTCCAAGGCGCTGTCAAGATCCTTCATAAAAGCGCCGTCACCCATCGTGACATCCAGCAGAATGGCGTCTGAACCGGCAGCCAGTTTTTTGGACATAATCGAGGAGGCAATCAGCGGGATGCAGCCCACGGTGGCGGTGACATCGCGCAGGGCGTAGATTTTTTTGTCAGCGACAGCAATCTGACCGCTCTGCCCGATGACCGAAATGCCGATCTCGTTGACCTGCCGGAAAAATTCCGCTTGGCTCAGGCTGGTGCGGGTGCCGGGAACCGCCTCCATCTTGTCGATGGTGCCGCCGGTGTGACCCAGCCCGCGCCCGCTCATTTTGGCAATTTTTACACCGCAGGCAGCCACGATGGGGGCAATGACCAAGGTGGTTTTGTCGCCCACGCCGCCGGTAGAATGCTTGTCCGCCTTGATGCCCGCAATGGCGGAAAGATCCACCATATCGCCGGAATGTGCCATCACATCGGTCAATTCGGCGGTTTCAGCGTCGGTCATACCGCGCAGGTAAATCGCCATCAGCAGCGCCGACATCTGGTAATCCGGCACATCGCCCGCCACATAGCCGTTTACGGCAAATGCCAGTTCCTCGCGGTTCAGCGTGCCGCCGTCCCGTTTTTTGGCAATGATATCATACATACGCATAAGCAAATTCTCCTAACAGAAAAGCCGCCCGGCGCTTGTGCGGACGGGCGGCAGACAGATACAAATTAGCGGCTGCCCTTGTCGTAAGGAATACCCTCGGCCTTGGGGGCTTGCGAGTTTTTGGAGGTAAAAATCAGGATGATCATCGTGACGATGTAAGGCAGCATCTGGTACAGGTTGGAAATGTCCTTGATGCTCTCAAACTTGGGCAAAAACGGCAGAGAAGCGTTGTACGCCGCAATGACCTTGAACAGCGCAAAGAACAGCGACGAAGCCAGGATCGGCAGCGGCTTCCAGTTGCCGAAGATCATAACCGCCAAGGCAAGGAAGCCGTAGCCGCCCACGCTGGAGTTGAAGCCGGAACCGGCTGCCAGCGTGTACGCCAGGCCGCCGATGCCGCCCAAAAAGCCGGAAATCAGCACGCCGGCATAGCGCATCTTGTACACGCTGATGCCCACAGAATCCGCCGCCTGCGGATGCTCGCCGCACGCACGCAGACGCAGACCGAACCGGGTCTTGTACAGCAGCACATACGAGGCGATAAACAGCACGATGGCAACGGGGGTGGTCAGATAAAAATACTTAAACAGCAGGTTGTCCCAGAAACCGGGGTTCTCCGGCACGGGCAGACCCAGGGTTTCCTGCGTGATGCGCGCCCAGTTGGGGATAAAAATGGTCGTCAGACCCTGACCCTGCAGCGCCCAGGTCATAACAATGGCAAAGGCGGGGGCAAACTGGTTCAGCGCGGTACCGCCGATGGTCTGGTCGGCCTTCAGGTTGATGGCGGCAAACCCCAGCAGCACCGAAAAAATCATACCGGTAAGCCCCGCCACCAAGATGGCGGCAAACATGGCAAGCTGCGGGTGCAGGGCGCCAAAGCCGCTTTGGTCAAAGGCTTGCAGGGTCAGGCAGGCAAACAGCGCGCCGATGATCATCATACCCTCCAAGGCAATGTTGATCACACCGGAATGCTCGCTGAACATACCGCCCAGCGCCACCAGCAGCAGCGGCACGGCAAACAAAATGGTCAGGCTGATCAGGTTGGCAAGGATATTCATTTGTCAGCGCCCCCTTTCTGCTTACGCCCGGCGGCTGCCTTGGCGACTACGCTGCGCATCAGCAGGGCAAAGGCTGCCAGATAGATGATAACGGAAATAACGATGTCGATGGTTTCCGAGGAATAGGCAGGCTGCATGGCAGCGCCGCCCACCTGAATGTAGCTGATGAACAGCGCCGAAAAGATGGTGCCGATGGGGTTGGAGCTGGCAAGCAGCGCAACGGGAATGCCGTTGAAGCCCATACCCAGAATCGCCTTTTGCAGCACATACTGACCGGTACCCGCCAGATAGTAAATGCCGCCGCCGATGCCGGACAGCGCACCGGAAATGACCATGGAAAGCACAATGTTGCGCTTGGCATTGATGCCTGCGTACTGTGCGGCATCGCGGCTCAGACCGCACGCCTTCAGCTCATAGCCGAAGGTGGTCTTTTGCAGCACGACCCACATCAAAACGGAGAAGGCAATGGTCAGCAAGACCGAGATGTTGATCCAGCTGGAGCCGCCGAACAAGGCGCTCAGAAAGCCCTTGGGGATGATAGCGCCCGGGTTGGCGGCGGACAGCGCTGCCGTGCGGTCCGAGTTGGAGGCACCCCATGCGGACGCCAGCATGACGGGGTCATTGGCAAGGATCAGGTTGACCAGATACATACCGATCCAGTTGAACATAATGGCGGTGATGACCTCGTTCACATTGAAATACGCCTTGAACAGACCCGGGAATACGCCCCAGATGGCGCCGCCCACGGCACCTGCCAGCAGGCAGACAAACCACGGCATCTGGAATTGGATGGCGCACAGCAGGGCAAAAAAGGCACCCATGGTATACTGACCGGAGGCACCGATGTTGAAAAGACCGGTCTTGAAGGCAAAGCCTACCGAAAGGCCGCACATCATCAGGGGCGCGGCCTGGTACAGCACCTTGGCGAACTTGTCCAGGCTGCTGAAGCCGGTGGTCATCATAGAGGTCATACCGCCCAGAGCGGCACCGGGGTTCAGAATGACAAGCAGCACAAAGCCCAGCACCAGACCGATCACGATGGACAGCAGGCTGGCCAGCACGCTTACGGCGGCGGGACGCTGCAGCAGCGGGGTTTTATTTTGGTTTTTCATTGCTGCATCTCCTTTTGCTTTTTGGCACCGGCCATGTACAGACCCAGTTCCTCAACGGTTGTCTTTTTGGGGTCGAACTCGCCGACCAGCTCGCCCTCGTACATAACGAGAATACGGTCGGACAGGTTCATTACCTCGTCCAGCTCCAGGCTGACCAGCAGAACCGCCTTGCCCTTGTCGCGCTCGGCAACGATCTGCTTGTGGATATACTCAATAGCACCGACATCCAGACCGCGGGTGGGCTGCACGGCAATCAGCAGCTCGGGGTCTTTATCGACCTCGCGGGCGATGATCGCCTTTTGCTGGTTGCCGCCGGACATACTGCGGGCGATGGTAGCGGGACCCTGACCGCTGCGCACGTCATACTGTGCAATCAGGCGCGTTGCGTATTCCTGCACGGCAGCAGCCTTGATAAAGCCGCGGCTCTGGAACTGCGGCTGCCAGTAGCGCTGCAAAACCAGATTGTCCGCCAGCGTAAAGTCCAGCACCAAGCCGTGCTTGTGGCGATCCTCGGGGATGTGGCTCATACCCAGCTTGGAGCGCTCGCGGATGGCGGCACCCGTGATATCATGTCCCTTCAGGGTGATGGTACCGGCGCTGGGCTTTTCAAGACCCGACAAGCCGTAGACCAATTCGGTCTGACCGTTGCCCTCAATACCGGCAACGCAGACGATCTCCCCGGCGCGCACCTGAAAATCTACGCCCTTGACGGCATTGTTTTTGTGCGCCTTGCTGGGTACGACAAGCCCCTTGACGTCCAGAACGACCTCGCCCGGCTCGCATGGTTTTTTCTCAACGGCAAAATCGACATCGCGCCCGACCATCATACGGGACAGCTCCTCCTTGGAGGTGTCGGCGATATCCACCGTACCGATGTAGCGCCCTTTTTGCAGAACAGTGCAGCGGTCAGCCACTGCCATGATCTCGTTGAGCTTGTGGGTGATGAACAAAATGCTCTTGCCCTCTGCCTTGAAGCCGCGCATAATTTCCATCAATTCGTCAATTTCCTGCGGTGTCAGCACGGCAGTCGGCTCGTCGAAAATCAGGATCTCGTTGTCGCGGTAGAGCATCTTCAGGATTTCAACACGCTGCTGCATACCGACAGAAATGTTGCTGACCAGCGCATCGGGGTCGACCTTCAAGCCGTACTTCTCGCTCAGCGCCATGACCTTTTTGCGCGCAGCATCCTTTTTGAGGAAACCGAGCTTGGTATCCTCGACACCCAGAATGATGTTGTCCAGAACGGTAAAGCATTCCACCAGTTTAAAGTGCTGGTGTACCATACCGATACCCAACGCGGTGGCTTCGTTGGGGTCGGTGATCTTTACCTCTTTGCCGTTCTTTTTAATGATGCCCTGTTCGGGCTGGTACATACCGAACAGTACGCTCATCAGCGTGGATTTGCCGGCACCGTTTTCGCCCAGCAAGGCATGGATCTCGCCCTTGCGCAGCTGCAGGGTGACATCGTCATTTGCCTTGATGCCCGGAAACTCCTTGGTGATGTGCAGCATTTCGATGACATAATTTTCTGCCAATCGTTATACGCCCCTTTCCTGTAAAACACAGCTTACTATCTTATAGTATACAAAAAAAACAACTTTTACACAAGAGAATTTGCACAAAAACTGCAAAAAAACAGGACTTTTTTGGACAACCGTTC
>SFOX01000050.1 GCA_004552305.1 Subdoligranulum variabile | reverse complement strand
GCGGTCGTTTTTGTGCCGCGGCTGCGATGTGCCGGTAGCTGTATGCCGCGGCAAGCTCACCATGGCAACCTCACTGCGCGGGCGGCTTTGCCCGGTAACACAGCAACCAAACATGACGATGTCATCGGTAAATTTATTGGCTCCTACAACGGGAAGCGATTCCAGCAGCTCGCTCAGCCTCATCTTGAACGCCACAGTCGAACTTGTGCCGTCAGCATCCAGCGCACGGCGGTGGTTCAAAAGCTCCTGCAATTCATTTTCCATATCATGCAGGTCGATATCCGCACCCATAACAGGTCCCAAAACAAAATAGCGTGTCGGCACATCATTTTCTCTCAGACAGACCGCACCACACAAAATTATTATGCAAACGGATTTTCTGTGGGATACGGCAGGCTCTTGGGCTGGTTGTAGGCAATGTCCGCAATGCCGAGGAACTTGAACACTTCAAACAGCGTCTTGCCATAGTGACCGAAGGCAACGGCACCGTGGTGCGGGTAGCGCTTCTGAATCAGGACATGGCGGTAGAAACGGCCCATCTCGGGAATGGCGAAGATGGCGATGCCACCGAAAGACCGCGTTGCAACGGGTAAAATTTCACCCTGAGCGATGTAGGCGCGCAGCTGGCCTTCGCTGTCGCACTGCAAACGGTAGAACGTGATGTCGGACGGCGCAATGTCGCCTTCCAGCGTGCCGCGGGTGAAATCGGGGTCGCTGCCGGCGGGCTCCAGCAGGCGGTGCTGGATGAGCTGGTACTTGACGGCGCGGTCACTGCACATCTTGCAGGACGGCGTGTTGCCGCAGTGGAAGCCCATGAAGGTATCGGTCAGCTTGTAATTGAACTTGCCGGTGATGTTCTCATCATAAATGTACTTGGGCACACTGTTGTTGATGTCCAGCAGGGTAACGGTGTCACCGGAGGCGCACATACCGATGTACTCGGACAGGGCACCGTAAATATCGACCTCGCAGGCCACGGGGATGCCGCGGCTGGCAAGGCGGGAGTTGACGTAGCAAGGCTCAAACCCGAACTGCGACGGGAAAGCGGGCCAGCACTTATCGGCAAAAGCAACATACTTTTTGCTGCCCTTGTGATTCTCGGCCCAGTCGAGCAGGGTCAGCTCAAACTGCGCCATGCGGGTCAGCAGGTCGGGGTAATAGTGCCCTTCGCCCATCTCGGCGGCCATGTCGGCGCAGACGTCCGCGATGCGCGGGTCGCCCGCATGCTCTTTGTAGGAAACGAGCAGGTCAAGCTCGGAGTTTTCCTCGATCTCAACACCCAGCTCATACAGACCCTTGATAGGGGCATTGCAGGCGAAGAAGTCCTGCGGGCGCGGGCCGAAGGTGATGATTTTCAAATCACGCACGCCCAGAATAGTGCAGGCAATCGGCACAAACTCGGCGATCTTGTCGGCAATTTCCTCCGCCGTGCCGACGGGATACTCGGGAATATAGCCCTTCAGATGGCGCATGCCGAGATTGTAGGAGCAGTTCAGCATACCGCAGTACGCATCTCCGCGGCCATTGATCATATCGCCGTCGCCCTCGGCTGCCGCTACGAACATGCAGGGGCCGTCAAAGTGCTTGGCAATCAGCGTTTCGGGCGTTTCGGGGCCGAAGTTGCCGAGGAATACGGTCAGCGCATTGCAGCCTGCGGCGGTGACTTCGGCCACGGCTTTTTGCATGTCGTGCTCGTTCTCGACAGTGGTCTTGCACTCGTACAGGTCAGTGCCCTTGGCGGCGCAGGCGGCAGAGATGGCAGCGCGGCGCTTCTCGCTCAGGGCGATAGGAAAACAGTCACGGCTGACGGCGATGATGCCGAGCTTGACCTCGGGGATGTTGGATGATTTCATGGTTTTGCCTCCTATATATTTACACATTTTGCAATGGCGGGCGGATATGGAATCCGCCCCTACGGGGATGCCGTGGAACTTTCCTGTATCGTAGGGGAGCATTCTATATGCTCCCGCAAAGGCTGCTCCTAAATATGTACGTTTTCCCCCACCAATCCGACATACGCCCCGGCCTTGGCCTCGGCGCTGCCGGGATGGGCGAGCAGCCACTTGTTGCAGGCCCACAGCTGCGGGTCATCGCCGCCGTCATTCTTGATGGCGGGCTTTACGGTATTGGTGCCTTTGGGCAGGGCGACCAGCACGCGGAAGCCCTTGGCTGCGTCCACATGGCAGGGCGCGTAGTGCAGCGTCGTGGCGTAGACTTCCACCAGTGTGCCTGCCGGGACGCGGAACGCCTTGACCTTGGCGGTGTCCAGCTTGCCGCCCGTGATTTCCTCCTGCCTGGCAAGCAACAGCACAAAATCTTCGGTACCCAGATTGAACTCGCTGTCGCGGTGGTATTCCAGGCAGTTCAAATAGGTGTTGTGACCGTTGCACCAGCCCAGTTGGCAGGGCATGCCGCCGAAAAGATGCTCCGACACTTCGACGGCGGCGGGCAGTTCCTGCAGGGCTGCGTCCTCGGCCACATAATCCGTAGCTGCGGGCAGCGGGGTGTTTGCCAAGCCGGCCAAAATTTCCGCTTTGGCGGTATCCAGCCCGGTCACAACGCGGCCATAGGGCTTGAATTCCGGGTCGGTTACAGAAAAAATCTTCATTGTAGTGCCTCCATTTCCGCAAAGGATATTTTCAGTGCCGGGTACAGCTTGTGCCACACGGCGTAGCGCGCGTTGTATTTTTCGACGAGCGCGGCGTCCGGCTGGGTTGTGTTCTTGGCGTGGACGAGCGCCTCGGCACAGGTCTGCACGCTGGGGTATGCCCCGCAGGCCACCGCCGCCAGCATCGCGCCACCGTAGCCGGGGCCTTGCTCGGTCTGGGGCAGCGTCAGCGGGATGCCCAGCACGTTCGCCAAAATCTCCCGCCACAGCGGGCTTTTGGCACCGCCGCCGCAGAGCGTACTGGCTTTAATCTTCACGCCTTGTGCCCGCGCAATCTCCACACAATCGCGAATCGCAAACGCCACACCTTCCAGCACCGCCTGGGTCAGCGCAGCACGCGGGGTGTCCATCCGCAGCCCGACGAACGCACCGCGCGAGGCAGGATCGTTGTGGGGGCTGCGTTCGCCCATCAGGTAGGGCAGGAAGTAGACGTCGTTCGCGCCCAGCTTGTCCGCCGTAATGGGTGTCTGCTCGGCAGCGTAGTCAGTGGTGTGCAGCACTTCTTCGCTCCACCACTTGTTGCAGGATGCAGCCGAGAGGATGCAGCCCATCAAATGATACCCTCCGTCCGCGTGGGCGAAGCTGTGCAGGGCGTTCTGCTTGTCGACGCCGAACGTATCGCTGGTGATGAACACCGTGCCCGATGTGCCCAAGGAAATATTGCACTTACCGCCGCCCACCGCGCCGCAGCCGACAGCCGCAGCGGCGTTATCGCCCGCGCCCGCGCAAACGACCACATCCGCAGGCAGGCCCAGCGTTTGGGGGGCTTCAGCAGTCAGCGTGCCGACGGGCTGCCAGCTCTCAAATAGCTTCGGCAGCTGGGATTCCTGCACGCCGCAGATGTCCAGCATTTCCTTGCTCCAGCATTTGTGCTCCACGTCCAACAGCAGCATACCCGATGCGTCGGAATAGTCGGTGCAGTGGACGCCGGTCAGCTTATAGTTGATGTAATCCTTCGGCAGCATGATTTTTTCGATGCGGGCGAAGTTGTCCGGCTCGTTGTCCCGCATCCAAAGCAGTTTGGGGGCGGTGAAGCCTGCAAAGGCGATGTTCGCGGTGTAACGGCTCAGCTTGTCTTTGCCGATAACGCCGTTTAAGTAGTCGACCTGCCTTTGGGTGCGGCCATCGTTCCAAAGGATGCAGGGGCGGATAACCGCGTCATTTTTGTCCAGTACCACCAGCCCGTGCATCTGGCCGCCCGCGCCGATGCCCTTGACCTGAGACGCATCAAACCCTTCCAGCAGCGCGGGGATGCCGTCGCAGACCGCCGCCCACCAATCGGCGGGGTCCTGCTCGCTCCAACCGGGATGCGAGAAGGCAATCGGGTATTCCCGGCTGACGATGTTGGCAATGCTGCCCGTTTCGTCCATCAGCAGCAGCTTCACCGCAGAGGTGCCGAGGTCGATCCCAATATAGTACATATCTTTGTCTCCTTCTTACGGAAGATTTATCCGTTGACGCCAAAAACTTTTGTATAGTCGGCCTTGAACTTCTCAATGCCGGCATCGGTCAGCGGATGGTGAAGCATCTGCTCGATGACCTTGTACGGCACCGTGGCAATGTTGGCACCGGCCAGGGCACAGTCGGTTACATGGATGGGATTGCGCACACTGGCGGCGATGATTTGAGTCTCGATGTCCGGATAGTTCAGGAATATATCATGGATAGTCTCGATCAGATCAATGCCCGGCTGGCCGATGTCATCGAGACGCCCCAAAAACGGGCTGACATACGTGGCGCCCGCGCGGGCTGCCAGCAGCGCCTGGTTGGCGCTGAAAATCAGCGTGCAGTTCGTAGGGATGCCCTCGCCGGACAGCACCTTGATGGCCTTTAACCCCTCGGCGGTCATGGGGATTTTGACCACCATGTGCTTCGGGTCCAGCGCGTAGATGGCGCGGCCCTCGGCGATCATGTCCTCGGCATCGGTTGTGGTCGCCTTGACCTCGCCGGAGATGGGGCCGTCCACGATAGTGGCAATCTCTTTCAATGTTTCGGCGTAGTCGCGGCCCTCTTTGGCAATCAGGCTGGGGTTTGTGGTGACACCGGCGATAATGCCCATGTCGTTGGCACTGCGGATCTCGTCGACGTTGGCGGTATCAATGTAAAATTTCATACGGTAAAACCTCCTTATTTCTGGCCGTAATAGGCGTTGG
>SFOX01000028.1 GCA_004552305.1 Subdoligranulum variabile | reverse complement strand
ATCGGCGGAGCCGTAAGACGGGAGCGGGTGGGCGGGGCGTCAAAAAATGTGTCTTGACGATTTTTTAGCCCCGCCCGTCCGCGACCTTCCTCTTTGGGGTTCCAAGGGGCGAGCGCTTGGCGGCGCACAACGAGCGCCGCCAGTCGGCATAGCCGACTCGCTCGTGCGGTTATTCGCCCCGCTGGGGCGAACATTGCTCGCTCCCCGGCTTCGCACGCTCAGCCGGGGTCCCACGCTCGCAACCCCGCAATCCCCCTGGTCGTGGGTCCGCTGCGTCGAAACAGCGGCAGTTTTCTCTGGTTCTCTCTTTTGCTGCCAAAAGAGAGAACACAGTCCGGGCAGACGCTTTAATACACCGAAAAATACCCCACGTGTTCGGGGTGGTTTTCCTCCACCAAAACCGTGAAGCCGCCGGGGTTGACCTCGGCAAATTTGCCGAACGCCTGCTCGGCAATCAGGTGCTGCCCGCGGTTCAGAATAATTTCCGCTGTCTGGGTCTTGCCGATGCGGCGGTAATGCAAGATATCGCCCTTGGCAGAAACGATCTCCAACCGCCCGCCGTCAAAGGCATCGCACTCGCGGCGCAGGCGTGCCAGCGTCGCCAAGGGTCCGCGCAGACGCTGCTCGGTGGAGTTCCAGTCGTAAAAGGCGCGGTTGAAGGGGTCGCGGTAACCCTGCATGGCGATCTCGTCGCCGTAGTAAATGCACGGTACGCCCGGCAGCGTGTAGATCATCGCATAGCCCAGCAGCAATTTTTTCACAGCATCGTCCATTTCCATGGGCGAAATGCGGCGTTTGCTCTGCCAGTTGCGGTCCCGCCCGTTGGCAGGCTCGCCCGCAATGGCGGTCAGCGCACGCTCGGTGTCGTGGGTGGACAGGAAATTCATCGCACAGTTCAGCGCCGGGGCGGGGTAATTTTCGCAGATGGACATCAACTCCCCTGCCACGGCGGCGGCGCTTATCCCGTGCAGGTAGCACAGCGTCGCGTTGCGGAACGGGTAGTTCATCACGCTGTCCAGCCCCTTGCCGCGCAGGTAGGTGCGGCGGCGACCGAACGCCTCCTTGGTGGTGGCGTCCTCCCACACTTCGCCCAAAAGCAGCTTGTCCTCGCCGTGAGATTTAACGGCAGTACGAATTTTTTCGATAAAATCGTCGGGCAGCTCGTCCGCCACGTCCAGCCGGAAGCCCGACGCGCCGAGGTTGAGCCATGTGTCAATGACGCCGCCCTTGCCGCAGACAAACTCTGCATAGGAGGGGTCCTCCTCCTGCACTTCGGGCAGGGTTTCAAAGCCCCACCAGCTGCGGTAGCCGCCGGGATAGCCCGAATCAAAATCGTACCAGCTGCGGTAGGGGGAGTTGCGGTCACGGTACGCGCCGCCCGGTCCGTACCGCCCTTCGCGGTTAAAATACACCGAGTCCGAGCCGGTATGGCTGAACACGCCGTCCAGAATGATGCGGATGCCCTGCTTGGCTGCCGCCGCACACAGGGCGGCAAATTCCTCGTTGGTACCCAGCAGCGGGTCCGCCTTGAGGTAGTTCGCCGTGTTGTAGCGGTGGTTGGCGTGCGCCTCAAAGATGGGGTTCAGGTAGATGCAGGTCACGCCCAAATCACGCAGGTACGGCAGTTTTTGCTGGATGCCCGCAAAATCGCCGCCGTAGTAGTCCATATTCAGATAGCCGTCGTCCCACTCGGTGGGCCAGAAATACGGCTCGCCGGTTTTGTCGGCGCGGTAGATGCGGTCGGCAAAGGGCATCGGCTTGTCGGGTACGCCCTCACAGAATCGGTCGGGAAAAATCTGGTACATCGTTCCGTTTTTGAACCAGTCGGGGGTTTTAAAATCCGGCTCATACACGGTCAGCTGCCAGCAGTCGCCGCCTGTCCAGCTCAGTACGCCCTCGTTGTCCGCGCCGCGGAAAATTTTGCGGAAATCGGTGTACAAATCAAAATAGTAAAAGTACAGCCCAGATGTGCTCGGCGCCACTGTGATGCTGAAATGGTTGACCTGCGGGGTCTGCCCGTCAAAGTGCATACGGTAATGCACGGGCTGTTCGCGGTCCTTGGTCAGCACCAGATGCGGGTCCACATAACCCATTTCCTCCGGCACGGTCAGATGCAGCGTGACCTCCTGCCCGGCAGGCACCGCGCCAAACGGCGTTTTGTAAGCAGCATCGTAGCTGTTGAAGTAAATCGACATAGATTTGATCCTTTGTTAGAGTGGAGAGTTAAGAGTGCAGAGTTTAGATATGGTGCGCCGCCGCAGGCGGCGCATTTTACAGGCACGCGCAGGCGTGCCTACCTTATCTCCACTCTTAACTCTCCACTCTCCACTCTCATCGTAAAAAGCCGTGCCCGCAGGGGCACGGCTTTAGCAGCAATTTTGGCTTATTTCACCGGCGTGGCACCCCAGATGCCGCGCGAGTAATCCATAATGGAACGGTCGGCGCTGAAGATACCGGCGTTGGCGATATTCATCAGGCTCATGTGGTTCCACTTCTGCTTGTTGCGGTACAGTTCCTGCAGGTCGTGCTGGGCGCGGCGGTAATCCTTGAAGTCCGCCATAACCATATACGGGTCGGAGTTGCGCAGGTTGCTGGTAATTTCGGTAAAGTTCTCGCCGTTCCAGCCCCTCTCCAGCAGGTCCAGCACCGCCATGGCGGTGTTGTCGCCCTGAATGAAGGCGTTGGGATGGTAGCCCATCCCCTTCAGCGCGTTGACCTCGGGGGTCAGCATACCGAAGATGATCTCGTTCTCGTGACCGGCGGCGTCGGCGATCTCCACGTTGGCGCCGTCCAGCGTACCCAGCGTAATGGCACCGTTGAGCATAAACTTCATATTGCCGGTGCCGGAAGCCTCGGTGCCGGCCAGGGAAATCTGCTCGGATACCTCGCTGGCGGGCATCAGGCGCTCGGACAGGGTGACGCAGTAATCCTCCAGATAGACCACGCGCAGCTTGCCGCGCACAGCGGGGTCCTCGTCGATCATCTTGCCCAGCTTGCAGATCATACGGATCATCTGCTTGGCCATATAGTAGCCGGGGGCAGCCTTGGCGCCGAAGATGTAGGTCTTGGGGGTGAACTCGGCGTTGGGGTTGTTTTTCAGGTACAGGTACTCGGCAGCGATGTTCAGCGCGTTCAGGTGCTGGCGCTTGTACTCGTGCATACGCTTGACCTGGCAGTCAAAGATGGAATCGGGGTCGATGACCTGACCGGTGGCTTTCTGCAGGTAGTTGGCAAAAATCACCTTGTTGGCGCGCTTGACCTTGGCAGCCTTTTCCTGCACGGTCTTGTCGTCCACAAATTTCTCCAGCTTTTTCAGCTCGGAGGCGTCGGTCTTAAAGCCCTCGCCGATGGTTTCCTCCAGCAGGTCGGTCAGACCGGGGTTGGACGCCAGCAGCCAGCGGCGGTAGGCAATGCCGTTGGTGACGTTGGTGAACGCCTTGGGCTTGTACAGGAAATAATCGTGGAACACGCTGTCCTTGATGATCTCGCTGTGCAGCTTGGAAACGCCGTTGATGGCGTGGCAGACATAGGCGCAGATGTTGGCGGTGCGCACCTGATTGTCGCCGACGATCGCCATATAGTCGATCTTGCCCTGATCGCCGGGGAATGCCTTTGCCAGGTCGGCGCGGCAGCGGCGGTCCATCTCGCAGACGATCTGCCAGATACGGGGCAACGTGGAGCGGAAGATATCGGCGTTCCACTTCTCCAGCGCCTCGCTCATGACGGTGTGGTTGGTGTAGGCGAACACCTTGCGGCAGATGTCGAAGGCGGCATCCCACTCATAGCTGCACTCATCCAGCAGGATGCGCATCATTTCGGGGATGGCAACGGTCGGGTGGGTATCGTTGAGCTGGATGGCGACCTTGTCGGGCAGGTTGTCCAGCGTGCCGTACTGGTTCAGGTGGTTCTGCAGGATGTCGGCAATGGACGCAGCCGAGAAGAAATACTGCTGGCGCAGACGCAGGATCTTGCCCTCGGTGTGGTTGTCGTTGGGGTACAGGATCTTGGAGATCAGCTCGGCAGAAGCAGACTGGCTGATGGCGGTGTTGTAGTTGCCGGCGTTGAAGCTGCTCATATCAAAGCTGGGCGCTTTGGCCTGCCACAGGCGCAGCTTGCTGACACCCTCGCTGCCGTAGCCGGCAACGTACATATCGTTGGGTACGGCAATGACGGAGTTGTAGTTTTCGTACTTGACGTGGTGGAAGCCGCCCTCCCACGTTTCGATGGCCTGACCGTCAAAGCGGATCTCCTGCGCCTGGTCGGGATGGCTCTTGATCCACACCTGACCGCCGGGCAGCCAGTTGTCAGCGGTTTCCTGCTGCCAGCCGTCCACGATCTTCTGCTTGAAGATGCCGTACTCGTACAGGATGGAATAACCGGTGCCGGGGATGCAGTCGGTTGCCATACCGTCCAGATAGCAGGCAGCCAGACGACCCAGACCGCCGTTGCCCAGACCTGCGTCCGGCTCGCAGTCGTAAATGGTGTCGATCTTGATATCCGCATCGGCGAGGACGCTCTCGGCGACCTCGTTCAACCCCAAGTTGAACAGGCTGGTGCGCAGGCTGCGCCCCATCAGGAATTCCATGCAGAGATAGTAGACCTGCTTTTTGCCTTCGCCCAGCGTTTTAGCCTGGAAACGTTTCTGTTTGTCGGACATGATCTGGCGGGTAACCCCTGCCAGGCAACGGTAGATCTGGTCGGCGGAAGCCGTGTCCAGCGTGACGTTGCATTCGCTCATCAGTTTATCTTTGAGCAGCTTTTCAAATTCGCGCTTTGTGTATTTCAAAATCGTTTCTCCTCCCTGATTGATTGCAATTCGGATGCTTCCGATTTCTGCAAGGTCAGTGTGGTTTGCGCCACAGTACCAATTATAGCCAATCCTTGCCGTTTGCGCAAGCAAAATTTGCCTGTTTCCGAAAGAAATTCCTGATTTTCCTAAAAAAGGTCTTTCTTTTGTATGGATTTTGTATTACAATAGTTCTAATCCATAAAATAGCATCGCCGCGTGTCGGCAAACATTATACACATTTTTGAGAGGAGTTCAATCTTATCATGGGCATGACCACTTCCAAGGTGCGGCTGGAAATTTGCGGTTCCAGTTATGTTGTCAACACTACCGAGAGCGCTGAATATATGCAGAACCTGGCGGACCGCCTGAATTTGGATATGAACGAGCTGATGTCGTCCTCCAAGACGGTCAGCATCACCACCGCCGCCGTGATGACCGCGCTTTCCTACCGCGACGAGCTGGAAAAGGCAAGCGGCAGCGCCGACAATATGCGCCGCCAGATCAAAAATTATCTGGAGGATGCCGCCACCTCCAAGATGGCAGCCGAGGAGCTGCGCCGTGAAAACGCCAGCCTGCTGCGCCGCATCGACGAGCTAAAACGCCGCTTGAACTATCCCAACGCCGAGCTTGACGCCAAGCCCGAGCCGGACAAGCTGTGAGCCGCGCGCTGGAGATCTTAGCCCCGGCAGGAAACCGTGAGATGCTCAGCGCTGCTGTTTTCAGCGGCGCTGATGCTGTTTATCTGGGGCTTACCGGCTTTAACGCCCGCCGCACCGCGGGCAACTTTACCCCCGACGAGCTGCGCGAGGCGGTGCAGTTCTGCCACGCGCGGGGCGTAAAGGTCCACGTCACCTTAAACACGCTGGTCTACGGCAGAGAGCTGCCCGGGCTGGCGGATGCCGTGCGCGCCGTCGCCGAGGCGGGCGCCGATGCCGTGATTTCCGATGACCTTGCCACCGCGCAGCTGATCAAAAGCATCGCCCCCACGCTGCATCTGCACGGCTCCACCCAGATGAGCATCCACACGCCCGAGGGTGCCAAAGAGCTGGCAGAGCTTGGCTATGACCGGGTCATTCTGGCGCGCGAATTGTCCCTGCAGGAAATTCGCGAGGTCTGCGCCGCCAGCCCCATTGAGGTGGAGGTGTTCATTCACGGTGCGCTGTGTATGAGCGTGAGCGGGCAGTGTATGATGAGTGCCTTTTTGGGCGGGCGCAGCGGCAACCGCGGCGCCTGCGCCGGACCCTGCCGCCTGCCGTTTGATGCCTCGCCCGCGCTGCGCCCCGGCAAGCCGGGCAAGGCGTGCCATTTAAGCCTGAAGGATATGGACTTGATCCCCTACCTGCGGGATCTGATGGACGCCGGCGTTGCCAGCGTGAAGATCGAGGGGCGTCTGCGCACGCCGGAATACGCCGCCGCAGCCGTGACGGCGTGCCGCTGCGCGCGCGAGGGGCAGCCCTATGACGAGCAGCTGGTGCGGGATATCTTCTCCCGTTCCGGCTTTACCGACGGCTACCTGCTGAACCGCAACGACGGCGCTATGTTCGGTGTGCGCACCGAGGCGGACGCCGCCGCCACCAAGGCCGCCGCGCCCAAGGCACGCGAGCTGTTCCGCCGTGAGCTGCCCCGCGTGCCGGTGCATTACACGCTGGAGGGCGGTGTCGAGGACGGGGGCATCAAGCTGACCGCCGCCGATGAGGACGGCAACAGGGTCATTTTGTACAGCGCTGACGAGCCGCAGCCCGCCCAAAAGGACCCGCTGCCGGGCATCGAGCGCGCCCTTGCCAAGACCGGCGGCACCCCGTTTGTGATGGCGGAGCTTACCGTCAAGACCGACGACCCCGGCTTTTTGCCCGGCTCTGCCTGGAACGAGCTGCGCCGCGACGCGCTGGACAAGCTGCTGCAAAAGCGCAGCGCCGCCGCGCCCCACGCCGTGCAGCCCTACACCCTGCCCGATTTTGCCGCCCACCCCGCCGGGGGCTTGCCCGCGCTGATGGCGCGGTTTGCCGCGGTTGCCCAATGCCCCGCCGAGTACGCCGAGCCGCTGAGCCTGCTGGTGTTCCCCTTGAGCGAGGCTGCCGCCGTGCCTGCCGCGTGGCGCAAAAAGACGCTGCTGGAGCTGCCGCGCATTACCTTTGGCGTTGCCGAGGCAAAGACCGCTGCCGCCGTGGCAGCACTGAATCCAGACGAGTTCGGCGGGCTGGTCATCAACAACCCCGCCCAGCTGCGCTACACCAAAAATTGGCGCAAGTACGGCGGTTTAGGCTTGAATGTCACCAACCCGATGAGCGCCGCCCGCTATGCGGCGCTGGGCTTGCAGGGGATGCTTTTGCAGCCCGAAACCGCGCTTTCCGCCATGCAGGAGGTTGCCCCCGGCGTGCCGACGGCGGCGCTTTGCTACGCCCACCTGCCGCTGATGCTGACCCGCGCCTGCCCGCTGCGCAACGTGCATACCTGCGCGGAATGCACCGGCACCGGCACGTTGCGCGACCGCAAGGGGCGGGATTTCACGGTGACCTGCTCCGCGCCCGGCGGCGCGGGACTGCGCACGGTGTTCAACCCCGTACCTCTTTATATGGGCGAACGCCTGACCGAAATGCCGGTGGATTACGCGGTTGCCGCCTTCACCACCGAGTCCCCCGCCCGCACCGCCCAGATATTGGCAGCCCTTTTTGCCCGCCAACCCTTTGACGCGGAGTTCACCAGAGGGTTATACTATACAAATAACTAAAATTTTTATCCTAAAAATTTTAGTTAGATAAAAATGAAAAGATAAAAGATAATAAATAAGGTGGCGTTTTTTGCCGCACAGCGGCAAAAAACAAAATTCAGCGCCGCTGCGCGGCGCTCCACCATAATTTTTATCTATTATCTTTTATCTATTATCTATAACCGGAGGTCCCCCATGTCCCCTACCGTAAAATACAAAAAACTCGACCCCCGCGCCCAAGTCCCCGCTTACGCCACGCCCGGCGCGGCGGCGGCGGATCTGTGCGCTTTGCTGGACGCGCCGCTCACCCTTGCCCCCATGCAGCGCGCCCTGATCCCCACCGGTCTTGCCATCGAACTGCCCGATGCCGGCTGCGTTGCGCTGGTGTATGCCCGCAGCGGTCTGTCCATCAAGCACGGCGTCTGTATGGCAAACGGCGTCGGCGTGATCGACAGCGACTACCGCGGCGAATTGCGCGTACCTATGGTCAATCTTTCCACCGAAAGCTACACCATCCAGCCCGGCGAGCGCGTTGCCCAGCTGTGCATCGCCCCCGTGTGGCAGGCAAACTTTGCCCCCGCCGACGAATTGTCCGACTCCCAGCGCGGTGCGGGCGGCTTCGGCTCCACAGGCAAGCTGTAATTACCAAAATTTTCCAGCCTCGCCCCGCCTCGCGCCGTTTCGACACGCCCATCCCTGTATACTGATTTGGAAAGGAAGCACCTCTCTATGTCCTTGATTTTAGCCTCGGGCAGCCCGCGCCGCCGTGAGCTTATGGCGCTGATCACCCAAGACTACACCGTCATCACCTCCGACGTGGACGAAAGCGAAATCACCGCCGACACCCCGGCGCATCTGGCACAAAGCCTTGCCACCGCCAAAGCGGAGGCTGTCGCCGCTGCCCACCCGGCGGACACCGTCTGCGGGTTTGACACCGTGGTCGAATGTGACGGCGCAGTTTTCGGCAAACCGCGCGACGAAGCCGACGCCCTGCGTATGCTGCGCGCGCTTTCGGGGCGCAGCCACAAGGTACACACGGGGGTTTGTGTCTGCCGCGGCGGGCGCAAGCTTGCCTGTGCCGAAACCACCACCGTACACTTTGCCCCCATCGGGGAAGCCGACCTGCTGCGCTATGTGCGCACGCCCGAACCCTACGACAAGGCGGGCGGCTACGCCATTCAGGGACACGCCGCGCTGTGGTGTACCGGCATAGAGGGCTGCTACTACAACATTATGGGGCTGCCCGTTTACCGCACCGCCGCGCTGCTGCAGCGCCTTGGCTGATGGTGCCGCCCCGCTTTCAGGGGAGGACGCCATGGGACGCATTCAGCAGTTTTTTACACGATTTATCGGGAGATTTCGCACTATGTTTACCAAAGACATCGGCATTGATCTGGGTACCGCCAATACCCTTGTGTACATGAAAGGGCGCGGCATCATCATGCGCGAGCCCAGCGTTGTCGCGGTTGACCCGCGCACCGACGAGCTGCGCGTGCGCTGCGTCGGCAAGGAGGCCAAGGCGGTCATCGGGCGCGCACCCGGCTCCATTGTGGCAGTGCGCCCCTTGAAGGACGGCGTCATTGCAGACTTTGACATCACCGCCGCCATGCTGCAAAGCTTTATCCGCCAGGCCTGCGGCAACCCGCTGCTGGCACACCCGCGCGTGGTCATCTGCGTGCCGTCCGGCGTCACCGAGGTCGAGCGCCGCGCCGTGCGCCAAGCCGCCGCCAAGGCGGGCGCACGTCAGGTCACCGTGATCGAGGAGCCGATGGCAGCCGCCATCGGTGCAGGTCTGCCCACCACCGAGGCCGTGGGCAGTATGATCGTGGATATCGGCGGCGGCACCGCCGAGGTTGCCGTCATCAGCCTGTCGGGTACTGTGTCCAGCCGCAGCGTGCGCTGCGCCGGGGACGCGCTGGACCAGAGCATCATTGCCTTTATCAAGCGCAAGTACAACCTGCTGGTGGGCGAGCGCACCGCCGAGCAGATCAAAATCGAGATCGGCTCCGCCTGCCCGCAGGACCCCGAAACCGGTATGGAGATCAAGGGGCGCAACCTCGTGGACGGCTTGCCCAAGGACATTATGATCCGTTCTGACGAGGTGCGCGACGCCATGTCCGACTGCCTGATGCGCATCGTGGATGCCATCAAGGACACGCTGGAATCCACCCCGCCCGAGCTTTCCAGCGATATCATTGACCGGGGCATTATGCTTTCGGGCGGCGGCGCGCTGCTGCGCGGGCTGGATACCCTGATCCGCAACGAAACGGGCATTGACGTCCACATTGCCGAAAGCCCGCTGGACTGCGTGGCGTTGGGCGCGGGCGCCGTGCTGGATAACCCCGCCCTTGTCACCCAGCGCCGGGAAGAAATGAGCTATTTGTAAAACGCCCCCGAAACTTCAACATTTTGTATAAAAGCTCCCGATTTTCGGGGGCTTTATTTAAGTTAGGGACTTTTTGTATAATTTTAGGGGTAGTTATACGTTTTGTATAGTTTTTTAGAGTGAAGCACCGATATGACTTCCTCTCTTGGGGGCTCAGTTTGTCGAAAAAGCCCTTTTTCGGGTGGTAATGTAGGGCGCGTGTCTATCTCCGCGCCAAGAGCCGCCGCTGTGCGGCGGTTGCGCTCCGAAACGCGCCTGCGGGCGCAGTGACCGCGCCGTACCGCTGGCTGCGCGCAGCGCATAAAATCGCGCCGAACGGCGCGCGTTCTCGCGATATATCGTAACATCGGCTAGACTGCACGGAACGGTCAAGACCGTTCCCTACAAACCTGCCGAAGGTTCGCAATATTCCCGTTGCGTTTATCAACAGTTTGACGTGTCCGCTTAGCGGACACACCTTATCTAAACTCTTAACTCTAAACTCTTAACTCTAAATTCTGCGCATCGCTTACATTTTCCAGCCCAAAAAACTTTTTTTAACAAACAAAAAGTGCCGCCCCGGTCACGGGGCGGCACTTCTTCCTATCCTTTGTAAGCTTTGTCGTCTGCCTTACGCTTCCGGCAGGTAAATGTGGTGGGGCAGCCCCTCGACGTAAATCGGGGTCAATTCCGCCTGCACCAGCGGCAGCGCGTAGGCGATAAACTCCTCGGTCATGGCGGTGTGGTCGGCATTGACCCACGCCAAAGGCACCTTCTTTTCCAGGTTGGCGACCTCGCTGATGGGGTGCAGGCTGGTGCCGCACTGGTACGGCGCATTGGAAATGCGATCCAGCGCGACCATCTCGCCGGTGTGACCCTCAAAGGCGGCCTTGGCGGCAGCGCCGCCGACCTGATACGCCTCGGTGATGTCGGTGCGGCTGGTCAGGTGACCGGCGCAGCGCTGCAGGGTCGAAAGCTCGATGCAGCGGGTCTTGGTGTCCAGACGGCGGGCAACCGTGTTGGCAAGAAAGCGCGCCGTACCGGTCAGCGCCTTGTGACCGAAGGCGTCCACCGCGTGTACGTCGTCCGCCAGCTCGCAGACGTAGCGCCCATCCTCAAGCTTGACGCCCTCGGACACGGCGATCACGATGCTGGGCTTGTCCTTCTGCATACGCTCGACCTTTTCCACAAAGTGATCCACGTTAAAGGGTACCTCGGGCAGGCAGATCATATCCACACCCTCGCAGTCCTCCGCCTTGGCAAGGGCGGCAGCGGCGGTCAGCCAGCCGGCGTTGCGTCCCATAATTTCCACAATGGTAACGTACTTGGTGCCGTACACCGTGGCATCGCGGATGATTTCCTTCATCACAACGCCGATATACTTGGCAGCACTGCCGTAGCCGGGGGTATGGTCGGTGATCATCAGGTCATTGTCGATGGTCTTAGGCACGCCCATAAAGCGGATGTCGCTGCCGATGTGGCTGCCGTAATCCGCCAGCTTGCCGATGGTATCCATCGAGTCATTACCGCCGATATAGAAGAAATAGCCGATATCCAGCTCCTTCAGGATCTCAAACAACTGCTGGTAGACCGCCTCGCCCTCGGCGGTGTGCCAGTCGGGCAGCTTGTAGCGGCAGGAGCCGAGATAGCTCGACGGCGTGCGCTTGAGCAGCTCGATGTCCAGCGCGGATTTCAGCTTGTCGTCCAGCACGCAGGTGCGGCGCTCCAGCAGCCCTGCCACGCCGTGCAGCATACCGTACACCTTGTCCGCGCCGCGGCGCTTGCAGCTTTCATACACGCCCGCAAGGCTGGCATTGATCACCGAAGTGGGACCGCCGGATTGACCTACGATCGCATTTTTACCCATAGTTTTCCTCCTTGTTGCTAAAGCAACACCCAACGTTTCTTGTAGCTTCAGTGTATCACGCCCGGGAGATTTTGACCATTGCGGCAGTTGCTTAAAATTTGCTGTCGAATGATTCCGCCTGGCAAATCCACAAGTTCCGCACAGCGGAACGCATCAATTCCCGCTGCGCGGGTTATAGAGAAAAGTTCCATAGTGTGGAATTTTCCCCCATCAATCCGTGCAAGAGCCGGGCATAAATCTTGCAAAAATTGCGGTGTATCGCCGGGAATTGTGCCTTGTAGCCAAAGCTTTTTACGGGATTTTGTCATTTTACCAAAATGCCGCACGGATTTTGCGCCGCCCCGCTGTGTGCGGGCAGAACACCGCAAAATATGCCCGGTCGGCGGTTGTCCCCGCCCCGAATTTCCCCTTGTCTTTTTCTGCCGAAGTATGGTATACTAAGTATATATCATCTGCAAGGAGGCGCCCGGTATATGGGGTTGATTTCAGCCATTCAACATAAAACAGAGGAAGTGCGCGCCCGTGAGCGCATCCGTCCCCTGCTGGAAAGCCGTATGATGCGCGATATCCTGCTGGAGATCGGGCAGCGCGGCATTGAAAAGCTCGACCCCCAAAGCGTGCCGCTGGAAATGCGTGACCGTGCCGCCAAAATGGCGGCCGCATGCGGCACCGCCGGGCTGCACCAAAGCATCATCCGCGAGGTCATTCTGGACGAGGCGGGCATTGTGCTGTACGCCGGCAGCGATGAGATTGCCTTCCGCTACGCCGACTACAATTACGAAAACATTCAGGACACCGACGCCCTGCCCGCCGTGGCGCAATATCTGGTGCAGCATCTGCGCGGGTATTACAATATCAGCCGGACGTTTTACACCGTACCCAAGCGCGGCGGGCGCGCCACCGCCGAAAAGACCAAGCAGGTGTTCATCTGCCGCCACCACGAGGACACCCCCTTTGACCCCCAGCCCACGCAAAAGCAAAAACTGTTTTAAAACGCAAAACTGCCGCCCTGTTCGGGGCGGCAGTTTTTGGTTGTAACGCAGCAGCGTTTGGTTTGTGCCGCAGGCACAAACTCCACCATATTTATTATCTTTTATCTGCAAAAAAGGGGGCTTTCGCCCCCCCTGGATCGCTGTCAGCGCTTGATGTCGTAGTTCATATTCATCAGGTTGCGGATGCTGTCCACATCGTCGGTGATGTTGGCATCGCCGTGGATGGTGTGCTTGATGGCGCTGGATGCCACCGCAAAGTTGACCATATCCATCGGCTTGTAGTCGTGCATCATGGCGTAGATCAAGCCGCTGGCAAAGGCGTCGCCGCCGCCCACGCGGTCCAGAATATTAAAGGTAAACAGCTTGCTCTCAAAGGTGTGATCTTCGTACCACAGGAAAGCCTTCAGGCTGTTTTCGCTGCCGGAATGGGCGTAGCGCACATGGCGGGCGATGCACTTGATGTTGGGATAACGCTCCACAAAGCGTTGGAAAATCTCGTCCTGCTGCTCATAGCTGGGCTGCAGGGGTACGCCGTCCTTCCAGTCGCCTTGGGTGTGGTCGTCCTCGTTTTTCCACAGGTGGTACGGCTCAATGCCGAACAGCACGTCCACATAGGGCAGGCACTGCGTGCAGTAGTCGCGGGCTTCCTCCCACGTCCACAGGCTGGAACGGAAGTTGCCGTCAAAGCTGACGGTCAGCCCCATTTCCTTGGCTTTTTTGAGGCAGCGCAGGATAAAATCTGCGCAATTTTTGTTCAGTGCCGGGGTAATGCCGGACAGATGCAGCCAATCAAAATCCTCAAACAGGGCGTCCAGATCGACCTTGGACAGGTCGTACTCGGTCAGCGCGCTGTGCATACGGTCGTAAATGACCTTGCTGGGGCGGATGCCGTAGCCGGTTTCCAGATAGTAGGTACCCAAGCGGTGGCTGGGGGTTTCCTCCTTGGTGGAAAGGATCATCGGCGTGCAATGTACGTCGTTGCAGCGCAGCCAGCGCACGGCGCTTTTGCCCAAAGAGTTGTTGGGTACCACGCTAAAAAACGTCGAATCTACGCCAAGGTTTGCCAGCGCAAGGGCAATATTTGCCTCGCTGCCGCCGTAGCTTGCCTCAAACGAGGAGGTCATACGGATCTTTTCGTAGTTGGGCGGGGTCAGGCGCAGCATGACCTCACCGATGGTGATGAACTTCTGCGGGCTGGTGGTGTGCATCAAAATGGGATTGGCGTGTTCCATAATAGGTTCCTCCGTACCATGCAGGGAAAATCCGCGTTTCGTCATTTTCTATTGTACGGCAAAGCGGGCGGCAATGCAAGACAAAAATTGCGCGGTTGCGACTTTGGGCAATTTCGCCGTGGTTTGCGGGGAAACGGGCAAAATAGAGAATAGATAATAGATAAAAGATAAAAGATAAAAATTATGGATGTGCGCTTCGCGCACAAATTAGAAGCGCCGCCAAGGCGGCGCGGCAGGTTGTCGAAAAAGGTTTTTTAACAAACTATGCCTTCTCTTACTCCGCGGCAAAAATGACGTACTCGCCGTCAATTTCCACCTCCACGGTGCCGTCGGCGGCAAATTGGTAGCCGTAGCCTGTGCCGAAGTTGCTCTGCCCGTCCTCGGTGGGGAGCTCGTCCGCGGCGGTTGTGCCGCTGATGACGCCGTCGAAGATGGCGCGGCGGGTTTCGGTGTCGCTGACGGCACCTGTGTCGTAGTAGAGAACCCCGTCGATGCAGACGGCGCGTCGATTGTCGGGGGCAGCGGCGCAAACGCCGTCCTCGCCGCCGTAGGCGCTTTCAAGACCTCGATCCTCCAGCATGGCGGTTTCGGCGGGGGCGGCACTGCCGCAGCGGAACATCTTGCTGCCGAACCCCGCCATGCCGATGGCAAGGCAGGCGCAGGCCGCCACCGACACAATCGGGCGCCAATACACCGCCGGCTTGCGGCGCAGGGGGGCGTCCGCCTGCAAAATCAGGTCATCGTCCACACAGCCGATGGCTTCAAACAGCTGACGCTCGGTCATAAGGACACCCCCTTTTCCTGTAAGTAGGCGGCGAGCTTGCCGCGGGTTCGGTGCAGGGTCACCCGCACCTTGGTTTCGGTCACGCCGCAGCGGGCGGCAATGTCGGCGGTGGCATCGCAGTACCAGTACCGCCGCAGAAAAATCGTTCGGGTCTGCGCGGGCAGGGTGCGCAAAAAATCGCTGATCAGCCGCCCGGTTTCGGCGGCATCAAAGGCATCCTCCACGCGGTCGGGCGCAGCCAGACACTCTGCCAGCTCATCCAGCGAGGCACAGCCCTGCCCGCCGCCGCGCTTTTGCGCACGGCTGCCGTCCAGCCTGTCCAGCGCCAGGTTGCGGGTGATGCGCCCCAAGTAGGGCGCCAGCCGGGCGGGGCGGTTGTCGGGCATACTGTTCCACGCTGCCAGCCATGTGTCGTTTTCACATTCCTCGGCGTCGTGGGCGCTGTTCAGAATATTGTCGGCAATTTTGCGGCAGTACGCGCCGAATTTGGCTGCCGTTTCGCCGATGGCCTGCTCGTCGCGCGCCCAATACAGCGCCACAATGGCTTGATCGTCCATGGAGAAACCTCCTTGCTACTTATAATAACGACATCCGCGCCGGATTGTTACAGCATGTGTTTTTTATGCAGCACCCATGCGGCAAAAATGCAGGTGATGAGCGTAAGCAAAATGATGATGAAAAATCCGGCAGGAGTACGCGCAAAGGGCATACCCTCGGTGGCGACGTTCATACCGTACAAGCCGCTGATTACGGTGGGGATTGCCATCAGCAGGGTGATGCTGGTCAGGTATTTCATCGCGGTGTTCATACGGTTGTCCAAAATGGAGCTGAACAGCTCGCGCGTACCTTTGATATCGTCGCGGTAGATGCCGGTCATCTCGATGGCCTGGCGGATCTCCACGATGACATCATCCAGCAGGTCGCGGTCATCGGGGTACTGCTCCAGCCGCTTGTAGCGGGTCAGGCGGTCCAGCACGGTGGCGTTGGCGCGCAGCGAGGTCGCAAAGTAGACCAGCGTGGATTCCAGCCCGTGCAGCTCCATCAGATCGCTGTCGCGCAGATCGCCCGAAAGGTTTTTCTCAATGGCGATACGGCGGCGGTCGATCAGGCGCAGCTCCTGCTGGTACATGGTGGCGGCGCGGTACAGCAGCTGGTAGACGAACCGCATTTTTTTGCGGGTCGAAAAGCCCTTTACCCGGCAGGCGGCAAAGTCGGCAATTACGGGGGTATCGGCGCTGCACACCGTGACGATCAGCTGCTGGGTCAGCAAAATGCCCAGCGGGATGGTGGTGTACACCCCCTCGGCGGCATCGCTGACCTTGACGGGGATATCCACAATGATCAAGGTGTAGCCGTCCTCCAGACTGATGCGGGCGGATTCCTCGGGGTCGGTGGCGGCAAACAGGTCGGCAGGCTCAATGTCCAGGGTGGTCGCCACCTGCCGCACCTCGTTTTCGGTGGGGGCGGTCAGGCAGATCCAGACACCCTCGTTTATTTCGTCCGCGCGGGTCAGCTGCTTGTCCAGCGTGCGGTAAATTTTCATCATACAATGTCACACCCAAATCTGTAATATACGATTCTAGTATACGGTCTTTTGGAGCAAACTGCAAGTAAAAAGCTTACAAAAAGTATGACGTACGACCGTGCAAAACCCAATATTTTACGAAAACCGCAAAAAATTTTGAAAAAGTGCTTGACATTCGGACACTCCGGTGGTATTATAATAGACGTTCCGCGGCAAACGCGATGGACAAGCGCCGGTAGCTCAGCTGGATAGAGTGTCTGACTACGAATCAGAAGGTCGGGAGTTCGAGTCTCTTCCGGCGCACCAAGAGCCTGTGACATAAAGAATGTCACAGGCTTTTTCTTTGTTGCATCGCACAAAATCAGCAAAGTCGATGGCCGATTTTCAAAGTGCGTTTTATAGAGATGCCCAACCGTTTTCAGGCGGTTGGGCTTTTTTGTTGGGCAGCTTGCCGGATTTTCGTCATTTTGCAAATGTCTGCATAGTCAAATTTGAACAAAAGCACGAAAATGTGTAACACATATTGACAAACCAGAGCAACGGGCGTATGTTTTTGGCATAAGATTTCTGGTGGAACCGCAAAAACGCGGAAAACTCCATCGGAATTTATATTTGCCTTGGATTGCAAACGTTTGCAGCAAAGAATCAAAACCGGACGACAAATATGGTTTTGAGCCTGTCCGCCAGCGGCGGCATCAACGGCAAAAAAATCGTGATGAACACCTACGACGCAAAAATCCCCCGTGAATTCCTTCACGGGGGATTTTTTATCGCTCATATCAGGTTGGCGACCACCGGGCAGAGCAGGGCGGTCAGAATGCCCGCCACGGCAATGGCAAGACCGCTCATCGCGCCCTCGACCTCGCCCATCTCGAGCGCCTTGGCGGTACCCACGGCGTGGGCGGCGCTGCCGATGCCGATGCCCTTGGCAATGGGGTCGGTGATGCCGAACACCCGAAAGACGCCTTCCGCCAGCAGGGCGCCCACAATGCCGGTCAAGATCACCAGCGCGCCGGTCAGCGCCGCCATACCGCCCAGCTCGGCGGCAATATCCATACTGATGGCGGTGGTCACCGACTTGGGCAGCAGCGTGACATACTGCGCGTGGTCCAGCCGCAGCAGCAGCGCCAGCACCAGCACGCTGCCAAGGCTTGCCGCCACACCCGCCAGAATTCCCGCCAGAATCGCCGCCCAGTTGCGGCAGAGCAGCTCCCACTTTTCATACAGCGGCACCGCCAAGCTGACGGTGGCGGGCAGCAGCAGGTAGCTGACGGGCGCGGCGCTTGCCTTGTACGTCGCATACGGGATGCCCAGCACGCTTAAAAACACGACCACAAACACCGCCGCCAACAGCAGCGGGTTGAAAATCGCCTTGCCGGTGCGGCGGTTGATGACCGTACCCAGCGCGAACGCCGCCATGGTCAGCAGCACGCCCCACGCGGCGGAATTTTGCAAAAGTTCAGACATGGTCGCGCTCCTTTCGGCGGACAAAATGCTGCGTCACCCGCCCCGAAACCGCCATAACCAGCACGGTCACGGGTATCAGCGCCAGCACGGCGGGCAGCAGCATCGCCTGCAGCTCTGCCCAAAGCTCCATCACGCCCGCAGCGGCAGGCACAAACAAAAGCGGAAAAACCCCGGTCAAAAACAGCGCCGCACGGCGCACCTGCGCCAGCTTTACCGCGCCCAGACGCAGCGCCGCCAACAGCAGCAGCAAGCCGTAGACGCTGGCGGGGATGGGCAGCGGCAGCAGCGTGTGGCAAAGCTCGCCCGCAAAGCAAAACAGCAGGATGCGCGCAAATTCAAACAGCAGTTCCATACAACACCTCGCAAGATGGAAGGATCAGGGGCAGCCCCCAGTTTTTCTATTGTACACCAAAGTCTGGGTTTGTCAATCGGTTTTTTGCCGCTGCGCACAAAAAAACAGGGTCTGACCTGCCTGCCCCTGCAGGCTGCCAGCCCCTGATGCCGTTTATTTGCCGTACACGGTGTCCGCTGCCAGAATTTCGTCGTTGATTTGCTGGTACTTGGCGGCGGTTTCCTCGTCAATGATGTACACCGTCACGGGGATGACCGCGCTCTTGACCGACTCCTCGTAGCTTTCGTAGTACAAATCCACAAACACGCGCCCCTCGCGCATGGCGGTGCCAGTGTCGGCGGCGTAGGCGTAGCCGTACACAAAGCTGCCGTCGTCGCTGGTTATGTACATCAGCGTGCCGTAGGGGATCACGCTGGGGTCCACCGCCACGGTGCCGTAGGTAAGGCGGCGTCCGCTGGCGCCCTTGGCGGTCGGCGAGGCGGAGTACGCCGTGCTGCGCTGGCTTTCGTAGACCTTGCTCACGCCCTCGGCAGGCACGCCGTCCACGATCTCGGGTCCCTGAAAGGACGATACCGGCGCTTGTTCGCCGTACACCTTGACGAGTTCGCCGACGGTTTCTGCCAGCGTTTCGCGGGTGACGACCTCGGTCGCTGTCCATACGCCGTCCGTCCAGACCTCACGGTAGGTCACGCGGTCGCAGCCGTCCACGCCCTCGCGCAGCGTCAGGCTGTTTTCCGGCTTGCGGTACAGCAAACTGGTGGCAATTTCTTCCACCGGGGCGGCGACAGTTTCCTCCACCGTGTACTCGACATATTCCATACGCTGCAAAACGATGTTTTCGCCCTCGGGCAAAATTTCGTCCGCCGCGGGGGTGATGATATCGTCCTCATCGTAGGCAATGCCCAGCCGGGTCAGGATTTCGGCGGGGGTTTCGCCGGTGGTGACGACCTGCCGGGTTTCGCCGTCCGCCGTCACTTGGGTGGTGTAGCCGCGCAGCACCTGCAGCTCCTCGCCGTCGGGGGTTTCGCTCCAGACGGTGACGTCATACTCTGCCAGCGGCTGCATCTTGACGCGGCGCAAAAGAGCCGGCACGTCGTCGGTGGATGCCAGAATGCGTTCGCTGCCGGCGCGGGAATCGCGGATGGTGACCAGATGCACCGAGCTGCCGGTGTAGCCGATGCACAGCCCCAGCACCGCAGCGCAGGCTGCCAGGCTGCCCCACTTGGGCAGCAGCTCTGCACCGCACAATTCCCGCCTTACGGCTTAAGCACCACTCCGGCGGCTGCGGCACGGCATCTGCGTTGCCAAAATGCTCGATAATACACAAAGTATTATCTGCGCTTTTGGCTTAGCACCTGCCGCACCTCGCTCGCCGTATCGGCACTTAGAATTGTGCGGTGTTGCCTTTGATCAGCGCAGCGCGCAGGGTGTTCTTTCGGTGTATAAGGGTACCACATTTTTCGATAAAATGCAAGTTTTTCGCCAAAAGCCGTGGATTCCCGACAAATTTACCGACAATATGCGGTTTTATTTAGTGGAATTGTCCCCCGTTTTGCCGCATATTGTACAGCAAGGGGAGGTCTGCCCAATGAAGCTGTTTTTTACCAAAATGCAGGGTGCCGGCAACGATTACCTGTTTGTGGACTGCCGCAAAACCGGCTGTCTGCCCCGCGCGGCGGCGCTCAGCGCGGTGCTTTCGCGCCCGCACTACGGCGTGGGCGCCGACGGGCTGGTGTGCATCTGCCCGCCCGTGCTGCCCGGGGGCGATGCCTGTATGCGGATGTTCAACGCCGACGGCACCGAGGGTACTATGTGCGGCAACGGCGTGCGCTGTGTGGCTGAATATTTATACACCCACGGGCTGCACCGCGCGGTGCTGAAAATCGACACCCCGCACGCCGGGCAGCGCATTCTGCGCCGTGTGGGTGCCGGGCGCTGGCAGGCGGATATGGGGCGTTTTACCCCCTTTGCGCCCGCCGTACCCGGGGCAAAGCCCGGCAGCGCTGCGCTTTGCACGGCGGAAGGCTGCTTTGCGGTGCAGTGCCTCAGCATCGGCAACCCGCACTGC
This sequence comes from Subdoligranulum variabile, assembly GCA_004552305.1. Taxonomy (GTDB): domain Bacteria; phylum Bacillota; class Clostridia; order Oscillospirales; family Ruminococcaceae; genus Gemmiger; species Gemmiger variabilis_A. The sequence continues at coordinate 2,475 of SFOX01000028.1, read as the reverse complement.
GTTGTCCCCTGCCCCGACGGTCTGCCCACCGCCGCCCAGCTGGCGCGCCGGGGCGCGGCCTTGGCGGAGCATCCGGCGTTTTTGTGCGGTGCCAACGTTGAATTTGTATATCCCGTCAGCCCGGCGTGCCTGACCGTCAGCGTGTGGGAGCGCGGCAGCGGTGCCACGCTGGCGTGCGGCACGGGTGCCTGCGCCGCAGCCGCCGCCATGGTCTTGCAGGGCATCTGCCGGCGCTGCACCCCCATTGAGGTGCAGCTGCCCGGCGGGGTTCTGACGGTGTGCATCTCCCCCGATGACACCGTGCAGCTGACCGGCGACGCCGTGACGGTATTTACCGGCGAAGTAACCGTATAAATATTTGCTATCCCCCATTGCACAAAAGGGCAAGTTGTGGTAAATTAAATATAGAATGAGGTATATAAGGGGGAAATTATGCAACTCAATCCGCATTATGCAGAGCTGAACGAAAGCTATCTTTTCAGCACCATTGCCCATAAGGTCGCTGACTACCAGAAGGCGCACCCGGACGCTGACATCATCCGTCTGGGCATCGGCGATGTCACCCTGCCGCTGGCAGCCTCGGTGACGCGGGCTATGCACGACGCTGTCGAGGAGCAGGCACATAAAGAAACCTTCCACGGCTACATCCCCAGCGAGCAGGGCTACGGCTTCCTGCGCGAGGCGATCCGCGATTACTACGCCGACCACGGCGTGACGCTGGACCTGTCGGAGATTTTTGTTTCGGACGGTGCCAAGAGCGACTTGGGCAACCTGCTGGACCTGTTCAGTCAGGACAACACCGTGCTGGTACCCGACCCCGTCTACCCCGTGTATGTGGATGACAACGTGATGGCAGGGCGCAAAATTTTGTATCTGCCCGCCAACGCCGAAAATAACTTTCTGCCCATGCCGGACGCTGCGCCCCACGCGGACATCGTCTACCTGTGCAGCCCCAACAACCCCACCGGTGCCACCTACACCGTGGAGCAGCTGAAGGCGTGGGTGCGCTGGGCAAAGCAGAACGACGCGCTGATCTTGTTTGACGCCGCGTATGAGTGCTTTGTCACCGAGCCAGGTCTGGCGCGCAGCATCTATGAGGTCGAGGGTGCCAAGGAGGTTGCCGTTGAGGTGTGCAGCTTCTCCAAAATCGCCGGCTTTACCGGCACCCGCTGCGGCTACACCGTCGTGCCGCAGGACGTCCGGCAGGGCGAGCTGAGCCTGAACAAGATGTGGCTGCGCCGCCAGACGACCAAGTTCAACGGCGTTGCCTATGTGGTGCAGCGCGGCGCTGCCGCCGTCTTTACGCCGGAGGGTATGCGCGAGATCCGCGAAAATCTGGACTACTACCGCAAAAACGCGGCGGTCATTGCGCAGGCGTTGGACGAGATGGGCATCTGGTATTGCGGCGGCAAAAACAGCCCCTACATCTGGCTGCGCTGCCCCAACCATATGGATAGCTGGGCATTTTTTGACTGGCTGCTGGAGAACGCCAACGTCGTGGGTACCCCCGGCGAAGGGTTTGGTGCCTGCGGGCAGGGATATTTCCGCCTGACGGCGTTCGGCGATGCAGACCGCACAAAAGAGGCAGCCCAACGCATAAAAGCCGCTTTGGCAAAACTGTAAGCAGGAGGTAAAGCTTATGCAACCCAACGAAGAAATTATGAATTTCTTGAAAGAAAATCCCACCTTTTACCTCGCCACGGTAGACGGGTATCTGCCCCGCGTGCGCCCCATCGGCTTTGCGATGTGGTATAACGGTTACCTGTGCATTGCCCTGGGCAAGCACAAGGCCGCCTACAAGCAGCTGCTGGACAACACCAACCTGGAGATCTGCGCCGCCAACGACCGCGGCGAGTGGCTGCGCATCCAAGGCACCGCCAACTTTGACAACACCCCCGAGGCACAGCAGGCAGCCTTTAAGGCAATGCCGCAGCTGGCAGACCTGTACAACGAGGAAACCGGCAACAAGCTGGGCATCGTGTATCTGGATCACCTGTCCGCCAAGCTGTTCTCGATGTCGGGCGCCGTCAAGGATATTATGAGCTACTGATACGGTAAACCCCGCCCCCGAAGGCTGCGCCTTTGGGGGCTTTTCGCCGCACAAAAAAGCCCGGAACCTTGCGGTTCCGGGCTTTGCTGTATAAATACGGAGTAAATCAGCGCTTGCTGAACTGAGGAGCACGACGGGCTGCCTTGAGACCGTACTTCTCATGTTTCTTTCATAGAAACCCTTGATTTTACGGGCTTTTCAGCGTTTTGCCTCCTAAGTTCCCCCATCTGTTAACTGTAAAAGTGGGGTAAATCCTTTGCCCATTTTACGTCAATGCACGATTAACTACACCGATGAGTTCTTCGGGTCTATTATATTTCACCTTGGCGTAAATGTCCATAGTCGTTTTGCTGTTCTCATGCCCTGCAAGATACTGAACCGTCTTAGGGTCTACTCCGGCATAAAGCAAATTGGTGATATAAGTG
>SFOX01000027.1 GCA_004552305.1 Subdoligranulum variabile | reverse complement strand
GGAGTCCTGTTTGCTATACGCATTTTTACTCGGCTATCTGCCGAGTATTTTTTTGCGATTTTTTTATGGAAACCTATTGACTTTTATTTGCAGGACTCCTATATGGCTTCCCCCTTTGGGGGAAGGCTTTTCTGTGCGGTCAATCCAATTTTTGCCAAACCACTTGACAATACGGTTTGTCTATGCTAAACTAATAGCATACAATCAATTGTACACAACCAAAGGAGGCTCATCCTATGCTTACCACCGTAAAAAACAACGATCTTTCCGCCGCTAAGTCCCAGCCGCTGGCTGTTGTGGATTTCAATGCCACATGGTGCGGTCCCTGCCGTATGCTGGCGCCCATTGTGGATCAGCTTGCCGACGAGCTGGACGACCGCGCAGAATTCTACAGCGTGGATGTGGATGAAAACAACGCCCTGGCGCAGCAGTTTGGCATCAGCAGCATCCCCTGCCTGGTCGTGCTGAAAAACGGCGTACCCGTTGAGCAGGCGGTCGGCTTCCGCCCCAAATCCGCCGTGCGCGCCATGATCGAAAAGTACCTGTAAGGGGGCGCACCATGCCCTGCAAGGACGAATTAAAGCTGGAAAATCAGCTCTGCTTCCCGCTGTATGCCTGTGCCAAGGAGATCACCCGCCGCGCCAAGCCGTTTTTGGACGAGCTGGACCTGACCTACACGCAGTACCTTGCCATGCTGGTGCTGTGGGAGTACGGCACCGTCAGCTGCAAGCGGATGGGGCAGCTGCTGTATCTGGATTCCGGCACGCTGACCCCGCTGCTGAAAAAGCTGGAGCAAAAGGGCTATCTGCGCCGCGCGCGCGATGTGCAGGACACCCGCAGCCTGCTGGTGGAGCTTACCCCCGCCGGGCAGCAGCTGCAGCAGCGCGCCGCCGCCGTACCCGGGCGTATGGCGTGCTGTATGCAGCTTTCCTGTGCGGAAATCACGCAGCTGCGCACTATTTTAAACAAGCTGCTGGGCTGCCTGCAGGGGTGACGCTTCCCCGCCGGGTGTTGCCTTACTAAAAGGGAGCGCTTGCACGGCAGGCGCTCCCTCAGTCTGTCGAAAAGCAAATTTTCCCACCATTTTCATCGGCGGACATGTGCCGACGATGAAAATACCGCTAGAGTCAAAAATTGCGTTCGAGTCGCCTTTAGGCATGAGAACGTGATTTTTGGCGATAGGGTGAATCCAAAGGAGGGGTGCAGGAGCGTGGCGCAGCCACACCGCGACGAACCCCTTCTTTGAGAGTAAAAAAATTGTCCCCGTCCGGTTGCGGCTCCGGGCGGGGACGGGGTTCGGTTTTGGTGTGAGGAGGAATCATGTTCGCAGGGGGCGGTTGCGGCTCCGCTTGTCCCTGTGCTTATACATTACCCGAAAACTACGAAAAAACTATGATATGGGTATGAACATTTTGTAAATTCCGCCAAGCTGCGCGCCGCGCCACCGGGTTTTGCGCCGTCTGCGCCCGGAAATTTGCAAAAAGTTCAAAATTTTTTACGCAAAAGGGCGCAAAAACCCTTGACGTGTTTGGTATAATACTATTAGCAGTGTAGTGTAACTATTGCTAAGATATGCTTTGATAGAGGAATAGAGGTAGACATCCATGGCAGAAAAGAAAACGAAAATCGACATTTTTTCCGGCTTTTTGGGCGCAGGCAAAACCACGCTGATCAAAAAGCTCATCAAAGAAGCCTTCGCCGGGGAGCAGATCGTGCTGATCGAAAATGAATTCGGCGAGATCGGCATTGACGGCGGCTTTATGCGCGAGGCAGGCATTCAGGTCAACGAGCTGAACTCCGGCTGCATCTGCTGCAGCCTGGTCGGCGACTTCCGCGAGGCACTGAAGAAGGTCGTGGAAACCTACCACCCCGACCGTATCCTGATCGAGCCGTCGGGTGTCGGCAAGCTGAGCGACGTCACCCGTGCTGTAGAGGGCGTGGGCGCGGAGCTACCCGTGGAGCTGAACAGCTTTGTGACCGTCGCGGACGTGAACAAGGTCAAAATGTATATGAAGAACTTCGGCGAGTTCTACGATGATCAGGTCAGCCATGCGTCCTGCATCATCCTGAGCCGCACTGCCACCGCCGGCGAGGACAAAATTGCCAAGTCCGTGGCGCTGCTGGCAGAAAAGAACCCCACCGCCACCATCGTGACCACCGACTGGAACGCCCTGACCGGCGCACAGATCGTATCGGTCATGGACGGCAAGCGCGATCTGGTCGCAGAGCTGCTCGCTGAGGCGAAGGCGCACAACGCCGCCCACGCCGGGGAGGAGGAGCATCACCACCATCACCACGACCATGACCACGAGTGCTGCCACCACGACCATGACGAGCATGACCACGACCACGAGTGCTGCCATCACGACCACGAGGAACATCACGAGCATCACTACGACGAGCATGGCGTGTGCAGCTGCGGGCATCACCACGACCACGACGCGGACGAGGTCTTCACCAGCTGGGGCAAAGAAACCGCCCACAAGTACACCCGCGAAGCGCTGGAAAACGCCCTGCAGGCGCTGGACAGCGGCGAGTACGGCATGATCCTGCGCGCCAAGGGCATCGTGGACGGCGGCGACACCTGGTATGAGTTCGATATGGTCCCCGGCGAGCATGAGATCCGCCCCTGCGCCGCCGATGTCACCGGCAAGCTGTGCGTCATTGGTTCGCAGCTGAAAGAACATAACATCGCGGAATTGTTCTGCATCTAAGGCAAGAAAGGAACCGTTATGGCAAAGCAGATTCCCGTTTATCTGTTCGTCGGTCAGCTGGAAAGCGGCAAGACGAAGTTTATCCAGGAAACTATGGAGGACCCGCAGTTTGACTCCGGCGACAAGACACTGCTGCTGGTCTGCGAGGACGGCGAGATCGAGTACGACCCCAGCCGCTTTGCGTTTGGCGGCGTACACGTTGCCCAGATCGAGGACAAGAGCGAGCTGACGCAGGAAAATCTGGCGGCGCTGGCAGAAAAATCCGGCTGCGGGCGTGTGCTGGTAGAGTACAACGGTATGTGGCTTTTGCAGGATTTGTACGATGCTATGCCGGATAACTGGGTCGTATTCCAGTGCCTGGCAACGGCGGACGGCACGACCATCAAGACCTACGCGGGCGACAACGCCATGCGCGCCCTGCTGCTGGACAAGCTGCGCGCCAGCGAGCTGCTGGTGGTCAACCGCGCCGAGGCGGTCAACGATGACGAGAGCCGCCAGCTGATCCACAAGCTGGTGCGCCAAGCCAGCCGCCGCTGCGACATTGCCTACGAGTTCAAGGACGGCAGTGTCGGCTATGACGATATCCCCGACCCGCTGCCGTTTGACATCAACGCCCCGGTTGTTGAGATCCCCGCCGAGTTCTTTGGCGTGTGGTATATGGACTGCATGGACGAGATGGAAAAATATGACGGCAAAACGGTAAAATTTTTGGCGCAGGTCTGCCAGACCAACCGCGCCGGCAAGGGCTGCTTTGTACCCGGGCGCTTTGCGATGACCTGCTGCGTGCAGGATATCCAGTTTGTGGGCTTCCCCTGCAAGTACGATGACTACAAGAATCTGGAGCAGCGCAGCTGGATCACCCTGACCGCCAAGGTCAACGTGAAGTACCACCCCATTTATAAGGGGCAGACCGCCGGTTCCACCGGTCCGGTGCTGACCGCCCTTGCCATTGAACCCGCCGAAAAACCGCTGGACGATGTGGTTACGTTCAGCTGAATTTCAGAGTTCAGAGTGCAGAGTTAAGAGTGTAGATAAGGTGTGTCCGCGCAGGCGGACACATTTTTATTTGTTGCCCTGTAGGGCGGGGTGACCCCACCCCGCCGGGGAAATGGGCGGTTGGCACGAATTTGCCCTTCGCTTGTAGGGGCGAGCATTGCTCGCCCGTGCGGTTTACCCGGTAAGTCGATTTGCCGGGACGTCTGCAACGGGCGGCATATATGCCGCCCCTACCGCGCAGCAAAAGCCTTCCCCCCAAAGGGGGAAGCCACAGAGCGGCGTACTCACAAATTTTTCGTTGCCGTTAAAAAAATGTCAAAAACACTTGCGTTATGCGGCGGTTTTGCGTATAATAGAATTATGCCCTGGGGGCATGGCGCCCCTAATTACTGTGAAATACACCGAGAGGAGCTTTTACTATGGGTCTGGGTAAAAAAACCATTGATGATGAAAACTACACCGGCAAGCGTGTGCTGGTTCGCTGCGATTTCAACGTCCCGATGAAGGACGGCGTGATCACCAACGACAACCGTATCAACGCGGCTCTGCCGACCATTAAAAAGCTGATTGCCGACGGCGCCAAGGTCATTCTGTGCAGCCATCTGGGCAAGCCCAAGAACGGTCCCGAGGCTAAGTTCAGCCTGGCTCCCGTTGCAGTCCGCCTGAGCGAGAAGCTGGGTCAGCCCGTTGTTTTTGCCGATGACGACAACGTCGTGGGCGACAACGCCAAGGCTGCTGTTGCCACCATGGGCAACGGCGATGTCGTTCTGCTGCAGAACACCCGTTTCCGCAAGGAAGAAACCAAGAACATCCCCGCTTTCAGCGAGGAGCTGGCTTCTCTGGCTGACGCTTATGTGGACGACGCCTTCGGCTCCTGCCACCGCGCCCACTGCTCCACCGCCGGTGTTACCGACTACGTCAAGGACACCGCTGTCGGCTACCTGATGGAAAAGGAAATCAAGTACCTCGGCAATGCCGTGAACGATCCCGAGCGTCCCTTCACCGCCATTCTGGGCGGCGCCAAGGTCGCTGACAAGCTGAACGTCATCTCCAACCTGCTGGAAAAGGTCGATACCCTGATCATCGGCGGCGGTATGGCGTACACCTTCCTGAAGGCGCAGGGCTACGAGATCGGCAAGAGCCTGTGCGACGACAGCAAGCTGGACTACTGCAAGGAAATGATGGCCAAGGCGCAGGAGAAGGGCGTTAAGCTGCTGCTGCCCGTGGATGCTGCCTGCATCAAGGACTTCCCCGATCCCATCGATGCCCCCGTCGAAACCGTGATCGTTCCCGTCACTGCCATTCCTGCCGATATGGAAGGCTGCGACATCGGTCCCGAAACCATGAAGCTGTTTGCTGACGCCGTCAAGGCCAGCAAGACCGTTGTCTGGAACGGACCTATGGGCGTGTTTGAGAACCCCACCCTGGCTGCCGGTACCCTGGCAGTTGCCAAGGCCATGGCAGAGAGCGACGCTACCACCGTGATCGGCGGCGGCGACAGCGCGGCTGCTGTGCAGCAGATGGGTCTGGGCGACAAGATGACCCACATCTCCACCGGCGGCGGTGCTTCTCTGGAGTACCTCGAAGGCAAGGAGCTGCCCGGCATCGCCGTGATCCAGAAAGCCTGATTGGGAAAAACCCGCAGAGCGCGGCGGCAAAGCCGCCGCGCTTTTCTTATGAAAAGGCTTCTCCCTTTGGGAGAAGCTGTCCGCGCAGCGGACTGATGAGGGGGCGTCTGCCGCAAAGCAGCCCCTCATCCGTCTGCGCTGCGGCGCAGCCACCTTCCCCCAAGGGGGAAGGCTATAATGAAAAGGAGAATAACTATGGACAAGCAGAACCGTAAAGCCATCATCGCCGGCAACTGGAAAATGAACAAGACCGCCACCGAGGCAAAAGCCCTGATCCATGAGCTGATCCCCGCCGTCAAGGACGCCGGCTGCGAGGTCGTTATCTGCGTTCCCTTCACCGATCTGGTCACCGCCGTTGAACTGACCAAGGGCACCAACATCCATGTCGGCGCCGAGAACGTTCACTTTGAGAAATCCGGCGCCTTCACCGGCGAAATTTCCGCCGATATGCTGACCGACCTCGGCGTAGAGTACGTCGTCATCGGTCACAGCGAGCGCCGCCAGTACTTTGCCGAAACCGACGAAACCGTCAACAAGCGCACCAAGGCTGCCTTGGCGGGCGGCTTGAAGCCCATCGTCTGCGTCGGCGAGAGCCTGACCCAGCGCGAGCAGGGCGTCACCGAGGAGCTGGTCCGTATGCAGGTCAAGATCGCCCTGAACGGCGTCACCGAGGACGAGCTGAAGAACGTTGTCATCGCCTACGAGCCGATCTGGGCCATCGGCACCGGCAAGACCGCTACCTCTGATCAGGCTGAGGAAGTCTGCGCCGCCATCCGCAAGGTCGTCGGCGAGCTGTACGGCGAGACCGCTGCCAAGGGTCTGACCGTTCAGTACGGTGGCAGCATGAACGCCAAGAACGCCGAGGAGCTGCTGGGCAAGCCCAACGTAGACGGCGGTCTGATCGGCGGCGCATCCCTGAAGGCTGACCAGTTTGCCATCATCGTGGACGCTGCCACCAAGGGCTAAGCGCCCATTCTACCCTTTGCAAAGGAGTCAAATCTATGTCCAAAAAACCTGTTATGCTCTGCATTATGGACGGCTTCGGCTGGACGCCGGACAAAACCTTCGGCAATGCCGTGGCGGCTGCCAACAAGCCTAACCTCGATAAGCTGTTCGCCAACTACCCCATGACCACCATCGAAGCCTCCGGTATGGCGGTCGGTCTGCCCGACGGTCAGATGGGCAACTCTGAGGTCGGTCACACCAATATGGGTGCCGGTCGCATCGTGTACCAGCAGCTGACCCTCATCACCAAGTCCATCAAGGACGGCGAAATGCTGAAAAACCCCGTCCTCGTCAACAATATGAAGGCTGCCATCGACGCCGGCAAGGCGATCCACCTGATGGGTCTGGTCGGCACCGGCGGCGTTCACAGCCACGCGGACCACTGGTTCGGCGTGCTGGAAATGGCCAAGCACATGGGCGCCAAGGAAGTGTTCCTGCACTGCATCATGGACGGTCGTGATACCGACCCCCACAGCGGCAAGGGCTTCCTCGCCGACCTGCAAGCCAAGCTGGACGAGCTGGGCGTGGGCGTGATCGCCAGCGTTTCCGGGCGTTACTACGCCATGGACCGCGACAACAACTGGGACCGCGAGGAAAAGGCGTATGCCGCCTTTGTCTACGGCGAGGGCAACCATGCTGCCAACGCCGCCGAGGCGATCGAAGCCAGCTACGCCGCTGACGTGACCGACGAGTTCGTTGTGCCTGTCGTCACCTGCGAGGGTGGTCGTGTGCAGGACGGCGACACCGTCATCTTTATGAACTTCCGCCCCGACCGCGCCCGCCAGATGACCCGCATTTTCTGCGACGACGCCTTTACCGGCTTTGAGCGCCGCGGCGGACGCAAGCAGGTTCACTATGTCTGCATGGCGGAATATGACGCTACTATGCCAAATTGCGAGGTCGCGTATCCCCCCGTTGAGCTGAAGAACACCTTGGGTGAGTACCTGGCCGCCCACAGCAAGACCCAGCTGCGCATTGCCGAAACCGAGAAGTACGCCCATGTGACCTTCTTCTTCAACGGCGGCATCGAGCAGCCCTGCGAGGGCGAGGACCGCAAGGTCATCCCCAGCCCGAAGGTTGCCACCTACGACCTCAAGCCCGAAATGAGCGCCTACGAGGTTGCCGACGAGTGCAAGGCACGCATCGAGAGCGGCAAGTATGACGTCATCATCCTGAACTTTGCCAACTGCGATATGGTCGGTCACACCGGCGTGTTTGACGCTGCCGTCAAGGCGGTGGAAGCGGTTGACAAGTGCGTGGGCGAGGTCACCGACGCGGTGCTGAACGCCGGCGGCGTGGTGTTCCTGACCGCCGACCACGGCAACGCCGAGAAGATGAAGAATCCCGACGGCTCTCCCTTCACCGCGCACACCACCAACGTGGTACCCTTTGCCGTGATCGGCGCTGGCGACGTGAAGCTGCGCGAGGGCGGCTGCCTGGCGGATATCGCCCCGACGATGCTGCCCTATATCGGCTTGCCTGTTCCCGCCGAAATGACCGGCAAGAGCATTATTGTTGAGTAATTTTAGCGATATAACGTAAAAAACGTTCCCTTCCGCGTATGGCGGGAGGGAACGCTTTTTTGTGGGGTGTGTTTCGCGCACCACCTTCCCCAAAGGGAGGAGGCCTTCCCTACGGGGAAATAGAATCAAAAATGTGTCCGCGCAAGCGGACACACCAAATCGTAACGCTCAACGCTTAACTCTGCACGCGCTTTTTCTCCGGCAGCTGGCTGGCAACGATGGCGGCAAACATCAACGCGCAGCCGGTCAGCTCGGTGGGGGTCAGCGTCTGGTGCAAAATCAGCCAGCCTGCCAGCGCGCTGAACACACTTTCCAGACACATGGTAAGGCTTGCGATCGTGGGGTCAAGATCCTTCTGCCCCTCGATCTGCAGGGTGTACGCCACGCCGCTGGACATAATGCCGCAGTACAAGATCGACACGGCGGCATCGCGGAACTGCGGCACGGTGGGCTGCTCAAACAAAAACATCCCCACAGTCGAAAACACCGACACCACAAAAAACTGCGCAAAGCTCAACTGGATACCGTCCAGCTTGGGGCTGAAATGGTTCACCAGCAAAATCTGCCCGGTGAACAGCAGCGCCCCCAAAAGCAGCAGCCATTCGCTGCCCGAAAGGCTCAGGCTGTCATGCCCTGCCATACACAGCAGGTACAGCCCGAACACGCTGGCTGCCACACAGCAGCACAGCTTGACGCCGGGCTTTTTACCCACAAAAATGCCGCATACCGGCACCAGCACCACATACAGTGCCGTCAAAAAGCCTGCCTTGGCGGTGGTTGTGCCGGGGATGCCCATCTGCTGCGCCACCGATGCCGCAAACAGCGCCGTGCCGCAGCACAGCCCGCCGATGACCAGCGTTTTGCGCTGCAAAAAGAAGGGTACGCGCACCCCCTTGCGGCGCTGATTTACCCGGCGCACGCCCATAAGCCCCAGCAAAAATACGCACGCCAGCCAGCTGCGGCTTGCCAAAAAGGTGTACGCGCCCATATACCCGCCGCCCACGCTCTGGGCGACAAACGCCGTACCCCAGATAAACGAGCATAGCATCAGCAGCAGGGTGTTGCGAAGTTGTTGTGTATCCATAGACTTTCCCTCTAAAAACGCCCGCGCTTGGTGTGCGCGGGCGTCATTGCCTTGTGTTTTGCGGTGTTGCCTTTTACTCGGTTTCGATGCTCTCCAGATCGGTGCTGCCCAGACCCGAAACCGTCAGCCCGCCGGTGACATACACCGAGGAGGCGTCGTAGCTCAGGGTGACCTTGTACTGTTTGCCGGGCGTTAAGCCGGAAATCGTGGCGCTGCGGCATTCGCCGTCGGCGCGGAAATAGATCGTCGATTCCGGAATATAAGCAACCTTGGTGCGGTCGTCGGTCAGCTGCCAGACCGCCAGCTTGTAGTACATATAGGCTTCCTTGGTCGCCTCGGTCGTGGCGTAGGAGGTCAGCGTCAAGGTGTCAGAGCCTGCCACAAAAAAGTCTGTGCTGCCCAGCTGCACGCCGTTGAAGGAGGCGTACAGGGTGCTGCCCTCGGCATAGCTGACAAAGCGGGATGCCGAGGTGTCCATACCGGAGGGGAACACCACCTCGCCGCCGTCCTCGGCAAAGATGCGGGTATCGGTGTCGTCATCGGAATTTTCGCTGACAAGACCCATCACGGTGCAAAGCTTGAGGATGATGGGCTTCAGCGCTTCCTTGGGGGAGCAGGCGGTCAGCGTCAGGCACAGAAAAAGCGCCGCTGCTGCCGCAAAAAGTGGCTTGCGTTTCATATAAAAAACCCTCCGTAGGGTATACACCCTTATTTCAGCAACATAACATACCGTACATTATACCGCAAACCGCTGCAAAATGCAAACGGTCGGCGTGTAAAATCTGCCGCATTTTTGTCCCTTGGGCAACACCGCACAATTCCCGCCTAACGGCTTAAGCACCGCTCCGGCGGCTGCGGCACGGCATCTGCGTTGCCAAAATGCTCGATAAGACATCCAGTATTATCTGCGCTTTTGGCTTAGCAGCTGTCGCACCTCGCTCGCCGTATCGGCACTTAGAATTATGCGGTATTGCCCTTATACAGTCACATCGCCGACCAGCATCTGCCCGGCGGGGTCGATGGCATACACCGTGCATTTGCGGGGCGTTTCCTGCTTGGGGATGCACAGCCCGCCCTGAACAGGCTCGGTAAAATGAAAGCTGCGGTGCGCGGTGGAGGCGTGTACCGTGCCGTCCGCTTCCGTCCACGCCAGCAGCCCGCCGCTGGTGCAGAAATCCTCACGCAGGGGATGTTCTTCGCCGTTGACAAACAGGCGGTACACGTCGGGGAACTCCGTCCCGGCGGGGCGCACCCATGCGCCGGTGCGGGTGCGCGGTATAAAGCCGGAATTATTGGGGCGCGGGCGCATCAGCAGGGCAACGTTGTCCCACGCCACCATAAAGCTGTCCAGCGGCATGGCGGTTTCGGTGGCAAAGTCGGCTTCGGCGGCGCAGGGGTCGCACAAAAGCACCTGCGGGTTGCTGCCCACGGCGGTAAAGCCGCGCACGGCGGCAAAGCGGCGCTCAGGGCAGCCGGCAGCCAGCTCGGCGGGGGTGGCTTGCAGCGCCACCACAGCGCCGAAACCGTGACGTGCTTCCTCGCGCAGCAGCGCCAGATTGCCGTAGCAGACCCACGCGGGGAAGCCCCACGCCGCCGCGGCAGCGGCAGCAAAGCAGAGGTTGCGGGGGTCGGTGCTGTCGGCGCGCCAGTCGCGCAGGACTTGGGCAAGCTCCTCGGGCAAAAGGTCAGCGCCCCAGCGGTTGGTCAGGGCGGTCAGGCTGCACGCCAAATCCATCCACGGGCGCAGCGCGGGGGCGCGGCGGGCGGCGGCGTAGGGCAAAAGATGCAGCCGGGTGTTGACCGGGCGCCCGCCGGCGGGGATGCCGTCCTGCGTGCGCACGCTGGCGCAAAGCAGGCTGACCGCGGGGGTGGCACGCTCGGTTTTGGTGTACAGGTAGATGCGCAGCTGCGCCTGCTGCCCGGTCTTGCTGTCCAGCTGCAGCACATCGGGGCGCTGCTGCAGGCAGCCCCTATCCAGCGGCGCGGGGGATTCACGGCGCAAAAAGCGGCTCCATTTGCCAAAGGTGACCCACGCCGACCAGTTGCCGTCCACCATGACGCGCGCCTGCATCTCCACCGCCGTCTGGTCGGGGGCGTCGGCATTCCAGCTGACGCGCAGCGCGTCAAAGGCGGGCATCGGCAGGGGGGCGCTGGTGTAACAGCCGTAAGGCACATAGCCGCCCTGCACAAGGTCCAGCACGATGCGCCCGTCCGATATCGTGACGTTGTCCAGCTCACCGCGCATAAAAACGTCGGTGTCACGCAAAATTACGGTATTTCTCTCCATAATGCAGCCCCTTTACAGGTCGTGTCCCAGCAGTTCAAAAAAACGGGCAATGCAGACCTTGTGTCCCGAGGATTCGTTCATACAAAAGCTCCTTGTTTTTTGCTTTATTTTGACTTGTATGCAGACATACAGTATAATAATAACATAGTATAATCATACCGTTCTGCTGCGCGGTTTGCAAGGTTTTGTTAAAATAAGTTTACAAATAATCGCGCAAAAATATGGTACAATAAGGCAGTTGCTTTAGGAAAAGGAGAGTTTGCCAATGGCATGGGTCACAAAAGACAGCGTGGAAACCTACACCCCGCCCGAAGCCCCCAAGGAATACACCCGAAAAGAAAAGGCTGCCAACTGGTGGCATTACAACAAAATGATCGTTGCGGTGGTGATCGCGGCGGTGGTGCTGGTGGCGGTATTTATTAAGGATACCGTGCTGCAGACCCGCCCGGATGTCAAAATCGGCTATGTCGGCACCACCGAGCTGCCGCAGGATACCGTCACCGCTTTGCAGGACGCGCTGGTTCCCTTTTGCAGCGACCTGAACGGCGACGGCAAGGTCGTGGTGAAGATCAGCCAGTACACGGTGGACTTTTCCGGGGAGGGAAGCAATGCCGACGCCTACTACCAGATGGCGGGCGTCACCCAATTGAGCGCCGAGGTCACCGGCGGCGAAACCTTTCTCTATATTTTGCAGGACCCGGCGGGCTTTGAAAAGAACACCGGCGTGCTGCGGTACCGGGACGGCACCCAGCCCGACGATGCGGAAACGCTGCCCGATGACGCGTGGCAGCAGATGGTCTACCGCTGGAGTGACTGCCCCGTGCTGACCGGGTTGGCGTTGGGGCAGTACGAAGGCTACACCCTGATGGACAGCCTGACGGGGGACAACCAGGACGTGCTGGCAAATTTGTACATCGGCGCGCGCGGCGTCTGGGATGACAAGAACGCCGACAAGTTTGCCGCCGGGGAAGCCCTGTGGCAGCAGCTGACCGCCGGCGCTGCGGAGTGACTGCCATGAAAATGCCCGTATGGCTGCGGCAGGCACTGCGCCGCCGCAAGCGCACCGCCGACCCCCGCCGGGGGATGCAGAACCCCTACCACCGTTGCTTTACGCAGGACCGCACCTTTGAGGAGCTGGCGCGCAAGGCGCGGGAAATGCAGAAAAATCCCCCGAAGGAGCCGTGAGCTTATGCCGAAAATCATCGAAGTTACGCAAATATCTGCCCCGGAGCTGGACGTGTATGCCCGCCTGACCGAAAACGCCCTGCGCAGCCGCGCCGAGCCGGAAAAGGGAATTTTTATTGCCGAAAGTCCCAAGGTCATCGGCACGGCGCTGGACGCCGGGTGTGAGCCGCTTTCCTTTTTAATGGAGCGCCCGCACATTGCGGGGTCTGCCGCCGCCGTGCTGGCGCGCTGCCCCGATGTGCCGGTGTATACCGCCGACCGCGCGGTGCTGCAGCAGCTGACCGGCTACACGCTGACCCGCGGCGTGCTGTGCGCCATGCGCCGCCCCGCCCCGCGCACGGTGACTGAGGTCTGCCAAAACGCCCGCCGCGTTGCCGTGCTGGAAAACATTGTGGATTCCACCAACATCGGCGCGATTTTCCGCAGCGCGGCAGCGCTGGGCATGGACGGCGTGCTGCTTTCGCCCGGATGCTGCGACCCGCTGTACCGCCGCGCCGTGCGCGTGAGTATGGGTACGGTATTTCAGATCCCGTGGGCGCGGCTGGATTGCTGGCCCGCCGGGGGCATGGACGCGCTGCACGCCCTGGGCTTTAAGACCGCCGCCATGGCGCTGGATGACCGTGCCGTCAGCGTGCGCGACCCCGCCCTGCAGCGCGAGGAAAAGCTGGCGGTGGTGCTGGGCACCGAGGGCGACGGTCTGGCGAAAACGACGATTGCCCGGTGCGACTACACGGTGATGATCCCGATGCGCCACGGCGTGGACTCCCTCAACGTTGCCGCCGCCGGGGCGGTGGTGTTTTATCAGCTCTGCGAGTGAAAAATCCTTTTGCGGTAGGGGCGGGGCACGCCCCGCCCGCGACCGTATATTATAATGAATATAACGGGTCATCCGTAGGGGCGGCATATAGGCCGCCCGTTGCAATCATCCCGGTAATGCGAACTAACGGGTAAACCGCACGGGACGGTCAAGACCGTTCCCTACAAACCTGCCGGTATTTCCCTGTCATCACAAAATTTTGCGGTTATCGCAAAACACCCCGGCGGGGTGGGGTCACCCCGCCCTACGGGACAATAAAAATCCTTTTGCGGTAGGGGCGGGGCACGCCCCGCCCGCGACCGTATATTATAATGAATATAACGGGTCATCCGTAGGGGCGGCATATAGGCCGCCTGTTGCAATCATCCCGGTAATGCGAACTAACGGGTAAACCGCACGGGACGCATATATGCGTCCCCTACAAACCTGCCGATATTTCCCTGTCATCACAAAATTTTGCGGTTATCGCAAAACACCCCGGCGGGGTGGGGTCACCCCGCCCTACATGGCACTATAATAAAAACGTGTCCGCGCAGCGGACACACCTTATCTTAACTCTAAACTCTCAACTCTCCACTCTGTACACTGTCATTTTGCTGCAAAAATATGACAAAAATTTTACGCCCCGCTTACCGAAAGGCAGGCGGGGCGTGTTGTTTTTGCACGGCTAAAATGGTACAATAATTTTGTATCCGTCTAATCTCAAAATGTAAGAGGGAGGCTCGATCTATGGGCTTTTTAAAAAAATTCACCAAGCAGGAGCTTAGCTGGATGATGTACGACTGGGCGAACAGTGCGCACTCGGTCATTGTCGTCACCATTCTGCCGATCTTCTTCAACTCGGTGGCGGAATGCACCGCCGACAGCGTTTCCAGTATGTCCATCTGGGGCTACGCCACCAGCATTGCCATGGCCATTGTTGCCTTGTCCGCACCGTTTCTGGGCGTGTTCGGCGATATCCGCGGTATGCGCAAAAAGCTGTTCACGGCGTTTTTGCTGCTGGGCGTGGTGTCGGTCGCCGGGTTGGCATTCACCCCGCTGATGGATTTCACCTCCTCACCCGCGGCGGCGTCCAAGGTCACGATGCTGGTGCTGGTGCTGTACATTTTAAGCACCATCGGCTTTGACGCCAGCTGCATTTACTACGACGCCTTCTTGACCGACGTCACCACCGAGGACCGCATGGACTCGGTTTCCACGCTGGGCTACGGGCTGGGCTATATCGGCGGCTCGACAATTCCGCTGCTGATTTTCCTGATCATGAACGCCGTGGGCGTGCCGATGCTGACCTGCCTTGCCTTTATCTTTGGCTTTACCGCCGTGTGGTGGCTGGCGTTCAGTTTGCCGCTGCTGAAAAACTGCAAGCAGACCACCGGCAAGCCCTACGAAAAGGGCGATGTGGGGCGCAGCATCAAAAACGTGTTTACGACCATCCAGGAAATTGCCGCCGACAAGCCGATGCTGGTGTTCATTGTAGCGTACTTTTTCTACATTGACGGCGTACATACCATCATCAGTATGTCCACAAGCTACGGCACCAACCTGGGGCTGGATTCCGCCGGTATGCTGCTGGCGCTGCTGCTGGTGCAGGTGCTGGGGCTGCCCTTCTGCCTATTGTATATGAAGCTGGCGGCAAAATTCGGCGCCCGCGTTATGGTGGGCGTGGGTATCGGCGTGTACTCCTTCATCTGCATCTTTGCGTTTTTTATGAACAGCCTGTGGCAGTTCTGGGTGCTGGCGGTGCTGTGCGCCACCAGCCAGGGCGGTATTCAGGCGCTGAGCCGCTCGATGTTCGGCAAGCTGATTCCCGACAAGGACCGCAGCGGCGAGTTCTTCGGCTTTTTTGATATCTTCGGCAAGTTTTCGTCCATTCTGGGTCCCACGCTGGTGGGCGGCGTAAGCGCGCTGGCGTCCGCCCGGATGCTGGCGGCACAGGGGCTGACCGCCGCCACCGCCACCGCCGAGCAGGTGGATGCCATCAACCGCGCCGCCGGTCCCTACGGCATTTTGTCGGTGATTTTAATTATCCTGGCGGGCGCGGCGCTGTATTTCTTTGTGCTGCCTAAGACCCTGCAGGGCGACAGCCGCAAAATCTGAGCGGTGCGGTATTGCCTTAGGGTTTGACAATTTGCCCGCAAACGTCTACAATAGTAGGGCTATACTGTAAATGTAGGAAGTGACAATACCATGCCCGAAGGCTACACCCATGTGCGTACGGCGCGGTTGGCGGCTGCGGCGATCCGCTGCAAAATATGGTACCCGGCTGCCTTTGCCGCCGGTGCCAATGGACCGGACAGCTTTTTCTGCTTTGAAGTGTGGAAAAAACGCGCCAAGCGCCGCTATGACCTGATCGGTCTTGGCAACCGTATGCACGAGGAAAAGACAGGCGATTTTCTGTTCAGCCTGTGCAGGCACGTCCGCACCCGCCCGCAGATGGAGTATGTGCTGGGCTTTTTGTGCCACTATGCCGCCGACACCGTGATGCACCCCTTTGTCTTTGCCATGTGCGAGGAGGGCAAGCCCTACGCGCAGCCCGGCGGACACGGCTTTTTGGAGATCGGGCTGGACTCGACGCTGTACCGGCAGGACACCGGCAGCGGCGCCGTCAACGTGGAGGACGTCAGCCCCCTGCCCGTGGGCGAGGAGCTTTCGGACATTATCACGCTGCTGCGCGACAGCCTGCGCGAGGTGTATGGCGAGGAGATCAGCCCCGAATACATCGCCGATGCGTTTTACCATATCTACAAGCTGCGGGGGCTTTTTGCCACCGAAAGCCCGGTAGTACGCGGATTTTTTAAGGCGGTCGAGCCGCTTTTCGGCAAAAAGGGTATGATCATGGGACACGTTACGCCCTGCGAATTGTCCGAGGATCTGCCCGACCGCTGGAAAGACCCCTTTACCGGCGCGGTGTATGACGGCGGCGTGCGCGGGTTGCTGCCCCGCGCGCAGCAGCGGTGCGAGCAGTATATGAGCGCCGCGCTGCTGTTCTGGGGCGACCGCCTGAGCGCGGACGAGCTGCGGCAGCATATCGGCAGTATGAGCTATACGGCGGGCATTGCCACCCCGGCAAGCGACCCCGAAAATACAACCCAAAAGGAGAATGAAGTATGATTCGTATCACCATGCAAAACGGCAAGACCATCGACATTGAGCTGGACCACGCCGCTGCCCCCATCACCTGCGAAAACTTTGAAAAGCTGGTCAAGCAGGGCTTTTACAACGGGCTGACCTTCCACCGTGTGATCCCCGGCTTTATGATTCAGGGCGGCTGCCCCAAGGGCAACGGCACCGGCGGTCCCGGCTGGAACATCAAGGGCGAGTTTGCCCAAAACGGCGTAGCCAACCCCCTCAAGCACACCCGCGGCGTTATCAGCATGGCACGCGCGATGGACCCCAACTCGGCAGGCAGCCAGTTCTTTATCATGCATCAGGACGCCCCGCATCTGGACGGCGGCTATGCCGCGTTCGGTCACGTTGTGTCCGGCATGGAGGTTGTGGATAAGATTGCCGCCGTCGCCACCGACTGGAACGACAAGCCCCGCACCCCCGTGGTTATGGAAAAAGTGGAAATCGTCTGATTGCATTTTGACTTATAACAACACCCCCTGCCGCCTGTTATGGGCAGCAGGGGGTGTTTTGCGCGGCGGGGGGCGGGGCAATAAAAATATGCTGCGCGGTAGGGGGCGGGGCAAGCCCCGCCCGCGACTTTACGGCAACGCGAAACTTGCGGGTAAACCGCATCTATGGCTTCCCCCTCTGGGGGAAGCTGTCACCGCAGGTGACGGATGAGGGGAAACCTGCCGGACATTACCCCCTCATCCGGCGCGTTCCGCGCCACCTTCCCCCCCCAAGGGGAAGGCTTTTGTCCCCGCAATTCCCCGCAACATTTCCCACCGCAGCACTTGCATTTCGCCCCCGTTTCGCGGTAAAATAGGGTGATAGATTGTGAGGAAACCTATGAAATTGATGATTGCATCCGATATCCACGGTGCGGCGGGGTACTGCCGCGACCTGCTGACCGCCCACAACCGCGAAAACCGCCCCCGGCTGCTGCTGTTGGGCGATATCCTGTACCACGGTCCGCGCAACGACCTGCCGCCCGCCTACGCGCCCAAGGAGGTGCTGGCGATGCTGAACGCCCGCAAGACCGAACTGTTCTGCGTGCGCGGCAACTGCGACGGCGAGGTGGACCAGATGGTGCTGGAATTCCCCATTCTGGCGGACTACGCGCTGCTGGAATCCGGCGGGCGGCTGATTTACGCCACCCACGGACACCACTACAACACCGCCCATCTGCCGCCGCTGCAGCCCGGCGATATCCTGCTGCACGGGCATACCCACGTCCCCGCGTGGCAGCCCTTTGGTATGGACAATTATTACCTGAACCCCGGCTCGGTGTCCATCCCGAAGGAGAACACGCCCCACGGCTACCTGCTGCTGGACGGCAGCGTTTTTACCTGGAAACACCTCGACGGTACGGTGTACCACACCCTGACTGTATAAAAGGAGCATTGCTATGAAAATCCCCGCAAAAGGCTTTACCCACGGCGGAAAATTTCACGCAGACGATGTTTTTTCCACCGCGCTGCTGCAAATTCTGCGCCCTGATATCCAAATCGTCCGCGGCTTTACCGTGCCGGACGACTTTGACGGCATCGTTTATGACGTCGGCGGCGGTCTGTTTGACCACCACAGCGAGCCGCGCGAAACCCGCGCCAACGGCACCCCGTATGCCGCATTCGGTCTTTTGTGGCGGGTGCTGGGCGCGCAGCTGGTGGGCGAGCATCAAGCCCGCCTTATGGACGAAAATTTCATCCAGCCGCTGGATCTGAACGACAACACCGGCGAGCAGAACTCGCTGGCGGACGCCATCGGCAGCTTTAACCCGCTGTGGGATTCCAAGGACGACCCCGACGCCTGCTTCCTGCGGGCGGTCGCTGTTGCCAAGCAGATTCTGGAAAACGAGATCGCCGCCGCCAACGCCGTCAACCGCGCCGACGACGCCGTGCGCCGCGCCTACGCCAATATGCGTGACGGCATCGTTGTGCTGCCCGCCTATATGCCGTGGAAAAACGGTCTGTACAAGACCGATGCGCTGTTTGTCGTCTACCCCAGCCAGCGCGGCGGGTACAGCGCGCAGTGCGTGACCGACCACCGCACCAAGCGCAGCAAGCTGCCGTTCCCCCCGGCGTGGGCGGGGCGTCCCGAGGAGGAGCTGCGCCGCGTCAGCGGGTTGGGGCTGCGGTTCTGCCACCCCAGCCGGTTTTTGATCACCGCCGACGACAAGGCGAACGCCATTGAAGCCTGCCGCCACACCCTGCGCGCCGCTGGACGCCCGGTAAGCGAATGACGCCGGGGCAGGGAACTGCCGCCAGCACCGCCGCCGACCGCGCCCCGGTGCCGGAAACGGCGTGGGTGTATCTGCTGCGCTGCCCGGACGGCAGCCTGTACTGCGGCTGGACAAACGACCTTGCCTGCCGCCTGAAAGCCCACCAGAGCGGCAAGGGCGGCGCCAAGTACACCAAAAGCCACGGCACTGCCGCCGTGCGGCTGACCTACGCCGAGCGCTGCGCCGACAAAAGCGCCGCGCTGAGGCGCGAGGCTGCCGTGAAAAAGCTGCCGAAGGTCGAAAAAGAGGCGCTGGCTGCCCGCTGGCTTGCCGACAACGCCGTGACGCTGCGTATGGCAACCCCTGACGACGCCGCCGACGTTGCCGATTTGTACAACTGGTATGTGACCCACGGGGTGCAGACGTTTCAGTACGCGCCCAGCACGGCGGAGGAATACCGCCAAAACATCGCCGAGGTGCTGACCGCCGCGCCCTTTTTGGTTGCCCGCACCGCCGACGGGCGGCTGCTGGGGTTTGCCTGCGCCCACCCTTGGCACAGCCGCGAAGCTTATGCGTGGGATGTGGAAACCACCGTCTACTGTGCGCCGGATGCCGTGGGGCAGGGGATAGGAAAACGACTGTACACCGCGCTTTTGTCGCTGCTGCGGCAGCAGGGCTACCGCAACGCCTACGCGCTGGTCACGGGCGGCAACAAGCCCAGCGATGCGCTGCACAAGGCGCTGGGGTTTACCCGGTTCGGCGTGGAAAAGCGCACGGGGTACAAGTTTGGGCAATGGCTGGACCTGACCTATTGGGGCTTGCAGCTGGTGCCGGGCAGCGGGGAACCCGCCCCGGTGCGCAAGCGCCTGACCGATGAGGAGATCCGCGCGGTATTGGAGAATGCGTAAACAACCCCGAGGTGCGCCTGTAAAGGCGTACCTCGGGGTTATTGTTTAATAGAGTTGAGAGTGGAGAGTGGAGAGTTAAGATTTGGTGTGTCCGCTTTGCGGACACGTTTTTTATTATATTACAATGTAGGGCGGGGTGACCCCACCCCGCCAAGGGATTGGCGGCGACCGCAAAATTGCCGGGCGGTCAATGACCGCCCCTACGGGGTGGCGTATTTTTGTTGT
>SFOX01000049.1 GCA_004552305.1 Subdoligranulum variabile | reverse complement strand
TCCCCCAGAGAGTACCGCCTGACCCACATGATGCCGGAGGAACGCCCAGACAGGGAGTAGGAAAGGCGGACTCGAAGAAAGAACAGAAGGCTTGGGCGCTGCCCCAATCCTAGAGGCAACGGAGTGATAGGGATGCCCCCTAAAACGCCTCCTGCCGGTCTTGAGCGGCGTTGGGGGAATATCAGAATGGAAAGCTCCGGTCGGGACGCGTACACTTGGTACGGCGAAAAACTACCCGCGAACCAAAATAGATGCAATTCGGTGACGCAAAACTGCTGTCAGGAACGAAAAGCGTCCCGGCGGTCGGAAAAGTTGCTGCGCGAGTTTTCAAAATATGTTCGGAGACATCGGGCGACAGAGGTTTTTCTATTGGCATTTTGCTTAAAAAGGGAACGTTATTTTTGTCACAGGATGAACAAAAAAATCCTTTACAGCAACCGCTGCATCCGGTATACTGAATATAATAGGCGACCCCTGAAATCATCAAAAGGAGCCGGACAAATGAAACAGAACAAATGGCTTGCCCCTGTGATGGCCGTGGCCTTGCTGGGCGTATTTTTGGGCAGTATGGGAAGTCAGGTCGTTGCGGTCAACGCAGTTCCCACGGTGACCCGTGTATCGGAGGTACCCATTCCGGAGGTCCCTGCTCAGGTGAAGACTGCCCGTGAAAACGGCGTTATCACCGCAGAGGAGTGGAGTACCTATTATCCCGAAGTGTACGCCAGCCATATGGCCAACGCTGACAACAACCCGCAGCCCCGCGTTGCCTACCCGGAACAGGACCCCAACATTCAGGTGCTATATCAGGGAATGGCCTTCAGCTTTGATTATACCGAGGCAATCGGCCACAGCTACACGCTGGAGGATATTGCCGAGACCACCCGCCCCCATAAGCTGGCCAACTGCCTGACCTGCAAGACGGCGGACTATACGGCGCTGGTCAACAAGCTGGGCACCGAGGCGTACAGCCTGCCCTTTGAGGACGTGGTCCAGCAGATGAGCGAGACGGTCAGCTGCTACAACTGCCACGGCAACACGCCAGGCACCATCGTCATTGAGAGTGACTACATGGCCAATGCCATGGGCGATGAGATGACAGCGGGCACCGTGGATGCCATCAATGTCAGCTGCGCCCAGTGCCACATTGAGTATTATTTTGACCCCGCCACCAAGGCCACCAGTGTGCCCTATGACAGCCCGGACAACTTTGACCCGGATTCCATTCTGGCCTACTACAATGAGATGGGTTTTGTGGACTTTACCAACGAGAACACCGGCGTAGGCATGATCAAGGTGCAGCACCCGGAATTTGAGACCTACACCGGAGCGGGCAGCGTCCACAGCGGCACCTTCAACTGTGCGGACTGCCACATGGGCGTTGATTACACCAAGAAGGGCACGCCCTTTGTCAGCCATGAGTTTACCAGCCCGCTGGACAACGAGGCTTTGGTGCAGAGCAACTGTGCCCAGTGCCATGCCAACCTGAAAGCGGACGTGGAGAAGATCCAGAAGGAGATCACCGAAAAGGAAACGCAGGTCAGCGACCTGCTGGTGGAACTGAACAGCAAACTGGCGGATGCGGTGGCCAGCGGCAGTCTGAGCGAGGCGGAGCTGGCAAAGCTGCGCCAGCTGGACCGGGACGCGCAGTTCTACTGGGATTTCGTGTATGTGGAAAACAGCGAAGGCGCGCACAACAGCAAGCTGAGCCGCGAGTGTCTGGGCAAGGCGGAGACCCTTGCCAAAGAGGCGCTGGCGCTGCTGTAACAAGGTCAAGCGGCCGGGCAGGCTCACCCTGCCCGGCTTTTCTGGCGTATAAGAACGGGGGAGCGTATGGAGGAAAAGCAGGAGATCACATGGGGGCAGGTGGGCCGCAAGCTGTTTGGTTTTCTGTGCGGCATGAAATGCAGCCTGATCCTGCTGTCTGTGATCCTGGCCGCCTGTACGGCGGGCAGTGTGGTGCCGCAGAACCAGCCGCAGGCGTGGTATGAGGCCCAGTACGGCGGGGCGGCCCGCTGGATCATGATGTTTTCGCTGGATGATGTGTTTGGCTGCGCGTGGTTCGGTCTGCTGTCGGCGCTGCTGGCGCTGAATCTTGTGCTGTGCAGCATCGTCCGGTTTCCGCATCTGTGGAAACAGTGGCGGACTTCCTTCTCTGCACAGAACCGTCTGCAGCGGCAGGACGCCAGCTTTGTGATGGAGCTGGAAAGTCCGGTCGACCTTCAGGCGCTGGGATTCCGCCGCGTGGAAACAGTCACCGATGCGTCGGGCACAGCGGTTCAGTACGCGGTGCGCAGCCGGTTCGGCGTGTGGGGCAGCTGGCTGTGCCATCTGGGGATGCTGCTCATCATGGGCGGCTTTGCGCTGGGCGGCGTGCTGACCACGGAGGATACCGTGTACGGCATTCCCGGCAGCAAACAGCCCATCGGCGACACCGGCTATCAGCTGTCCATCGATGATTTTGAGGTGACGCTGCGGGAGGACTACACGGTGGAGCAGTACACCGCCGCGCTGACGGTGACTTCCCCGGACGGTGCGGTCCAGTCCGGCAGCGCCAGCGTCAATCATCCCATGTCGGCATTTGGAATGTCGCTGTATCAGGACAGCACCGGCTGGGCCAATTATGTGGACATCCGGCTGAATGGAGAGCTTGTCAGGGAGGACCTTCTCTGCGCGGGCGAATACACCTACCCGGAGGAGCTGCCCGGTCTGGTGCTGCTGTTCAATAAGTTTTATCCCGATCTGGTGCAGGGAGCGGACGGCAGTCTCTCCACCGCCACGCCGCTGTGCAGCAATCCCCATTCGCTGTACACACTGTACTACCAAAACCAGATGCTGGGCATGAATCTGGCGGAAATGGGACAGCCCATTCAGGTGGACGCCTTTACCTTTACCATGCGTGACCCGGTGCAGTACACCCTCATCGTGATCCGCACCGATCCCACGGCGGGATTTGTGGGGGCAGCCTCGCTGGTCATGCTGCTGGGCATCCTGCTGGCGTTTTACTTCCGCCCGCAGGAGGTCTGGACGGACGGAACCCATCTGTGGGGCAGGGCGTCAAAGGCCCCCGAACTGCTGCGGCAATCGCTGGCAGGCAAGATCAACAAAAAGAAAGAGGGCTGAACGATGCAATACAATCCGATCCTGTCCCAAGTGGAAAGCGTCTGCTTTATGGGAGCGCTGGCAGTCTATTTTGCTGCGGCCGCACTGTATTTTGTCGCACTGGTGGTAAAAAAGGAAAAGGCCGGGCGTGGGGCTTTTCTGCTTTCCGCCGTCGGGTTTGCGCTGCATACCGTCTGCATTGCGGCCCGCGGCATCAACGCAGGGCGGCTGCCGTTCACCAACCAGTATGAATTTGCCACCTGCTTTGCGTGGGGAATCACCCTCTGCTTTTTGCTATTTGCCGGAAAATTCCATTTTCAGGCGCTGGGGACCTTTGTGGTGCCGCTGGTGTTTCTGGTGCTGGGCTATGCGTCGATGCAAAGCCGGGAAATTCACGCTCTGATGCCGGCGCTGCAAAGCCGCTGGCTGGGCTTTCATGTGTCCATGGCCATTATCAGCTACGGTTCCTTCGGCGTGGCCTTCGCGGTGGCGATGGTTCTGGTGTTCGGAAACCGGCTGAAAGCCGGCGGCCTGACGGACCGCCATCTCCCCGATGAGGACACGCTGGATCTCATCATCTATCGGGCGGTGGCTCTGGGATTCCTGTTTTTGAGTCTCTGCATCGTCACGGGTGCCATTTGGGCGCAGAAAGCGTGGGGCAGCTACTGGAGCTGGGACCCCAAAGAGACATGGAGCCTGATCACATGGATCACTATGTGGGCGTCAATACGCTGCTGGCGGGACTTCACAGTTATGCCTGACACGAGCGCAGCCAATTTTTCTGAAAAAGGCACAGGGTCCGCACAGATGTGGTCTTGTGCCTTTTCTGCTGGTGAAGAGGGAAAAAGGCTTTCATTGGGCATGAAAACAATCAAAAATAAAAAATACGATGCACCATAAAATGCATCAAAACAGGTGCAAAACGGGTGAAAAAAGCCTCAAAATTCAGCTTTTATGCGGGCGAAATCAGAGTTTGGGATATGGTACAATAGAATTACAGTCCGGAAACGGTCTGCCGCGAACCTTGAAAACAGAAGAAAGCTCCCTGCCCGAATCAAACGAGGGTTTTCCATGAACTGCAGCGTGGAGATGCCCTCCAATGATACAAAGGACAGGTGGAGAAAAGCAGTGTGCCCATTCGTTGGGCCCCCCAGGGGTTCACAGTGGACCACCATGAATAGAGTTATTTTAAGTATACTATATACAGAAAAGAAGAAATAGTAGATAGTTACTGTATCAGAGCATACGAATCGTCAAATAGTTTCCCGCTTTTCCCCGTTCATTCAGCGCTTTGGTGATAGCTTTGCTGCCGGAATCAGGGTATTGTTGTAGATACAACCGGATGCACCAACCATCCGGGAATCTACAAAACCGAGGTGATGAGATGTACTACACGGACAATCAGGGAAACAGAGTGCCTATCTCGGAAGCAGACCAGAGATGGCTGAACGACAGCTGGTTTCACACACAGCAGCTGAAGCTCCCCACCGATGCGCCCCGTGCAGCGCTGACCTACCGGGTCTCCACCAAAGGACAGGTGGACCACGATGACATCCCGCTCCAGAAAATCGAGTGCCGGAAGTTCGCACAGAATCACGGCTGGCGGGTAGTGGCAGAGGCGGCCGAAAAAGGCATCTCCGGCTCCAAGGTTTCCGCGTCCAAGAGGGACGTGATCCAGAAACTGAGAGAGGAGGCAGAAAAGAAATCGTGGGCGAGGCCAAAGAAGAAGTCAGAAACTACGATTTGATGAGCGCGGTGATGATTTGCCTGGGTGAGGAAACCGACAGGAATTACGGCGGCCTGCTGAAATTTCTGGAGGTGCTGCTCTCCGATGAGAAAACCGCCGCAGCCAAGAAAACCATCTTACAGAATGAATTTGACGTGCCGATGACACAGACACTGGAAACGGAGGTGTACCAAATGTGCAATTTGAGCCAAGGCGCGATTGAGAAGGGAATTCAGAAGGGAATCCAGAAAGGATATGGGCAAGGTCGTGAGGAAGAACGGATTGCATCCGTCCGCAATCTGATGCAGAATTTGCACATGACTGCGGAGGATACCATGAAGGCGCTGAACATCCCGCAGGAGGACCGTGACCGTATCAAGAAGGCGCTGGCAAACTGATCAAGCAAAAAGTCGGGGACGAGTGAATGAACGACTCGTTCCCGATTATTGTTGTTGATGGAACTGTGATGAAAACCCGTCCGGTTATCGCCGGGGCTTGGCGGTGGAAAAGCCGGAGATTCCGTCCAGCATTATGGTCGGGGAAAATGAAAAATCAGAAAAACTGCGTCTTGAAACAGCAATATGAAGATTCAAAACTACTCTTAGCGCTTGTCACTTGGGAGAGCAACTGACTCTTAATCAGTGGGTCCTGGGTTCGAGTCCCCGATGGTGCACCAAAGTAGACACCTCGCAAGAAGTTGCGGGGTGTTTTTTTGTTGCGATTTCCCAAGATATTGCGGACAGGTGCACCATCGGGGACGAGAACAGGGCGTGTCGGTCGCCTTGCGTACCGACCGACAACAAAGCCCCGGTGGGGCTTTGTTAGCCCGCGGGAGAGTCCCCGGGGAAATGAATGGAAGGTACAGATTAACGGGGGAAGTAGGGGTGTTTTTTTTGTTGCGATTTCCCAAGATATTGCGGACAGGTGCACCATCGGGGACGAGAGTGCCCCTGCGGGGCAAAATAGATAATAGATAAAAGATAATAAATAATAAATACGGAGTGCGCGCCGCGCGCGCACATTGATAGGATAGGGACGCGGGAGGAAAGATTGCGGTAAAATTGCGATGTAGGGCGGGGTGACCTCATCCCCCGCCGGAAAAGCCTTCCCCCTTGGGGGAAGGTGGCGCGGTACGCGCCGGATGAGGGGGAAACTCCCGGTAGGCAGCCCCTCATCAGTCACCTGCGGTGACAGCTCCCCCCCAAGGGGAAGCCATACGGGCGGTGTACCCGGTAGGTTGCATTGTCCGGATGGCTGCAACGGGCGGCATATATGCCGCCCCTACGGAGTACCCGTAATATTCGTTATAACATAAGGTCGCGGGCGGGGCATGCCCCGCCCCTACTGCGCAATGATTTTTTATTGCCACGTGGGAAAGGTTGCGGGTGGTATGGGTACAAAAATGCCGGCTCGGAGAGCCGGCGGGTGCGTTCCGGTGCGTTAATGGTTGAAGCCCTTGCCGAAAACTTCGGTGGTGCTGAGCATCGTCATAAAGGCGTTCAGGTTTTTGTCGCGGATATGCTCTTGCAGGCAGTCCGCCTCGCGCTGGGTCAGCGTGGTGAAAATCATAAAATGCGGCTTGTCGGTGTAGGCACCGTTGCAGGGGGTGTAGGTCGCGCCGCGGTGCAGGGTTTTCATAATAAACTCGCAGACGGCGTCCTTGTCGTCGCAGACAATCAGGATCGACTTGCACATCTTGATGCGCTCCAGCACCTCGTCGATGACCAGCGACTTGACCGCCAGACCTACAAAGGAGTACAGCGCCGTGTACAGGTCAAACACGAAGCACGCCGCCACGACCATGAACAGGTCGGTCAAAAACAGCGCCGCCGCAATGTTGTGCAGGTGGGTGTATTTTTCGACAATCAGGGCGATGACATCGGTGCCGCCGCTGGACGCACCTACGTTGAAAAGCAGCGCCGATGCGATGGCGGGCAGCGCGATGGCAAACACCAGATCGAGCATGGGCTGGTCGGACAGGGGACCGTCGATAGGGACGAATTTTTCCAGCAGCATCAGTTCAAACGAGAGCAGCACCGAGGCGTACCCCGTGGTGATGGCAAAGCTCTTGCCCAAAAAGACAAGCCCGACGACGAGCAGAATGAGGTTCGCCGCCGACGAAAAGGCGCTGGCGCTGATGGGCGTCAGCTTGGCGACCAGAGCCGCCGTACCTGTTACGCCGCCGAAAACAAAGTTGTTGGGGAATTTAAAAAAGTAGACGCCGATCGCCATAATGGTGATGCTCAGCGTGATGACTGCCGCTTGCTTGGTGATTTCCTGCCATTTTTCGTTCATAGTTGTGCCGAATCCTTCCTGTAGATGCTACAGGGATTATAGCACAACCGGCGCGGTTTGCAAAGGGGGAAAGCGGAAAAGGGGCGGTCAATGACCGCCCCTTTTCAGAGGGGAGAGTTTAGAGTTTGGAGTTGGTGTGTCCGCGATGCGGACACGGTTTTGTTTAGGGGAATGTAGGGGTGATAGGAAAGTACCGGCAGGTTGTAGGGGACGCATAGTTGCGTCCCGTGCGGTTTACCCGATAGTTCGTAATATCCGGGCGGCTGCAACGGGCGGCATATATGCCGCCCCTACAAGCCGACCCGTAATTTTCGCGTTTCTGTAAAGTCGCGGGCGGGGCATGCCCCGCCCCTACTGAGTGGTGGATTTTATATATTGTAATAACCGCAAATTAACCCCTCATCCGTCACCTACGGTGACAGCTTTCCCCCAAAGGGGGAAGCCATAGAGCGGTTTACCCGGTAAATAGCGGTTTCCGTAAAGTCGCGGGCGGGGCATGCCCCGCCCCTACCGAGTGGTGGATTTTATATATTGTAATAACCGCAAATTAACCCCTCATCCGTCACCTACGGTGACAGCTTCCCCCCAAAGGGGGAAACCATAGAGCGGTTTACCCGGTAAATAGCGGTTTCCGTTAGGTCGCGGGCGGGGCGTGCCCCGCCCCTACGGTGTACCCGTGAAAAAATGCCCCCTACACTTCGGCGTCCAGAATGTCCTCCGCCACCTCGCCGCGGCTTTTGCGGGTGTCCATGGCGGTCTTTTCAATCAGGCGGTGCGCCTCGGCTTCGGTCATACCGCGCTTTTCAATCAGAAAGCACTTGGCGCGGTCCACCAGACGCAGCTGCGCCAGCTTGTCCTGCAGCTTGGCGTTTTCGGCGCGCACAAGCGCCAGCCGCCGGAAGATCCCGGCAGCCATCTGCACCGCCTGCCGGAACTGCGCGGCGGTGAACGGCTTGCCCAAAACCAGCACGCCGTAGTCCTGCAATTTGTCGGAGATCTGCTCGGCGGTGGCGGTTTTTGCCAGCAGAATGACCCCGGCATCGGTTTTTTGCACCGCGTCCATACCCAACTCGTGACCGAACTCGTCGGGCAGGGGCGTGTTGATGATAATTACCTCAAAATCCTTGGCGTCCATCCGGCGGCGTGCCTCGCCGCCGCTTGCCGCAAAGGCAGGGCGGGTGTAACCCAGCTCGGCAATGTGCCGGGCAAGGTATTCGTTGGCGTTGTTGCCTGCCGATATGATCAGCGCGTTTGCCACGGACATTCCCCCTTTCGGCTAGGCAAAATACTTGCTTTGCAGCGCGGTGGGCAGCTCGCGGCTGATAAATTCGCTCTGCGCGGCTACGGTGATCGCCTCGCGCAGGGTGCGGGGCAGGCTTTCCAGCCCTTGCGCGGCGTCGGGGTGGAACAGGTTGCGGTTGACGGCGTCGGGCAGGGGCAGATTACGGTCAATGCCGTCCAGCCCGGCAGCCAGAATCAGCCCGATGACCAGATACGGGTTGCCTGCCGGGTCGGGCGCGCGCAGCTCCACGCGGCACAAATCGCCCACGGCGCTGGGCAGGCGCACCAGCTGGCTGCGGTTCTGGCGGCTCCAGCTGATGTACAGCGGGGCTTCATTGGCGCCCAGCCGCGCGTAGGAGTTGGGGACCGGGTTGCAGAACGCCGTCAGCTCCCGCGCGTGGGCAAGCACGCCCGCCACAAAATGCCCGGCTTCGCTGTCGGCGGTAAAGCCGTCAAACAGGTTTTTGCCGTCGCGCAGCAGCGAAACGTTGACGTGCAGCCCGCTGCCGGGCTTGTCTGCCAAAGGCTTGGGCATAAAGCTGGCAAACAGACCGTTGCGCGCGGCAATCGCCTTGACCGTGCTTTTAAAGGTGTTGAGGTTGTCGGCGGAGCGCTGCGCGTCGGCGTACAGAAAGCAGACCTCGTTTTGACCCGGACCGCTTTCGTGGTGGCTGTGTTCGGGGTGCAGACCCATTTCCTCGATGGCAAAGCAGATTTCGCGGCGCAGGTTTTCGCCCTTATCCAGCGGGGGAATGTCAAAGTAGCTGCCCCGGTCCAGCGGGGTGTGGGTGGGTTCGCCGTGTTCGTCGGTTTCAAACAGGTAGAACTCGCACTCGCAGCCGACGTTGCAGGTCAGACCGCGGGCCTTGGCGCGCTTGACGACCGATTGCAGGTAGCCGCGGCAGTTGCCCTCAAACGGGCGGCCGTCGGGCAGGGTGATGTCGCAGTACATCCGGATGACGCGCCCCTCGGCGGGACGCCACGGCAGTACGGTGGCGGTGTCGGGGTCGGGGCGCAGCACCAGGTCGCTTTCCTCAACGTTGAGAAACCCGACGATGGAGGCGCCGTCAAAGCAGATGCCCTGCTCAAAGGCGCGGGGCAGCTCGCTGGCGAACAGCGACAAGTTTTTTTGGTTGCCGAAGATATCGCAGAAGGTGAGTTTGGCAAATTTGACGTCGTTATCCTCGACAAAGTTGAGGATATCCTGCGCGGTACGCTTCATAGGGACCTCCTGTAAATAACAGAGTGGAGAGTTAAGAGTTTAGAGTTCAGATTTGGTGTGTCCGCTAAGCGGACACGGATTTGTATGGGGCGCGGGTGGGAATTATGTTGTTGTATCGCATTTGCGGTGGGATTGCAACGGGCGGCTAACGCAAAATTGCGGGCGCGGGGGAAGCCATAATGCGGGTTACCCGTAGGTTGGACGTTGGCGTTATATTGTGGGCGGGGCTTGCCCCGCCCCTACCGCGCGATGTATTTGTATTGCCCCGTAGGGCGGGGTGACCCCACCCCGCCGGGGAAATTGGCGGTTGGCACGAATTTGCCTTTCGCTTGTAGGGGCGAGCATTGCTCGCCCGTGCGATTTACCTGTTAAGCTGCATTGCCGGGATGGTTGCACGGGCGGCATATATGCCGCCCCTACGGGTGAACCGTGATGATTGCGTTGGCGTTAGATTTTACTTTCCCCCGTATACCCAAAAGGCTCACCGTTGCAGGTGAGCCTTTTGGGTGGTGTAAGAAAATAGGAAAAGGAGAATGGTACAATTGTGTCCGCTTACTCGGTGTAGAACAGCATACGGCTGTAGCAGGGCAGCGGCCAGTAATCCTCGTCAACCAGCTCCTCGGCAAGGTCGGCGGCGGCGCGCAGGGCAGCCATGGCGGGTACGACCTTATCGTGGAAGGCGTGCGCCTTGGCGCTCTCATCGGTCAGGGCGCTGGCGGCGTCGGTGACAGCCTTCAGCGTGTCGGCGGCGTCGGACATCTCGTCGGTGTACTTGCTCAGGGCGGTCAGCACCTTGGTTTCCGCCTTGGTGGAAATACCCTCCACAGCGGCAGCCTTGGCGGCGGCACTGCCGGCAAGCTCACCCATATAGGCGGTTGCGGCGGGGATCAGCTGCTTGTTGGCAATTTTCAGCATCGTGCGGGCTTCAATGTTGATGATCTTGGCGTAATGCTCCATCTCGACCTCGTGGCGGCTGAGCATCTCGGTCTTGGTCAGAACACCAAATTCCTCCATCAGGGCGATGTTCTTTTCCTCTTTCAGGGCGATCATCGCATCGGGGGTGTTCTTGCGGTTGGGCAGACCGCGGCGTTCTGCCTCGGCCTCCCACGCCTCGGTGTAGCCGTTGCCGTTAAAGATAACGCGGCGATGCTCGTTCAGCGTTTTCTTGACCCACGCGGCGGCGGCGCACTCAAAGTCGGCGGCATCGCCGGTGGCAGCCACAAAGTCCTTCAGCGCCTTGGCAACGGCGGCGTTCAGGATGGTGTTGCAGTCCGACAGGTTCTCGGCAGAGCCGGGCATACGGAACTCAAACTTGTTGCCGGTGAAGGCGAAGGGAGAGGTGCGGTTGCGGTCGGTGGTGTCCTTGCTGAACTTGGGCAGGACATCCACGCCGAGGTCCATCTTCATCTTGGTGGGACCGGCATAGGGCGAGTCGGAGCAGATGGCGTCGATGACCGCCTCCAGCTCCTCGCCCACAAAGATGGAGATGATCGCCGGGGGTGCCTCGTTGGCGCCCAGACGGTGGTCGTTGCCGGGGGTCGCCACGCTGGTGCGCAGCAGGTCGGCGTACTCGTCCACGGCCTTGATGACGGCGGTCAGGAACACCATAAACTGCAGGTTTTCCATGGGGGTGTCGCCGGGGTCCAGCAGGTTCTCGCTGGGGGTGCCGAGCGACCAGTTGTTGTGCTTGCCGCTGCCGTTGACACCCTCAAAGGGCTTTTCGTGCAGCAGGCAGACCAAACCGTGCTTGGCGGCGATCTTTTTCATCATTTCCATCGTCAGCAGGTTGTGGTCGATGGCAACGTTGGTGGTGTCGTAGATGGGGGCAAGCTCATGCTGGCAGGGCGCGACCTCGTTGTGCTTGGTCTTGGCGGGGATGCCCAGCTTCCACAGCTCCTCGTCCAGCTCCTTCATAAAGTCGGAAACAATGGGGCGGATGGTGCCGAAGTAATGCTCCTCCAGCTCCTGACCCTTGGACGGGGCAGAGCCGAACAGCGTGCGACCGGTCAGAACCAGATCAAGGCGCTTCTCGTAGTCCTCTTTTTTGATGAGGAAGTATTCCTGCTCGGGACCGACGGTGGTCGCCACGCGCTCGACATCCTTGCCGAACAGATGCAGCACCTTGCACGCCTGGTCGGAAATTGCCTGCATCGAGCGCAGCAGCGGGGTCTTTTTGTCCAGCGCTTCGCCGGTGTAGGAGCAGAACGCCGTGGGGATGCACAGCGTGTCATCCTTGACAAAGGCGTAGCTGGTGGGGTCCCATGCGGTGTAGCCGCGGGCCTCGGCGGTGGCGCGCAGACCGCCCGACGGGAAGGACGAAGCGTCCGGCTCGCCCTTGATCAGCTCTTTGCCGGAAAATTCCATAATGGCGGTGCCGTCCGGCTGGGGGCTGACAAAGCCGTCGTGCTTTTCGCTGGTAATGCCGGTCAACGGCTGGAACCAGTGGGTGTAGTGGGTGGCGCCCTGCTCGATCGCCCAGCGCTTCATAACGCTGGCAACGACGTTGGCGACCTCCAAGTCGAGAGGCTGACCCTTATCAATGGTCGCCTTCAGGCTCTTATAGGTCGAGCTGGGCAAACGCTCACGCATTTCATGCTCGTTAAAAACCTTGCTGCCGTAGAGTTCCATAACAGTTGCTGCCATACTTCATACTCCTTCACTGCTCTATTCTGGGGGCTTAGTGAAAAAGGGCGCTGCGAAAACACATTCGCAGCGCCCTTGCTGTTATGCTTCTATTATACGGGCAGCGCAGGCAAAATGCAACTGGCGAAACGCTAAATTATCGCTGAATTTTGCCGCAAAAATTAGGAGAATTGTATGGTGCGCGGCGGGGGAGTGTGGTATACTGGGGGAAATAAGAAATAATAAATAAGAAATAATAAATTGGGAGTTTCGCCCGCGGCGAAACATTTTTGATAAACTGCGCATCCCCTTTTCGGTTTGCGACCAAGGGGAGCAAACCCCACCTTATTTATTATTTATTATTTCTTCTTTATTATTTAAAAATCCGCCCTTTTGCGGGGTGGGCAAAACAGGAGATCATTCTATGGAAATTGAGCGCAAATGGTTCGTCAAAGGCTGGCCCGAAAACCTGCCCCAAACCTCATTGTATCAGATGGATCAGGGCTATATCAGCGTGCGACCCACCGTGCGCATCCGGCGCGAAGCCCTGCAGGGCGGCAAGACCGCGCTGGTGCTGTGCTTTAAGGGCAGCGGCACGCTCAGCCGGGAGGAAATCGAAACCGAGATCGATGCCGAGCTGTTCGCCAAGCTGGAGCATCTGATCGGCAAGCCGCTGATCCGCAAGGAGCGCCGCGGCTACGCCCTGCCCGGCGGGCTGACCTTGGAGGTCAACTGCGTGGACCCCGACGCCGCCACCGGCTTTTGGTACGCCGAGGTGGAGTTTGAAACCGAAGCCCAAGCCCTTGCGTGGAACCCCGCCGACGCCGGGCTTGCCGCCTACCTTTGCGACGAATGCACCGGACGCCCCGGCGCCAGCATGGGGGAGTATTGGCTGCAAACCAGAGGGGATGCGCAGAATTAAGAGTTAAGAGTGCAGAGTTTAGCGTGGAGATATGGTGTGTCCGCTTTGCGGACGCATTTTTATAAAGTGCGCTGTAGGGCGGGGTGACCCCACCCCGCCGAGGAATTTGGCGGCAGTCGGAATTTTTTGCGATGACGGGGGAACTATCGGCAGGTCTGTAGGGGACGCATAGATGCGTCCCGTGGCGTTTACCCGCTATATCGCATTTGCGGTGTGATTGCAACGGGCGGCATATATGCCGCCCTTACGGATTGCCCGGGAAATTGTCATTGCCGCACAGGAAAAGCCTTCCCCTTGGGGGGAAGGTGGCGCGGAACGCGCCGGATGAGGGGAAACTCCCGGCAGACGCCCCCTCATCAGTCACCTG
>SFOX01000026.1 GCA_004552305.1 Subdoligranulum variabile | reverse complement strand
CTGCTTCTACAGCTATCTATGGTTCTCGTGCTGCTAACGGTGTTATCGTTATCACCAGCAAGCAGGGTAAGTACAACGAGTCTGTTCAGATGACAGTAAAGGCTCAGTATGGTATTTCTACTCCAACTGCTGATGGTACTACTATGATGAATTCAGAGGGTGGGCAGAAGAATTCGATGCGGCACCATTAGAAATCAAACGCATGATACTGAGCCAACTGATAGAAAGAGTGGAGGTCGGAAGAAAGTATCAGGTTACGATAAAGCTAAATATGGAATATCAGCAATTCTTGGAAATCACAGAAGAACAGAAACTTATACCGCTGATTAGTGCGTAAAAGAAAATAGACCAGCGCCACACAAAAACGGTGCTGGTCAATGACTTTGCATAGGATATATTTAGTGATTTTGATCGTTAGAAAAGTGCTTTTTATTACAACAGCATACACCATGAGTGTGAGCAACTAAGGAGAGCAACTGACTCTTAATCAGTGGGTCCTGGGTTCGAGTCCCCGATGGTGCACCAAGGTACAGCCTTACGGAAAATGTAAGGCTGTTTTTTTATTGCAATTTCCCGGGATGTTGCGGATCGGTGCACCATCGGGGACGAGAACAGGGCGTGTCGGACGCCTTGCGTACCGACCGACAACAAAGCCCCGGTGGGGCTTTGTTAGCCCGCGGGAGAGTCCCGAACAGAGTGCACCAAGGTACATCCTTACGGAAAACGTAAGGCTGTTTTTTTATTGCAATTTCCCGGGATGCTGCGGATCGGTGCGCCATCGGGGACGAGAGTGCCCCTGCGGGGCAAAATAGATAATAGATAAAAGATAATAAATAATAAATACGGAGTGCGCGCCGCGCGCGCATATTGATAAGATAGGGACGCGGGAGGAAAGATTGCGGTAAAATTGCGATGTAGGGCGGGGTGACCTCATCCCCCGCCGGAAAAGCCTTCCCCCAAGGGGAAGCCATACGGGCGGTGTACCCGGTAGATTGTTATTGCCATTAGGTCGCGGGCGGGGCATGCCCCGCCCCTACCGAGCGGTAGATTTTATCTATTGCAATAACCGCAAATTTCCCCCTCATCCGTCACCTGCGGTGACAGCTTCCCCCCAAGGGGAAGCCATATGGGCGGTTTGCCCGGTAGGTTGGCGTTGGCGCAAAACAGCAAGGAGGGGTCAAGACCCCTCCCTACAAACAACCGAAAAGTAAGCAGTTATAGGCAAAGCACCCGTTTACGGCAGGTCTGTAGGGGACGCATAGTTGCGTCCCGTGGGGGTTACCCGGTAGGTTGCATTGTCCGGATGGTTGCAACGGGCGGCATATATGCCGCCCCTACGGAGTACCCGTTATATTGCAATTGCCGCAAATTTGCCCCTCATCCGTCACCTGCGGTGACAGCTTCCCCCCCAAGGGGAAGCCATATATGGGTGGTGTACCCGGTAGGTTATTATTGCCGTTAGGTCGCGGGCGGGACATGCCCCGCCCCTACCGCGCTAATCGTGTTATTGCAATTTTGGCGATAATGGGCTATAATATATCCTGTATATTTATGTGAAAAGGGGGCGGATGCCTTGGCAAAGGATCTGCTGATTGGGTGTACCGGTTTTGTGGGGGGCAACCTCGCGGCGGCGCACACGTTTGGTATGGCGTGCCACAGCACCGACATAGAAACCTGCTTTGGCACGCAGCCGGAGCTGTGCGTGTATGCGGGGGTGCCGGCGGCGATGTTTCTGGCGAACGCCGACCCGGAGGCGGACCTCGCGGTCATGCGGGCGGCGCGGCAGAATTTGCAGCGCATCGCGCCGAAAAAGCTGGTGCTGATTTCGACCACCGCCGTGTATGCCGATTGCCGCGCCAAGTACGAGGACGACCTGCCCGACGTAAAAAATCTTTCTGCCTACGGCAAAAACCGCTTGCAGCTGGAGCAGTGGGTGCGCCGTGATCACCCCGATGCGCTGATCGTGCGGCTGCCTGCGCTGTACGGGCAGGGGCTGAAAAAGAACTTTTTGTTCGATTTGCACACCATCACCCCCGCAATGCTGAAGCCCGCCAAATATGACGAACTGGCGGCAAAATCGGCGCTGGTGCGCGGCAGCTATGCCCCCGCCGACAACGGCTTTTACAAGCTGGTGCCGGGGTGCGACCGCGCGGCGCTGAAGGCGTTTTTCGCCGCCAACGACTTTAACGCGCTGGCGTTTACCGACGCGCGCAGCCGCTACCAGTTCTACCCGCTGGCGCGGCTGTGGCGGGATATTTCCGCCGCGCTTGCCGCCGACCTGCGCCTGCTGCACCTGTGTACCCCGCCGGTGACTGCCGGGGCGGTCTACACCGCGCTGACCGGGCGCACCGACTGGGAAAACACGCTGCCGGGCGTTCCGTTTGACTACGACCTGCGCAGCCGCCACGCTGCCGTTTTGGGCGGCGCGGGCGATTACCTGTGTACCCAGGAAGAAGAAATCAACGATATTATGCGATTTATGCAAAATTGGAGGGACTGACCCGTGCGGGAATATCAGCTTGCCATATCCAACATCGCGTGGCAGCAAAGCGATGACGAGGAAATTTACACCGCTATGCAGCACTGCGGCTTTACCGGGCTGGAAATCGCACCTACGCGCATTTTTCCGTCCGAGCCGTATGAAAACCTGACCGGCGCGGCGCTGTTCGGCGGGTATCTGCGCAACCGCTGGGGGTTTCATGTGCCAAGTTTGCAAAGCATCTGGTACGGGCTGGAGGGCAACATTTTTGACCCCGCCGACACCGAGCGTCTGCTGGACTACACCGCGCAGGCGTTCCAGTTTGCGCACACGGTCAACTGCCCGTCGCTGGTGTTCGGCTGCCCCAAAAACCGGATGCGTCCCCTGGGTGCCGACGATGCCGCCGCCGAGGCGTTCTTTATGCAGGCGGGCAACCTTGCGTCCCGCTACGGCGTGCGCCTTGCCATTGAGGCAAACCCGCCCATCTACACCAACTACTTAAACGGCACTGCCGAGGCGTTTGCGCTGGTCAAGCGGCTGGACAATCCCGGCTTGGCGGTGAATCTGGATCTTTCCACCATGCTGGCGCAGGGCGAAAATTTGCAGGATTTCCTGATGGATTTAAGCTACGTCAGCCACATCCACATCAGCGAGCCGGGCCTGGCACCCATTCAGCCCCGCCCTGTTCACCGCGAATTGGCGCTGCTGCTGGGCGCGGTGGGCTACCGGGGCGCGGTTTCGGTGGAGATGGCGCGCACCGATGCGGACACCGTAAAACAAACCATGGCTTATATTGCGGAGGTATTTCAATGAAGCATTACAGCTGCACCGACCTTGCGGGCGTGCCGGATTTCCGCGCCGCCGAATACAGCGATAAATCTGCCGATTACTGCCTGTTGATCCCGGTTATCAACGAAGGTGCGCGCATTTTGACCGAGCTGGGGCGCGCCCGTAAGGCGGGCATCGACCGCCTGTGCGACATTGTTGTGTGCGATGGCGGCTCGACCGACGGCAGCATGAGCAACGACATCCTGCCCAGCTATGGCGTCAACACGCTGCTGGTCAAGACCGGTCCCGGCAAGCAGGGCGCACAGCTGCGCATGGGCTTGTATTTTGCGCTGCAGCGCGGCTATAAGGGCGTTTTGACCATCGACGGCAACAACAAGGACTCCATTGAGGATGTGCCGGAATTTATCGAAAAGCTGCAGCAGGGCTACGACCTTGTGCAGGGCAGCCGGTTTATCAAGGGCGGACACGCCGTCAACACGCCGCCGGTGCGCTATGCCGCCGTGCGGCTGATCCACGCGCCGCTGGTCAGCTTGGGCGCACAGCAGTGGTTTACCGACACCACCAACGCCTACCGCGCGTACAGCCGCGAATACCTGACCCACCCCGAGGTGCGCCCGCTGCGCGATGTCTTTATGGGGTACGAGCTGCTGGCATACCTGAGCATCCGCTGCACCCAGCTGGGCATGAAGGCGTGCGAGGTGCCTGTGACCCGCGCCTACCCCGCCACCGGCAAGACGCCGACCAAAATCAGCGGGTTCAAGGGCAACAGCGAGCTGATGCAGGTGCTGCTGAAGGCGCTGGCAGGCAAGTACAACCCGTAAAATGCACCGCCGATGCGGCGGATAAGGACAGAGGACGTTCATGGAAGTGACAGAAAAAACCAACGCAGCAGCGTTGAATGATAAGCGGCTGTGGCGGATCACCGCCGCTGCCGTGGTGCTGGTGCGCGGTCTTGTGTACGCCGGCATTGAGTGGTGCGCGATTTTCCCCGATACCGGCGCGTACCGCGGGTACAGCTTTTTACGCTTTTTGCAGGGCTACCGCGAAAACAACCGCGTGCCGGTCTACCCGCTGCTGATCGACGGTTTTGAGGCGGTTTTCGGGGAGGGAAACTTCCTGCCGTTGGTGCTGCTGCAGGTGGTGCTGTCGGCACTTTCACTGGTGCTGCTGGCGCAGGTGCTGCAGCGCATCGGCGTGGGCAGCCCGTGGGCGCAGCTGTGCGTGTTTTTGTATGCTTCCACGTCGGCGACTGCCGGTTGGGATACCGTGGTGCAGACCGAGTCGCTGACACTGACCGGCGTGGTGTGCTTTTTTTGGCTGATGACCGCCTATTTGCAGACACACCGCCGCCGCTACCTGCTTTTGTGCGTTGGGCTGATCTTTTTGCTGGTGTTTATGCGCCCGCAGTATCTGATTTTCTGGGCGATTTTGGTCGTTTTCTGTCTGCTGCGGTACGCCTTTCCGGACGATACTGCCGAGCGGCGCGGGCTGCTGCAGGCACTGGCAGCGCTGGCGCTGGTGGGCGTTGCGGTGCTGGCGTACTGCGCCCAGTACCAGCGGCTGAACGGTGTGTTTACCATGTCGGATGCCAAGATCAAGCAGGACCTCTACACCTGCGTGCGGCGCGGCTACTATGTGGAATTTGAGGACGAGGAGCTGCGCGATGTCTTGATCGAGGAGGCCGTGGACAAGGGCATCTGGGCGGTGGTGGACCGGGGCATGGAGTTCGGCGACGTGCGGGTGAAGGCAGCAACCGGCAGCTACATCCGCCAGCACCGCTTGCGATACCTGCTGGACACGCTGCACGTTATGAAAGAGGATTGCTACAACGTGTTTGAAGGCTACGCCTTGCCTGTGGAAAGCGCCCCCGCCCGGGCGCTGAACCCGATTTTGCGTGCTGTTTTTGACCGTGTCTATGTGTTTTATGCCTTTGTGGCATCGGCGGCTTCGGGCATCGTGATGGCGGTGCAGTGGGTGCGCCGGCGCAAGATCCCGTGGCTGTGGGCTGCGTTTTTCTCGACCACCTGCTCGATGGTGGTGACCACCTATTTTGCCACCTGTGACGAATATATGCGCACGATGCTGGGCGTTCTGCCCGCACTGTATATAATGGGCGCAATGCTGCTGCAGACCGTTGCCGATGCCTGCCGCAAGCGCTGCGCCACCCGGAAGGAGAAACCGCAATGACCTACGACAAAATCATACTGGGCGCAGGGCTGTACGGGCTGTACGCGGCGCAGAAATGCGGCGCAGCCGGGCAGCGGGTGCTGGTGCTGGAGCGCGATGCCGCCCCCTTTATGCGGGCGACCTACATCAACCAGGCGCGGGTGCATATGGGCTACCACTACCCGCGCAGCTACTCCACCGCCATCAAGAGCGCCCACTATTTTAAACGATTCTGCGAGGATTATTCCTTTTGCCTGCACACGCAGTTTGACCAGGTGTATGCCACCAGCGCGCATTTCAGCTGGACGAACGCCGCCGAGTTCCGGCGCTTTTGCCAAGCGGCGGACATCCGCTGCGACGATGTCGCGCCCGAGCGGTACTTCAACCCCGGGCTGTGCGACGGCGCGTTTTTGACCACCGAGTACACCTATGACGCCCAAGTGCTGAAGCGCTGGTTTTTGGAGCAGCTGGCAAAGCTGCCCAATGTGAAGATCGTCTGCAGCCGCAAGCCCGACCGCATTGAAAAACGGGGCGGCGCGTGGCGGGTCACGGCGGGGGACCTCACCGCCGAGGCGCCGTATCTGCTCAACGCCACCTACGCCGGGGTCAACGATGTCCACGCGCTGCTGGGGCTGCCGCCCTTTGGCATCAAGTACGAAAAGTGCGAGATCATCCTGTGTACCGTGGACGAAAAGCTGAAAAACACCGGCATCACCGTGATGGACGGACCGTTTTTCAGCCTGATGCCCTTTGGGCAGACCGGGCTGCACAGCCTGACCAGCGTCACCTTTACCCCGCACGAAACCAGCTACGACAGCGTCGCCACCTTCCCCTGCCAAGCGGAAAGCGGCGGGCGCTGCACCCCGGGCAGCCTGTACAACTGCAACGAATGCCCCGCCAAGCCCGCCTCGGCGTGGCCCTATATGAGCCAGCTGGCGCGCAAATACTTAAAAGAGGAATTCGGCTTTGCCTACCACAGCAGCCTGTTCAGTATGAAGCCCATCCTGAAAGCGAGCGAGCTGGATGATTCCCGCCCCACTGTGGTGCGCGTGCTGTGCGACGAGCCGCGGCTGGTCAGCGTTTTGTCCGGCAAGATCAACACCGTTTACGACCTTGACGAGGTGCTGGAAGTATGACAACGAAAGAAAAAAACTTTGTGTCCGCCGTGGTGTACCTGCACAATGACGGCGCGCGTGCGGCGGAGTTTTGCCGGATGCTGGCGAGCGAGCTGGACGCCCATTTTGACCACTACGAGCTGGTGGCGGTCGATGACGCCTGCACCGACAACACCGCCGAGCTGCTGCGCACTTGGGGCAAGCAGCAAAGCGCCCCGCTGACCATCTTGCATATGAGCCTGTTCCACGGGCGCGAAAACGCGATGAACGCCGGGCTGGATGCCGCCATCGGCGATTACGTCTACGAGTTTGACACCACCGAGCTTTGCTACCCCCAGACGCTGATTTTTGAAGCGTACCGCACGGCGATGCAGGGCAGCGACATTGTGTCGGTCTGCCCGCGCAGCAGCCGCAACGGCAGCGGGCTGTTTTACAAGGTGTTCAACGCCTACTCCCACAGCAAATACCAGCTGCGCACCGATGCCTTCCGGCTGGTGAACCGCCGCGCCATCAACCGCGTTCACGCCTCCAGCGCACACCTGCCCTACCGCAAAGCCGCCTATGCCGCCAGCGGGCTGAAGATGGTGGACCTGGAATTTGACGGCAAGCTGACCGACAAGACCCTGGGGCGGTTCAATCTGGCGCTGGACAGCTTGGCGCTGTACACCGATGCCGGGTTCAAGGTGAGCATCGGCATCACCCTGTGTATGATGCTGGTCGCCGTGGCGGAGCTGGTGTACACGCTGGTTGTGTTTGCCACCGGACACCCCGTGGCGGGCTGGACAACGACGATGTTTGTCATCACGCTGGGCTTTGCGGGGCTGTTTGCCGTGCTGACCATCGTGGTCAAGTATCTGTCGCTGCTGCTGTCGCTGGTGTTCAAGCAGCAAAAATATCTGGTGGAAAGTGTGGAAAAGCTGCAAAAATGAGCAAGCGGAAACTTTCTCCCCACGGGCGGCTG
Source organism: Subdoligranulum variabile (assembly GCA_004552305.1). Taxonomy (GTDB): domain Bacteria; phylum Bacillota; class Clostridia; order Oscillospirales; family Ruminococcaceae; genus Gemmiger; species Gemmiger variabilis_A. The sequence continues at coordinate 33,294 of SFOX01000026.1, read as the reverse complement.
TGGCTGTGCCTTGCGGCACTGACCGCGCTGCGCCTTGTGCTGGCGGGGCAGCAGCTGGCGTATGTCTGGGTGGGGGGCGCCCCGCTGGACGACGAGCTGATGTTCCGCGCCGCCAACAGCATTTCGGCGGGGCAGTGGCTGGGCGGCTACGATTATCTGACCTTGTCCAAGGCGATGTTTTTCCCGGTGTGGCTGGCGCTGCTGCACGCGCTGCACCTGCCGTATCTGGTGGGCGGCGCGGCGCTGTGGTGCGCGGCGTCGCTGCTGGCGGCGTTTGCGCTGCGCCCGCTGTGGGCGGGCAAAGGTGCGCCCTCGGCTGCCCGGCGCACGGCGGCGGTGTACGCGGCGCTGGCGTTTTTGCCGTCCTCCTGGGCGGCTTACACGCTGCGCGTCTACCGCGACAATATCTTTCCCGCGCTGTGCCTTGTGTTTTTTGCGGGCTGGGCGGGGGCGGCGCTGCGCGCCGTTTTGGACGATACAGCAAACATTTTGCCGTGGCTGGCGGCGGCGGGCGCGGGGCTTGCCTGTGCGTATCTGACGCGCGAGGACGCCGGGATGTTCCTTTTGCCCTTTGCGGCGGCGGCAACGCTGATCTTGCTGGTGACCTTTTGCGTGCAAAAAAAGCCGCGCCGCATCGCCGGGCTGCTGCTGCCCTACGCCCTGCTGGCGGCGGGTGTGCTGAGCTTTTGCGGGCTGAACCAACGCTATTACGGCGTGTTTGCACTGTCGGATTTTTCGCAGGGTTCGTTTGCCGCCGCCATGGGCGCGATGATGCGCGTTGACACCGAAAGCGAGGAGCCGCTGCTGTCGGTCCCGCAGGATGCACGGCAAAAAATTGTCGATGCTGTGCCGGAATTGCAGCCGGTGCTGGCGCATCTGGAAAACGATGACGAGCTGCGCAACAGCTTTTATGACCCCAGCGTGGGGGATTACCGCGCGGGCAGCTACTATTGGGCGATCCGCCGCGCCGCTTGGCTGGAGGGTGTGTACGACACGCCGCAGCAGGCGGCAGAATTCTGGCAGAACGCTGCCGATGCCATCAACGCCGCCTGTGACGCGGGCATTCTGCCCAGCCGCACCGGCAGGCGTGTGGCAACCAACCAGCCGTTCCGGGCTGCACTGGTGCCGGATATCCTGCGCGAAACCGCCGCCGGCTTTGCCCACGCGCTGTTCTTTGCGGACTGCCCGCCGCAGGAATCGCAGCTTTCGCTTGCCAACCCGGATGACACGGCGGTGTACACCGCCTACCTGCACTGTGGGCTGAACGGCAGCGCACAGGCGGGGACGGATAAGCCGTATTACAGCCCGGTGCAGCGGGCAGCCTACGCCGTGATGAACGCAATTTGCGCGGTGTATCGCTATCTTTTGTGGCTGCTGCTGGCGGCGGCGGTGGTGCGCCACCTTACGGGGGTGCGCCGGGTCTGCACCGCGCCCGCCCCGCAAACCGCTGTGCCGTGGCTGCTGCTGTTCGGTCTTTTGGGTATGGCGGTGCTGCGCTGCGCGATGATCGCCTTTGTGGAGGTGTCCAGCTTCGGCATCGGCACCAGCACGATGTATCTGGCAACGGTCCACCCGCTGCTGGTGCTGTTTACCGCCGCCGCGCTGGCGGACGCAGAGATACCTTTTAAAAAGCACAAGGAGAAACCATGACCGATGTATTGATTTTGGGCAGTGGCGCTGCCGGGCTGATGGCTGCGGGCGCGGCGTGCGCCAAGGGGCTGCGCGTCACGGTGGTGGAGCATCACCCCAGCGGCGGCGGGCAAAAGCTGCTGATTACCGGAAAAGGACGCTGCAACGTTACAAGCGACAGCGATGTGCGCGAGTTTCTGCCCTTTGTGCGCCATAACGGGCGGTTTTTGTATTCCAGCCTGTACGCCTTTCCGCCGTCCGCTGCGATGGAGCTGTTTGAGCAGCTGGGCGTACCGCTGAAAACCGAGCGCGGGCGGCGGGTCTTTCCGCAGAGCGACCGCGCCGCCGATGTGCTGGCAGCCCTGCGGGACTATGCCCGCGATGCCGAATTTGTGCGCGGCAGCGCCGAAAAGCTGCTGCTGGAAAACGGCGTCTGCTGCGGTGCGGTGACTGACCGCGGGCAAAAATTGCGCGCCAAAGCGACGATTTTGGCAACCGGCGGCATCAGCTACCCCGCCACCGGCAGCGACGGCAGCGGCTACAAGCTGGCGCGGCAGGCGGGGCATACCATCGTGCCGCCCCAGCCCAGCCTGTGCAGCCTTGTCAGCCCCGATCCCGACTGCCCGCGTATGATGGGGCTGGCGCTGCGCAACGTGGGGCTGACCCTGCTGTGTGACGGCAAGCCGCTGTTTGCCGAACAGGGCGAGGCACTGTTTACGCATTTCGGCTTGTCGGGTCCGCTAGTGCTTTCTGCCAGCACTTATATTGAGGATATCACGAAGCACCGTTATATTTGCGAGTTTGACCTCAAGCCCGCGCTGGACGAAAAAACGCTGTATGACCGCATCACCCGCGATTTTGTGGCGCAGGGCGGGCAGAGTGTGCAGGGCGCCATCGCCAAACTGTTGCCCCATTCCATGCGCCCGGTGGCGGTGCAGCGGTGGGGCATCCATCCCGCGACCCGCGCGGCGCAGGTCACCAGGGAGCAAAAGCAGGCGCTGGTGCAGCTCATCAAGCACTGGCAGGTGCCGGTCACGGCGCTGGGCGACAAGGAACACGCGGTCATCACGGCGGGCGGCGTCGATGTCAAAGAGGTCGACCCCAAAACGATGCAGAGCAAGCTCTGCCCGGGGCTGTATTTTGCGGGTGAGGTGCTGGACGTGGACGCCCGCACCGGCGGCTACAACCTGCAAATTGCATGGAGCACCGCCCAAGCCGCGGTGAGAGGGATAGAATAGAGAAAAGATAAGAGATAAAAGATAATAAATAAGGAGTGCGCGCCGCGCGCGCACAATTTTAAAGAATTGCGCGTTCAAGGGCGAGGGGTACAATATTTTTATTGCCCTGTAGGGCGGGGTGACCTCACCCCGCCGTGCAACCTATCATTTTATTGCCCTTGTTCCTTGGTTTGTAGGGGACGCATAGTTGCGTCCCGCGGCGTTTACCCGTTACATCGCATTGCCGGGACGGCTGCAACGGGCGGCATTTATGCCGCCCCTACAAACCGACTCGCAATATTGCAAAAGCACAACCAAATCTTATACATCAAAAGGAGAAAAAACTATGGTTTCCATCGCCATTGACGGTCCGTCCGGGGCGGGCAAATCCACGCTGGCCAAGCGGCTGGCAAAGGAGCTGGGCTACATCTACGTCGACACCGGCGCGATGTACCGCTCCATCGGGCTGTACGCGCTGCGCCGCGGCGTTGAGCCCAAAGACGCCGACGCGGTGCAGGCGCTGCTGCCCGGCATCGAGCTGGGCATCCAATTGCAGGACGGCGCACAGCACGTCTACCTCAACGGCGAGGACGTCAGCACCGACATCCGCGCCGAAGCCGTGGGTATGGCGGCGTCGGCGGTGTCGGCACACCCGGCTGTGCGCGCCTTTTTGCTGGACACCCAGCGAAATTTGGCGAAGGGACAAAATATTTTGATGGACGGTCGGGACATCGGCACCGTGGTGCTGCCCGACGCCACTGTGAAAATTTTCCTGACCGCCAGCCCCGAGGCCCGCGCCGAGCGCCGCCGCAAGGAGCTGGAAGAAAAAGGGCAGCCCGCCGATTTCGCCACCGTGCTGGCGGACATTCAGCAGCGCGACTATCAGGACACCCACCGCGCCGTCGCCCCGCTGAAGCAGGCGCAGGACGCTGTGCTGGTGGATTCCAGCGACATCGACTTCGAGCAGACCTTTGCGCTGCTCAAAAAAACCATTCTGGAACGCATCTGAGGGGGCGGGACGTATGCTGTTGTATTGGATTTTGCTGCCCATCGTCTGGGTTTTGGCGCACATTTTGTGGCGGTTTGAGGTCATCGGGCGCGAACATTTAAAGTCCGTGCAGGACGGTCGCCCCTACGTCATTGCCGCCAATCACATCGCCAACCTCGACCCCGTGTTTATTTTGATCGAGGTGTTCAGCTGGCGGCGGCTGCACATCCCCGCCAAGGAGGAGCTGTTTAAAAACCCGCTGGCGGGCTGGTTCCTGCGCTGCATGGGCGCGGTGTCCATCGACCGCGGCAAGGGCGATACCGTCACGCTGGAGCGCCTGACCGAGGAATGCAAAAACGGCACAGGTGTGTTGATTTTCCCCGAGGGCACCCGCACCAAGACCGGCAAGCTGGGCGTTTTGAAAAGCGGCGCGTTTGTCATTGCCGGCGCTGCCGGTGCCGATATGGTACCCTGCCGCATCATCTACGGCAGCAAGGACGGCAAAATGCACCTGTTCTGCAAGATCCGCATCGTGTTCGGCGAGCCGATCCCTGCCGCGGAATTGCAGGTGACCGATACAACGCACAAAATTGCCGCGCTGCGCCGTATGAAAAACCGCCTGCGCGATGATCTGGAGCAGCTGCTGGCAGAAAACGCCTTCCCCGCCCTGCCCGCCGCTGAGGAAAAGCCCGCCATCGAACAGCCCGCCGCGCCGGAGGAACCCGCCGCCGAGGAAAAGCCCGCCATCGAACAGCCCGCCGCGCCGGAGCAACCCGCTGCCGGGCAGCCTGTTCCGGAGCAGCCCGTCCCAGAGCAGCCCGCCGCGCCGGAACAGCAGGAAACAACCGCCCTTCCCGAACGTGAGGAAAAACTATGAATGTGATTTTAGCCAAAACCGCAGGGTTCTGCTTCGGCGTGAACCGCGCTGTTACACTTACCTACGACCTTTTGCAGCAGGGACACAAGGTCGCCACCTTAGGACCGCTGATCCACAACAACCAGGTCGTCGGCGACTTGGAGGCAAAGGGTGCGCTGACCTGCGCCGATGTGGACGATGTTCCCGATGGGTACGAGGTCGTTATCCGCAGCCACGGCGTTCCCAGCGATGTGTATGAAAAAATAAGCACACGCCGCCTGGTGTATCACGATGCGACCTGTCCTTTTGTTGCAAAGATACACCGTATAGCTGAACTTGCGGGCAAAAAAGGCGCGCTGCTTTTGGTGGCGGGAGATGCCGAACATCCCGAAGTTAAAGGCATTGTTGGGCATACAAGCGGCAAGGTCCACGTCTTTGCCGACCTGCCGGAGCTGCAAAAATTGCTGCCCGAAATTTTGCAACAAGAATCCATAACTGTGGTTGCACAGACGACATTTCGGGTCGAAAGTTGGGAAAAATGCAAGGCTTTTTTAAAAAAAGAGTGTACAAAAGCCGAAATTTTTGATACAATATGTAATGCAACGTGGGCGAGGCAACAGGAAGCGGAAGACCTCAGCCAAAAATGCGACCGTATGGTCGTCATTGGTGGTCATCATTCTTCCAATACCCAAAAACTGCTACAGGTCGCTGCCAGACATACCCGGGCTGTCAACGTCGAGAATGCTGATGAACTCGAACGAGAATGGCTCGCCGGTGCCAAGACAGTGGGCGTAACAGCCGGGGCTTCAACGCCTTCGTCTATAATTGAGGAGGTACTTAACAGTATGAGTGAAGAGATCCGCGACGATATGAGCTTTGAGGAGATGCTGGCCGCATCCGAAGCAAAGCCCCTCTACGCAGGCAAAATCGTAAAAGCCAAGGTCATCAGCGTTTCCCCGACGGAGTGTGTCGTCGGCATCGATGGTTCCAAGCACACCGGCATTGTCAAGCTGAGTGAGATGAGCCATGACCCCAACGCTAAGATGGAAGACCTTGTTAAGGTAGACGACGATCTGGACTTGGTCGTTATCAAGACCAACGACCAGGAAGGCGTTGATACCCTTTCCCGCGTCCGTTTCGAAGCCCAGAAGGGTATGAAGGACGTTTCCGAGGCTGCCGAGAACGGCACCGTTATGGAAGGCGACGTTATGGAAGCCAACAAGGGCGGCGTTGTTGTCAACGTCAAGGGCGTGCGCGTCTTTGTGCCCCGTTCCCAGGCTACCCTGCGCCGTGATGAGGACTATACCAAGCTGGTGGGTCAGCACGTTCAGCTGGTCATCACCGAGTGCGCCGGCCGCAAGATCGTCGGCTCCATCAACAAGGTTTCCGCCGAGGCCAACAAGGCTAAGCGCGAGGAATTCTGGGCAAACGTCGAGGTCGGCAAGAAGTACACCGGCGTTGTCAAGAGCCTGACCTCCTACGGTGCCTTCGTTGACGTGGGCGGTGTGGACGGTCTGTGCCACATTAGCGAGCTGAGCTGGTCCAACATTAAGCATCCTTCTGAGGTTGTCAAGGTTGGCGACGAGATCGAAGTCTACGTCAAGAGCTACGATCCCGAAAACCAGAAGGTTTCCCTCGGCTACAAGAAGGAAGAGGACAACCCCTGGGTCAAGCTGGAGAACGAAGTGCCTGTCGGCACCGAGTTTGACGCCCCCGTGGTTTCCATCACCAAGTTCGGTGCTTTCGTTCGCATTATGCCCGGTATTGACGGTCTTGTCCACATCAGCGAGATCAGCAACGAGCGCGTGAACAAGGTTTCCGATGTGCTGAAGGTTGGCGACACGGTCCGCGTTAAGCTGACTGCTGTTGACTTCGACCGCAAGCGCATCAGCCTGTCCATGAAGGCCTGCCTCGATGAGGAAAACGGCGAGGACGCTGAATAATCCTGATTTCTAAAAGGAGCCTGCCTGTCAACAACAGGCAGGCTTCTTTGCTTTATCTGACTTTTGCAGGAAACGTCACGGGGTCTTGTATGCAAAAAATCAAATCGTTTTTCACAAAATATTACGAAGCACTGTCGTATTTATTTTTTGGCGGGCTTGCCACGCTGCTGAACTTTGCCATTTTGCTGGTTTTGCAGGCGGCAGCCGGGCGCGAATTTGCCGCAGGCGCGGGCAATGTGCTGAACAATGCCCTCTGCATTTTGTTCGCATATTGGACAAACCGCACGTTTGTGTTTAAAAGCAAAAATCACGGCAAGGCTGCCTGGAGCGAGTTTGCGCAGTTTGTCAGCTGCCGCATTGCCACCGCCGTTGCTGACCAGATCATTATGTGGCTGGGCGTCACGGTGCTGGGCGTCACGCTGTGGCTGTTCGGCAAGGACTGCGGTCCGCTGCTGGTCAAGCTGGTGGCGCAGGTCGTGGTGATCGTGTCCAACTATGTGTTCAGCAAGCTGTTCATTTTCAAGAAGAAGTGAGGAGATTTCCGATGCTGCTCTTCAAGGCTGCCAAGTTTGCACTGCATCATCCGCTGATGACCCACGAGGCGCGGCGGCTGCTGCATAAAAAATACCATCCTAAAAAGGAGGCTACCCCTATGAGAACCAAAGTTCGCGGTCACGCATTTCGTCTGGTGGGGCTGATTCTGGGCATTATCGGTGCCACGGTCAGCATTACCGGCATTGTATTTTCGGCACTGGGGCTGCATCAGGCGCGCCTGTGCAAGCATTGTAGCAAGGGGGAAAATTTCCGTTGAAGTACACGAAGGAATTTATGCTCAGCAAGGTGGACCACACCCTGCTGAAGCCCGAGGCAACCTGGCCGCAGATCCGCACCCTGTGCGATGAGGCAGTGGAAAACCACTGCGCATCGGTGTGCATTAACACCTGCTATGTCAAGCAGGCAGTCGCGTATATGGCGGGGCGCTGCCCGGTCTGCTGCGTGGTGGGGTTCCCCTTGGGCGCCATGGACACCGCCAGCAAGGCGTTTGAAGCCAAGACCGCCGTGGAAAACGGCGCGTCCGAGGTGGATATGGTCATCAACATCGGCTGGCTGAAGAATAAGCAGTACGACGATGTGCGCGCCGACATTGCCGCTGTCAAGGCTGCTGTGGGCGACAAGGTGCTGAAGGTCATCATCGAAACCTGCCTGCTGACCGAGGAAGAAAAAATCAAGATGTGCGACATCGTGCCGGAGGCTGGTGCCGACTTTATCAAGACGTCCACCGGGTTTTCGACCGGCGGCGCGACCTTCCACGACATTGCGCTGTTTGCCGAACACGTCGCGGGGCGCTGCAAGATCAAGGCGGCGGGCGGAATCTCCACCGTGGAGGACATTGAGAAATTTTTGGACTTGGGTGCCGACCGTCTTGGCACCAGCCGCGCCGTAAAGCTGCTGACCAGCGGCGAAGCGGGAAGCGGGTACTGATCATTAAGCAAAAAACCGCCGCGCTGTGCAACGCACAGCGCGGCGGTTTTTGCAGATAAGAGATAAAAGATAAAAGATAATAAATAAGGTGGAGTTTGTGCCTGCGGCACAAACAAAACGCTGCGCGTACCACCCCTACGGATTGACCCGTGATTTTCGCGCCACCATTTGACCGCGGGCGGGGCGTGCCCCGCCCCTACAAACCTACCCAAAATTCGCATCGTTCCGATAAGGGTGTTTATAATCCAATGTGCGCGCAAGGCGCGCACACAATTTTTATTATTTATTATTTCTTATTTCTTATTTATGATTTGTGCTGCCCCGCATCCCGCGCTTATATTGCGGCAGCGCGTGAAACGTGGTATAATGATTCCATCTAGTTTTGCGCAAAAAGGGGGCGCCGCCTTGTGAAAACCAAACTCACCGCCGTGCTGCTGGCGGTCTGCCTGCTGTGCGGGTGCAGCCTTGCCACCGATACCGAAGCCATGCTGCGCGCCCCGCAGCTTTCGGGCGAGAGCCGCGCCCTGCAAAAGGCGCTGAACAGCTACTTAAACAGCGCTGTAACGTTAAAATATCCCAACAGCGGGGACTTTCTGTCCCCCTTTGCCTTCGGCGATTGGGACGGCGACGGTCAGGACGAGGCGGCCGTGTTGTATGCCGCCGACAGCACCGGCACCAACGTCTGGCTTGCCGTGCTGGAGGCAGAAACCGACGGCGGCTGGCGGGTCAGCCAGACGGTGGAGGGACTCAGCGGCGAGGTGGAGGTTTTCTCTGCCGCGCATCTGCGCGACAGCGTCAGCCAGCAGCTCATCGCGGGCTACACCAGCGCGCAGGGCGACAGCTATCTGGTCGTTTACCGCTACGCGGACGGGCAGCTGACCACCGTCATCAGCCAAAGCTACACCCATATGATCTTGGCGGACTTTACCGGCAAGGGCGACACGCAGGACCTTGTGCTGGCACTGCCGGCAGAAACCGATTTCGGCGGCGTGGCGCTGCAGCTTTTGACCAATATGGACGGCGAGTTCCGCAGCGCCCAGACGCTGAACCTGGGCGAGGGCGTGTACACCGGCTGCGCGGCGCTGCAGGCGGGGCGCGGCATTGACGAGTATACCTATCTGGTGATGGATGCCTACTCCGACAGCGGCAGCCTGGTGTCCGACATTATTACTTATGACGAAGAAACGGGCTTTTTGCAGTCCTACCACCCGCCCGGCGTCAGCAGCGTTTTCAACAGCACGCGCCGGTACGACACCACGCTGTTCAGCTGCGATATTGACCAGAACGGCACGGTGGATATCCCCGTCGAGGCGGAGGACGGCGGCAGCATTGCCTCGCCCTTGGACAAGCGGCTGCGGTTTGTCGTCTGGCAGGACTACGCGGGCGAGAACGGCGGAAAATCCACCTTCGGCGTGTACGATGCCGCCAACCGGGTGTTTTTCGGCTTGCCCGCGGCGCTGCGCAAAAATGTGCTGCTGCGCCCGCTTGCCAACGCCGGCGGCTGGCGGCTGTGCAATCTGACCGGCACCGTGACCTACTGCGAGCTGCGTATGGTGGAGGCGAACGCCGCCGACAACGAGAAATTTACCCGCATTGCCAACGTCGGCAGCCAGCAATTGCAGGCGCGTGTGCTGACGGGCTATGCCGGGCTGACCGAGGAATACATCCAAAAACACACCGTCCTGTTGGGCGCAGAATGAAAGGGCATCTTATGAAACGTGTTTTACTTGTTGAGGACGAAGCCAGCATCCGCGAGCTGGAGGTGCTGAACCTGAAAATGAGCGGCTGGGAGGTGCTGGAAGCGCCCACCGCCGAGCGCGCGCTGGAAATTTTGCACAGCGGCGAAACCTGCGATGCCGCGCTGCTGGATATTATGCTGCCCGGTATGGACGGGCTGAGCCTGTGCGAAACCATCCGCCGCGAAAACAGCGACATCGGCATTATTATGGTGTCCGCCAAGGGGCAGGAGAGCGACAAGATCCGCGGGCTGTCCATCGGCGCGGACGATTATATCACCAAGCCGTTTTCGATGTCGGAGCTGATCGCCCGGCTGGAGGCGCTTTGCCGCCGCATCCGCCGCACCGCCCCGGCGGTCGCCGAGCAAACGCCCGAGCAGCTGGTCAGCGGACCGTTTACGCTGGACGAAAAAGGGCGCGTGCTGTACAAAAACGGCAAGCCCATTGACCTGACGCAGGTGGAGTTCCAGATCATGGAGCTGTTTATCCGCAACCCGTCCACGGCGCTGGTGCGCGAGAAAATTTTGGAGGGCGTCTGGGGTAAGAACTACTACGGCGATGTGAAGATCGTGGATGTGAACATCCGCCGCCTGCGTATGAAGGTGGAGGACGAGCCGAGCAACCCCCAACATATTTTGACCGTATGGGGATATGGATATCGGTGGAATGCGTAAGGAAAAAAGCCGGAGCGCGGTAGGGGCGGGGTATGCCCCGCCCGCGATTTGGCGGTAGTTGCAATATTGCGGGTTGGTTTGTAGGGGCGGCATAAATGCCGCCCGTTGCAGCCAAACCGATAATGCGATATAACGGGAAAACCGCACGGAACGGTCAAGACCGTTCCCTACAAACCTAACGAAGGTTTGCTATTATCGCAAAAAATCCCGGCTGCCGCAAATTTCCCCGGCGGGGTGGGGTCACCCCGCCCTACAGGGCAAGGATAACGGGGCATCTGCGTTGTTTTAAAAAGTGCGCGCGCGGCGCGCACACCAAATTTATTATCTATTATTTCTTATCTATTATTTTAAAAACCACAAACATACCGGGCAATGGCAAACTTATCTTGAAAGGGGGGCGTCCTATGCAAACCACCAGTATTGTGCAGCGATGGGTGCGCGGCAGCTTGCTGATGACCGTGCTGGCACTGGTTCTGGCGGAGGGGCTGTTTTTGTATTTCAGCTACCGCACACTGTACGGCGGCGTGCAAAGCGCGATGGAAAACCGGTTTTCCACCATCGAGGGACGCCTGCAGGCAACCGGCACGGCGGGCGATGCCGCTGTCACCGCCGAAAGCCGCGCCCGCACCCTGCGCCGCACGGTGGAGCAGTTCGACGAAAAAGACAAGTTTGAATTTATGCTGCTGGACGCTTCGGGCGTCATTCTGGCAAACAGCAGCGGTATCCGCAGCACCGACCTGACCGGCGGCAACGACTTCGCGCTGGCACTCTTGCAGGGCAGAGGCAACGACATCTACACCACCACGCAGGGCGAGCGTGTCATGGCCGAAACCGTGCTGGTGCCGTATGCGGCGGGCAACATCGCCGCCATGCGGCTGGTCACCAGCCTGCGCCTTGCCGACGAGCAATGGTGGAACACCGTCACGCTGGCGGTGGGGCTGGGGCTGCTGGTGCTGCTGGTTTCGGTGTGGAGCGGGCTGTTTTTTGTGCGCTCCATCGTGCGCCCCTTGGGCGAGGTGGAAACCACCGCCAACCGCATTGCCCACGGCGATCTGCGCGCGCGCCTGCCCGACACCCGCTACGATGACGAGATCGGGCGGCTGTGCAAGACCATCAACCAGATGGCGGGCGACCTTGCCGAAACCGAGCGGCTGAAAAACGAGTTTATCTCCTCGGTCAGCCATGAGCTGCGCACCCCGCTGACCTCCATTAAGGGCTGGGTCGAAACCATCAGCAACATCGACGACCCCAACAACGAGTATTGCCGCCGCGGCTTGGCGGTGATCGGCACCGAAACCGACCGCCTGTACACCATGGTGGAGGAGCTGCTGGATTTTTCGCGCCTGCAAAACGGCATCAAGCTGAACTGTCAGGTGCTGGACCTTGTGGCGGAGGCGACCGACGCCGCCCTGTTTGTGGAGGCACGCATCCGGCGCGAGGGGCTGCATCTGGAATACAGCGAGCCGCCCGAGCCGTACCCCGTGTGGGCGGACCCCGCGCGGCTGCGGCAGGTGTTTGTCAACATTTTGGATAACGCCGTGAAGTATTCCAGCCCCGGCGGCACCATTTTTATGACGCTGACCCGCACCGCCGACACCTTTAAAGCGGCGGTGCGCGACCAGGGGCGCGGCATTGCGCCCGATGATCTGGAAAAGGTCAAGCAGAAATTTTTCAAGGGCAAAAACGCCGTGCGCGGCTCCGGCATCGGTCTGGCCGTCGTGGATGAGATCGTCACCGCCTTGGGCGGCTGGGTGGAGATCACCTCAGCACTGGGGCAGGGGACAACGGTGTCGGTGGTTTTGCCGGTGTACCGCCCCGGGCAGGAGCATCTGCGAAAAAATTTAAATTTTTTCGTGCAGAGATAAAAATGAATAGATAATAGATAATAATGAAGGTGCGCCGCCCCCGGCGGCGCGTTTGAAAAAATACCGAATTTATTATTTATTACAGCTTGTAGAAAAAGCCCTTTTCCGGGTAGTAATGTAGGGCGCGTGTCTTGACCGCGCCGTACCACTGGCTGCGCACAGCGCATAAAATCGCGCCGAATGGCGCGTTCTCACGGTATATCGCGCTATCGGCTAGACTGCACGGAACGGTCAAGACAGTTCCCTACAAACCGACCGAAGGTTCGCAATTGTCCCATTAGGTTTATTGACATCGCTTTCTTACCAAAACGCCCGTTTTGTTTGTGCCGCAGGCACAAACTCCACCATATTTTTTATCTTTTATCTTTTATCTTTTATCTAAAAATTTATTATTTTTTATCTTTTATCTAAAAAAGGAGCCACTATGTCCAACCCGCAAACTTCCCCTAATTTCAAAACCTCCATCGGCGGGCAGGCGCTGATGGAAGGTATTATGATGCGCGGTCCGCAAAAAATCTGCTGCGCCGTGCGCAAGCCCGACGGCACCATCGACCTGAGCTACGACACCGTGACCACCCACTGGTACAACCGCGTGCCGCTGGTGCGCGGCGTCTGCAATATGGCAGAAAACCTCTATAAGGGCTACCACTACCTGATGCACGCCGCCGACCTCGCCCTGCAGGACGACGAGGAACCGCAGTCCCGCGCAGACCGCTGGCTGGAAAACCACCCCGGCGTGCAAAACGTCATGATGGCGCTGTCCGCGTTTGCGGGCGTGGCGCTGGCGCTGTTCCTGTTTACCTTTCTGCCCACCTTTCTGACCGGGCTTCTGCCGCTGGGTCGCTGGCCGCGCGTCGTGCTGGAGGGTGTGCTGAAAATGGGCATCTTCCTTTTATATATGTACCTCTGCACGCGCATGAAGGAGCTGCACCGCGTGTTTGAATACCACGGCGCCGAGCATAAAACCATCGCCTGCTACGAGGCCGGGCTGCCCCTTACGGTGGAAAACATCCGCAGGCAAAGCCGGTTCCACCCCCGCTGCGGCACCAGCTTTATGATTTTGGTCATCATCATCAGCATCTTTTTGTACGCCGTTCTGCCGTGGACCGGCACGGCGCTGCGCATCGTGTACAAGCTGTGTATGTTCCCACTTTTGGTCGGTATATCGTATGAATTGCTGAAATGGTGCGGGCGCTCCGACTCAAAGTTAGCAAAGCTTTTGTCCCAGCCGGGGCTGTGGATGCAGCATCTGACCACCTTTGAGCCGGACGATTCCATGATAGAGGTCGCCATCGCCGCCGTGACCCCCGTGCTGCCCGAAACCCAAGAGGAGGCGCGCTGGTGAACGCGAGTTTTCAACAGCTGTGTGAAAAACTTTCGGCGGCGGGCGTACCCGATGCCCGCTATGACGCGGCGGAGCTGTACCGCTTTGTCACGGGGCGCGACCCGCGTCTGGACGCAGCCCCCACGCCCGCCGAAGCCGAAAAGCTGGCGGCACTGGCAGAGCGCCGCGCTGCCCGCGAGCCGCTGCAATATCTGCTGGGAGAATGGGATTTTTACGGGTTGACGTTAAAAGTCGGTCCCGGTGTGCTTTGCCCCCGCGCCGATACCGAGATCGTGTGCGAGGCGGCGCTCGAACTTTTGCAGGGCGTTGCCAGCCCTACGGTGTACGACCTTTGCGCCGGCACGGGCTGCCTGGGGCTGGCGATCGCCGCGCAGCGCCCCGATGCCGCCGTGACCTGCGTGGAAAAAAGCGACGCGGCGTGGCAGTATCTGACCGCCAACGCGGCGGGGGCACCCAACCTGCGCACCGTGCAGGCGGATGTCTTTGCCTTTTGGCGCACGCTGCCGCAGGGCGGCGCGGACTTACTTGTGTCCAACCCGCCCTATCTGACGGCGGACGAGATGGCGGCGCTGATGCCCGAAACCGCCCGCGAGCCTGTCATGGCGCTGGACGGCGGCGCGGACGGGCTGGATTTTTACCGCCTGTTGACCGGGCGGTATCAGGCAGCGCTGCGCCCCGGCGGGTGGCTGGTTTTGGAAATCGGCTGGCAGCAGGCGGACGCGGTGCTGGCGCTGGGCGCACAGTACGGCTGGCAGAATGCAAGCTGCCGCAGGGACTACAGCGGCAACGACCGCGCGATTTTGCTGCAAAAACCGCCGGTTTTGGGGTGAAAATCCCGCTTATTGTACCCCAAAAACACAACAAAAGGTTGTAATTTGCAAAAGTATCGTATATAATAGGAACAAACGCAAAATCTAAAACCAGTGCGCGGGCGGGCAGACCCCCCCAAAAACGGCGCACGATAAAAGGAGAAATTGACCATGGCAGCAAAAAAAGAACCCGCGCTCAAAAGCCCGGCACCGGCGTCCGACAAAAAACAGGCGCTGGAAACCGCACTGGCGCAGATTGAAAAGCAGTTCGGCAAGGGCGCCGTTATGAAGCTGGGCGCCAACGTGACCATGCAGGTCGATGCCATCCCCACCGGCAGCTTGGGGCTGGACCTGGCGCTGGGCATCGGCGGCGTACCCCGCGGACGTGTGGTGGAGGTGTACGGACCCGAATCCTCCGGTAAAACCACGCTGGCACTGCAAATTTTGGCAGAAGCGCAAAAGATGGGCGGCGAGGTCGCCTTTATTGACGTGGAACACGCGCTGGACCCCACCTATGCCAGCGCCTTGGGCGTGGACATCGACAGCCTGTTGGTCAGCCAGCCCGACACCGGCGAGCAGGCGATGGAAATTTGCGAAGCGCTGGTGCGCTCCGGCGCGATTGACGCGATTGTCGTGGACTCTGTCGCCGCGATGGTTCCCCGCGCCGAAATCGAGGGCGAAATGGGCGACAGCCACGTCGGCTTGCAGGCGCGCCTGATGAGCCAGGCGCTGCGCAAGCTGACCGGCGTGATCGGCAAGACGAACACCGTCTGCATCTTTATCAACCAGCTGCGCGACAAGGTTGGCGTGATTTACGGCAGCCCCGAGGTCACCACCGGCGGACGTGCGCTGAAATACTATTCCAGCGTGCGCATTGACGTGCGCCGCATCGAGGGCTTGAAGGACTCCACCGGCGCGTTTATCGGCAACCGCACCCGCGCCAAGGTCGTCAAGAACAAGGTCGCGCCCCCCTTCCGTGAGGCGGAATTCGACATTATGTTCGGCGAGGGCATCTCCAAGGTCGGTGAAATTCTCGACCTCGGCGTCAAGCTGGGCGTTGTGCAAAAGAGTGGCGCGTGGTTCAACTATGGCGAAATGCGGTTGGGACAGGGGCGCGACAACGCCAAGGCGTACCTGAAGGAGCATCCCGAAATTGCGGACGAGATCGAAAAGATCGTGCGCGAAAACGCCGAGCGTCTGTTGGCTGCCGGCAAAAAGGGTACCGTCAAGCAGCTGGATGCGTCCGAGCTGGTCAAGCCCGCCGCTGCCCCGGCGGCAGCGGTGCCTGCCGCCCAGACCACCGGCAGTGAGGCCGACCTGGACATTATGGTTGACGAATAATGCCCACCCTGACCCAGATCAAGGAAACCAAAAAAGGGCGCTTTGCGCTGTTTTTTGACGGCGAGTTTGCCTTTTCGCTGGACGAGGAAACCTACGTCAAGGCGCACGTAAACCCCGGTGACGTGCTGGAGGAGTGGCAGATCGACGAGCTGCGCAGGCAGAGCGACACCCGCCGCGCGCTGGACAAGGCGATGGATTATCTTTCGCTGCGCGACCACGCGGCGGGGGAGTTATACCAAAAGCTATGCCGCAAGTTTGACGCGCACAGCGCCGCCTATGCAGTTGCCAAGGCGGGGGAGTTAGGGCTTTTGAACGATGCGGGTTTTGCCCGCCGCCGCACGGCGGAATTGCTGCGCAAGCACAAGTCACGCCGCGATATTTTGAACGATCTATCGTTAAAGGGCATCGACCGCGACACCGCCGCCGAGGTGGTGGAGGAGGTATTTGCCGCCGACGAAAGTGGCACCGACCCCGAGCTGGAAACCGCCCGCGCCCTTGTGCAGCGGCAGTACGCCGCCAAGCTGGCCGCCGGACGGCGGGATTTAGTCGCCGCCGCCTTAGCGCGCCGCGGCTTTGACCGCAGTGTGATCCGGCAGGTGCTGGAGGAGTCGGAAGGTTGATGTAAATATGTGGGTCGCGGACGGGCGGGGCTAAAAAATCGTCAAGACACATTTTTTGACGCCCCGCCCACCCGCTCCCGTCTTACGGCTCCGCCGAAAAAATGCGGGGAAAATTTGTGGCTATTGCAATATTACGGGTCATCCGTAGGGGCGGCATATATGCCGCCCGTTGCAGCCATCCCGATAATGCGATATAACGGCTAAACGCCACGGGACGCATCTATGCGTCCCCTACAAACCTGCCGGAAATATCACATCATCACGGAATATGGCGACAACAAAATTCACCACCCGGTAGGGGCGGGGCATGCCCCGCCCGCGACCGAATGGAAATGAAAAACTTACGGGTTGGTTTGTAGGCACGGCTACTATGCCGCCCGTGCAGCCACCCCGTTATTGCCAACCTACCGGGCAAACCGCACGGGACGCATTTATGCGTCCCCTACAAACCTGCCGGAAATGGGTGCCTTGCCTATAACTCCTTGCCGCCCTGCATCGCAACAAAATCTCTTATACAACATTAAAGGACAAATTCTATGAAAATCGCCATCATTTCCCTCGGCTGCCCCAAAAACCAGGTCGATGCCGATGTGTTCTGCCACGCGCTCATCAAGGACGGTCACACCACCGTGGGCGACCCTGCGCAGGCGGACGTCATCATCATCAACACCTGCGGCTTTATCGAGTCCGCCAAGACGGAGGCCATCGAAAACATCCTGATGGCCTGCGCGTACAAGCAGCAAAACCCCGACCTCAAGGTCATTGTGACCGGCTGCCTGGCCGAGCGCTACAAGCAGCAGATCGTGCAGGAGATCCCCGAAGTGGACGCCGTTGTCGGCATCGGCTCCAACGCCGCGCTGCCCGCCATCGTGCGCCGCGTCTGCGCCGCGGGTGCCGCGCAGGTCGAAAGCTACGGTCCCAAGACCGATATGCCGCTGGGCGGTGCGCGCGTCATCTCGACCCCGCGCCACTATGCGTACTTAAAAATCGCCGAGGGCTGCAACAACGGCTGCTACTACTGCGCCATTCCGCTTATCCGCGGCAAGCTGCGCAGCCGCGAGCTGAACGACTGCGTTGCCGAGGCACGCTGGCTGGCGGGCGAGGGCGTGCGCGAATTGATCGTTGTAGCGCAGGACCCCACCGCCTACGGCGAGGACTGGGGCAAGCCCGGCGCGATCTGCGATTTGCTGGACGCGCTGCAAAAGATCGAGGGCATCCGCTGGATCCGCGTGCTGTACGCTTACCCGGAACGCATCACCGACAAATTTATCGCCGCCATGGGCCGCGGCGGACGCAAGGAAATTGAGGACGCCATCGCCCGCCTGCGCGCCGCTATCCCCGGCATCACGCTGCGCACCACCCTGATTGCCGGTTTCCCCGGCGAAACCGAGGAGCAGTACGCCGAACTGTGCGACTTCGTCAAGACCGTCAAGTTTGACCGTCTGGGCTGCTTTGCCTACTCCGCCGAGGAAAACACCGTCGCCGCCCGGATGGAAAACCAAATTGACGAGGAAACCAAGCAGCGCCGCGCCGACCACATTATGGAATTGCAGGCAGAGGTCAGCGCCGCGCGTGAGGGTGAAAAAATCGGGCAGACGCTGGAGTGCATCTGCGACGGCGTGGACGACGAAACCGGGATGTATATGCTGCGCGCCAAGGCGGACTGCCCCGAAATTGACGGCTGCGTGCTGACCCCCGCCGACACCCCGCTGGAGGAGGGCGCGTTCTACAACGTGACTGTGACCGACGCCGACACCTACGACCTGTACGGCTATGTGGAAGAAAAGCTGGAGGATTGATGTATGAATCTGCCCAACAAATTGACGATGCTGCGCGTTATCCTGGTACCTGTCTTTATGGTGTTTGCTGCTTGCAGCCGCTACGGCACCGCCGATTTTAACCCCGCGTTCGCGCTGATCGCCGGCATTCTCTTTGCCGCCGCCAGCTTTACCGACTTTCTGGACGGCTATCTGGCGCGCAAAAATAACCTTGTCACCGATTTCGGCAAGTTTATGGACCCGCTGGCGGACAAGTGCCTGACCACCGCCGCCTTTATCTATATGGTGGCGTGCGGCGTCTGCAGCCCCGTGGTGCTGGCGGTCATTCTGTTCCGCGAGTTCGCCGTGGCGGGTGTGCGTATGCTCGCCGCCGAAACCGGCACCGTCATTGCCGCCAATATGTGGGGCAAGGTCAAGACAGTCCTGCAGATGCTGACCGTGCTGTTCTACTACTTTGCCGCCGCGCTGGCAAACCCCACCGACGCGATGGCCGTGGGGCTGGTCACCCAGCTTCTGTGTTGGCTGTGCGGTGCCGCGACCGTGCTTTCGGGCGGCATTTACCTGTGGCAGAACCGCAAGCTGTTTATGCAGGCAAAATAATTTGGGCAACCCCTTATAATTCCCGCCTTACGGCTTAAGCACCGCTCCGGCGGCTGCGGCACGGCATCTGCGTTGCCAAAATGCTCGCCAATACACAAAGTATTGCCTGTGCTTTTGGCTTAGCAGCTGCCGCACCTCGCGCGCCGTATCGGCACTTAGAATTATACGGTCTTGCCCTTGCA
This sequence comes from Subdoligranulum variabile, assembly GCA_004552305.1. Taxonomy (GTDB): domain Bacteria; phylum Bacillota; class Clostridia; order Oscillospirales; family Ruminococcaceae; genus Gemmiger; species Gemmiger variabilis_A. The sequence continues at coordinate 14,229 of SFOX01000026.1, read as the reverse complement.
ACCCTGCCCCATAGCGACTATAATAAAGCTAGTATGACTGGGAAAGGAAGAAGCACTATGCAGATTTTTAATACAATGTCCCGCCAAAAAGAGGAATTTACCCCGCAGGTTCCCGGTGAATACCGCATCTACGTCTGCGGTCCCACCGTGTATAACTATATCCACATCGGCAACGCCCGCCCCATGATCGTGTTTGACACGCTGCGCCGTTACTTAGAGTACCTCGGCAACAAGGTGTACTATGTGTCCAACATCACCGATATTGACGATAAGCTGATCAAAAAGGGGCAAGAGGAAGGCACCGATATGCAGCAGGTCGCCCGCCGCTTTGAGGAGGAGTACATCAAGGACTCCGACGGGCTGAACGTGATGACTCCCACCGTGCGCCCCCGCGCCACCGAGCATATCGGCGAAATCATCCACACTGTCAAGGATTTGATCGATTCCGGTCACGCCTATGTGGCGCGCAACGGCGACGTGTATTTCCGCGTCAAGTCCGACCCCGGCTACGGCAAGCTGAGCCACCTGAATCTGGACGACTTGGAAAGCGGCAACCGCGCCCTGCGCAGCAATATGGACGATGACCTGAAGGAGGACCCCGCCGACTTCGCCGTCTGGAAGGCCGCCAAGCCCGGCGAGCCGTTCTGGAACAGCCCGTGGGGTCACGGTCGCCCCGGCTGGCACATCGAGTGCAGCGCCATGGCGCGCAAGCATCTGGGCAAAACCATTGACCTGCACGCGGGCGGGCAGGACCTGATCTTCCCCCACCACGAAAACGAGATCGCGCAGAGCGAGTGCGCCAACGGCTGCACCTTCAGCCGCTACTGGATGCACAACGGCTTTTTGAACATCAACAACGAAAAAATGTCCAAGAGCGCGAACAACTTCTTTACCGTGCGCGAAATTGCCGACAAGTACGGCTACGAGCCGATCCGCTACTTTATGCTGACGGCGGGCTACCGTATGCCGCTGAACTACACCGTGGAGCTGATCGAGAGCTGCAAAAACAGCCTGGAGCGCCTGTACACCTGCCGCGACAACCTGGATTTTGCCATCGAACACGCCCACGGCACCGACACCACGCTGGTGGAAAAGTGCGAAGCAGCGCGCAATAAGTTCAAGACCGCCATGGACGACGACCTGAACACCCCCGACGCGCTGGCCGCTGTGTTTGAGCTGGTCAAGGACATCAACACGCTGTCCGACGCTGCCGACAAGGCTTCGCTGGAAACCGCCGCCAAAACCTTTGACGAGCTGACCGGCGTGCTGGGGCTGATGTACAACCGCAAAAAGACCGACAGCATCCCCGCCGAGGTCACCGCCTTGGTCGAGGAGCGCGCCGCCGCCAAAAAGGCAAAAAACTGGGCGCGTGCCGATGAAATTCGCGCACAATTGACCGAAATGGGCTGGAGCGTCACCGACACCGCCCAAGGTCCCAAAATCGCAAAACTGTAAAAATATGACGGTTCAGTGTAAAAAACTGAATAAGGGCGCTCTCTGGCTTGTGCTGGGGGGCGCTTTTGTGCTGCGGCTGCTGCTGGCGGCTGTAACGGCGGGCTACTCCTACGATATGGGCTGCTTTGGCGCGTGGGCTGCCAAAATGGCGCAGACCGGTCCCGCCGCCTTTTACAGCGAGGGCTATTTTGCCGACTACCCGCCCGGCTACCTGTATGTGCTGGGCGCGGTCGGCGTGGTGCAAAAAATCTTTGAGTTGGATTTTGACGGTGCAGCGTTTAAAATGCTGCTGGCGTTTGTGCCTGCCGTTTGTGATTGCGCCGCCGCGTGGCTGGTGGCGCAGCTGGGGCAGCGCTGCCTGCCGGACGGGCGGGGCGTGCTTTGCCTGACGGCATTTGCGGCGTTTCACCCCGCCGCGCTGTTTGACACCGCCGTCTGGAAGCAGATCGACGGGGCATTCACACTGCCGATCTTGCTCTGCTTTTTGCTGCTGGAAACCAAAAAATACCTGCCTGCGGCAATTTTTTACGGCATGGCGCTGAGCATCAAGCCGCAGGCGCTGCTGTTTGGTCCCGTGCTGGCCGCCTGTTTTTTGGCGGGCATCGTGCTGGAGCAGGATCGTCTGCGCGCCTTTGGGCGGTGCTTTGTCGGCGCGGCGCTGGCGGTGCTGCCGGTGCTGGCGGCGGGGCTGCCGTTTTTTGGGCTTCGCGGGCTGCTGCCCGGCTTGCTGGGCAAGTACGCCGGCACGGTCAGCAGCTACCCGTATGCGTCGGTCAATGCCTTCAACTGGCTGGCGGCGCTGGGCGGCAACTGGCAAAGCATCTACGCGCCCGCCTTGGGCGGCATAAGCTGGCGCACCTTGGGAATGCTGGGGCTGCTGCTGGTCACGGCGTCGATGGCGCTTTTTGCCTACCGCAGCGCTGTGCAGGGGCGGTTTTCGCCGCTGCTGCTGGCGGGCTTTTACGGCGCGGGCGTCTTTACGCTGGCGCACTGTATGCACGAGCGGTATCTGCTCCCCACCGTGGCGGTGCTGCTTTTGGCGGCGGTGCGGTGGAAGGACATCCGCGTGTATGCGGCGGCGGTGGGGTTTTCGCTGACGAGCTTTTTGAATTTGGCGGTGGCGTACACCGTGGTGGACACCGACGATATGTGGCTGGGCAGCGCCGTCGGGCGGGAAATTACCCTGCTGGGCGGCTTGGGCGAAACGCTCTGCTTTTTGCTGCTGGGCTTTGCGGTGTGGGATATTGCCGTCAACGGGCATAGCGCACCACTTATAAAAGAACGTTCCTTCGCACAAAACTGGCTGGAAGCGCCCGCGCCCTGCCCGCGCTGGCAACGGCGGGAGCGGCTTTCGCTGGCGGCGCTTACGCTGGCGACTGCCGCCGTGAGCTTTTGCTATCTGGGCAGTATGACCGCGCCGCAAAACCCGCTGGATGCCACCGACACGGCGGTGACGGTGGAGGTCACGCCGCAGCAGGCGGTGCGCGGGGTCTGGCTGTACCCGGGTATTTCGGGCGGCGGCAGTGTGCGCGTTACCGATGCGGCGGGCGAACTTTTGCTGGAGCAGCCGCTGGACTACAGCAGCTGTTTTTGCTGGACGAGCCACGATCTGCGTGCAGCGGCGGGCGAAGTTTTGCACATCACGGTGGAAAACGCGCAGCTGTTTGAGGTGAGCCTGCGCGGGGATGCCGGGGCGGTGACCGTGCGCGGCGGCGGGGCGGCGTTTGATGAACCGGACGCTGTACCGACAAAAATCAGCCAGCTGAACAGTATGTATTTTGACGAGATCTACCACGCGCGCACGGGCTACGAGCAGCTGCACGCCCTGCCCGTGTACGAAACCACCCACCCGCCCTTGGGCAAGGACTGCATTATGCTGGGCATTGCACTGTTTGGGATGACCGGCTTCGGCTGGCGGTTTGCGGGTACGCTGTTCGGCGTGCTGCTGGTGCCGCTGGCGTGGTGCTTTGCCCGCCGCCTGACCGGCAAGCGCTGGCTGGGCGCTGTGGCAGGGGTGCTGCTGGCGCTGGATTTTATGCGCTTTGCGCAAAGCCGAATGGCAACAATTGACGTATACGCGACATTTTTTATCCTGCTGGGCGCACACTGTATGGTGTGGTACTGCCAAAGCGTGCTGCAAAAGGGCGTGCTGCGCTCACTGCTGCCGATGGCGCTGGGTGGGGCTGCGTTCGGGCTGGGGTGCGCCGCCAAGTGGACGGGCATCTACGCCGGGGCGGGGCTGGCGGTGCTGTATCTGGGCGTTTTGTACCTGCACCGCCGCCAGAACCTGCCCGGCTTCGGGCGCGAATTTGCCGCCGCGGCGGCGGGCGGCGTGGGTTTTTATGTGGTGCTGCCGCTGGCAATTTATCTGGCATCCTACCTGCCGTACCGTTGGCGCGACCCGGGGTTTGGGCTGGCGCAGTGGTGGCAGTGCCAGCTTTCGATGTACCGCTACCATGCACAGCTGAAGGCGACCCACCCCTTTGAAAGCCGCTGGTACAGCTGGCTTTTGGGGCTGCGCCCGGTGTGGTACTACCAGAACCGCGCGCTGACCGGCGATGTCCGCGCCAGCATTGCGGGGCTGGCGGGTCCGGTGCTTTGCTGCGCGGGGCTTTTGTGCCTGCTGTGGATCTTCTGGCGTATGGTTTCGGGGCGGGGCAGCCGACAGGGCGCGGCGGTGCTGGTGCTGTACGCCGCGCAGATGCTGCCGTGGATGCTGGTGACCCGCTGCACCTTCCAGTACCATTATTTTCCCGGGATGATGTTCTGCTTGGCGGGCATTGTGCTGGTGCTGGCACGCCTGCCCAGCGAGCGCGCCGCCAAGGGTGTGGCGGCAGCTTTGTGCGGTGTATCGCTGATTTTGTTTGTCTGGTACTACCCCGCGCTGGCGGGTGTGCCGGTGCCGCGCCTGTGGTGGCAGAGCCTGGAAATTTTGCCGAGCTACGGATTTTATTGAGCCGTGAAAAAAACGGGGCGGCTGACTCGTAGTATAGAATAAGAAGGTCGTACTTAAAAAGGAAGGGAATACTTATGATTTTTACGATTTTGGTTGTAGCGATTTTTTGCTGGCTGGGTGTGAAAAGCATCGGCTTGGCGCTGCACCTTGCGTGGGGCGCGGCGAAGATCATTGCCTGCCTGCTGATGGTGGTGGCGCTGCCGCTGCTGATCATCGGGGCGGTGGTAGGTAGTTTGATCAAGCTGGCGCTGCCGCTGCTGCTGGTGCTGGTCGCCTACGAAATGCTGAAAACCGCGTGATGGGATAAAAACACCCCCGCCGCATGTATATGCGGCGGGGGTGTTTCTGTAACGATTTATCGAAGCTTAGTTGTTTTTCATATATTTGCGCACGGGCAGCGCGATGGTACCCGCAACGGCGCAGCAAACGCACCATTCGATGACCGCCTGCACGCCGACCACCAGCACGATGAACATCAGCGGGTTGGTCGCGCCCTTTTTGGCGGCGAGGTTCTGCACAAATTCACTGTTGTAGAAGATGGCGACCAGCAACCCCATATAGAACACCGTGTTCAGGAAGGGTGCGCAGAACGCGGCAATGTAGCAGGTCAGCTTTTCTTTTTTGGGCAGAGCCTTTTGCAGCGCGGCAAAAATCAGACCGACGCACAGACCCATCAGCACGCGCCCGATAACGCTGACGACAAAGTAGCCCGCGGGGCTGGCGGCGAACAGGGCGCCGCCCATCACGCTTTTGCCCTGCAGGGCCTGCATAAAGCTGGTGACGCCGAACAAGGCGCCCAACAGCGCACCCGCGGCGGGACCCATGGTGATGGCACCGATGGCAACCGGCACCGTCAGCAGCGATGCCGACAGCGGACCCACCTGCAGGTAACCCAGCGGGGTGTAGTTCAGCACAAGCAGAATGGCTGCCAGCAGAGCGATCTGGGTCAGCCAACGGACGTTGGTACGGTTTTTCATATTCAATTTTCCTCCTGCTGCCGTCTTCTACATATCGGAAGTACAGCGCAATATTTGGGCGCAAGCCCGGTTTTAGGATAGCACAAACCGCGCAGGAAAACAAGGGTATCTAAATAAGAAATAAGAAATAAGAAAGAAGGAGTGTCCGCCGCGCGTTTTGCGGTGATGGCAATTTTGCGGGTCATTTGTAGGGGCGGCATATATGCCGCCCGTTGCAGCCGCGCGGATATTACGATATATCGGCAAAACCGCACGGGACGCATCTATGCGTCCCCTACAAACCTGCCGGAAATACCATATTTTCAAGGAATATGGCAGCAAACAAATCACCACCCCGTAGGGGCGGTCATTGACCGCCCGCGCAGTCATCCCGGCAAATCAAACTGACGGGTAAACCCTGCGGGCGAGCAATGCTCGCCCCTACAAACCAACCCGCAAGTTCGTTGTTTCCCATATATCGCGGGCGGGGCGTGCCCCGCCCCTACGAAGTACCTATGGGATTCACGTTGCCGCAAAACGTCCGGTTGGAATCGGTATCTTTTTCAAAACGCGCCCGCGCGGCGGGCGCACCCTATTTATTATCTATTATCTATTATTTCTTATCTATTATTTCAATTTCTGTTCCCAATTCCCGCGATTTGTGCTATCATAAACACAAACCATTATAAAAGGAAGTATCCACTATGACGACAAACGAAAAAATTTCCGCGCTGCGTGCCGCTGCCAAGGCAAACGGCGGCGACGGTGTGCTGATCATGACCAGCGACCCCCATTGCAGCGAATACCTGCCCGAACATTATAACGCACTGATGTGGTTTTCCGGCTTTACCGGCGAAAACGCCACCCTCGTGGTCACCAAAACCGGCAGCGCCCTGTGGTGCGACGGACGCTTCTATGTGCAGGGCGACAAGCAGCTGGCAGGCACCGAGATCGAGTGTATGCACGCAGGCTCTGCGGGCGTGCCGACCGTTGCCGAATACCTGACCGCCCACTTTGCCGCGGGCGAAACCCTGCTGCTGGACGGCAGCTGCGTGCCTGCCGCTGTGGCGAACGACTACGCTGCTGCCCTGAAAAAGAGCGGTGCTGCGCTGAAAAGTCTGAACGTCTACGACGCCGTGTGGGAGGCAAACGCTGCCCGCCCCGCGCTGCCCGCCACCCCCTGCCGTCTGCTGACCCCCGCCCAGACCGGCGCGACCGCCGCCGACCGCATCGCCATGGTGCGCGCCGAGCTGGCCAAGCAGGGTGCCACCGCCTTGGCGGTCACCGGGCTGGACTGCGTGGGCTGGCTGCTGAACCTGCGCGCCAACGACCTGCCCTGCACCCCGCTGGCAGTCGCCTACGCGCTGGTCACCAAGGACGCCTGCACGCTGTTTATCGCGCCGGGTCGCCTGTCCGACGCCGACGCCGCCACGCTGGCGGAAAACGGCGTGACCCTGCGCGATTACACCGAGCTGCTGCCCGCCGTGCAGGCGCTGCCCGCCGACGAGGTGTTTGTCGCGGACGAAAAAGCCACCAACTACGACCTGTACACCGCCCTGTGCGCCCACAAGACCGTGGCGGGCGCCGACCCGATTTTTGCGCTGAAGGGCATCAAAAACGAAACCGAGCTGAAAAACATCCGCGAATGCCACATCCGCGACGGCGTCGCCGTGGTGCGCTTTGAGATGGATCTGGAAAAGGCGCTGGCCGAGGGCAAGACCCTGACCGAGATCGACATCGACACCATGCTGCAAAAGCGCCGCGCCGAAATGCCCGGCTATTTTGAGGACAGCTTCTCCACCATTGCCGCCTACGGTACCAACGCCGCCATGATGCACTACCACGCCGAGGGCGAGGTCAACAGCGTCATCGAGCGCAAGGGCTTTTTGCTGGTGGACAACGGCGGTCAGTACGACTGCGGCACCACCGACATCACCCGCACCTACCCCGTCGGTCCGCTGACCGACAACGAGCGCCGCTACTACACCTGGACGCTGCAAAGCCACATTGATATGGCGCGCGCGGTATTTTTGGACTACTGCACCGGCTTTGCGCTGGACAGCTTTGCCCGCGGTCCGCTGTGGCAGCACAAGATCAACTACCGCTGCGGCACCGGTCACGGTGTGGGCTTTATCTCCGGCGTACACGAGGGTCCGCAGAGCCTGCGCCCCAACAACGCCGTGGTGTTCAAGCCCGGTATGACCATCACCGATGAGCCGGGCGTCTACGAAACCGACGAGGTCGGCATCCGCATTGAGAACGAGCTGGAGTGCGTGGACCTTGGCGAAAACCAGTACGGACACTGGCTGGGCTTTGCCCCGCTGACGATGGTACCCATCTCCACCGAGCCGGTGCTGGTCGATGAGCTGAGCCGCGCCCAGCTGGATTGGCTGAACGACTACCACGCCCGCGTGTACGAAACCTTAAGCCCCCGCCTGAACGAGGAAGAAAAGGCGTGGCTGCAGGCAAAATGCGCCCCGCTGCAGCGTTAAGGCAACACCGCATAAATATACACACTGCTTTTGTACTGTGCTTGCTGGGCGTACAACTGCCATAGAAATACAAACAAAATTTTGAGAAAATGCCCAAAACCTCTTGAAAAACCCCGCGTCAGGTGCTACTATTAAAAACGGTGAAAGTATTATTATAAAGGAGAGTGACCCTTATGGCATTTACCAATCCGTATCTGCAGGGCGTGTATGACGGTCTTGCAAAGCGCAACCCCGAACAGAAGGAATTTTTGCAGGCAGCCGAGGAAGTCCTCGAAAGTCTGGAGCCGGTCGTCGCCGCGCATCCCGAGTATGAGAAGGCAGGTCTGATCGAGCGTTTGGTCGAGCCGGAACGCGTGGTGATGTTCCGCGTGCCGTGGGTCGATGACGCCGGCAAGGTGCAGGTCAACCGCGGCTACCGCGTGCAGTTTAACTCTGCCATCGGTCCCTATAAGGGCGGTCTGCGTTTCCACCCGTCTGTCAATTTGTCCATCATCAAATTTTTGGGCTTTGAGCAGTGCTTCAAGAACAGCCTGACCGGTCTGCCCATGGGCGGCGGCAAGGGCGGCTCTGACTTTGACCCCCACGGTCGTTCCGACGCCGAGGTCATGCGCTTTTGCCAGAGCTTTATGACCGAGCTGTGCCGCCACATCGGTGCCGACACGGACGTTCCCGCCGGTGATATCGGCGTGGGCGGACGCGAGATCGGCTATCTGTTTGGGCAGTACAAGCGCATCCGCAACGAGTACACCGGCGTGCTGACCGGCAAGGGCATCCCCTTCGGCGGTTCTCTGGCGCGTACCGAGGCAACCGGCTACGGTCTGTGCTACTTTGCCAAGGAAATGCTGGCGGACGCCGGCAAGAGCTTTGAGGGTCAGCGCGTGGTCATCTCCGGCTCCGGCAACGTGGCCACCTACGCCAACCAGAAGGCCACCCAGCTGGGCGGCAAGGTCATCGCCATGAGCGACTCCAACGGTTACATCGTGGACGAAAACGGCATTGACTACAAGGTCATCAAGGAGATCAAGGAAGTCAAGCGCGCGCGCATCAAGACCTATCTGGACTATGTACCCTCTGCCAAGTATGTGGAGGGCAGCGCCGGTATCTGGACGGTACCCTGTGACATCGCCCTGCCCTGCGCGACCCAGAACGAGCTGCCGCTGGACGGCGCCAAGGCACTGGTCGCCAACGGCTGCTACGCCGTGGCGGAAGGCGCCAACATGCCCTCCACCCCCGAAGCCATCGCCTACCTGCAGGCAAACGGCGTGCTGTTTGCCCCCGCCAAGGCTTCCAACGCGGGCGGTGTTGCCACCTCCGGCCTGGAGATGAGCCAGAACAGCCTGCGCCTGTCCTGGACCTTTGACGAGGTGGACGAGCGCCTGCACAACATTATGATCAACATTTACAAGAACGCCGCTGCCGCCGCCGAAAAGTACGGCTGCAAGGGCAACCTTGTGGTCGGTGCGAACATTGCCGGCTTTGAAAAGATTGCCAGCGCTATGATGAGCCAGGGCATTGTTTGATGCCCGACTTGGCGTAAGCGAAAGTATGGGAACCGGAACCGTCGCCCCGCAGGGGCGGCGGTTTTTGTTGTGTTGCCGCGCAAAAGCCTTCCCCTTGGGGGGAAGGTGGCGCGGCACGCGCCGGATGAGGGGGAGATGTCCGGCAGTTACCCCCTCATCAGTCACCTTCGGTGACAGCTTCCCCCAAAGGGGGAAGCCTTTCGGGCGGTTTGCCCGTAATGTTGTTATCACCATAAAACCGCGGGCGGGGCATGCCCCGCCCCTACCGCGCAATGATTTGTTTGTTGCAATATTCCGGGATGATGCGGTATTCCCGGCAGGTTTGTAGGGGACGCATATATGCGTCCCGTGCGGTTTTTCCGATATATCGTAATATCCGGGCGGCTGCAACGGGCGGCATAGTAGCCGTGCCTACAAGCCAACCCGTTATATTCATTATAATATTGGGTCGCGGGCGGGGCATACCCCGCCCCTACCGTGCATTGTTTTTTTCGCAAGTTTTTTGCCGAAAAGTCTACCCAAAACGGGGATTGTGTGTTATAATCATATCAAATAGCCTTTTTTTATGAGAGAGAAAGGTTTGTATGATAAAGGAGGATTCCCCTATGCCCACTATTGCTCTGCTGGCGCTGGAAGCTGCCGATGGAACAGTTGTGCTGACCAGCATCACGCTGGTGTTTGCCATGCTGGTCGCCTTGTGCCTGATCATCACGGTAGAAGGCAAGCTGTTTGATGCACTGAACAACAAAAAGAACCCTAAGCCCACCCCTAAAAAGGAGAGCAAGCCTGCCGCAGCCCCCGCTGCCAAGCCCGCCGCCCCTGCCCCCAAGACCGAGGGCGGTATCCCCGGTGAGATCATTGCTGCGATCTCCGCTGCTGTTGCCACGGTCGTGGGCGGCAACGCCGTGATCCGCGGCATCAAGCGCATCCCCAAAAACGGCGGCAGCCGCCGCGGTGCTTGGGGCGATGCCGGCGTGCAGGAACACACCACGCCGTTTATGTAAGGAGGGGCAGCGAATACCATGGGTGCTATTTTAACCAATATCAGCGAGATCTTTGCCAACTCCGGCTGGGCGCAGATTTTCTTTGTCGAAGGCGGCTGGAAATACGCCGTTATGATCGTAGTGGCTTGCGTGCTGCTGTACCTCGCCATCGCCAAGCAGTTTGAACCCCTGCTGCTGCTGCCCATCGGCTTTGGTATGTTGATGACCAACCTGCCCTTGGACGGCATCTTCCACATGAACATCTTCATCAACGAAACCAACCACATCGACTGGGCGCTGCTGGGTTCCACCGGCGGCATGGCGGACTACATTTATCTGGGTGTCAAGCTGGGCATTTACCCCCCGCTGATCTTCCTCGGCATCGGTACCATGACCGACTTCACCCCGCTGATCGCCCGCCCCTCCAGCCTGCTGCTGGGCGCTGCCGCACAGCTGGGCATCTTCTTCACCTTTGTCGGTGCTAAGTTCCTCGGCTTCACCAACCGCGAGGCTGCCTCCATCGGCATCATCGGCGGCGCCGACGGTCCTACCGCCATCTACGTTACCACCAAGCTCGCCCCGCACCTGCTCGGCTCCATTGCCGTGGCGGCGTACTGCTATATGGCGCTGGTGCCGGTCATTCAGCCGCCCATTATGAAGGCGCTGACCACCGAAAAAGAACGCCAGATCGTGATGGAAACCCCGCGCAGGGTTTCCAAGACCGAAAAGCTCCTGTTCCCCATCATCGTTACCATCATCGTTTCCCTGACCCTGCCTGACGCCGCCCTGCTGGTCGGCTGCCTGATGATGGGCAACCTGATGAAGGAATCCGGCGTGGTCGAGCGTATCACCAAGACCGCCGGCAACGAATTGATGAACATCATCACCATCTTCCTGGGCTTCACCGTCGGCTGCACCACCAACGCCGCCACCTTCCTGACCCTGCAGACCGTCGAGATCATCGGTCTGGGCATCGTCGCCTTCGGCATCGGCACCGCAGGCGGTGTGCTGCTGGGCAAGCTCATGTGCGTTGTCACCCACGGCAAGGTCAACCCGCTCATCGGTTCTGCCGGTGTTTCCGCCGTGCCTATGGCCGCCCGTGTTTCCCAGAAGGTCGGTCAGGAGTACAACCCCAGCAACTACCTGCTGATGCACGCCATGGGTCCCAACGTGGCCGGCGTTATCGGCTCTGCGGTTGCCGCCGGTATCCTGATCAATATGTTCGGCTGATTTCCGCGCTTTTCACAGCCCCTGCCAAACGGTGGGGGCTGTTTTTTTGAAAAAGCCCTTTTACGGGTAGCAATGTAGTAGACCGTTAAAATTGAAACCTCACCTTTTTCGGCAGGTTTGTAGGGGACGCATATATGCGTCCCGTGCGGTTTACCCGTTATACCGCATTATCGGGACGGCTGCGGCGGGCGGCATATATGCCGCCCCTACAAGCCAAACCATTATATTCATTATAAAATACGGTCGCGGGCGGGGCGTACCCCGCCCCTACTAGTCCATTAAACTAAAAGTCAAGCTTTAGAATTACCACGCTAGTAGGGGCGAGAATTGCTCGCCCTTGCTCGTTTGCCTTGTAAGAAAACTGCCCCAGAAAACGCGATGCTGCGCCAAGTTGACGGGCGACCAATGGTCGCCCCTACACATTCGATAGACCGTTCCCTACAAACCTGCCGAAGATTTGCAATATTCCCATTGAGTTTATCGACAGTCTAAGCCCCTGCCAAACGGCAGGGGCTGTTTTTTTGTTGCGGCGGAACTTGCATAGTAGGGCGATTTATTCTATAATATAAGCAAAATGAATCCACAAAAGGGAGGTGCGGCGATGCTGAATATCGCGGTGGTGGATGACGAGCGCGAAAACCGCGAGCGCCTGTGCGGCTTTATAAACCGCTATGCGCAGGAAAACAACCTGCCCTTGGTGGTGACCGATTTTGCGGACGGTGCGCAGATCGCCGAGCCGTACCAAGGCGGGTTTGACATTATATTTCTGGACATCGAAATGCCGATGCTGGGCGGTATGACGGCGGCGGAACGCATCCGCGCCGTTGACCCCGACGTGGTGTTGGTGTTCGTGACCAATCTGGCGCAGTACGCCATTCGCGGCTATGAGGTCGAGGCGTTCGATTTTGTCCTGAAGCCGGTGGAATATTACCCGTTTTCGGTCAAGCTGGGGCGGGCGGTGCGCCGCGTGCAGAGCCGCCGCGGCAAGCAGCTGGCGCTGCAAACCCCCGATGGGCTGCGTATGGTGGATTCCGAGCAGGTTTTGTATCTGGAAACCCACGACCGTATGCTGCACTACCACACGGCGGACGCGATGTACTCGGTGCGGGGCAGCCTGCAAAAGGCCGAGCAGGAGCTGGCGAGGCATCACTTTGCCCGCTGCAACCAGTGTTATCTGGTCAATTTAAAGTATGTCACCGGCGCGGACAAGAACTTTGTGCAGGTGGGCGGGGAACGGCTGGAAATCAGCCGCCGCCAGCGCACGGCGTTTTTGGCGGCGATGGCAAGCTACGTCGGGAGTGTGCTGTGATGGTTACGGTGCTTTCGGCGTGGGTGTATATGGCGGGGGCGCAGCTTTGCTTTTGGCTGCCGCTCAAGCGCCGCCCGGATTTTGTGCGCCGCGCCGCGCTTTGCTTTGCGGCGGACCTTGTGCTGGCGGCGCTGGTTATGGCAGGGGTGAACCGCTGCGGGCTGAGCGTCCCCGGCTTTGTGGCGGCCAGCGCCGGCTTTATGGTGTGGTCGGCGGTGGCAACGCGGCTGTGTACGCCGCTGAATACCTCCGGCAGCGTCTACTGCGCGGTCTGGGTGCTGCTGGTTGCCGAAACCGCGCACGAGCTGTGGCTGATCCTGGTATGGGTGGCGCAGCACCGCCTGCACTGGACGTTTTTGCCCGGCTGGCAGCCCGTAACGCTGGTGCTGTATTACCTGCTTTTGCGCTACACCGCCGCGCGCACCATGCCGCAGGAGGGCATTTACCGCATCGGACCGCGCCAGCTGGTCAGCGGTTTGCTGCTGAGCGCGATTTTTGTGGTGCAGAGCGTAATGCTGCTGTTCCAGCGCGGCGAGGACGTGAACGCGGCGCTGGTGGTGTCGGCGGTTTTGACGCAGCTGTACTGCCTGACGCTTTTGTACCTGCAGACCGAGCTGTTTAAAAAGTCCGCCATGAAAAAAGAGATGGATATGCTGAACCTTTTGTACGAGCGCCAGCGCCGGCAATACCTTGTGGCGCGCAAAAATGTACAGCTTATCAACAAAAGATGCCACGATTTAAAGGTGCAGATCGCTGACCTGCGCCGGCTTGCGCCCTCGGCTGCCGAGGCGCAGCTGCGTGAGGCGGAGGCTGCCGCCGCTGCCTACGACACCGCCGCCGACACCGGCAACGAGGTGTTGGACGTGGTGCTGACCGAAAAGACCCTGCTGTGCCAGGCGGACGGCATCCGCCTGCACAGTGTGGCGGACGGCGCCTGTGTGCGGTTTTTGGAGGCGGGGGATCTGTACACGCTGTTCAGCAACGTGTTGGATGTCTGCATCCAGCAGGCCAAGACGGTGCCGGAGCCGGAGCGCCGGATGATCGACCTTGCGGTGGTGCATCGGCAGGGGTTTGCGGTTATCAGCGCCGCCGTGCCGACGCAGATTGCCGCCCCCAAGGAGGATTACCCGCTGAAGGTGATCCACCGCATTGTCGAAAACCACAACGGCGTGTTGACCTGCGAGTGTGCCGGTGGGTTTTATACGGTGAAGATTTTGTTCCCCGGGTAGTTGTACTTTCTTTGGACGCCCAAAGAAAGTACCAAAGAAAGGCGCCGCTACTTCCGAAGCGCGGGGCACGGCCAAGGGGACCAGTCCCCCTGGACCCCC
>SFOX01000048.1 GCA_004552305.1 Subdoligranulum variabile | reverse complement strand
CCGCCCGTTGCAGCCATCCCGGCAAAACGACCAAACGGGTAGACTGCACGGGCGAGCAATGCTCGCCCCTACAACCAAAGGAAGAATTGCAATAAAATTTTATCTTCCCCGGCGGGGTGAGGTCACCCCGCCCTACGGGGCAATAAAAAACATTACGCGGTAGGGGCGGGGCATGCCCCGCCCGCGGTTTTACGGTTACAACAACATAACGGGTAGTTTGTAGGGGTGGTCATTGACCGCCCGTTGCAGCCATCCCGGCAGCGTAACCTAACGGGTAAACCGCACGGGACGCATATATGCGTCCCCTACAAACCAACCGAGAGATTGCAATTGTCCCGTTAAGTTTTTCGGTAGTCTGCTTTGCCGAAAAAAATCAGCAAAGTTATCAAATCTTTCTTTTCTTTCTTGTGCAGATGTACTATAATAGCACCACGGAAAGTATTTTTGTAGGAAAAGGAAGTCACAACCATGAAAGAAACGCAAACCAAGCCGTGGTCGTACAGCCGCAAGCTGCTCTGCCAGGGTATGCGGGACGGTGTACCCATTGCGCTGGGGTATTTTGCCGTGTCCTTCTCGCTGGGCATCGCGGCGCGTCATGCGGGGTTTACCCCGATGCAGGGCTTTTTGGCAAGCCTGCTGAACAATGCCTCGGCGGGGGAGTACGCCGCCTTTACCCTGATCGCCGCCAAGGCTGCCTACTGGGAGGTCGCGCTTATCACGCTGATCGCCAACGCCCGCTATCTGCTGATGAGCTGTGCACTGGCGCAGCGGTTTGCCCCCGGCACGCCGTTCTGGCATCGGCTGATCATCGGGTACGATGTGACCGATGAGCTGTTCGGCATCACGATCGCCCGCCCCGGTCTGCTGAACCCCTACTACACCTACGGCGCCATTTTGCTGGCTGCGCCCGCGTGGGCAGGGGGTACGGCGCTGGGCATTCTGGCGGGCAACGCGCTGCCGCTGCGCATTGTCAGCGCGCTGAGCGTGGCGCTGTACGGTATGTTTTTGGCGATCATTATGCCCCCGGCGCGGCAAAACCGCGTGGTGGCGGCGTTTGTGGGCATCAGCTTTGCGGCGAGTTTTCTGTGCAGCGTTCTGCCCGGGGTCAGCGCCATGAGCGACGGCACCCGCACCATTGTGCTGACGGTGATCATTTCGGCGGCAGCGGCGGCGCTGTTCCCGGTCAAGGGGCAAAACGGGGAGGACGAAGCCGATGAATAATTACCTTTATATCGCTGTGATGGCGGCGGTTTCCTACGCGATTCGTGTGCTGCCGCTGACGCTCATCCGCAAGCCCATCCGCAACCGCTTTTTGCAGTCGTTTTTGTATTATGTACCCTATGTCACGCTGGCAGTAATGACCTTTCCCGCCATTATCCACGCCACCCAGACGCCGATTTCCGGCGCTGTGGCGTTGGTTGTCGGCGCGGCGGCGGCTTGGCTGGGGGCGGGGCTGTTCCCCGTGTCGGTGCTGTGCTGCGCGCTGGTGTTTGTGATTGAGCTGTTTGTGTAACACGGCAGCCGATGCATAGCTTGGGCAAAATCGCAAAAATATGATTGACAACACACGAAAGCTGTGCTATACTCCACTTGATTTTGAAAGACAAATCGTGTAGTCGCAAGAGTTTTTCAAAGCAATTTACCTACGGACCGCCCGACAGGGGCTAAGGCCATACGGACAGCCGGGTCCACTGCCGACCGGCAGCTTTGCTGCCATATTGATTGAGTTAAAAGCTCAAATTTTATAAGTTGGTTCCTTTACAACCATGAAATTGCGCAGAATGGCTGCGCAGACTTGTGAAACGGTCAATACGAGTAGTAAAAGTGTAATTGCTATATAGACTCTGACACGATCAGCCTTTTTTGAATCACGCAGGCAGCAGCTTCCGGCAAAAACCGGGGGTGCTGTGTCCTGCCGCAAAAAAATAGGCTTAATAACGCAAGTCTGCACAATTTGTGCAAGGCTTGCGTTTTTTGTTTGCGTAAAGGCACCGGCAGGGAGGTCAAAACTATGAACGCAGGAACCGGACGCAGCCGTCTGGATCAGCGCCGCGCCCCCATACACGAGGCGCTGGAAACGTTCCGCCAGATGCGCGTGGTACCCTTTGACGTACCCGGACACAAGCGCGGGCGGGGCAACCCCGAGCTGACGGCTTTTTTGGGGCAGCAGTGCGTGGGCGTGGACGTCAACAGCATGAAGCCGCTGGATAACCTTTGCCACCCGGTGTCGGTCATCCGCGAGGCGGAGGAGCTGGCAGCCGATGCCTTTGGCGCGGCGCACGCCTTTTTGATGGTCGGCGGCACGACCAGCTCGGTGCAGAGCATGGTGCTGACCGCCTGCAAGCGCGGGGACGAGATCATTCTGCCGCGCAACGTCCACCGCAGCGTGCTGAACGCCTTGGTGCTGTGCGGCGCCGTGCCGGTGTACGTCAACCCCGAGGTGGACACCCGGCTGGGCATCAGCCTGGGGATGAAGCGCGAGCAGGTCGCCAAGGCGATCGCCGAGCATCCCAACGCCGTGGCGGTGCTGGTCAACAACCCCACCTGCTACGGCATCTGCAGCGACCTGCGCGCCATTGTGCGTATGGCGCACGACGCGGGGATGCTCTGCCTGGCCGATGAAGCCCACGGCACCCACTTTTATTTCGGCGGCGGGCTGCCGGTGTCCGCCATGGCGGCGGGCGCAGATATGGCGTCGGTTTCCATGCACAAAAGCGGCGGCAGCTTAACGCAGTCCAGCCTGCTGCTCATCGGACCCAACGTCCACCCCGGCTATGTGCGGCAGATCATCAACCTGACGCAGACGACCTCCGGCAGCTATCTTTTGATGTCCAGCCTGGATATTTCCCGCCGCAACCTGGCGCTGCGCGGGCGGCAGGTGTTCCATCAGGTGGCGGATATGGCAGAATACGCGCGTGAGGAGATCAACGCCGTGGGCGGGTACTACGCCTTTGGCAAGGAGCTTTGCAACGGCAACTCCATCTTTGACTTTGATACAACAAAATTAAGCGTACATACGCTGGATATCGGTCTTGCGGGCATTGAGGTGTACGACATTTTGCGCGATGAGTACGATATCCAGATCGAGTTTGGCGATATCGGCAACATCCTGGCGTATCTGTCCATCGGCGACCGCCCGCAGGAGGTCGAGCGTCTGGTCAGTGCCTTGGCGGAGATCAAGCGCCGCTACCACACCGACGGCGCCGGGCTGCTGAGCCAGGAATACATCGACCCCGAGGTCGCCGCCAGCCCGCAGGAGGCATTCTATGCCCCCAAAAAAAGCCTGCCCCTGCGCGAAACGGTGGGGATGGTCTGCAGCGAGTTTGTGATGTGCTACCCGCCGGGCATCCCGATTCTGGCCCCCGGCGAGCGCATCACCCCGCAGATTCTGGATTACATCGAGTACGCCAAGGCGAAGGGCTGCAGTATGACCGGACCGGAGGACCCCGACATCCTGCGCCTGAACGTGCTGGCATAAGGAGGTTTGCAAGATGGAAATGTGGTTTTCGGAATTTCACACCCCGGACGTCAAGCACAGCATCCGGGTCAACCGCCAACTCTACTCCAAGCAGAGCGACTACCAGCGCATCGACATTTTTGAAACGCCGGAGTTCGGGCGCGTGCTGACGCTGGACGGCAACGTCATGCTGACCGAGCGCGATGAATTTATCTACGACGAGATGATCACCCATGTGCCGATGGCGGTGCATCGCGACGCCAAGGATATTCTGGTCATCGGCGCGGGGGACGGCGGCGTTGTGCGCGAGCTGACCCGCTATGACCGGGTCGAGCGCATCGACTTAGTCGAGATGGACCCGCAGGTCATCGAGGCGTGCCGCGCCTACCTGCCCGGCAACGCCTGCCGAATGGATGACCGCCGCGTGCATATTTATTACGAAAATGCGCTGAAATTTATCCGCCGCTGCGAAGCGGAATACGATTTGATCATCGTGGATTCCTCCGACCCGTTCGGTCCGAGCGAGGGGCTGTTCACCCGCGAATTTTACGGCAACTGCTTCAACGCCCTGCGCGAGGACGGCATTATGGTCAACCAGCAGGGCAGCCCCTTTTATGCCGAGGACGCCACCGCCATGCAGCGCAGCCACAAGCGCATTGCCAGAACCTTTCCCATCAGCAAGGTGTATCAGGCGCACATCCCGACCTTTGCGGCGGGGTATTGGCTGTTCGGCTTTGCCAGCAAAAAATATCACCCCATCAACGATATGGACGCCGAAGCGTGGAACAAGATGAATATGCGTACCCGCTACTACACCACCCGACTGCACGTCGGTGCATTTTACCTGCCGGCATTTCTGGAGGAAATGCTGCGCGAGGTGGAGGACGACTGAATTGCTGCATCACAACGTTGAAAACTTTATCGGCTGCGACAGCAGCTACCGTGCCGCCGGCATTGTTTTGTTCGGCGCGCCGTTTGATTCCACCACCAGCTACCGCCCGGGCGCACGGTTTGGTCCCGCCGCCATGCGCCACGAAAGCTACGGGCTGGAAACCTACAGCCCCTATCAGGACAAGGACCTGACCGACGGCAGCGTTTTTGACAGCGGCGATCTGGAGCTGTGCTTTGGTTCCAGCGAGAGCGCGCTGACCGACATTGAATCCCGCGCGGCGGAGATCCTGCGCGACGGCAAGATGCCGCTGCTGCTGGGCGGCGAGCATCTGGTCACGCTGGGTGCGGTGCGGGCGGTGCTGCGCAAGTACCCCGATTTGCACATTATCCACTTTGACGCCCACGCCGATCTGCGGGACGATTACTTGGGCGCCAAGCTCAGCCACGCCTGTGTGCTGCGCCGCTGCCACGACCTTGTGGGCGACGGGCGCATCCACCAGTTCTGCATACGCAGCGGCGACCGAGAGGAATTCCGTTTTGCCGCCGAGCATACCGACCTGCACAAGTACGATTTTACCGGGCTGCCGGAATTGGCGGACTGGCTGCGGCAGGCGCAGGTGCCGGTGTACCTGACCATTGATCTGGATTGTCTGGACCCGTCGGTGTTTCCGGGAACCGGCACCCCCGAAGCGGGCGGCGTCAGCTTTTTGCAGCTGCTGCAGGCGATCCGCACGGCGGCGAAAACGAACATTGTGGCGGCAGACGTCAACGAGCTTGCCCCCATGCTGGACACCACCGGCACCTCCACCGCCACCGCCTGCAAGGTTTTGCGGGAGCTGCTGCTGGCGCTGGAAGAATAAGGAAAGGCTGCTGTACTTTCTTTGGACGCCCAAAGAAAGTACCAAAGAAAGGCGCCGCTACTTCCGAAGCGCGGGGCACGGCCGGGGGACCCGTCCCCCTGGACCCCCAA
>SFOX01000005.1 GCA_004552305.1 Subdoligranulum variabile | reverse complement strand
CGGTCGGATTTTGCTCCCTCTTGCGGTTCCCGCATCTCGCTTCGGGGCTTGGGCGCCCCTCGCGTTCTGCGACCGCTGCGCCTAAAAATCCTCCCTGTTCCCGCCGCAGGCGGCGGTCGGATTTTTAGCCTTTGACCGCACCCATCGTGATGCCCTTGGTGAAGTATTTCTGGAACGCAAGGAACACAATGATGATCGGCACGGCTGCCAGCGCAGCGCCCGCCATAATTAGACCGTAGTCGGTGGAGTTTTCTGCCTGCAGCTTGGCGATACCCAAGGAAATCGTCAGCTTGCTGGTGCTGGACAGCATGATCAACTGCATGAAGTAATCGTTCCAAGAGTTGATGAAGGTAAAAATCGCCAACGCGCCGATGCCCGGCTTGATGATGGGCAGCGCGATGCGGGTAAAGGTCGTCAGCTCGCTGGCGCCGTCAATGCGGGCGGCTTCCAGCATTTCGCCGGGGATGCCCTCACTGAACTGCTTCATCAGGAAGATACCGAACGGCCAGCCCACGATCGGGAAAATGACCGCCCAAATCGTGTTGTACAGCTGCAGACTGCTCATCTCGCGCAGCAGGGGGATCAGGATGACCTGCTTGGGCAGCGCCATGGCGCAGACGATCAGCGTGAACAGCACGCCGCGACCGATAAAGCTTTTTTTCGCCAGGGCGTAGCCCGCCATTGCGGAGGTGACGCAGGTCAGAATCATCGAGGTAACCGCCATAAAGACGGTGTTGATCAGCCAGCGGATGGCAGCGGGTACCTGAGGACCGCTCCACCAGATAACGTCCTTGCCCTCGGCGCTGAAATGGCTGCTGAACGGCACGGCAAACTCCCACAGGGGCGCTTTTTGGCGGCTGAACAGCTTGGTATAGTTGGTGCCGACCCACTCGCTGGGGAACCATTCGGGCGTGGTGGCGTTGATGGACACCTGCGTTTTAAAAGAGCCAGTGATGATCCAGTACAGCGGGAATGCGAAGGCGATTGCCAACAACACGATCACGATCGTGCTGAACACCATATAAGGGGAAATCTTCTTCTTTTTCTTTTGGGTCTGCTCGGCAGCAGGGGCAGCGTTTTTCGTTGCTTCCATCTCGATTTCCCTCCTTATTCGTTAGATTGTGTGACCTTGAACTGCACAGCGGACAGCACGGCGATCATAATGGCGAGGATAACGCCCATCGCGTTGCCGTAGCCGTAGCGGTACAGCTTGAAGGCGGTGTAGTAGATGTAGTACATAATGGTGTCGGTGGAGTGCTTGGGACCGCCGGACGTCAACAGCTGAATCAGAGCGAAGCACTGGAAGGAGTTGATGGTGGTGATAACCAAAATGTACAGCGTGGTGGGCATGATCTGCGGCCACTTGATTTTCCAGAACGCCTGCAGCTTGGTGGCGCCGTCCACCTCGGCGGCTTCGACCAAGGACTGATCCACGTTGCCCAGCGCCGAAACATACAGCACGATGGGCTGACCCACCGACGTGGTGAGCAAAATCAGGATAATGCACGCCAGCGCATAGCGTTGGTCACCCAGCCAGTTGATGTTCTGGTCCAGAACGCCCATGGACTTGCCCAGGTAGTTGAAGATGCCGTAGTAGTTGTTGAACATCCACTTCCACACGACGGTAACGGCGACAGAGCCGGTAACGACGGGCAGATAGAAGATGACGCGAAACAGCGAGGTTGCCCACGAAGGCATATTGACGATGGCGGATGCCACCCACAGCGAGAAGATGCAAGTGATAGGCACCGAAACGACCACGATGATCAGCGTATTGCGCAAAGCGCCCAGAAAGACTGTATCCTGGAACAGCTCCACATAGTTGGCAAGACCGACAAAGACATCGGCGCGGTTCATCGTCGAGTCAAAAAAGCTCGTGAACACGCACATAAACATAGGGTAGATAACGAAGCCGACGAAGAAAAGCAGGCTGGGCAGCAGGAACAGGTAACCGGCGATGGTTTCCTGCCGGACAAGCGCACGGCTCATCTTTGGCTCGCTCTTTTTGGCAGCTGCAGAAATTGCCAAGAGGATCGCTCCTTTCCGTTTTTCATAAAAAGCGGCGTCCCACCGCTGCGTTTCTGTCAGAGGTCGGACGCCGTAGGTTGGCTGCAAATCTTAGAGTTTAGGAAGCACTGGCAGCTGCGTTGGCAGTGGCGCAGAAATCGTTGACAGCGGTGGTAACATCCTCGTCAGCGCCGACCTGCTGCAGCATATTCCACCAAGCGGTACGAGCCTCGGCCCAGCCGGGGGTAACCTGGTAGTAGTCGCCCAGATAAGGCATCAGCTTCTGGTACTCGTTCATGATCTCGTCATCGGCGTAGATGTCAGACAGAGATTTCTTGACGGAGAAGTAGCTGGAGGTGGTAACGGCCTTGGCAGTTTCCTCAGAGTTGGCCATAAAGTTGATGAAGTTCTTGGCAGCAGCGATCTTGTTCTCGTCGCCGTTGTTGAAGATGCCGAAGCCCCAGATGCCGCCCTGCAGAGCAGGCTTGCCGCTCTCGGAGGGGAAGCCCATGAACAGGATCTCGTCGCCGCTGTTGGTGGTGCCGGCAGGACCGTTGTCAGAGTTCTTCTGCTGGGCAATGTTCCAGCAGAAAGCCATCTGCAGGGTGCCGTTGCGGAACAGGGTGATCTCCTCGCCGCCGTTGATGGAAGCGTCGAAGTTGATGCCGTCCTGTGCCTTCAGGGTTTCCAGAGCCTTGATATTCTCAGCGGAAT
This sequence comes from Subdoligranulum variabile, assembly GCA_004552305.1. Taxonomy (GTDB): domain Bacteria; phylum Bacillota; class Clostridia; order Oscillospirales; family Ruminococcaceae; genus Gemmiger; species Gemmiger variabilis_A. Next base: position 106,095 of record SFOX01000005.1, on the reverse strand, counting down.
CGGCGGTGTACTTGGTGTGGGCAGCGTCGGTGAAGGTGCCGCCGTAGAGGTTATTGACGAGAGCGCGGGTGCCCTGGTCGCCACCCTGACCGCTGCAGTAGAGGGCGCCCACGTCGGTCTTGCCGGAGTCGTAGACAGCCTGAACAGCCTTCAGGAAGTTTTCGGTAGTCCAAGTGTGGTTTTCGGCGTCAACGTACTGCATGGCGCCGGCAGCCTCAAACACGTTCTTGTTGATGGCCATGCAGTGGGCGGTCATGCACAGGGGGAATTCGTAGTAAGCACCGCTGGAGTCCTTGCAGGCGCTCTCGACGCTGGCGCTGATGTCGGCCTTCTGTTCGTCGGTCCACAGGTCGCTCAGGTCGACCATCAGACCCTTGGCACCCCAGTTGGCAACCAGACGCTCGGGACCTTCCATAACGAGGTCCGGGGCAGAGCCGCCCTCGATGGCGGTGTTGACCTGGTCGTCACCGTTGGTGTAGTCCAGATACTCAACGGTCACATGGATGTCGGGGTACTTGGCGTTGAAGTCCGCCAGCAGAGCGTCAACGGACTCGGAGTCGCCCCACTTGCCGATGGGGTAGGTCCACAGGGTGATGTCCGCGGACTCACCGGTGGCAGTTTCGGTGGCGGCGGAGGCGGGGGTGCTTTCCGCAGGGGTAGAGTTTGCTGCGCTGGAGGAGGCGGCGCCGCCGCAGCCAACCAGCAGGCTGGCTGCCATACCGGCGGCCAACAGAGCGGATACTTGCTTCTTCATAGTTTTTCTCCTTCTTTTGCCTTTCGGCATTTATGAGAGGTCGCTTGCGTCTGCGTCCCTCGTGATATTTCTTTTTAGAAAATTTATTTCATTTTGTCCAGATGTGAAATACACAAGAAAATTCCTGTTTTATGTACAGATTGCACAAATGCCGTTCGTTTTTGTGCAAAACAAGGGGATATTTGCAGGATATGTTCCCTTTTAACCGGAAAAAACCCCTCTCCCCTGCTCTGTCAAAATGGTTACAAAATGAAAACAATTTCCATACAAAGTCTTGCGTGGGTACTATCTGGCATTGCAGCTCCTGCGTTGTGGCGCAACTGCCGAGCGCGTGATGGTTAAGGACGGCACCCCGCGCCCTCGCTGCTGTTTTTGTATCCGTTTTAGAAAATTCGCTTTTTTATACGTTACTTCGCGTTATTTTGCTTTTGCATATTGCTGTGACGGTTTCTTCTCCGGGTAGCGGCAGCTTTTCGGCGGCAAAGCGAGGGGACACGTTTCCCTGACCCGCGATTGCTTTTCATTTCTGTACAACAAACCTGTTTTTGTGAAAAAATCCTTTCATTTTCAGAAAAGCCGCGCTGTGTGTGTGCTTTGCGGGCAGTGTTGTACAAAAAATAGGGCGTGGAAATGGTATTTTTGCCTATTGCCAGCCCATTTCAGAGCCGTTATAATATAAGGAAAAGAAATATCTTTTCATTTTAATAAAAAGGAGCCTCCTTATGAACTACGAAAATATCAAGGAGCGCCGTGTCCTTTGCTTCGGGGATTCCAACACCTACGGATACGACCCGGTGCGCGATGGTCGCTACGGCTTGGAGGAGCGCTACCCCACCGTTCTGCAAAGTCTGCTGGGCAGCGGTTGGAGCGTTGTCGAGGAGGGTCTGCCCGGACGCACCGCCGTGTTCGATGATCCCATCACCGAGGGGATGAACGGTCTGCGCGTCATCACCCCCATTTTGATGAGCCACGCCCCGCTGGACACCGTTACTATTATGCTGGGTACCAACGACAGCAAGGAGCGCTTCGGCTGCAATTCCTACCTGATCGCACAGGGCATTGTGCGGCTGGTCAAAAAGGCGCTGACAACCGAGTGCTGGCGCGACAACGCCCGCCCTGACGTGCTGGTGATCGTGCCGCCCTGCATCACGCCCGCATACGATAAGCTGATGTTCCGCGATGCCATGGGAACCGGCTGCCACGAGCGCAGCGCCGGTATTGCCGCCCAGCTGGAGCCGATGCTACGGGACATCCCCGGCGTGCGCTTTTTGGACGCCAACACCCTGCCGGGCGCGGGCTGCTCGCCGGTGGACGGTATGCATATGACCGTCGAGTCCCACAAAGCGCTGGCGCACGGGCTGTACGACGCACTGACCCGCGCAGAGTAAGCAAAATATTATAGGAAGGAAAGGACGCCCCCAACCATGGTTGAACAGAGCTTTTGGGATATGCTGCGTGCCAAGCGCGACAGCCTGACAAAATCCGGTGCCATCGTGGCGGATTATCTGATGCAGCACGCCGAGGATGTCCAGTATCTTTCAATATCCTCGCTGGCGAAGTCCTGCGGCGTGGCGGAGGCTACGATTTTTCGGTTTTGCCGGTCGCTGGGTTTTCAGGGCTACAACGAAATGAAAATCGCACTTGCCAAGGCGACCGCCACTGCCTCCCCCGTGGCGCTCAAGCTGGAGCCGGGCGTTGACACACAGACCCTTTGCAACCACGCCTACACCACGGCGGTGGAGGCGCTGAACGCCACCCGCAATGTGCTGGACCCCGAAGCCATCGACCACGCCGCCACGCTGCTGCAGCGCGCCCGGCAGGTGTACTGTCTGGGGCAGGGCGGCAGCCAAGTGCTGGCGGGAGATATCTGGGCGCGGTTTTCGATGCTTTCCACCAAGTTCCGCACAGCGGGCGACAGCCATATGCAGGCCATCACCGCCAGCCTGATGGGACCGGAGGATGTGGTGCTGTTTATCTCTTACTCCGGCTGCACCCGCGATATGATGGATACCCTGCACATTGCCAAGGACAACGGTGCCAAGGTGATTTTGGTCACCCACTACGATGATGCTCCCGGTGCCGCGCTGGCGGACGTGGTGCTGCTTTGCGGCGCAACCGAAAGCCCGCTGGATTCCGGCAGCATCCCCGCCAAGCTGGCGATGCTGTTTGTCGCCAACGTTCTGGTGCTGCGCTACATGCTGGACAACCAGGAGCTGGCAAATTTGTCGCTGTCCCGCACCAGCCAAGCGCTGGGCAACAAGCTGCTGTAAAAATGAAGCAATTACAAACTGAAGGGTATGATTGCAAACTCACCGCAGGTTTGTAGGGAACCATCCCTACATTACTGCCCGAAAAAGGGCTTTTTGGGGATAGTTTCAACGGGCGGCATATATGCTGCCCGCCGCAGCCATCCCGATAATGCAACCCAACGGGTAAACCGCACGGGACGCATATATGCGTCCCCTACAAACCTGCCGATAGTTCGCAGTTTTCCTAACAAATTTATCGACAAACGCAAAGCGCCGAAGCGAATGCTTCGGCGCTTTTTGCGGTTATTCGGTTTTTTGGTACACCAGAAAGCGGAACCCGATCTCGGTGGTCACGCTGTCGCAGGCGGCAAGGCGTTCGGCACCGTCGGCGGGGGTGTTCCAGTAATAGGGGGTCATCGCAAACAGGGCTTGCAGGTCTGCGCCCTGCACGGTGATCTCCGCCTCGGTCTGCCGGGCATAGCAGAAGGCAAAGCCCTCGTATTCGATGTCCCGCACCTCGTTTTCGTAGGGTGTTTTGTACAGCACCTGTTTTAAGCCGTACAGGTGGCGCGCCGTGGGCACCGCGTAAATCAGATGTCCGCCCGGTGTCAGCATACGGCGGAATTCCGCCCCCGCAAAGGGCGAAAAAATGTTCAAAATCAAGTCCGCCCAGCCGTCGCGCACGGGGGCGCAAAAGCTGCCGCCCACGCAAAAGGCTGCCTGCGGCACCAGCTTGGCCGCCAGGCGCACGGTTTCCTTGGACAAATCAAAGCCCACCAGTTCGGTTTCGGGCAAGGCTTGCAGCAACGCCGCATCGTAGCTGCCCTCCCCGCAGCCGGCATCCACCACATGGGCGTGTGGCAGCGCGGCACAAAGCTCAACCAGCGTCTGCATCAGCGGGGCGTAATAGCCAGCCGACAAAAACGCGCGGCGCGCCCGCACCATCTCCTTGCCGTCGCCGGGGTCGGCGGCGTGCTTTTTTTGCAGCGGCAAAAGGTTTGCGTAGCCTTCTTTGGAAAGGTCAAAGCTGTGCGCGGCGGGGCAGCGCAGGCTGCGCCCCATCAACAGCAGCGGCTTTTGGCAGACCGGGCAGCGCAGCGCGGACGCGGTAGCGGGGGTCATTCGGCTTCTGCCGGGGTTTCCGGCGCAGCGGGTGCGACTTGCGGCAGCGGCTCGGTCTGCTCCGGCTCGGGGGGCAGCGGCGCGGTGATGCCGCCGTGGGCAGAAAGATACTCGTCAAAGCTGGCGAATTTCTGCTTGGGCGGGCGGCGGGAAATCAATTCCAGCCCGGTGGTTTCCTCCTCTGCGCGGGGGCGGGGTGCGCGTGCCGGGCGGCTTGTCTGCGGCTTTGCGGCAGGCTGCGGGCGGGCGGCGGGTTCGCGCGTGGGCTGCTGCGCCGCATTGCGCGGGCGGGGCTGCTTGGGCTGCTGCGCCGGGGCTTCAGCTTGCGGCTTCGGCTGCCCTTGGGCAGGGCGGCGTCCGCGGGCAGGTCTTGCGTCCTTGGGGGGCTGCTGCGCATTTTGCGGCTGCGGGCGCTGCTCGGCAGGGCGGGCGGTTTCCCCCTCGCGGCGGGGCTGCTGCGGGGCGTTGCTGCCCCCATTGCCGGGGCTGCGGCGGCGACGGCGGCGATGTGGTGCGCTGCCGGGGGTCTGTTGCGTTTTTTCCATAGTTACGTCCATTTCTTATTGCTCCGCGGTGAGATCGCGGCATTCGTTATAATAGCGTTTTTCCTCGGCGTGTCCCATACTGAAGGTCTTGCGGGGCAGCACGCCGCCCAAGACCACGCCCTTGAACAGGTCAGCCTTGGCAAAATCCGGCAGCAAAATTGCCGTGGCGGGATGTGCGGGGTCAGCGGCAAGGCTCAGCGCAGTGCCGTCGCCGTGGATGTAATCCACCTTACATTCGGGGTGGCGGGGCAGCCAGTCCGCCAAAAAGGCTTCGACGCTGCCCACGGTCAGCGGTGCGGGCGGGTTTTGCAGCGCAACCAGGCTCTCCCCTGCCGCATCCGCCAGACGCAGCGTTTGGGAACCGGCGGGGGCGCTCGCCTTCTGCTGCTTGTCCCACGCATCCAGATCGGCAAACAGCGTCTTGGCGGCAACGCCGAACACCACCCGGTGGATCGGCTCCATTTCAATGGCAGGGCTGTGTACGTTGCACACCTCCGCCAGACACCACCGCGCAGGGTGGGTGCGGCGCTGTTCCTCGGTCAGACCGGGCTTCAATTCTTCCCAATAGGCTTTGGCGGTGGCAAGGCTGTGGTTGCCGTCCCCCACTGCCAGCACCATCGGGGTCTGCCCCGCGGCATTGTGCCAGCGCGCGGCAAAGGCGTCCGGGTCGGCAAGCGCCGCCAAGGCGGCGTCCACACGCGCAATCAGCTCCGGCGTTTCCACCGCCCAGCCGCGCAGCCGTCCGCCGCCCAGCATCAGCTCGCCGTCATACAAAAGCGGCAGGCTGTCCTTGCAGTCCCCGATGGGTTCGATCAGCGTGGCGTGTTCATCGTCCGCCAACATCATAACGTGGGGCGTTTCCAGCTCGGCGCCGCGGCGCACCCGCAGCCGGGGCGGGATACGCTCCACCACCGTTGCCTCGCTCGGGCGGATGGCAGGCTTCGCGCCGGGGGTGTAGTCGTAGCTTTCCAAGTCGATTTTACCCACCAGACCCTGCCGCACGGTGCCGTCCATCTGGGTGCGCTCCACATACACATAGCCGTGTACGGTGCGGGTCAGCACCTGTTTGCGGTACTCGCGCATGGCGGCGCGGATGCTTTGCAGGCGGGGCTGCTCCTGCGCAGTGCCGAGGTACGCCTCCGGCAGCACGATATGCAGCGTGCTGGGTTTTCCGGCGGTCAGCGCTTCGGCGCGCTGCCAATATTCCGGCTGGGAGGTGAACTGATCCACGGCAATGCACGCCCAGCTGTCCAGCGGGACAGTTTCGGCAGGCAGCAGAATATCAGCGGCGGAAAAACACGGAAACGACATCATCAACACATCCCCTCTGTAAAGTTGCCTAGGCAACACCGCACAATTCCCGCCTAACGGCTTAAGCACCGCTCCGGCGGCTGCAGCACCTCGCTCGCCGTATCGGCACTTAGAATTATGCGGTAGTGCCCTTACAGCACCACGGCGTGACCGACCAAGGCGTAGATGGCAAGTGACAGAATACCGACATAAATCAGCGAGCTGGGCAGCCCCTGAAAGATGGCAGGCACAGCCTTATTGCCCAGACGGCGGCGGCCTTCACGCACAATAAAGACGATAAAGATATATCCCAACGCACTGCCCAGACTAAAGGCAATACATTGCAGCATCGTGTAATTTTGGTTGGCGCAGATCAGCAGCGTGCCAAGCACGCCGGTGCTGCAGGTGGCAAGGCTGGTCTGCTCGCGGCAGGGGTCGGCGATTTTTTTCGGCAACAAAAGCAGCAGCAGCCAGGTAATGCCCATCGCCGCGACACCGCAGCTGAGGTACACCACCGGGCGCAGCGCCGACAGCGGCAGCCACGCGGGCAAAACAGCGCGCAGCCAGATAAACAGCACGTTGTGCGCCAGCCAGCCGAAGGGGGCTGAAAGGGTCATAACCAAAATCAGCGGCAGCGCAAAATTCCAAATCTGCGCCTTGTGGTCGGGTACCAGCTTGAGCAGGCGGGTAACGCCCAGCGCACGGGACAAAATGACATTTTCGGCAAAAACCGCCAGCCCCATATAGCTGAGGAACTGGAACACACCGCTCCCCACGCTGCCCCAATCAATGCTTACGGTTGGCATACAGACGGCGCACCTCCTCATGCTTGAAGTCTTTGTACAGGTTGACGGATGCCAGCCAGATCGCCGCCAACACACCCAGCAGCACAAAGCCGCCGGCGGGCAGCGCCGCCATGGGCAGCAGCGTTCTGTGGATCACAACATGCCCGAAAATCGCGCCGGTCGCCAAAAATTCGCGCAAACAGCCCACCAGCAGCAGTGCCGCGCACATACCCAATGCGTTGTTGTAACCGTGGCGGAATGCCGTGGAAACCGACTCCAGCTCGGTAAATTCCATACGCTTGACAATGGCAGGGTCAACCGTCAGAATGGGCAGGTAGATGCCCAGCACCGACAAATCAGCGCCGAACATCCGATACATAAGAATGTACGTTGGGATGTACAAAACCGCCGCTGTATAGCAGTAGATGACCGGGCGCCAGCGGTTTTGGGTCAAATGGCAGATCGCCACGGCGACCGGGCGGGTCAAGGCGACAAGGATCAGGCTCGCCACGCAAAGCATCAGGGCGCGCTTGCCGTCCAGCGCCGCACCGATAACCAGGGCAAGGCCCAGACCGCGCACCATAACGGGGTTGGACAACCAGATGTGATCGCGGCGGATGCGCTCGTTCAGCTCGGCTTCCGCCTGCTGGTAGGTGCGCGGCGCACGGGCAGCCGGACGCACCGCCTGCTTGGGCGCAGGGGCAGCGGGCTGTGTGGGCGCAGCGGCGGGGCGTTTCGTCTGCGGGGCAGACGGTGCTTCGGGCTGCATCGGTTCGGGCGGTTCCGTAGGTTCGGGCGGCGCGACCTCGGCGGGGGTCGGCTCGTCAGAAACCGTCGGCTCCGCAATCGGCGCAGCGGGTACTTTGCGGCGGGCAAAGCCCATAAAGCCCTTGCGGGGCGGCGGGGTCTGCGGCACCTCGGGCTGGAACGGTGCTTGCTGCATGGCAAAAATTGCCTGCTCGATCTCGGCGCGGCTGGCACCTTGGTCTGCCATCTGCTGCGCCTTTTGCACCATTTCTTTGGTAATATGCGGGATGATCAGGGTTTCGGAACGTTCCTCACCTTTGCGGCGGTCATTCCGTGTCGGATGATTGGGCAAGGCGCTGTTCCTCCTTTTTCATAAAGCGAATGCGTTCGGTACGGTGGCTGATGAGGTCCAGCCATTCGGGGATGGCGTCCACGATCAGCAAGGCAAAGCACATCGGGGTTTCATACGGGCTGAGGTTGCGGAAAAAGAACACCGCAACGCCCAAAATAATACCGTATGCCACCTGTGCGTTGGTTCGGTTGGGCATGGTGACAGGCTCGCACGCAAGGAACAGCCCGCCGAAAAGCGTTGTGCCGGAAAGCAGGATGTACTTTTCCAGATAGACGCGCTGGCGCACAAACTGCCAGGGCGCGCTGAGAAACGGCAGCTCGTTCAGCTGCGGGAACAGCCACGGCAGCCCCACGCACACCACAAAAAACGGGATCAGCACTGCCGGGCGCAGATGCCCGCGCGCCAGCAAAAACAGCCCGCACGCTACAATGACCAGCGAGGCACAGATTCCCATACCGCCCGAAACATTGCCGGTCAGCAGCTCCATGGTGCTGTCGCTGGGCAGACCGCCGCCGCGCAGCGTGGTGTTCATCCCCTCAACGGTGGCATATTTCAGCGCCGGGTTGAAAAGGGGCAGCTTGGTACCCGGCACGGGGTAGACGTACAGCTGCTCGGGCCAGGAAATGCCCGCAACCGCCATACCCACCGCTGCCGGGTGGAAGGGATAGTGTCCCTCGCCGCCGAAGGCTTCCTTGACCATCACCGCCGCAATGACCGCCGCCACGACCACCGCGTAGGATACCGTGGCAGGCATCATCAGCACGATCAGTGCGGCAAAGCACTCACTGGACGGCTCGTGGGGCTGGTGACCCGCACCGTGCAGGGGCGCCAGCGCGCAGTCAAACAGGTAGGCCGTAAGCAAGCCCGCCAGCATCAGCAGCGCCGGGCGCATACCGTAATAGTAACACGCCATACCGGTCAGCGGAACGCTGCACCACAGCAGGTCGCTGTAAAAGGTGTAGTTTTCGCTGCGTTCAAACTTCTTATGTTTCGCCATAAGACCGCTTATCTCCTTACATTGTCTGATAGCTCAAGCCGTGCAGGGTTCGGATCTCGGCTTCAGGTTCCTTTGCCTTGAACAAAAAGCTGCCCACGACCAGCCAGTCCACCCCGGCGGCGGCGCACTGTGCGCCGGTCACCGTGTTGATGCCGCCGTCCACCTCCAGCAGGGTGTGCAGCGCGCGGCGGTCGCATTCCCGGCGCAGCGCCGCAATGCGCTCCGGCGCGGCAGGCATAAAGCTCTGCCCGCCAAAGCCCGGCTCCACGCTCATAACCAGCACAAGATCCACCTTGTCCAGCCAGTCGAAAATTTCTTCCACAGGCGTGCCGGGCTTGATGCTGATGCCCACCTTGCAGCCCACTGCGCGGATGGTGTCGATGGTTTCGCCCACCCTGCCGGGTACAGCCTCGTAGTGGAAGGTGATAAGGTCTGCGCCCGCCTTGGCAAAATCCGCCGCATAGCGGGCAGGCTCGCTGATCATCAGGTGGACGTCATAATAGGCGTCAGGCAACGCCTGTTTCAGGCAGGTCAGCACGGGGGCGCCGTAGCTGATATTGGGCACAAAATGCCCATCCATCACGTCAAAATGCAGAATATCCGCGCCGGCGTTCAGCAGACATCTGCTGTCCGCGGCAAGATTTGCCAAATCAGCAGAAAGTATAGAAGCGGCAACTTTACTCATATAGGGTACTCCCGTGGTTTATTTACACATAATTGTTACAGACATACAATTGTTACAGACATACGAGTATAGTATACCCTATTTTACGCAAAAAGGCAACCCGAAATTGGGCTGCCCTTGGGTGCAGATGGATTTTTATTCGCTGACACGGTAAATTTTTACGGTGTCATTTTCGTAGGCGGGGGTGCGCCGCCAAGCGGGGTCGTTGACCGGGGTAAAGACCACCAGCCAGTCGATGCCCTCCTGCCCGGCAACGGCAAATGCCTCGTCCTCGCCGTATTCGTGGAAGATGCGGTCACTGACCTGTTCCAGACGGCGGCGCACCTCGTGGTACATACCGCTGTAATCCATACAGTAACGGTAGCTTTCCAGATAGCAGCGGCGTTCGCTGGCGGCGGTGTAATAGTGGAACACGCCCTCCCCTGCCGCGTACTGCTTGTTGTTGCGGTTGGTGGCAAAGATATCCTCGGCTGCGCTGTGGTTCTTGAGCCAGAGCATGGCATCGTAATCCTGTGCGGTGATGTTTTCCTCTGCGTAATCGCTGACGCGCAGGTGATAGATGCGCAGCAGCGCCTGCACGCCGCTGCGGGCATTGGGCAAAAGTGACAGGCAGTTGACGCCCATCCATACCGCCAGCACCGCCGCCGCGCCGCGCCACGCAAGGCGGTTTTGCCCGTACAGGCGATCCAGCAAGGGCAGACAACACACCAGCATCATAGGTACGGCGATCAGCACAAAATACACCTGCGATGCAGAATAGTGGGTGTACAGGCTGACCGCCAGCGCCCCGCCGATCGCCATAGCGTTTGCCATAAGCGCGTCAAACCGCAGCTTGGAAAACCGCGCCAAGCTGTACAGCATTGCCGCCAGGTACACCACAGCGATGACCCCGCCGGCTTTCAGCACATGGTGGGGCAGCTGCCAAAGTCCCTGCCAGCCGCTGAACACCAGATTGTTGACCGCCTTGCAAAAGACCAGCAGGTACGCGGTGGCAAAGCCTGCCCCGCTGACCGCCGCCAGCGCGAAATGCCGCGCACCGCTTTTGCGGGTCGGCAGTCCTGCCAGCGCCGCCGCCAGCATAGCCAGACACGCCAGCGCGCCGATGGTGCTTTTGAACATAGAGCAGCCGAAGCCGACGGCATACCCCAAAAGGTAAAAGCCGAGCTTGCGCGGCAGCGAAAGCCTGCGAAATGCCGCTGCATCGTCCAATTCAGCGCACAAGGCAAACACGGCGCACAGACTGATGGTGGCAGTACCCATCCCGTTGATGTTGGTCACATACTGAAACACGCCCGTGCTGCCCACGCCGAACAGCACCCCTGCAGGCACCAGCGCCGCAAAGGTACGGTGCGCGGTAAAGCGGCGCGCCAGCTCATACAGGGACAGCACCAGCACGCACACCACCGGCAGATACCAGTAAAAGCAAAGGCTTTCGTAGGCAGGCAGGTCGCCCAGCGCAAACGCCAGAATACCCGCCGTAACATCGTTGAGGTAGTGGTAGTTCAGCGTCGTGCCGGCAAAGCGCATATCCTGGATCGGAAAGCCCAGTTTGGCGGCTGCGGCATTGCCCACCGACCACAGCATATCCTGATGATAGGCAAAATTCGTCAGCTTATCCGCCCGGGCAAAGGGCAGCACCGCGCACAAAACGTAGGCAGCGGTAAAGCACGCCAGCGTTGCCAGCAAAACTGCATCGGCGCGGCATGGCTGATAGCGGCGCAGCCTTTGCGCGGTTTCCTTAAGCGAAGCCAGCCCCAGCAGCAGCGGAAGCAGCAGCACCCAGCGCTGCCCGCGGGCAGCAATATAGCAAAGATACAGCAGCACACAGCCCGCCGTGAAGGATACCGGCAGCAATTTACGAAAGCCCACACCCGGCAAAAGGCGCTTGACCACCGTGTACCCTGCCAGCACTATACCCACCGTAAGCGCAGCCTGATACACCAGCAGCGCCCCCGGCGAACCGCCGCTGATGACCGCCGCATACAGGTATACGGCATACGCCGCGGCAAACAGCACGGCGCTGCCCGCGAACCACTTTTTTTCTTGCAGCATGGAACTCTCCCCTTGCATTATGTTATCGGTCCGGCTCGCAGTCGAGAATCGAAGGGATATTTTCCCAGCGGCTGCGCTCGGCATCATAGCACTGCTGCAGCCACGCCACGGCAGCGTCCAGTCCCTGCTGGTCGGCAGAAAATTCCTGCGTCTGAATTTTTTCCTCCGCCGTGTGTTCGATGCTCCACGGTCCCGGCCAGACCTGCGCGCACAGGAAGGACAGCTTTTTCTTGCCGGTTTCGTCCGCAGGGTCGGGGCGCTTGCCCGGCGTGATGACATACCGCATACCGCCCTCCGCCCCGGAATAGGGGTTGCCGTTGCGGAACCAGTGATAGATGGGAAATGCGTTGAGCATACAGATTCTCCTAACAAAAAAGCGTACCGACCAATCTGTCAGTACGCTGTATGGAGCGGGATACGAGTCTCGAACTCGCCACCTACTGCTTGGGAAGCAGTCACTCTACCGGATGAGCTAATCCCGCATCAGTGACTGCAATTATACCGCAAAGCAGCGGATTTGTCAATAGGCAATGCCGCATAATTCTAAGTGCCGATACGGCGAGCGAGGTGCCGCAGCCGCCGGAGTGGTGCTTAAGCCGTCAGGCGGGAATTGTGCGGCGTTGCCCATGCTTTTTTATCCGAGGGTCAGCTGTTCCGCCGTATCGTCGGCGCGGATGATGGCGCCGGTCGCGGGCAGGGTGCGCACGCGGTAGCGGTGGGCATCGGTCAATTCCAGCGTGTCGCTGGGGGTGATGCGGGTGATTTTGGCGTTCTTTTTCAGCGTAACTACGTTGACACCGGCGGAGTCGCGGGTGGCTTTTTCGGGGATAAGCGCCGTTGCCGCCAGCAGCAGACGGTTGTTGGAGGTAAAGATGGCAAGCTCGGTTTCCTCGGGCAGGTAGCGCATAAACGCCAGCTGATCCTTGTCACTGTAAGCCTTCAGCAGCTTGCGGCGGTTCTGCTTGGTTTCGTAGCTGGACAGCGGCACCTTGGCGCACTTGCCGCTCTTGAAGAAGAACAGCATCCAGCCCTTGTAGTCCGGCGTAACGACCATATACAGGGGGAACTCACCCTCGTCCATGCCAAGGCTGGAAGCGACGTAATCGCCCAGCACGCTCGCCTTGCTGTCGGCAAAGTCGTAGGCGTGGGACTTGTAGACCTGATGATGGTTGGTGAAGAACAGCAGCTCGACGCTGTTGGTGGCTTCGCAGGTAAACAGCACCTCGTCGCCGTCCTTGAGCTTTTGCTCACCGCTCATACGCAGGCTCTGCGGGGTGATTTTTTTGAAATACCCCTCGCGCGTGAAGAACAGGTTGACGGGGTAGTCCGGCACCTGCTGCTCCGGCTCCTCCACCTCGGCGGCGGGCAGTTCGTACAGGATTTCGCAGCGGCGCGGCTTGCCGTACTTTTTGGCAACATCCGCCAGCTCGCGCATAATGATCTTGTTGATGCGCGCGGGGCGGTTCAGGATATCCCGCAGATCCTCGATGGCGTTTTCCAGCTCCTCGATTTCCTCGGTGCGCTTGAGGATATACTCGCGGTTGAGGTGGCGCAGCTTGATCTCCGCCACATACTCCGCCTGCACCTCGTCAATGCCGAAGCCGATCATCAGGTTGGGGACGACCTCGGATTCTTCGGCGGTGTTGCGCACAATTTCAATCGCCTTGTCGATATCCAGCAAAATTGCCTTCAGGCCCTGCAGCAGGTGCAGCCGCTTTTCCTTGCCCTTTAAATCGTAATAGGTGCGGCGGCGCACGCACTCGGCGCGGAAGGCAATCCATTCCAGCAGAATGTCGCGCACGCCCAGCACGCGGGGCTGCCCGCCGATCAGCACGTTGAAGTTGCAGGCAAAGCTGTCCTCCAGCGGGGTGGACTTGTACAGGCGGTTCATCAGCTTGTCGGGGTCCTGCCCGCGTTTGAGGTCGATGGTCAGCTTCAAGCCGTTGAGGTCGGTTTCGTCGCGCATATCGCTGATCTCACGGATTTTGCCCTGCTTGACCAGCTCGGTGATCTTGTCCATAATGGCTTCGACCGTTGTTGTGGGCGGGATGCGGGTCACGTCAATGCAGTTGTTTGCCTTGTCGTAGCTCCACGTTGCGCGCACACGCACGCTGCCGCGTCCGGTTTCCAGCACGCTGTTCATCTCGTCGGCATCGTACAGAATTGTGCCGCCGCCGACAAAGTCCGGCGCGGGGATAATTTCGCGCAGGTCTGCCTTGGCGTCCTTCATCAGGGCGACGGTGGCGTTGCACAGCTCCTCCAGATTGAAGGAGCAGATGTTGGACGCCATACCGACGGCAATGCCCAGCGTGTTGTTGGCAAGGATGGTCGGGAAGGTCACCGGCAGCAGCGTCGGCTCGGTGGTCGTTCCGTCATAGTTGGGGACAAAGTCCACGGTGTCCTTGTCGATATCGCGGAACAGCTCGTCGCAGACCGGCTCCAGCTTTGCCTCGGTATAACGGGCAGCAGCATACGCCATATCGCGGCTGTACGCCTTGCCGAAGTTACCCTTGGAATCCACAAAGGGCACCAGCAAACTCTCGTTGGAACGTCCCATACGCACCATGGTGTCATAGATGGCGGCATCGCCGTGGGGGTTCAGGTGCATGGTGCTGCCCACGATGTTAGCGCTCTTGGTGCGGTTGCCCTTCAGAAGACCCATACCGTACATCGTGTACAGCAGCTTGCGGTGGGCGGGCTTGAAGCCGTCGATTTCCGGCAATGCGCGGGAAACGATAACGCTCATCGCATAGGGCATATAGTTGACTTCCAGCGTGTCGGTGATGGTGGATTCCAGAATTTCGCCGGCAGACAGGATCTCTACATTATCCCCCAGCTGGGGTCGGGCGGGGGTCAGTTTTTTCTCTTTCTTTTTAGCCATTACTTTAACCTCGGGGTTTCTATCAGCTTACATCCAGATCGTCCAGATACTCGGCACCATGCATGGCAATATGCTCTTTACGACCCTGCAAATTGTCGCCCAGAAGCAGGTCAAACACCTGCGAGGTGCGCTCGGCATCGGTGGGCAGCACCTTGATCAGGCGGCGGCTGTCGGGGCTCATGGTGGTCAGCCACATCATCTCAGGGTCGTTCTCGCCCAAACCTTTGGAGCGCTGGATCGTATATTTTTCGCCCTCGATGCGGCGCAGAATGTCCGCCTTTTCCGGCTCGGTGTAGGCAAAGAAGGTCTTGCCCTTGGTGTTGATCTCATACAGCGGGGACTCGGCAATATAGACATACCCCTTGTCGATCAGCGTCGGCGTCAGGCGGTAGAGCATCGTCAGCACCAGTGTGCGGATCTGGTAGCCGTCCACGTCGGCATCGGTACAGATGACCACTTTATTAAAGCGCAGATTCTCCAGATTGAAGCTTGCCAGGTCCTTGTTGTGGCTGCCGCCCAGCTCAACGCCGCAGCCCATCACGCGGATGAGGTCGGTGATGATCTCCGACTTAAAAATACGCGCGTAGTCGGCTTTTAGGCAGTTCAGAATTTTGCCGCGGATAGGCATAATTGCCTGAAATTCCGAGTCGCGGCTCTGCTTGACCGCGCCCATAGCGGAATCGCCCTCCACGATATACAGCTCGCGGCGGGCTGCATCCTTGGTGCGGCAATCGACAAATTTCTGTACCCGGTTGGCGAGATCCATCTGCTGGGTCATCGTCTTTTTGATGGTGATACGCGCTTTTTCTGCGTGTTCGCGGCTTTGCTTATTGATAAGCACCTGCTTGCAGGCTTTTTCAGCTTCATCGGGGTGTTCGATAAAATAGACCTCGATCTGGTGCTTTAAAAACTCGGTCATCGCCTGCGCCACAAACTTATTGGTGATGGCTTTTTTGGTCTGGTTCTCGTAGCTGGTGCGGGTGGAAAAGCTGGAGGACACCAGCACCAGGCAGTCCTGCACGTCATTGAAGGTGATAGCGCTCTCGTTTTTCTTGTACAGGTTTTTGGCTTTGAGCCATGCGTTGATCTGGTTCACAAAGGCGGTGCGCACCGCGCGGTCGGGACTGCCGCCATGCTCCAGCCAGCTGGAGTTGTGGTAGTATTCCAGCGTCTGCACCGTGTTGGAAAAGGCAAACGCCACATTCATTTTGACCTGATAATCCGGCTGGTCAGCGCGGTCGCGACCTGTGGCGGCGCCAGAGCAGAAATGCACGGGGGTAAGCCCCTTGTCACCCACGATTTCGTTGACATAGTCGGTGATGCCGTGTTCGTACAGATACTCGTACTTTTGCGGCTCCAGACCGGATTTATCGTTGAAAACCATCGTCACGCCGTCATTTACGACAGCCTGCCGGCGCAGCATATCCTGAAACTGCGCTGCCGGGACGTTGATGTCGGTAAAGACCTCGGTGTCGGGCTTCCAGCGGATGACCGAGCCGGTGCGGCGACCGGAGAACGGCTCCTTTTGCAGACCGCCCACGTTTTCGCCCTTTTGGAAATCCAGATGGTAGTGAAAGCCGTCGCGGTAGACATCGGCGGTCATCCACTCGCTGGCGTACTGGGTGGCGCACAGACCCAGACCGTTCAGACCCAAGCTGAAGTCATAGTTGCCGCTGCCCTCGCCGTATTTGCCGCCGGCGTACAGCTCGCAGAAGATCAGCTCCCAGTTCCAGCGCGCCTCGACCTTATTGTAATCCACAGGAATGCCGCGCCCGAAGTCCTCGACCTCAACGACGTGTTCGGGGAAAAGGGTGACATTGATGCGGTTGCCGTGACCGTCGCGCGCCTCATCAATGGAGTTGGACACGATTTCAAAAATGGAATGGGCGCAGCCCTCCACGCCGTCCGAGCCAAAGATGACCGCCGGGCGCTTGCGCACACGGTCGGCGCCTTTGAGCTGGCGTATGGTTTCGTTTCCGTATTCCTGTTGTTTTTTCGGCATAGTTCTCCCTGCTTTGCTGCTTTTTTCTATGGCAACACCGCATAATTCCCACCTGACGGCTTAAGCACCGCTCCGACTGCTGCGGCACTTGGAATTATGCGGTATTGCCCTATCTTCAAGCCGGATGTTCTCCGGCGTATTTTGCGTACAATTTGCGTACATATCAGTATTAAACCACAAAATAGGCGGGCTTGTCAAATTCTGCTCCCATTATACCACAACTTATGGTTGTATTTCAAGGGGTAAAATTCAATCGCTGTCCTTTCCGCAGGTGCAATCCTCCAGGCGATTGCGGTCCCCCAGCAGCACAGTCCAGTATTCCTCGCCGCGCAGCTGAAAGACCACCCAGTCGTACCCGGCGTATTTTTGGGTGGTGCGGCTTATGACGCGGTAGCTGCCAAGGGGCAGGTAGCCCACGATATCGTTGAGGTTGGCGGTGTAAAAATATTCTGTCCGTTCGTTAAAAACGACCAGCTGTTTCTTTTGCACGGGCTGCAAAACGGGCCCGTCGGCCCCGTAGTTGTTGAACCCGCCCGCCTTGATGGCAGGCAGAAAATCCTGATAGCAGCGGTCCAAATCGCACGCTCCGGCAATGCCGTTTACGCTGCCGCTGCCGGAATACTGCCACATTGCATAGTTTCCGCGGTAGCCGAGCGTCTGACGATAATCGGCGACCCACAGCGGGTATTCGGTAAGCGCCCCCGCGTTGATATAGCTGTTGATAAAATTGGTGTAGCTGTACCACCCGGCGTACCACTTGCGCTGGTACAGAATATCCATCGCGTACTGCACCAAGGCGGTCAGCTGGGTGCGCCCGAGGGTGGTCAGGTCTTTGGCTTCGACATCCACAAAGACCGGGTATTCCAGCTGCAGCCCCTGCAGGGCGTTTAAAAACACCGTCAGCTCATTGGCAACCGCCGTCTGCGTGCGGGCGTAGGTGTAATAGTATGCGCCGACACGCAGCCCCGCCGCGTGGGCGGCATTGACGTTCTGATAAAAATACGGGTCGATGTACAGTCCCCCGCTGCCGCTGGAGCCGACACGCACAATAGCGAACTGCTTGCCTGCCGCTGCCACCTGCTGCCAGTTGATGCTGCCTTGGTAACGCGACACGTCAATGCCGTTTTGAAACACAGCCATAGTAAGCCCCCCTTTGCGGATATAGTATGCCGCAGGGCGCAGGAAGGTTATTCTGCCATAAAAAACTGCCGCTCCCCAAAGAGGAACGGCAGCTTGCCTGTTTACATCATACTGAACAAATCCACTTGGCTGGTTTCGGGCAGGCTGCCCAAGGCGCCCACCGCACGCAGCTTATCGAACACCGAGTTTGCCACGCCGCTGGCCTGCTGCAATTCCTCCACCGAAATATACTGCTGCCCGTTCATGGTCGCCTGTTCCAGCGCAAGGGCGGCGGCATCGCCCAGACCGCGCAGTGAGGTAAACGGCAGGCGAACCTTGCCGTCCTCCACCACATACTTGCTGGCATAGCTTTTGCCCAGCTCGATGGGCAAAAATTCGCAGCCGCGCTGCAGCATCTCGTTTTCCAATTGCAGGCTGACCAACGCATCATCGTCCTTGGCGGTGCGCTCGTCCTTGGGGATCGCCTCGTTTTCCTTCAGGTGCTGTTTGGCGACCCGCACGCCGCCGACCGCCGCCTCGTAGTCGATATCCGCGCCGCGCACAGTGAAGTACACGGCATAGAACACCGCCGGGTGGTACACCTTGAACCACATCAGCCGGATCGCCGCCATCAGGTACGCCACGGCGTGCGCCTTGGGGAACATATACTTGATCTTGCGGCAGGATTCGATATACCAGTCGGGGACATCATGCTCGCGCATGGCTTCCTCCCAGCCGGGCTTGAAGCCTCCCTTTGCCACCTTGCCCTTACGCACGGCCTCCATAATGTCAAAGGCCATCTTGGGTTCCAGCCCCTTGCGCAGCAGGTACAGCATAATGCTGTCACGGCAGCCGATGACCTCGGCGATCGTGCAGGTGCCGGAGCGTATCAGCTCGTCGGCGTTGCCCGTCCAGACATCGGTGCCGTGGGACAAGCCGGAAATTTGGATCAGCTCTGAGAAATTCTTCGGTTGGGCGTCCAAAAGCATCTGGCGCACAAAGTTGGTGCCCATTTCCGGGATGCCGAAGGTGCCTGTGCGCGAGCCGATCTGCTCCTCGGTAACGCCGAGGGCGGCAGGGCTGGTCAGCAGGCTGTAGACCTTTTCGTCGTTCATCGGCACCGAGTCGATGGGTATGCCGGAGTATTCCTCAAAATATTTGTAGAAGGTCGGCACATCGTGACCCAGCTCGTCCAGTTTGAGCAGGGTATCGTGCAGGTATTTAAATTCAAAGTGGGTGGTCAGCAAGCCGCCCTTGACGTCATCCGCCGGGTGCTGGATGGCGCAGAAGTCGTAAATATCAAAGGTATCCGGCACAACAACCATACCGCCGGGGTGCTGCCCCGTGGTGCGCTTGACGCCCGTGCAGCCGATGACAAGGCGGTTTTCCTCGGCACGGTTGACGGTTTTGCCGCGCTCCTCCAGATACTTTTTAACGTAGCCGTAGGCGGTTTTATCCTGCAAGCCGGACACCGTGCCGGCTTTAAAGACGTTCTCCTTGCCGAAAAGCTCCTCGGTATAGCGGTGTACGCAGGACTGATACATACCCGAAAAGTTCAGGTCGATATCAGGTTCCTTGTCGCCGTAAAAGCCCAGGAAGGTTTCAAACGGGATGTCATGCCCTTCCACGATCATCTTGGTGCCGCAGACCGGGCAGTTTTTGTCCGGCAGGTCAAAGCCGTCAAAGTGGATGCCGTCGTTGATCCACTCGCTGTGCTTGCATTCGGGGCAGAGATAGTGCGGCGGCATGGAGTTGACCTCCGAAATGCCGGAGAAGTGCGCCACGGCGGACGAGCCGACCGAGCCGCGGCTGCCCACCTGATAGCCGCCCGCGTTGGAGTATGCCACCAGACGCACGGCAATGACATACAAAACCGCGTAGCCGTGTCCGCAGATGGAATCCAGCTCTTTTTTCAGCCGCTTTTGCAACACGTCCGGCAGCGGTGTGCCGTAGTCGCGCGCGGCGTGTTTCCACGTATCATCGCGCAGTTCCTGCTCCGCGCCCGGGATGCTGGGCGGGTAGGTACCCTTGGGGATGGCGCGCAGGTTGTTGTCGATGGTGGCGGCGATCTTGTTGGGGTTGGTCACCACGATCTCCCAGGCTTTTTCCTTGGGCAAGTAGCTGAAATCCTCCAGCATATCGTCGGTGGTGCGGAAATACAGCGGGGCTTGGTTGTCAGCATCCTTAAAGCCGTTGCCCGCCTGAATGACCGCACGGTAAATCCAGTCCTCCGGCTCTTGGAAGTGGGAGTCGCCGGTGGCGACAACGGGCTTGTGCAGATCCTCGCCCAGCTTGATGACGGTGCGGTTGAAGTTTTTGATGGCTTCCATAGAATCCACCTGACCGTTGCGCACCATAAACTCGTTGTTGCCCAGCGGCTGCACTTCCAGAAAATCGTAGTATTCGGCAATGCGCAGCAGCTGCTCATAGGGTTGCCCCGCCACAATGGCGCGGTACAGCTCGCCCGCCTCGCACGCCGAGCCAAGCAGCAGCCCCTCGCGGTACTGGTTCAGCAGACTGCGGGGTACGCGCGGCTTTTTGAAGAAATACTGCGTGTGCGCCGCGCTGACGATGCGGTACAAATTTTTAAGCCCCACCTGATTCTGCACCAGAATGATCAGGTGGTAGTATTTCTTTTTCAGCACCTCTTTGTTGCCGCCCAGACCCGTGTTGATGGACTCGACATTGTGGATGTCCTTTTCCTCCAGATCGGTCAGCATCACCTCAAAGATGCGCGCCAGCGCCATGGCATCGTCCACGGCGCGGTGGTGGTTGAACGGCGGGATCTCCAAGTGCTTGTTGATGGTATCCAGCTTATAGTTGCGCAGCCCGGGGAACAGCGCCTGCCCCATGGGCAGCGTGTCGATGTAGGTGTTCTCGTCAAAGCTGACGCCCGCGCTCTCCCCTGCCTTGCGGATAAACAGCATATCAAAGCTGTGGGCATTGTGCGCCACCAGAATGTGGTCGCCGCAGAATTCCTTGAAGGCGCGGATGGCTTCGTCCGGCGTGGGGGCATCCGCCACCATGGCATCGTTGATGCCCGTCAGCTCCACCACGCGCGGCGGGATGGGCTTGCCGGGGTTGACGAAGGTACAGAATTTCTTTTCCTCGTTGATTTTTCCGTTTTCGACGAACACCGCGCCGATTTCGGTCAGGCGCTCGGTATGCGGGTCCAGACCGGTGGTTTCGGTATCGAACACGACAAAGCTGCCATCCAGCGGCATTTTGGCACCGCCGTACAGTGCGGGGATCATATCATCGACAAAATACGCCTCGCAGCCGTAAATCAGCTTGAAGTCGGGGTCGCTTTCGTGGATGGCATCGGTCGCCAGCATGGCTTCGGGGTAGCCTTGGCAGACGCCGTGGTCGGTAATGGCAACGGCGCGGTGTCCCATACGGTGCGCCAGCCGCACGATCTTACCGGGGTCGTTGAAGCCGTCCATCGAGCTGGACTTGGTATGCAGGTGCAGCTCCACGCGCTTTTGCCCTTCGGGGGCGGTATCCTGCCGCTGCGCGCGCTCTACCTGCAGGACATCATAGGGCAAAATGACGTAGTCATGCTCATATTTGTCATACATATAGTTGCCGCGCACAATCAGCGTGGTGCCGGGCTTCAGCCCCTCCCACTTGGACATATCGGCGTCCTCATCCCCCAGAACCTTGAGGTTGACGGAACCGGAATAGTCGGTGATGGAGGTAAAATAAATCTTGCGGCGGCTGCCCTTGACCTCGGTGGCAAAGACATCGCCCCAGACCGTCACCTTGCCGCCGTCGCCCAAATCGTTTAAGCGGCGGGTATCGGTCGGCTTAAAGTTTTTGCCGTAAAACAGCTTGACCGGCTTGTTGGTAAGCGCCAACCCCTCGATGGTGAAATCAGGCGGGGTTTCCTTGGCTTCAAACTTGACAGCGGGGGCTTTTTCCTGCAGGTATTTTTCAAATTCTTCCTCGGTGCGCATCGCGCCGCTGTCGTCAAGGCGCACAATGGGCAGTGCCTCGGTGCGCTCTTGGATCAGCTCCGCCAGCACCTTGGGAAATTCCACGCTCTCTAAAATCGGGCGTCCCGCACTGACATGGACGATAATGCCGTCCGACCCGAAGGTGACGGGCTGTTTTTTGTCCAGAAAGCCGTTGACGGGCATCCCCCGCTGTTTGAGTTCCTCAATCATCAGCGCAACGGATTCGGGGGTAATGTTGGGGTAGGCAAAATAGTTTTTGACCTGCAGCTCATAGCCGGCAAAGGTGTCCTGCAAGGACGCACAAAGGCGCCCGCACAGCGCTGTATCCAGTGGCTCGGCGCTGCGCAGGCAGATAACGACCTGTCTTTTTGTGCGGTACAGCTCAACGCGCTCCACCAAAACGGTGGAGAACGCGCTGCAGAACTGGGCATCGGCCGTAAACTGCGGCCATACCTGCGTGACAAAAGGTTTCAAATGGACACCTCGGATAAATGAAAATAAAAAGGAAACTTACAGCTTGTGGATCTCCTCCAGCAGCTGCCCGACAATGTCGCCCTTGAGCATACGGATCTTTTCGCCGCGGATAAACAGCAGCGCCTCGTCCTTGCCGCCCGCAATGCCGATGTCCGCATCGCTGGCTTCACCGGGACCGTTGACAACGCAGCCCATAATGGCGATTTTCAGCGGCTTTTGGAAGCCCTCGTCCCGCAGGCGGGCTTCGACCTCCTGCGCAATTTCGATCATCGGGTATTGGGTGCGCCCGCAGGTCGGGCAGCTGATGATCTCCGGTCCCGCCACGGCGTAGCCGACAGCGCGCAGGATATCATACCCGGCATAGACCTCGTTTTCCGGCTCGTCGGTCAGGCTGACGCGCAGGGTGTCGCCCAAGCCCTCCAGCAGCAAGCCGCCGATGCCCATACCCGACTTGATCAGCCCCATACGGTTGCCGCCCGCCTCGGTCACGCCGACGTGCAGGGGGTAATCCGTCTGCGCTGCCAGCAGCCGGTAGGCGGACATCATACGGGGGACATTGCTGGATTTTATCGATATAACGATGTTATTAAAGTCATGCTTTTCCAGCAGACGCACATGGTACAAAGCACTTTCGACCATAGCCTCCGGCACAGGGGCGCCGTACTTGGCAAGGATATGCTTTTCCAGACTGCCGCCGTTTACGCCGATGCGGATGGGTACATTTTTGGCGTTGCAGGCATCTGCCACCGCCTTGACGCGGTCATCGTCCCCGATGTTGCCGGGGTTGATGCGAATCTTGTCAGCACCGGCATCCAGTGCTGCCAGTGCGGCGCGGTAATCAAAGTGGATGTCCGCCACGACGGGGATATCCACGGCTTCCTTGATGGCAGAAACCACCGCGGCGTCCGCCGGCGTGGGTACGGTCACGCGCACGATCTGGCAGCCCGCCTTGGCAACGCGCTGTGCCTGCGCCACATTGCCGGCAATATCCTTGACCGGCACGTTGAGCATTGTCTGCACGGCAATGGGATGGTTGCCGCCGATGGTAATGTTGCCGATTTTCACTTCCCGTTTCAGTTGACGGTTCATGGTTGCGCCTCCTTAAAAAATGCGTATCACGTCCTGCATCGTCACAAACAGCATCAGCCCCATAAGCGCCAGCAGCCCGGCGGTGTTGATGACCGCCTGTGCGCGCAGGGGTACGGTGCGCCCGGTCAGACATTCAAACGCCAGAAACAGCAGCTTGCAGCCGTCCAGCGCCGGGATGGGCAGCAGGTTAAAAATGCCGATGTTGATGGTCAGCAGCGCCATCAGCGAAACAACGTCCTGCCAGCCGTAGGAAATTGCCTGCCGCACCACCGCAACGGTGCCGACAGGTCCGGTCAGCTGGTCAACGCCGGTTTTGCCGGTGGCAAGCTCGCCGAAGCTGCGCAGGATCATTGTGCTGTAAAAGCCGAAAAAATCCCGCGCTTGGTTCAGCACGGCGCGCGGCGTTTTGGCAACGCGCACCACGCGGAAGTCGATGGTGCTTTTCAATGCGCCGGTTTCGTCCCTTTGGGGGGCAACGGTCACGCCGTGCAGCGTCATCACCTGCCCGCCGCGGGAAATCACAAGGGTATGTTGTTTTTCTGTGCCGTCAAAGCTGTTCAGCAGCGAAAAACTGCTGCGGCAGCGGGTGCCGTCCACCCATAAAATTTCGTCCCCCGCCTGCAGGTAGGCGGCGCTGGCGGCGTTTGCGGTAAAATCCGCCACGCGGTTGGAGCCAAGGATCGGCATGGAGATTGCCAGCGCCAGCATCAGGGCAGCGCCCAGCAAAAAGTTCATCACAGCGCCCGCCAGCGTCACAAAAAAGCGCTGCTGGGGCGGGGCATCCTCAAACGAAAGGTTTTGCACAGCCGCCGGAAACAGCGGCTTTTTCTGCGCAGCATCGTCAGGTATTTCCTCTGCATCGGGGGTGTTGAACAGGTTGTAGCCGCCCAGCGGCAGCAAGCGCAGCGAATAGCGGGTGCCGCTTTTGCCGGTGAAGCTCCACAGGCGCGGTCCCAGACCGACGGAAAATTCCTTGACCCGGATGCCCGCGGCGCGCGCCGCCAAAAAATGCCCCAGCTCATGCACAAGCACCACACTGCCGAACACCAACAGTGATACTGCGGCAGTAATGAAAAACGTCATACAAACCTCTCAAAATAATGCGGTTTTGCCCATAGCCCGTAGTTTTTACAGGTGGCTCTCCACATACGCGCGCGCCATACGGTCACACTCGTACACATCGTCCAGCGTGTAATCGCCGCCGAAGGCATCGCTGTCCACAATGCCCTCGACCAAGCGACCGATGTCCAAAAAGCCGATCTCATCGCGCAGGAAATGCGCCACGGCAGCCTCGTTGGCGCCGTTGGCGGCGCAGGGTGCCAGCCCGCCCTTGCGGATGGCTTTTTTGCACGCTGCCAGGCAGCGGAAGGTTTCGTCGTCGGCTTGGGCAATGCTCAGCTTGGTCAGCGCGGCAAAGTCCAGCTCCGGCACGGGGCTGGGCATACGCTCGGGCCAGGTCAGCGCATACTGGATGGGAATGCGCATATCCGGCACACCCAACTGCGCCAGAATGGAATGGTCGCTGAACTGCACCGCCGAGTGGATGATGCTTTCGCGCTGGACAACGATCTGGATCTTATCCTCCGGCAGACCGAAAAGCCACGCCGCTTCGATCAATTCAAGACCCTTGTTCATCAGGGTCGCCGAGTCGATGGTGATTTTTGCCCCCATATTCCAGTTGGGATGCTTGAGCGCGTCCGCCTTGGTTTTGGTGCGCAGCTGCTCGGTCGTCATCCCAAAGAAAGGACCGCCGGAGGCAGTCAGCAGGATTTTTTCCAGCGTTTTGGCGCTGTGGGCATCCTGCAGGCACTGGAAGATGGCGCTGTGTTCGCTGTCCACGGGCAGCAGATGCACGCCGTGCTTTGCCACCGCATCGGTGACCAGATGTCCGCCGGTGACAAGGCTTTCCTTGTTGGCAAGCGCCAGGTCGTGACCGCTTTCAATGGCGGCGAGGGAGGCGGGCAGACCGGCAATGCCGACCACGGCGTTCAGCACCGTGCCGGCACCGTCCATGGCGGCAAGGGTGCGCAGACCCTCTGCGCCCTGCAGCAGCTTGGGGGCATTCGCCTGCCCTGCCAGCGCTGCGGCGAGCTTTTCGCAGGCAGCCGGATCCACCACGGCGACATACTCAGGGTGGAACTCATGGATCTGCGCCAGCAGCTTATCCACGCTGGCGTTGGCGGCAAGACCGAACACCTTGTAGCCGTGCATACGCGCTACGTCCAGGCTTTGGGTGCCGATGGAGCCGGTGGAGCCAAGCAGAGTGATTGTTTTGCTCATACGATCGTCCTTTTATTGTATAATATAAAAGAAGAAGCGCACGGCGATGGACACAAACGGCGCAACAAACATCACGCTGTCGAACCGGTCCAGAATGCCGCCGTGACCGGGGAAAATGGTGCCGTAATCCTTGATGCCCATCTGGCGCTTGACCGCCGAGGCGAACAAATCGCCCAGAATGCCCAGCACCGACGCAATGCCGCCCATAACCGCCAGAATCAGGTAATGATACGGCTGCACATGAAAGGTAATGACATGGTACCGCGCCGAGAGCAGCGCGTACACCAGCGTCAGCACCATACCTGCCGCAATGCTGCCGCACACGCCGCCGATGGCACCCTCCACGGTTTTGTGGGGGCTGACGACGGGCGCCAGCTTGTGCTTGCCGAAGGCGCGGCCGGCAAAGTAGGCTGCCGTATCGCCGCCCCAGGCAAAGCAGAGGATCAGCAGGATAAAGTAGATGGCGTCATAGCGGTACGCGGCAAAGGGCAGCACCCGCTTTAAATGCACCAGCGAGTAAAAGCAGAAGATAATTACACCCGAAAAGTACACAAACCCGGACAGCCTGCCGAAGTCGATCGTCTTGACGTTTTTGATCTGGCAGACGTTGAAAAACAGAACCACCAGAAAGCTGCAGGGCAGCAGCACTGCGCGCACGGCCTGCATACCGCTGAGCATGATCAACAGCGTAAACGGCACGGTGACGGCGTACAGATACCACTGTTTTTTGCCGAAGCCCATGGCGGAAAACACCTCATGGATCGCCAGCAGGCAAAGCCCGGTCAGCGTCAGGTCAAACAGCAGCGTATCAAAAAAAGTAAGCACAAGAGCCAGAAATGCCAGCCCCACAACGGCAGTGATAACACGGGTTTTCATAGCGGTAGTTCCCTTTCAGGTGAAAAATTTGTCTGGGTCACGCCAGAAAATCAGACTTCCATAATTTCCTTGTTCTTGTTGGCGCAAATTTCGTCAATTTGCTTTACATACTTGTCGGTCAGCTTTTGGGTTTCGTCCTCCAGCTTTTTCTGGTCGTCCTCGGTCAGCTCGCCCGCCTTTTTCTGTGCCTTGAACTTATCCATAGCATCGCGGCGGACATTGCGCACGGCGATTTTGGCTTCCTCGCCCTGCTTCTGCACGTCCTTGGTCAGCTGCTTGCGGCGCTCCTCGGTGGGAGCGGGGAAAACCAGACGGATGACCTGACCGTCGTCGATGGGGTTGATGCCGATGTCGCTGGTCTGGATCGCCTTGGAGATGGGCTTGAGCATCGAACGATCCCACGGGGTGATGGTCAGGATGCGTGCCTCTGCCACGGCGACGGCGGCAATCTGGTTGATGGGCGTGGGGCTGCCATAGTAATCCACCGCCACGCGGTCCAGCACGGCGGGGTTGGCGCGTCCGGCGCGGATGGCTGCCAGCTCACGAACCAGATGGTCCACGCTGGCGTTCATTTTTTCTTCAAAGGGTTTGGTCATGCTGCTCATAATCGTTTTCTCCTTATTTTGTGTATAGTTATCAGAATAGGGGGATTTTATGAATAAATCTACTTTTTGCCGTTATTCCTTTACCAAGGTACCCACGACCTCGCCCTGCACCGCCCTGGCGATGTTGGCAGGCTCGCCCAGATCAAACACCAGAATGGGCAGACCGTTGTCGCGGCACAGCGTTGCAGCGGTGGAATCCATAACCGCCAGACGCTCGTCCAGCACGCGGGTAAAGGTCAGCGTGTCGTAGCGCACGGCATCGGCATACTTGTGGGGGTCCTTGTCGTAGACGCCGTCCACCATTGTGGCTTTAAACATGGCGTCGGCACCGATTTCCAAGGCGCGCAGGGCGCTGGCGGTGTCGGTGGAGAAGATGGGGTTGCCGGTGCCGCCGCCGAACACAACGATCTTGCCGCTTTCCAGTGCGGCGATGGCTTTGTCGCTGGTGAACACCTCCGCCACCTGCGGCATAAAGGAGCTGGTCATCACCACGGCAGGCACGCCCTGCTGACGCAGTGCATCCTTGACTGCCAGCGCGTTCATAACGGTTGCCAGCATACCGATTTTGTCAGCGTCCATACGGTCCATTTTGCCGCTGGAGCGACCGCGCCAGAAGTTGCCGCCGCCCACAACGATGCCGATCTGCACGCCGAGGTCGTGCGCCGCCTTGATGCCCGCGCAGATGGAGGCGATGGTAGCCTCGTCAAAGCCGGTACCCTTAGCGCCGGAAAGCGCCTCGCCGCTGACTTTTAAAAGAATACGTTTGTACTGGATTGCCATAAAAAAGCACCACCTGTTTTGTATTTGCCCCTGTTTGCCGCAGCGCACCGGGACACAGTAAGCCAATATGATTGTTTCTATTTTACAATAGTTTGTGCGCAAAGTAAAGCCACGCCGCAAATTAAATTTTGCCGCCCCGCGCGGCGGGCAAAAAAATAACACACCCGCGTAGTTTGCGGGTGTGTCAGACATAGCCACATTTATTGCACGGCGCGCAGACCGTGTACCAGCTCGCCGTGCAGCACTTCGCGGCTGCGCCCGGCGTACAGAGCGTCGGATTCCAGCATCAGGCTGCCGATCTCCACCGTGCAGGGCGGCAGGATACATTCCAGCCGGGTGTTCTGCCCTGCCGAAGCGTGGATGCGCCAGCCCATTGCCTCGGCGCAGCGGCGGATCTCCCAAAGACCGGTGGCACCGCACTGCTCCAGCCGCGCGGCGCTGACGCCGTTGTTCAGCAGCTCCGCCGCGTCCTGCGGCATACCGCAGCCGTCATCGCTGTACACCAGCTTGTCGGCAAACAGGTGCAGACGAATCTGCTTGGCTCCCGCCTCGATGGCGTTGGAAAGCAAATTGCCCGTAATGCGCGCCACAAGGCGGGCATCGCCCATGGTGGGCAAAATCTGCACGCCCGGCTCACAGGTCAGCTTGATTTCTATGCCGCTGCCCAACTCCTGCAGGTCGCGGCTGCAGAAATCGCACATTTCACGCAGGGTTCCTGCCAGCTCCATGGGGTACAGCTCCGGTTCCGTCAGCCCCAGACAGGCAGCATGGACGGCATGGCGGCTTAAGCGGCGTAGATCCTGCAATTCCTGCCGCGCCGCATCGAGCAGCTCGCTCATTTCCTGCAGGGACTGGCTGCCGGGTTTGTCGGCGGTGCGGTTTTGCAGCACCTCCAGCGTGTTTTCCAGTAGATCGAACGATAGGGACATACGCCCCTGCAGCCCGCCGCGCAGGGCGAGAAAGGTATCCTGTTTGTCCTGCGATTGCATAAGCATCGCCCTCCGAAATAAAAACAGATTATAACCGCGTGCGCAGCTCCTCGACCAGCGCACGGATCAACCGCCCGTTGGACAGCGGCGTTTGCGACGCACAGCCGCAGCGCCGGCACAGCGCAACGTACCCTTCGGTGTGCTTGCGGCATAGCGCCCCCGACAGGCGGGACAGCGCCGCCGTGACTGCCTTTTCGTCGATGCCGCGTTCCTCGCCCGCAATCTGGTATAAGCGGCTCAGCGGCAGCTCCTGCTCATAGAGCAGGGCGCACAGCAGAATTCGTTTCAGATACACCGTACCGGTGAGCGCGGGGTCGGCTTTCAGGCTTTGCAGCGCCGCACCGCAAAGGCGCTGTATATGGTAGATACGGGTGCTGCGCTCGTCCGCACCGAGGGCATACACCGTGCCGAACAGCGTTTCCATACTGTACGGGCGCACCAGCCGGGTGTAACGGTCCAGCTTATGCAGGGCGCCGCGCGCGGCGGCAGTTTCGGGAAAGGGCGTCAGCAGAAGAATTTTCGGGCTGGGCGAACCGGGCAATTTTTGCACGCTTTGCAAAAGGTTTTGGAACGCCGTTTCGGGCAGCAGCACATCCACCGCCACCACCTGCGGGCAAATGCCCTCCCGCAGTGCCTGCAAAAGTGCCTCCGCCGTTGCGTACACCCCCGCCGTTACGCAGGGCTGGCTGTGGGCGTACAGCCGGATGCAGTCGCGCTCCAAGGGCTGCGAAACAGCAAAAAGCGCCGTGACCTGTGCAGGCTCCTGCGGCAGTTCTGCCGAAAAAACAGGGTTTTCTAACAGCGGCATAGCAGTCACCTCAAGCCCGGATACAAGTCCCGGATCACGTCGTTGATTTGTTGGGGCGAAACGGCATTTTCATACAGATAACGCAGCAGAAGCTCCGCCTGCGCAGCGTCCTGACCGGGGAAGGCATACTTCCGCGCGGGCAGAGCGTTTTCCTGCGCTGCTATGTACAATTCATCCGCACGTTTGCACAGCGAATAGGTTATGCAGCCCGCCGTCTGCAGCCCCGCAAGCTCCGAGAACTCGCGCCGCAGCACAGCAAGCTCCTCTGACGTTTGACCTTTCATTCCTTGTCACACTCCACAATGTCACATTCTGCAACAGCCGCACATTTTTTGGCGGTTGTCAGTGCCGCAAATTATGCGGCATTACATTAATTATAAAATGCAACATAGATGGATACAATCCACACGGCGTATACGTTTTTCTACGCCGCCGCGTGGGGTAGTTTCAGTATACCACGCATTGTACGATATAGCAATCATTTTTTTGGCGTTGCGGGAGAATTTTTGCGGGATTTTTTTGCAAAATAATTTTCCGGAAATTTCTTTTAAAATTTTTACCGCTTAGCACTTGACATTTTGCGGTAAATGGCTTAAAATAATCAAGTCGCAAATAAGGGCCTGTAGCTCAGTTGGGAGAGCGTTCGGTTCGCATCCGAGAGGTCAAGGGTTCGAATCCCTCCAGGTCCATAAAAACAAAGCCCCCTGCCGTGTCCCGGCAGGGGGTTTTTCTTTTATGTTGACCTGTAGAGGATTCGAACAGCCCGTCCCCGCCGCAGCGGGGCGCAAATCAGCCCGGTGGGCTGTTTGCGAGGGCGCGGGAGAATCCCGACAGGTCCCTATGTAATGTGCCGTGTCCCGGCAGGAGGTTTTGCTTTTATGTTGACCTGTAGAGGATTCGAACAGCCCGCCCCCGCCGCAGCGGGACGCAAATCAGCCCGGTGGGCTGTTTGCGAGGGCGCGGGAGAATCCCGACAGGTCCCTATGCAACGTGCCGTGTCCCGGCAGGGGGCTTTGTTTTTATGCTGACCTGTAGAGGATTCGAACAGCCCGTTCCCGCCGCAGCGGGACGCAAATCAGCCCGGCGGGCTGTTTGCGAGGGCGCGGGAGAATCCCTCCAGGTCCCTATGCAACGTGCCGTGTCCCGGCAGGGGGCTCTGTTTTTATGTTGACCTGTAGAGGATTCGAACAGCCCGTCCCCGCCGCAGCGGGGCGCAAATCAGCCCGGCGGGCTGTTTGCGAGGGCGCGGGAGAATCCCGACAGGTCCCTATGCAACGTGCCGTGTCCCGGCAGGGGGTTTTGCTTTTATGCTGACCTGTAGAGGATTCGAACAGCCCGTTCCCGCCGCAGCGGGGCGCAAACAGCCCGGTATATTGGCGCCTTTCGGCGCGGCAACGTGTCAAAAATCACATTCTTGGTCTATGAAATGTGTAGGGGCGGTCATTGACCGCCCGCGCAGCCGTCCCGGCATTGCAACCTAGCGGTAATACGCACGGGCGAGCAATGCTCGCCCCTACAAGAGTTTTAGAGTGTCCCTCCTCCGTGTTCTGCATAAAAGCTGCCCAAAATTTGCAGCGTCGATTTGTCCAAGATGTAAATTTCTTGGCTTTGGGTTTGCGTCCAACGCAAAATTGTTGTATGATACATAATATATATTCTATTGCTTTACATTTAGGGGAGTGTCCGCCATGAAACTATCGTTTTTGTCTGCGCTGTCGCGGCGGCAGCTTACGGTTCTGATTGCCTCGGCAGCCGCATTGGTTGTCACCGTTTCCGCTGCAGCGGCGATCGTTATCACCTCTCCCAAAAAAGACCCCTCTGCCCTGCCCTCCGCTTCCGGGGCGGCGGCAGCTTCCTCCGGCAAAAACGGCAGCTCCTCCTCGTCAGCCGTTGCCGTTGTGACCGACCCCGCCGAGGTCGGCACCGTTTTGCCCGAAACCGCCGACGCCGGGCGCAGCTATGTGGATGAAACCCTGTTTATCGGTGACTCCAACACCGCGCGCTATCTTTTATACGCCGACGATACCGGCAAGGCATTTACCACCTCGGACAACAACATCGGCGTTGTCAGCATGGGGGCAGGTGCCATCACCACGCTGGAATGTGAGCAGTTCACCGGCTCGTCCAAGATGTACACCGTACCCAAGGCCGTGGCGATGCTCAAGCCCCAGCGCATCATCATCTGCTACGGCACCAACAACTTAAGCGGCACTTCCACCGATGCTACGTCCTTTATTTCCACCTACCTGAAGGGTCTGAAAGCCATCCGCGAGGCTTGGCCCTACTGCGATATCATTGTCAGCGCCATTCCCCCGCTGGACAAGCAGCGCAGTAACACCCGCCTGGAGATGGTGCAGGTGGACGCCTACAACGCCGCCATTGAAAAAATGTGCGAGGACAACGACTTTAAATTTTTAAACACCACCGAGGTGCTGAAGGATTCCGCTACCGGGTGGGCAAAAAAAGACTACACCCTGTCGGACGGCGTGCATCTTTCCAAGACTGCCGTCACCGCGCTGTTTCAGTATGTGCGCACCCACGCCTATATCACCGAGGATCGCCGTCCCCAGCCGCTGGGCAGCATCCCCAAGCCCGTGGGCGTGCCGGTCAACCTGATCAAGGAGGACCCCATCGCCGTGCGGGATGCCAAGGTTCCCTTGGAGTTTGTTGTGCAGGGCAGCGGCGTGCTGACGGGCGAAACCAGCCAGCTGGTGCGCAAGGGCGGCGTGGCCCAAGCTGTGACCGCCAAGCCGGACAAGGGCTGGGTGTTCCGCGGCTGGCAAGCCAGCGACGGCAATGTGTACCCGGATGCAATCATCGCCTTTACGATGCCCGACACCGCCAATGCGGGCGGCGAGGTGCTGACCGCGGTGTTTACCAAGTGCGAACATAAGTACCCCGACACCGAGGAATACCGCGATAAATCGCCGCTTTCTTTGAATACCGAATACACCACCTACCCCGAAAACTGCCTTGCCGAGCATACCTATGTTTACAATTGCCGTATCTGCGGCGACACCGTGAAGATCACCAAAAAGCTGCACAACGACCACGAATGGAACGAAGCCGCCGGTGAGGACGGCAAGATTCACTGCAAGCATACCGGCTGCACACAGGTGAAGGAGGTTGCCGCCCCGACACCCAGCGCGGAACCTACCACACCGCCGCCGGAATCTACCACACCGCAGCCGGAATCTACCACGCCGCCGGAGTCTACCACGCCGCCGCCGGAGTCTACCACGCCGCCGCCGGAGTCTACCACGCCGCCGCCGGAGTCTACCACGACGCCGCCGGAGTCTACCACCACACCGCCGGAATCTACCACCACACCGCCGGAATCTACCACGACACCGCCGGAATCTACTACGACACCGCCGGAATCTACCACGACACCGCCGGAAACTACCACGACACCGCCGGAAACTTCGACGCAGCCGGAGCCTGAAGTGAACCGTGAGCTTTCCGGTGAAGGCGAACCCGCCCTTGCTGCGGAACTCCCTGCCGAATAAATCCACGCCGCCCTTTGGGGCGGCTTTCTTGTGAATATTACCAAAAGGAGAACCCTGTTTTTATGCCGAATAACGAACGCAAAACCGGCAACGGCGCGCTGATGCGCCGCTTTATGCCGTACCTCGCCAAGTACAAGGGCGTTTTGTGCTTTGACCTTTTCTGCGCTGCGCTGACCACCCTGTGCGACATCATCCTGCCCAAAATTATGAGTACGCTGACCAACTCGGTAGGTTCCCTGACCGCCGCGCTGGTGCTAAAGCTGGCGGCGCTGTATCTGGTGCTGCGAATTATTGACGCAGCAGCGCAATATTTTATGTCCAGCATCGGTCACATTATGGGCGTGCATATTGAAACCGATATGCGCCGCGATGCCTTTGACCATCTGCTGCGGCTGGATCACACCTACTACAACAACACCAAGGTCGGGCAAATTATGGGGCGCATCACCAATGACCTGTTTGATGTGACCGAGTTTGCCCACCACTGCCCGGAAGAATTTTTTATCGCGGGCATCAAAATTGCGGCATCCTTTGTGATTTTGTGCCAGTCCAGCGTGCTGCTGACGCTGGTGGTGTTTGCCTGCGTGCCGCTGATGGGCGTGGTTTCGGTCAAGCTGAACCAGAAGCTGCGCGCCCGCTTCCGCGAGCAGCGGTTCCAGATCGGCGAGCTGAACGCCACCATCGAGGACAGCCTGCTGGGGCAGCGTGTCGTCAAGGCGTTTGCCGCCGAGGATCTGGAGCGCGAAAAGTTTGAGCAGGGCAACCGCACCTTTGAGGAGATCAAAACCAAGGGCTACTACGCCATGGCGGCGTTCAACACCTCGACCCGGCTGTTTGACGGCTTGATGTATCTGGTGGTCATCTTGGCGGGCGGCTTGTTTTTGGTGTACGGCACCATCACGCCCGGCGATTTGGTCGCCTATGTTTTGTACGTTTCTACGCTGATTGCCACCATCCGCCGCATTGTCGAATTTGCCGAGCAGTTCCAGCGCGGTATGACCGGCATTGAGCGCTTTGCCGAAATTATGGACACCCCCATTGCCATTGCCGATGCCCCCGACGCCAGGGAATTGCAGGTCACACAGGGCGGCATTGAGCTGCGGGACGTCAGCTTTGAGTACCCCGACGACCACAACAAGGTGCTGCGCCACGTCAACCTGACCATCCACCCCGGCGAAAGCCTTGCCTTGGTCGGACCCAGCGGCGGCGGCAAAACCACCCTGTGCAACCTGATTCCCCGCTTTTACGATGTGACGGGCGGCAGCATTCTGATCGACGGGCAGGACGTGCGCAGCGTGACGCTGCACAGCCTGCGCAGTGCCATCGGCGTGGTGCAGCAGGACGTTTATCTGTTCAGCGGCACGGTGGCGGAAAATATCGCCTACGGACGCCCCGGCGCCACCCGCGCCGAAGTTGAGGAAGCCGCCCGTATGGCAGGTGCCGATGAGTTTGTGCGCGCGCTGAAAAACGGCTACGACACCTATGTGGGCGAGCGCGGCGTCAAGCTGAGCGGCGGGCAGAAGCAGCGCATTTCCATTGCCCGGGTCTTTTTGAAGAACCCGCGCATTCTGCTGCTGGACGAAGCGACCAGCGCCCTGGACAACGAAAGCGAAATTCTGGTCGGGCAGAGTCTGGACAAGCTGGCTGTCGGGCGCACGACGCTGACCATCGCGCACCGTCTGACGACCATTCAGAACGCCGACCGCATTCTGGTGCTGGGCAAGGACGGCATTGAGGAGGAAGGCAGCCACGCCGAGCTGCTGGCGCGCAAGGGCATCTATTACCGGCTGTGGAACGGGCTGGTAAGCGGGCAAACGCTGTGATACTATAAGAAAGCACAATGTGCCGGGGCGATGCCCCGGCACATTTTCGACTGTCGATAAACCCAATGGGAATATTGCAAACCTTCGGCAGGTTTGTAGGGGACGCATATATGCGTCCCGTGCGGTTTACCCATTACACCGCATGATCGGGACGGCTGCGGCGGGCGGCATAGTAGCCGTGCCTACAAGCCAACCCATTCTATTCATTATAGTATATGGTCACGGGCGGGGCGTGCCCCGCCCCTACGAGTCCATCAAAACTAAAAGTAAGACCTTAGAATTACTACGCCAGTAGGCGCGAGCATTGCTCGCCCGTGCCCGTTTGCCTTATAAGAAATCCGCCGCAGAAAACGCGATGCTGCGCCAGATTGGCGGGCGACCCATGGTCGCCCCTACACATTCCATAGACCAAGAATGTGATTTTTTGACAAGCACAATGTGCCGGGGCGATGCCCCGGCACATTTTTTATGGCGCTGCCTTGAGTTTTTTGCGCATATGGTTCAGATTCAGCAGGCAGGTCATCGCATTGGATGCCACCATAATGCCCAGAAATGCCCCCATACCGAAGCGCGGCAGCAGCAGCGCGATGCCCGCTATGCGCAAGACCGAATCCAACAGCGAATACCGAAAGCTCGCCAGCTGCTCGCCCAGCCCCTTCAGCACGCCGTCCACCATACTTTCCATATACATAAACGGCGCTGCCATACTCAACCGCCGCACATAGTCCCCCACGGCGGGGTCGCGGTACAAACGCTCTGCCAGCGGCGCGCCCACCAACGCAAAGCCCAGCCCTGCCAGCAGTGAAAGCGCCCCCGTGACCGTCAGCATACGCCGCACCAGATGCTGCACCCGCGCCGTGTCGCGGCGGGTGTGGGCGCGGGTGATTTCCGGCATCAGCAAACCGGAAAGTGCCGCCAGCACCGAAAACGGGAAAAACAGCAGCGGCAGCGCCATCCCCTTCAGCGCCCCGTACTGCGCCAGCGCATCGGCGCGGCTGCCGGTGTACAGCGTCAGCGTGTACGGGATCAGCCCGCTTTCCGCCGCCTGCAAGCCCCCTGCCAGCAGGTGGCTGCCCTCGACCGGCAGAACAATGGCATACAGCTCCTTGGCGGTGTAGGGGTGCAGCGGCTCGGCGGGGGTTGGGGCAAATTCCGGCGTTTTCGCGGCAAAACCCAGCATAATTCCGCAGGAAACCGCCTCGCTGACTGTATTGCCCAGCAGCACCGCCGCACAGGCATACCCCGCGCCCCAGTGCTGCCACGCCTGCAGGGCGCACGCGGCAGTGGTCATACGCACCAGCTGCTCGACCAGCTGCGCGGTAATGTTGGGCTTTACCCGCCGCGCCGCCAAAAAGCAGCCCCGCACTGCCCCCGCCGCCGCGAGAAACGGCAGGCTGGGCGCCAAGATCCGCAGCGGCATTTCCGCCCGGACATCGTGCAAAAACACCCGCGCACACACACCCGCCAAGGTGAATTGCAGCACCATACCCACCGTGCCGAAAACCGCCGCCGTGCCGCACAGGCTGCGCAGCGTTGCCGCCATACCCCGCCCGCGCGCCAGACTTTGCGCCGCCAAACGGGTGGAGGCAACATTCAGCCCCGATGACGCCAGCGCCACAAACACCGTGTACACCGCCAGCACCAGCTGGTACAGCCCCATCCCCTCGGTGCCGAGCCGCTGCGAAAGATACACCCGGTACCCCATACCCAGCAGCCGCAGCACGATGCCCGACGCTGCCAGCCATACCGCGTTTTTCAGGTAGACGCTGCGCTGTGCCATGGGGACACCCCCTTCCCTACCGATACGGTATGCCGGGATTTTGCAGAATATGCCGCGTTCCCCTTTGGTAAGTATTGCATTTTGCGCCGGGATTTGTTACACTATTAGCGTATGCAAAAACGCGGCGGGCTCGCCTGCCGTTCAAAAAAGGAGCAATATAGCAATGAGTGAATGTACGCACGATTGCGGCAGCTGCAGTGCGAACTGCGATCACCGCGCGCCGAGCCACGAGCCGCCGCACAAGAACAGCCGAATCCAAAAGGTCATCGGCGTTGTGTCCGGCAAGGGCGGCGTAGGTAAAAGTATGACCAGCGCCATGCTCGCCGTTTCGATGCGCCGTATGGGCTACAAGGCGGGCGTTCTGGATGCCGACATCACCGGTCCCTCTATCCCCCGCCTGTTCGGCGTGAAGGGACCCGCCACCGGCGACGGTGAGAGCATCAACCCCATCGAGAGCCGCACCGGCGTGCAGGTGATGAGCATCAACCTGCTGCTGGATGACCCCGAAGCCCCCGTGGTCTGGCGCGGTCCCGTGATTGCCGGTGCTGTCAAGCAGTTCTGGCAGGACGTGGTTTGGGATGTGGATTTCCTGTTTGTGGATATGCCCCCGGGCACCGGCGATGTGCCGCTGACCGTGTTCCAGACCCTGCCCGTGGACGGCATTGTGATCGTGTCCAGCCCGCAGGAGCTGGTGGGTATGATCGTGGGCAAAGCCGTGCAGATGGCGCAGATGATGAACGTACCCATCCTCGGCCTGGTCGAGAATATGAGCTACGCCGTCTGCCCCGACTGCGGCAAGCATATCAACGTTTTTGG
Source organism: Subdoligranulum variabile (assembly GCA_004552305.1). Classification (GTDB taxonomy): domain Bacteria; phylum Bacillota; class Clostridia; order Oscillospirales; family Ruminococcaceae; genus Gemmiger; species Gemmiger variabilis_A. Next base: position 68,730 of record SFOX01000005.1, on the reverse strand, counting down.
CGACAGCCATGTGGACGAGATCGCCGCCAAGTACACCCTGCCCGTGCTGGCAAAAATGCCCATTGACCCCGAGCTTGCCAAGGAAGCCGACGCCGGTATGATCGAAATGTTTGCCGGTGAATATCTGGACGGCGCTGCCAACGCCGTGGCAAAGCTGCTGAAATAAACGATACAGAGGGATGCCATATGAAAAAGTTTTTGGATGAGTTCAAAGCCTTTGCGTTAAAGGGCAATATGATGGATATGGCAGTCGGTGTTTTGATCGGCGGTGCGTTCAGTGCGCTGGTCACCTCCCTGACCGAGAACATCATCAACCCCGTCATCGGCATTTTGTTTAAGGCGGATTTCAGCGAGGTCGTGCTGCATCTGCCCTTTGACATCAATTTGGGTATCGGCGCGTTTGTGTCGGCGGTGATCAACTTTTTGATTCTGGCGCTGGTTTTGTTCCTGATGCTGAAGGGTATGAACAAGCTGCTGACGCTGGGCAAAAAGGAGGAACCCGCCCCCGAAGCCGCCGAGGCACCCAAAGCCCCCACGCAGGAGGAGCTGCTGGCGGAAATTCTGGCAGAGCTGAAAAAGCGCAACGGCGAACAGTAACTGCAAAAAAAGCAGAAAAAGGTTTGGACAGGCGAAAGCCTGTCCAAACCTTTTTTATGTAATGCCCGTTAAATCCACTGGTTTTCCACGCAAAACCGGTAAATGCCGTCCTGCGTGACATCGCCGCAGACGGCATCGGCGCGGGCTTTCAATTCCCGCGAGGCATTGCCCATGGCAACGCCCATCCCCACGGCGTCCAGCATTTCGCAGTCGTTGTTGCCGTCCCCGAAGGCTGCCGCCTGCGCGGCGGTCAGCCCGAAATAGGCAAGCGTTTTTTGTATGCCGATGCCCTTGCCGCCGCCCGCCGGGATGACATCCACGGCGCGGTCCCACCATGCGGCAATTTTTGCCCCGTGCGCCCCCTGCAAAACAGCCGGGTAGTCCCTTTTGCGGCAGCCCAGCATCAGCTGGTAAATTTGCTGCGTTTCACACAGGGCATCAAAATCCTGCACGATGGGCGGCACCTCGTTGGCTATAGCGAAATAATCGCGCAAATCCTCGTCCGCACCGTTGGCGGCAAGCTTGTATCGGGTGGCAACTGCCACCGGACGCCCCAAGGCATCGGCGTTGCGCACCAGCGTGCGCACATCGCCGGGGGCAATCGGCTGGCTGAAAATCGTGTCGGTTTCGGTGTAGCACAGCGAACCGTTGAAGGTGATGTACGCATCAAAGGCAATGCCCGGAATCTCCGGCAGCGTGACGGGCGATCGCCCCGTTGCCAGGCAGATTTTGACCCCGCCCGCGCGCAGACGGCGCAGGGTGTCCAGCGTGGCAGGGGTAATGCGCTTGGTCTGCATATCGATCAGTGTGCCGTCAATGTCAAAGAATACGATTTTTATCGGATGCATAGCAAAGTTTCTTTCTTACCGTTCACATTTCCAGAAATGGCAGCTGTACGGCTCCAGCTTGCTGCCGCCGCCAAAGTCGTGGTCGGTGCCGTCGATCAGGTCCACCGCGCGCCCGCAGCCCGCGTCAAAGTGGGCATCAAAGGGGTTTGCGTCGGCGTTGATGGCAACCAACACCCGCTCGCCGTCGGCACAGCGCTCAAAAATCAGTTGCTTGGGCTGCACCAGCACATTGCGGTAGCTGCCGTAGCACAGCGCCTTGCTGCCGGTCTTTGCCTTGGCGAGTGCGGCGATCCATGCGGTCAGTTCGGTTTCCTGCGGGGCTTCGACGGCGGGGCGCAAGGTCGGATCACCGTTGCGCTTGTCCCCCTCCATGCCCCACTCGCTGCCGTAGTAGACGGCGGGTACGCCGGGCATACCAAAGGTCAGACCATAGACGGGCTTTACGTGGTTTTTGTCGGTCAAAATCGTGGCAATGCGCGTTACATCGTGGTTATCCACAAAGCTGAGCAGGTGCTTGCCGGTGTACAGGCACCACGGCTCGGACCCAAACTGGCGGTTTAAGCTGTAGCTGATCTCGTGCATATTGCCGGTGTTAAAGCTGGAATACAGCCCCTTGTAGCACTCGTAGTTGGTCACGCTGTGGCAGGCGTGGTCGTTGACCCAGCGGTTGTAGTCTCCGTGCAGGGTTTCGCCCACCAGCACAAAATCGGGCTTGATGCCGTTGGCAAGCCCGCGCAGCTCGCCCAAAAAGCCGAGGTCAAGGCAGTATGCCACGTCCAGACGCAGACCGTCGATGTCGTAATCGCGCACCCAGCCGCGCACAGCGTCAAACAGGTGCTGCTTTACCTGCGGGTTTTGCAGGTTGAGCTTGACCAGCTCGTTGCAGCCCTCCCACGATTCGTACCAGAAGCCGTCGTTATAATTGGTGTTGCCGTCAAAGCTGATGTGGAACCAGTCCTTATAGGGGCTGTCCCAGCGGCGCTGCTGCACGTCCTTGAACGCCCAGAAGCCGCGCCCCACATGGTTGAACACACCGTCAAACAGCACGCGGATGCCCGCATCATGCAGGGCGCGGCACACCTGCTGCAGATCCTGCTTGCTGCCCAGGCGGCGATCCACTTGGTTATAGTCGCGGGTGTCGTAGCCGTGGGCATCGCTTTCCATCAAGGGGTTGAACAGCACGCAGGTCGCGCCCAGCTTTTTGATGTGCGCCACCCAATCCAGCAGACGCAGCAGACGGTGGTTATCCGTGCCGTCCGGCTCTTGGTTTTGCAGCGGCGCGCCGCACAACCCCAGCGGATAAATCTGATAGACAACGGCTTCCTCGTACCACATAGCTATGACTCCTTTTTTGGAAGAACTTCTTTTTCAGAAGAATTTCTTTTTCAGTTTGGGCTGCAGCGCCGCGTGGTAATACCGGGTCAGGCTTGCCAGTGCGCGGTCGCACAGCCAGAAGGAGAAATTGCCCATCGCCAAAAGCAGCACCAGCATCCCGGTGCCGTCCTCCAGCAATTCATTGAGGATGGCAGGTCCCAGCAGCGCAAACAGCACCAGATACATCAGCACCGTACCCGCATTGAACACCGCGAACTTGGTAATCCAGCGCAGCAGCGTGCTTTTTACCCGCTGCATTGCCTTGCGCAGCACGGGGTAATACCCCATAACCAGCGCGTAGAACAGTGCCAGTTCCGTTTCGGGAACCAGCAGCACCGCCAGTATGGATACCGTGATGTACAAAAGCAGGGCATATTTGCCGCCGTATTCCTCCAGCACAGGGATCTGCAAAAACGACACCAGCATCGGGGCTGCGTAGGTGCCGATCTGCAGCGCACTGCCCAACAGCAGCAGCACGACAGACAGCGCCCCCAGCACCCCGCACAGGGCGATTTTTTGACTTTCGGTCTTACGCATTTCTTTCTCCTCTTGCTTTGCACATTATACACTGTTTTGTTTTACATTTCAAGGATTTTCTGGTCATTTTGCGCAGTTCATCCTTCAACATCAAACATTGCACGCAGCGCAGTCAAATTTTCCAGCTGCTTTTGCAGGGTTTCCGGCGCGTTTACGGTGCCGAAGGCGCGCACGGCGGCGGTCAGGGTGGTAAAATCGCCACTGCCGTCAGCGGCAATGAGGATGGTCTTGCGTTCCTGCATAAGGGTTGCCCTCTTTTCTTGTATACTGTGTATAGTATACCGCAAAATCCGTTTCATTTCCAGCCTATTCCGCTTTATTTTTGGCGGCATCCATCTGCGCCACCGTGCAAAAAGCGTAGCCCTGCTCCTTAAAATACTGCACAATGTCCGGCAGCGCCTGCACGGTTTGCCCGGTGAACTTGGTGTCATGCATCAGCACCACGCAGATGTCCCGCCCCTCGGCCTCACGCTTGATGTTGCGCAAAATCTGTGCTGCGTTTGAGTGGCTGGCGGTGGCATCCTCGGCGCAGACGTTCCAGTCGATCCAATGCAGACCCCGCTCCTCGGTCTGGGCTTTGAGGCGTTTCATTATATCGCTGCCGCCGTACCGGTGGCTGACCGTGTTGGTGCTGCCGCCGGGAAAGCGCAGCCATTCCAGCGCATCGGGGTCAAGGTAGGGGCGCAGAGCGTCCTTCAACTCTGCGATATCGCGCCAGAATGCGTCGGTGCTGCGGTAAATTTTGGCGTACTCGTGGCTGGCGCTGTGCAAGGCGATCTGATGCCCCGCTGCCAGAATATCCGCGATTTTGGGCAGATACGCTTCGTTTGCATCCTGCGCGCAGACAAACCATGTGGCAGGGATCTGGTTTTCGTCCAGAATTTGCAGGATGGCGTCGGTGTTTTTGCTCGGACCGTCGTCAAAGGTCAGGCAGACCATCTTGGGCAGCGCCGGGTTTTGCGCAGCGGCTGCGGCAAAGCAGTCGTTGGGTGTGGCGGCTTCGGCATTTTCGGCGTGGTAGAGCCGGTGCGCCGTCAGCGCCACCCCTGCCAGCAGCGCCAACGCCGCTGCAAAAACGAACCAATTTTGCTGAATTTTACACTGGGTATTCTTTCGCCGCACGGCACAGCCCTCCCCGATTCAAACAGGATTTGCTACAGCGTATGCGGCGGGCTGCAAAAATAAAACCCCGCCAAGGCGGGGTGCAGAATTTTGACGCGGATATTGTGGTAAAGATCCGCCAAGGGCATACCCACCAGCGGGTTGTCGGTGGTGATGCGGTACTCGATCAGCTCAAAGCGCTGGCGGCAGAATTGCTCGCGCTTGATGGCGCTGGGGAACCGCAGCACACGCGCCATTTCGCGCGCGGTGGTCTTTTCGGGGTTGACGATCATCGAAAGCCCCAGCTCGTCACGCATAAAATGCAGCTGCTGCTCGTATTCCGGGTTGCGGATACGGGCAATGGTGTGCTGGGTGCCAATTTTTTTGGCAACCATACAGGCAAGAATGTTAATTTCGTCGCTGGAGGTGGTGGCGATCAACAGGTCGGCACCGTTTTCAAACGCTTCTTTCTGCACATCGTAGCTGGCACCGTTGCCGGGTACGCCGCGCACGTCATATTTGGGGCAGCCGCCGTGTGCCGTACAAATTTTGCAAAAAATGCTTGACTTTTGCACCCGAGGTGTGGTAGAATCTACCTTGCAGTCAATGCTATGCGGAAGTGCTGGAATCGGCAGACAGGCACGTTTGAGGTGCGTGTGTCTATGACGTGTGGGTTCAAGTCCCATCTTCCGCACCAAAGGAAAGAGCGCAGGAACGAAGGTTCCTGCGCTCTTTTGTTGTGCCGGGGAAAAGCCTTCCCCCTTGGGGGGAAGGTGGCGCGTTCGCGCGCCGGATAATGTAGGGCGCGTGTCTATCTCCGTGCCAAGAGCCGCCGCTGTGCGGCGGTTGCGCTCCGAAACGCGCCTGCGGGCGCAGTACCGATGGCTGCGCGCAGCGCATAAAATCGCGCCGAACGGCGCACTATTTTTCGATACATCGTACTATCGGCTAAACCGCACGGAACAGTCAAGACCGTTCCCTACAAACCTACCGAAAGTTCGCAATCATCCCATTCGGTTTATTGACAGTATGAAATTTGGCACAGCAGCTGCCAACCAAAGGAAAGAGAGGTGACGCATAATGGCAACACAGCTTACCAACTATCAATGCCCGGCGTGTACCGGTCCGCTGCACTTTAACGGCGCCAGCGGCAAGCTGGTGTGTGATTTCTGCGGCAGCAGCTACGACACCGCCGAGATCGAAGCCCTGTATGCCCAAAAAGAAGCCACTGCCGCGACCAGCTGCCCCTACTGCGGCAACCCCACAGTTATTGCCGGGTCGACCCCGCCAAGGACGACAGCAGTTCCAGCGGGTCGAGTACCGACAGCGACGGTTTTGGCGGCAGCCCGGGCGGAAAATTCTGATAGGGGTACAGCAAAAGGCTGCCGCAATGCGGCAGCCTTTTTGGTTGTGATTACGCCTCAAACTGCTTGGCAACGCGCTTGAGGTTTTCGATGATGGGCAGGTGCTGCGGGCATACGCTCTCGCACTGACCGCAGGCAATGCAATCGCTCGCCTTGCCGAATGTCTGCGTCAGGTTGCCGTAGTAGGTGCCTTGGGAGGTAAAATCCTTCTCCTTCAATTCCTGTATTTCGGCGTTGTACAGCGAAAAATACTTGGGGATGGCAATGTGCATGGGGCACCCTTCCGTGCAGTAGGAGCAGCCCGTGCAGGGTATGGCGATGCTGGCGTTGATGATATCCACCACCTGCGCAATGACCGCCTGCTCCTGCTGCGTCAGCGGTGCAAAATCCTGCATATAGCCGGTGTTGTCCAGCAGCTGCTCGGTGCTGCTCATACCCGAAAGCACCATTTTTACGTTGGGCAGGCTGGCGGCGAACCGTACCGCCCAGCTGGGGATGGACGCGCCGGGGTCAGCCTGCCGCAGCAGGGCTTCGGCAGCGGCGGGCAGCTTTGCCAGCGTGCCGCCCTTGACCGGCTCCATCACGATGACCGGCTTGCCGTGCTTGGTCGCAACCTCGTAGCATTTGCGGGACTGCACGCCCTCGCTGTCCCAATCCAAGTAGTTGATCTGCAGCTGCACAAACTCCATCTCGGGATGCTCGGTCAGGATTTTATCCAGCACCTCGGCGGTATCGTGGAAGGAAAAGCCCATATGCTTGATCAGCCCTTGGCGCTTTTTTTCGGCGATCCAGGCAAAGCAGTCATACTTTTTGTAGATTTCGTAATGCTCGGCACCCACATCGTGCAGCAGGTAGTAGTCAAAATATTCTACGCCCGTCTTTTCGCGCTGGGTATTAAAAATGGCGTCGCGGTCGTCCAAGCTGTGGATGTACGCCGCGTGCAGCTTGGTGGCAAGGGTGTAGCTTTCACGCGGGTGACGGGAGGTCAGCGCTTCCTTGACGGCGTTCTCGCTCTTGAAGGCGCAGTACATCCACGCAGTGTCAAAGTAGGTAAAGCCGCGCTGTAAAAAGGTATCCACCATCTGCTTGGTCTGTTCCAGGTCAATGCTGCCCTCATCGTTGGGGTCCAGCCGGGGCAGACGCATCAAACCAAAGCCCAGCTTTTTGGCGTTGTTAAAAATATCCATTTTCATTGCCTCCGTTTTTTGTATGTTACCCCTATTATACACCCTTACCCCCGTATATCGTCAAGACCAGAATTATACTTGTAACCGCATAAAATCTATGCTATAATAAATTGTTTATAGAAAGAAATATTCTTAGCGGGGTGAGTCAGCTATGGATTTTGAAAAGCACTGCTGGGTCGAGATCGACTTGGGCGCTCTGCGCAGCAATTTTACCTATATAAAAAAAGCGGTGGGCGGCGACATCTGCGCCGTGGTCAAGGCGGACGCCTACGGTCACGGTGCTGCGGAGGTCGCGGAGGTTCTGCAGCAGGAAGGAGCTGCCGGTTTTGCCGTAAGCAACCTGGACGAGGGGCTGTATCTGCGCCGCCACGGCATCACCAAGCCCATTCTGATTTTGGGCTATGCCGCGCCCGACCGCGCCGCCGTTATGGTAAAAAACAACATTGCTACGGCGTGTTTTTCTTCTGAGTACGCCAAGGCGCTTTCCGCTGCCGCTGCTGCCGCCGGGGTGCAGGTGTCCGTTCACCTGAAGGTGGACACCGGTATGGGGCGCATCGGGTTTGCGGTGCGCTCCGGCTTTGAGGAAACCCTGCGCGAGATGGAGGCACTGTACGCCCTGCCGGGGCTGAAAATCAGCGGTGTGTTCCAGCATTTTGCCGTGGCTGACAGCGAAACCCCCGAAAACCGCGCCTACACCGAGGAGCAGCACGCCCTGTTTGCCGCCGTGCTGGAACGGCTGCAGGCCGATGGTTTCCCCACCGGCACGGTGCATTGCGCCAACTCTGCCGCGCAGCTCTGCCACCCCGAATGGCGCTGCGATATGACCCGCGCAGGCATTATCCTGTACGGGCTGAACCCCAGCGACGAGCTACACTTCCCTGCCCTGCAGCCCTGTATGACGATGAAAACCGTGGTTTCCTTTGTCAAAACGCTGCAGCCGGGGCAAAGCGTCAGCTATGGGCGCACCTTTACCGCCCGTGCGCCGATGCGGGTCGCCACCGTCTGCGTGGGCTACGCCGACGGCTACAGCCGCGCACTGTCCGGCACGCTGCGGCAGGGGATGATGCTGGTCAACGGCAAGCCCGCCCCCGTTTTGGGGCGTGTGTGTATGGACCAAACGCTCATCGACGTCACCAACATTCCCGGTGTCGCCATGGGCGATGAGGTGACGGTGTTCGGTCCCGGCGGCGCGGACACGGCGGATACCCTTGCCGCCAAGTTAGGCACCATACCTTATGAAATCATCTGCGGCATTTCGCGCCGCGTACCCCGCGTTTATCTGGAAAACGGCAAGCCCGTAAAAGTCTGCAACAACTTGGAGGAAACCTGATGGCACGCAAGAACATCCGAAATTTCTGCATCATTGCCCACATCGACCACGGCAAATCCACGCTGTCCGACCGTATGCTGGAGCTGACCGACAGCGTGGACAAGCGCACCATGACCGATCAGGTTCTGGACAATATGGACTTGGAAAAAGAGCGCGGCATCACCATTAAGGCGCGCGCCGTCACCATGCGCTACAAGGCGGACGACGGCGAAACCTATGAGTTTAACCTGATCGACACCCCGGGTCACGTGGACTTTCAGTACGAGGTCAGCCGCAGCCTGGCCGCCTGCGAGGGCGCGGTGCTGGTTGTGGATGCCAGCCAGGGCGTGGAGGCACAGACCCTTGCCAACTGCTATCTGGCGCTGGATCACAACTTGGAGGTCGTGCCGATTCTGAACAAAATCGACCTGCCCAGCGCCGACCCCGACGCGGTTGCCAAGGAGGTCGAGGACGTCATCGGTCTGCCCTGCATGGAGGCACCGCGCGTGTCCGCCAAGATGGGCATCGGCATCAAGGAGGTGCTGGAAAGCGTGGTGCAGAATATCCCCGCCCCCACCGGCGACCCCGACCTGCCGCTGAAGGCGCTGGTATTTGACTCGGTCTATGACAGCTACAAGGGCGTTATCGTCTACATCCGCGTGTTTGAGGGCAGCGTGAAGCCCGGCGATACAATTCGTTTGATGAACACCGGCGCGGAGTTTCAGCTGGTGGAGGTCGGGCATATGGGCGCGACCCAGCTCAGCCCCTGCGACAAGCTGGAGGCGGGCGAGGTCGGCTACCTGACCGCCAGCATCAAGACCGTGCGCGACACCCGCGTGGGCGACACCGTGACGCTGGCAAATAACCCCACCGCCGAGCCGCTGCCCGGCTTCCGCGCCGTGACGCCGATGGTGTTCTGCGGCATCTACCCCGCCGACGGCGCCGATTACCCCGATTTGAAGGACGCGCTGGAAAAGCTGCAATTGAACGATGCTTCGCTGACTTTTGAGCCGGAAACCAGTGCTGCGCTGGGCTTTGGCTTCCGCTGCGGCTTTTTGGGGCTGCTGCATATGGAGATTATCTCCGAGCGGTTGGAGCGCGAGTTTGACCTTGAACTGATCACCACCACCCCCGGTGTTCAGTACCGCCTGACGCTGACCGACGGCACCGTGGAGGTCATCGACAATCCGTCCGCCTACCCCGACCCGACCCGCATTGTCAAAGCGGAGGAGCCGTTTGTCAACGCCCACATCTATACCCCCAACGAGTATGTGGGACCGCTGATGGATCTGTGCCAGACCAAGCGCGGCATTATGGTCGATATGAAATATATGGACGAAACCCGCGTAGACCTGCATTATCTGATCCCGCTGGGCGAGATCGTCTACGACTTCTTTGACGCCATTAAATCCCGCAGCCGCGGCTACGCCAGCTACGACTACGAGTGGGAGGGCTGGCACGAGAGCAAGCTGGTGCGTATGGACTTTTTGCTCAACGGCGAGGCAGTGGACGCGCTTTCGATGATCGTGTTTTCCGACAATGCCTATGCCAAGGGTCGCCGCATCTGCGAAAAGCTGAAGGAAAATATCCCCCGTGCGTTGTTTGAAATTCCCATTCAGGCAGCCGTGGGCGGCAAGGTCATTGCGCGCGAAACCGTTAAGGCGATGCGCAAGGACGTGCTGGCGAAGTGCTACGGCGGCGATATCAGCCGCAAAAAGAAGCTGCTGGAAAAGCAGAAGGAAGGCAAAAAGAAGATGCGCCACCTTGGCAGCGTGACCCTGCCCAGCGAGGCGTTTACCGCCGTGCTGAAATTGGACAGCGAGTCGTAATTTTGGGACGGTTGCAAATTTCGGAGTGGTTTGCCCGATATATCGTAATTCCCGGGCAGTTGCCACGGGCGGCATAGCAGCCGTGCCTACGGAGTAACCGTACATTTGGCGGCGAAGAAAAGCCTTCCCCTTGGGGGGAAGGTGGCGCGGAACGCGCCGGATGAGGGGGATGTATCCGGGAGTTGCTCCCTCATCAGTCACCTGCGGTGACAGCTTCCCCCGGAGGGGGAAGCCTTTCGGGCGGGTCACCCGGTAGGCTGGCATTACCGCAAGGTCGCGGGCGGGGCATGCCCCGCCCCTACCTTATCTGAACTCTGAAAAAGCGGGTGTCCGCCTTACGGCGGACACCCGCTTTGTTTACCATAACAAAAATTACATCAGGCTGCGGTAGAGCGCTTCGATTTCCTCGACGCTGGTGTCGCGGGGGTTGCCCGGGCAGCAGGCATCGGCAAAGGCGGACTCGGCGAGGAAGCGAACGTCCTCCTCTTTCAGGATGCTCTTGAGGTCGGTGGGGATGCCCACGTCGGCGCTCAGCTTCTTGACGGCAGCGATGGTGGCATCGGCAGCCTCGGCGTCGTTCATCTCGTCAATGCCGACAACGCCCATCGCCTTGCCGACGGCGCGGTAACGCTCGCCCGCAACGTCCTTGTTGTACTCCAGACCCGTGGGCAGGATGATGGCGCAGGCTACGCCGTGGGGGGTGTCATACAGGGCGGACAGACCGTGCGCCATACTGTGGACAACGCCAAGACCGACGTTGGAGAAGCCCATACCGGCAATGTACTGACCCAGCGCCATGCCCTCGCGTCCTTCGGGGGTGTTGGCAACAGCGCCGCGCAGGTTTTCGGCAATCAGCTTGATGGCTTCCAGATGGAACATATCGGAGATGGTGCAGTGACCCTTGGTGATGTAACCCTCGATGGCGTGGGTCAGGGCGTCCATACCGGTGGCGGCGGTCAAGCCCTTGGGCATACTGGACATCATATCGGGGTCAACAACAGCGATTTCGGGGATATCGTTGGTGTCAACGCAGACGAACTTGCGCTTTTTCTCGACATCGGTGATAACGTAATTGATGGTAACCTCGGCAGCGGTGCCGGCGGTGGTCGGCACGGCGATGGTGAACACGGCGTGCTTCTTGGTGGGGGCAACGCCCTCCAGGCTGCGGACATCCGCAAACTCAGGGTTGTTGATGATGATGCCGATCGCCTTGGCGGTATCCATGGAGGAGCCGCCGCCGATGGTCACGATGCAGTCCGCCTCGGCAGCCTTGAAGGCAGCCACGCCGTCCTGTACGTTCTGAATGGTGGGGTTGGGCTTGATTTCGCTGTAGACAGCGTAGGCAAAGTTGGCGGCGTCCAGCAGGTCGGTGACCTTTTTGGTAACGCCGAACTTGATCAGATCGGGGTCAGAGCAGACAAAGGCTTTCTTGTAGCCGCGGGCGGTCAGCTCGGGAACGATGTTCTCGATCGCGCCGTGGCCATGGTAGGAAATGGTGTTCAAAACAATGCGACTTGCCATAATAATATCTCCTTTTTTATCCGGCAAAACGCCGGTTTTTTCCTTCGACAACTTCAGTATACCGTATTGGGCAGTTTGTTTCCATCTGTAAAATCTGCGCAGACTTTGTGAAAATTCTAGTGAACCTCGGCGGTTTCCGGCTGCAGCTCCGGCTCACCGGCGGGCAGGGCGTGACCAAAGGCAGGCACATACAGATACCGGCGGATGATGAAGATCAGGGCGATGGCGCCCACGCTGATCAGGTTTTGCAGCGCGTCGCCGTGTCCGACGATCATATTACGGGCAATGGCGGTCAGCAAAACCTCCAGCACGCTGCCGGGGCTGTGCTTGGCAAGCATCTTGACGAACTCGATGCCGATGACAATATCCAGCGCATGTACGAGAAAATCATGCACCCCTACCCCGTTATCATCCATAAACAGGCTGGGCAGCAGCTCGATGAGCGGAACGATGCTGATCAGCAGCGCAATCAGCACAATGATGGCAAGCAGAACCTCCAAAAGCCCGGCAATGCCCGCCAATTGGCTGCGCAGCACGCTTTTGATATACTCCTCCTTGCGGCGCAGCCCGTTGTTGGTTACGACGTGGTTTCCCCATTTCATAGCTTTGTACTCCTCTGTTTGATAACTTTATCATACCATAAAAGCGCATCTTTCGTCTTGTAAAAAATGTAAGCAATTTTTTGTGCAGTTTGCCATACGCGGCGCAGCGATGGGCGGGCGGGAATTGACAGCTCTTTCACATGGCGAAAGTCGTACTTCTGCCGTTAAAACCCCATCAAAAACGACAAAAAGCGCCGGTGAAAACCGTTTTCGGTTGTTTTTTGGCCGAAAAACGCCCCGGCATCTTGCAATTTTTCTCCGTTGGCTTTACACTAATCTTACAAGGGATACACACTCAACGAGGAGGTACCGCTATGATCGGCAAAAAACAGAATCTCGGTTGCGGTATGTCCTACCTGTACCCTATCCGCAGTATAGTATAAAAGCGCAGTGTACCGTTCTATCGGTTGCTGCGCTTTTTGTTTTTCGGAAAGGAAGGTCGCACTATGAAAAAAGTTGCCGTCATTATGGGTTCCGACAGCGATTGGTCGGTCGTAAAGGGTGCCTGCACAGTGCTGAAGGATTTCGGCGTGCCGTTTGAGGCACACATCCTTTCGGCGCACCGCACGCCGGAGGCTGCCGCCGCCTTTGCCAAGTCTGCCCGCGCCAACGGCTACGGCGTGATTTTGTGCGCCGCCGGGATGGCTGCCCACCTCGCCGGGGCTTTTGCCGCCAACACCACCCTGCCGGTGGTGGGCATCCCGATGAAGGGCGGCGCCGTGGACGGTCTGGACGCCCTGCTTGCCACCGTGCAGATGCCCGGCGGTTTCCCGGTTGCCACGGTCGCCCTGAACGGTGCCAAGAATGCCGCCTATCTGGCGGTGGAGATCCTCGCCCTGAGCGATGACAGCCTTGCCGAAAAGCTGGATACCTTCCGCGCCGACACCGCTGCCGCCATCGCCAAGAAGGACGCCGCCATCGCCGCCGAGGCTGCCGCCCTGTAAACCCGATACTTTACCTTATTATATATAAAACAATCACAAACATAAAAGGAGCGTTTCTTATGAATTACGAAGTCAAAGAGCAGATGTACGAAGGCAAGGCCAAGCAGGTTTTCGCTACCAGTGACCCCAACATTGTGATGGTCCACTACAAGGACGATGCCACCGCCGGTGACGGCGAAAAGCGCGGCACCATCCGCGACAAGGGCATTGTCAACAACAAGCTGTCCAACGCTCTGATGCAGAAGCTGGAAAAAGAGGGCATCCCCACCCATTATGTCGAGGAGATCAACGACCGCGACACCTTTGTTAAGAAGGTCGAGATCGTGCCGCTGGAGGTCATCGTGCGCAACGTTGCCGCCGGTCACTTCAGCCTGCGTATGGGCGTGCCGGAGGGCAAGGTTTTCAAGACTCCCATCCTGGAGTACAGCTACAAGAACGACGACCTGCATGACCCGTTCATCAACCACTACTACGCGCTGGCGCTCGACCTTGCCACGCAGGAGGAGCTGGACACCATCGCCGCCTACGCCTTCAAGGTCAACGAAGTGCTGAAGAAGATCCTGCTGGATGCCAACATCCGCCTGATCGACTTCAAGCTGGAGTTTGGTCGTCTGGCGGACGGCACCATCATTCTGGCGGACGAGATCAGCCCCGACACCTGCCGTTTCTGGGATGCCACCACCGGCGCACACCTCGACAAGGATCTGTTCCGCCGCGGTATGGGCGGCGAGGCGGACGCCTATCAGGAAGTTATGAAACGCCTGCTGGGCTGATTTACCCCGCATCTTACAGAGTTGGGAGAACGTGAATGAACGAAATTTCCGAATACTGCCAAGGTCTGCACGAGGAGTGCGGCGTCTTTGGCATCTATGATAAAACCGGCGAAACCGATATGGTCAGCGCCGTGTACAGCGCCCTGTATGCCCTGCAGCACCGCGGGCAGGAAAGCTGCGGCATTGCCCTGAATGTGGACGGCGTGCTTTCCGGCTACCGCGACTTGGGGCTTGTCAGCGAGGTTTTCACCAAGCGCGTGCTGGAGGAGCTGCCCCAAGGTGCCAAGATGGCGACCGGTCATGTGCGTTACGCCACCGCCGGGCAGCGCAGCCGTTCCAACGCGCAGCCGATGATCCTGCATCACTGCAAGGGCGCTATGGCGGTCTGCCACAACGGCAACCTTGTCAACGCCTCGCAGCTGCGCCGCAAGCTGGAGATGAGCGGCTCCATCTTCCACGGCACCTCGGACACCGAGGTCATTGCCTATCTGCTGACCCAGAACCGTCTGGTGACCCCCAACATTGAGATGGCGGTCAGCCGCACGATGGACGACATCGAGGGTGCGTACAGTCTGGTCATTATGACCCACACCAAGCTGATTGCCGCGCGCGACCCCAACGGCTTCCGCCCGCTGTGCATCGGTGCCTTGCCCGACGACAAGGGCTGGGTCTTTGCCAGCGAAACCTGCGGTCTGGATGCCGTCGGTGCCAAGTTTGTGCGCGATGTGCGCCCCGGCGAGGTCGTGATCGCCGACCGCCACGGTCTACGCAGTCTGGACAGCCACTGCGGCATTGCCCCGCACACCCTGTGCGTGTTTGAGTACATCTACTTTGCCCGCCCCGACAGCGTGATCGAAGGCACCTGCGTACACGAAGCCCGCCTGCAGGCAGGACGTTTTCTGGCGCAGGAGCATCCCGTGGAGGCGGATGTCGTGATCGGCGCGCCGGACTCCGGTCTGGACGCTGCGCTGGGCTACGCCCAGGAGAGCGGCATCCCCTACGGCGTGGGCTTTATCAAGAACAAGTATGTCGGACGCACCTTTATCCAGTCTACCCAAGCCCAGCGCGAGAGCAGCGTGCGCATCAAGCTGAACGCCATCTCCTCTACCGTCAAGGACAAGCGCGTCGTCTTGGTCGATGACTCCATCGTGCGCGGCACCACCAGCGCCCGCACCATCCGCCTGCTGCGCGAGGCAGGCGCCAAGGAGGTGCATTACCGCATCAGCGCCCCGCCCTTTGTCCACCCCTGCTACTTCGGCACCGATATCCCCGACGAAAAAGACCTGATCGCCACCGGCCGCACGGTCGAGGAGATCAACAATCTGGTCGGCTCGGATTCCCTGGGTTACCTGAGCATTGAACACGTTCAGCAGCTGGGCATCCACAGCAGCTGCGGCTACTGCACCGGCTGCTTTACCGGCAAGTACCCCGTTGCGCCGCCGACCGAACCCTTGGAGATTGTCTACGACAAGCCCCTGAGCCAGTCCAACCCCAGCAAGATGCTGTGATGACATAACGAATGTAGGAGTTTGCAATGGAAAAGAGTTATTCTGCCAGCTACGCCGCTGCCGGCGTGGATATTACCGCCGGGTACCGCTCGGTGGAATTGATGAAGCAATACGTCGCCCGCACCATGACCGAGAACTGCATCGGCGGCTTGGGCGGCTTTGGTGGTCTGTTTGAGCTGGACTGCACCGGTATGGAGCATCCCGTGCTGATTTCCGGCACGGACGGTGTCGGCACGAAGCTGCGCGTTGCCATGCTGCTGGACCGCCACGACACCATCGGCATCGACTGCGTTGCCATGTGCGTCAACGACGTCATCTGCGCCGGTGCCAAGCCGCTGGTGTTCCTCGATTACATCGCCTGCGGACGCAACATCCCCGAAAAGATCGCCGAGATCGTCAAGGGCGTTGCCGAGGGCTGCGTGCAGGCAGGCTGCTCCCTTGTGGGCGGCGAAACCGCCGAGCATCCCGGTATGATGCCCGAGGATGAGTACGACCTTGCCGGCTTTACCGTGGGCGTTGTGGACAAGGCAAAGATTTTGTCCAACGCCGATATGCAGGCGGGCGACGTGCTGATTGCCCTGCCCAGCACGGGCGTGCATTCCAACGGTTTCTCGCTGGTACGCAAGATTTTTGACATTGACAACCACCCTGAGGTGTTGCAAAAGACCTTTGACGGTATGGACAAGCCCCTGGGCGAAGCCCTGCTGGCACCCACCCGCATCTATGTCAAGCCCGTGCTGGCTTTGCTGGATGAGGTCAAGGTCAAGGGCATCAGCCACATCACCGGCGGCGGCTTTTATGAGAACATCCCCCGCAGCCTGAAGGACGGCTGCGCTGCCCGCATTGCCAAGGCGGACGTGCGCACCCCCACCCTGTTTGACGTGATGCAGCGCGAGGGCGGCATCTCCGAGCATGATATGTTCAACACCTTCAATATGGGCGTGGGCATGGTCGTGACCGTTGCCGCCGAGGACGCCGACAAGGCGATTGAAATTCTGCAGGCACACGGCGAGGACGCCTACCGTCTGGGCACCATCGTGGAAGGCAGCGGGGTCGAGCTGGTATGAAGCGTGTAGCGGTTTTGGTTTCCGGCGGCGGCACCAATTTGCAGGCGCTGCTGGACAGTGAGCGCCGGGGCGAAAACCCCAACGGCAGCATCTGTCTGGTGCTGGCCAGCAAGCCCGGCGTGTACGCCCTGCAGCGCGCCGCCGATGCCGGGGTAAAAAGCGTGGTGGTCAGCCGCAAAGCATTTGCCACCGCCGAGGAATTTGACGAAGCCCTTTTGTACGAGCTGCAAACCAACCACATTGATGTGGTGGTGCTGGCAGGCTTTTTGAGCGTGCTGGGCAAAAAGGTCATTGCGGCGTACCGCAACAAGATCCTGAACGTCCACCCCAGCCTGATTCCCAGCTTTTGCGGTCCCGGCTATTACGGGCTGCGCGTACACGAGGCTGCCCTGGCGCGCGGCGTAAAAATCACCGGTGCCACGGTGCATCTTGTCAACGAGGAATGCGACGGCGGACCGATTTTGCTGCAAAAGGCGGTAGCCGTGCAGCCTGACGACACCCCCGAAACTTTGCAGAAACGTGTCATGGTGGAGGCCGAATGGCAGCTTTTGCCGCAGGCACTCGCCATGGTTTGCCGTGATGAGGTACAGTAATGAAGAAAAATCTGAATAAATTTCTTGCCGGGAACGATTACCCCGGTCGTGGCATCGTGCTGGGGCAAAGCCCCGACGGCGAAAAAGCCTACGTTGCCTACTGGATCATGGGGCGCAGCTCCAACAGCCGCAACCGCGTGTTTGAGCCGATCCCCGGCGGCATCCGCACGGTAGCCGCCGACCCCGCCAAGCTGGAGGACCCGCATCTGATCATCTACAACGCCGTGCTGACCCTGCACGACACCACCGTGGTGACCAACGGCGACCAGACCGACACGATCGCCCAGTTTATCAGCAGCAATCTGTTCCCCGGCTACAGCTTTGAGGCGGCGCTTGCCACCCGCACCTACGAGGACGACGCCCCCAACTTTACCCCCCGCATCTCCGGCGTGGTGAACAACCGCACCGGCGCGTACAAGCTGTCCATCTTAAAATCCTGCGAGGGCAACGCCGCCAGCGTGCAGCGCCAGACCTTCGACTATCCTCAGCCCGTTGCCGGCGAAGGGCATTTCATCAGCACCTACCAGAAGAACGGCAGCCCCATCCCCAGCTTTGCGGGCGAGCCGATGCGGGTAGCCATTGATGAGAACGACCCCGACAAGTTTGCCTACAAGCTGTGGGATTCCCTGAATGATGACAACAAGGTCAGCCTGTTTGTGCGCAGCATCAGCCTGGCAACCGGCACCTACGAGGATATGATCCTGAACAAGTACACCGCTGTGGAGGGTTAATCAATGAACGAATTTCAGCTGAAATACGGCACCAACCCCAACCAGAAGCCCGCCCGCATCTATATGGCGGACGGCTCCGACCTGCCTGTGACCATTCTGAACGGTCGCCCCGGGTACATCAATTTTCTGGACGCCTTCAACTCCTACCAGCTCGTCCGCGACCTGAAAAAGGCGCTGGGTCTGCCCGCCGCCGCCAGCTTTAAGCACGTTTCCCCCGCCGGTGCCGCCGTGGGTCTGCCCTTGGACGACACGTTGCGCAAGATGTACCACATCGCCCCCGAGGTCGAGCTGTCCCCCTTGGCGTGCGCCTATGCCCGCGCCCGCGGTGCCGACCGTATGTCCAGCTTCGGGGACTGGATCGCCCTGTCTGATGTGTGCGATCTGTCCACCGCCAAGCTGATTCAGCACGAGGTTTCCGACGGCATCATCGCCCCCGGCTACGACGCTGACGCGCTGGAGGTGCTGAAAAGCAAGAAAAAGGGCAGCTACGCCGTGGTCGCCATCGACCCCGACTACACCCCCGCCCCGCTGGAAACCCGCACCGTCTTTGGCGTGACCTTTGAGCAGGGTCGCCAGGATCTGGAAATTTCCAACGAAACGATGCTGCAGAACATCGTGACCGAGAACAAGGTCATTTCTGACGAGCAGCGCCGCGATCTGCTGATGAGCCTGATCGTGCTGAAATACACCCAGTCCAACAGCGTCTGCTATGTGCAGGGCGGGCAGACCATCGGCGTCGGTGCCGGGCAGCAGAGCCGCGTACACTGCACCCGTCTGGCGGGGCAGAAGGCGGACAACTGGCAGCTGCGCCATATGCCCAAGGTGCTGGAGCTGCCCTTCCGCGACGATATCGCCAAGCCCAACCGCGACAACGCCATTGACGTGTACATCGGCGACACGCCGGAGGATGTCATCGGCGAGGATGTCTGGGCAGAAACCTTCACCCGCCGCCCCGAGCCGCTGACCGCCGAGGAAAAGCGCGCCTGGCTGGACAAGGTGACCGGCGTATCCCTGGGCAGCGATGCCTTCTTCCCCTTTGGCGACAACATTGAGCGCGCGCGCCGCAGCGGCGTGACCGCCATTGTGGAGCCGGGCGGCTCCATCCGCGACAGCCAGGTCATTGATACCTGCAACAAGTACGGTATCGCCATGGCGTTCTGCGGTATCCGCCTGTTCCATCACTAAACCTAAGGCAATACCGCACAATTGCGTTGCCAAAATGCTCGATAAGACATCCAGTATTATCTGCGCTTTTGGCTTAGCAGCTGCCGCACCTCGCTCGCCGTATCGGCACTTAGAATTATGCGATATTGCCAAAATCCAACTTGCCTGCGCTGAAAATTCTCCGCGGGCTGTTGGTGTTTTATACGGAGGGATCTTTTATGAAAATTTTAGTTGTGGGCGGCGGCGGACGTGAACACGCCATCATCCGCGCCCTGAAAAAAAGCCCCCGCTGCACCGAGATCTGGTGCGCCCCCGGCAATGGCGGCATCAGCTATGATGCTAAGTGCAAGGCCATTGCCGCCACCGATGTACCCGCCATGGTCGCCTTTGCCAAGGAGGAAGCCTTTGACTACGTTGTGGTAGCGCAGGACGACCCGCTGGCACTGGGCATGGTGGACGAGCTGGCGAAGGTGGGCATCCCCGCCTTCGGTCCCGACAAGGCTGCCGCCCGCATCGAGGCCAGCAAGGTGTTCAGCAAGGATCTGATGAAAAAATACGGCATCCCTACGGCAAAATACGAAACCTTTGACGATGCCGCCAAGGTCATGGACTATATCCGCGCCGAGGGCAAGTACCCCGTTGTCATCAAGGCGGACGGTCTGGCGCTGGGCAAGGGCGTGTTGATCTGCCAGAACGAGCAGGAGGCCGCCGATGGCGTCAAGGAGATCATGCTGGACAAAAAGTTTGGCGCTTCCGGCAACCACGTTGTGGTGGAGGAATTTCTGACCGGTCCCGAGGTCAGCGTGCTGAGCTTCTGCGACGGCAAAACCGTCAAGCCGATGGTTTCCAGCATGGACCACAAGCGCGCGCTCGACCACGATGAGGGGCTGAACACCGGCGGTATGGGTACCGTTGCCCCCAACCCCTACTACACCGCCGAGGTTGCCGACCGCTGTATGAAAGAGATTTTCCTGCCCACGGTCGCCGCCATGCAGGCGGAGGGCTGCCCCTTCAAGGGCTGCCTGTACTTTGGCTTGATGCTGACCCCCGACGGTCCCAAGGTCATTGAGTACAACTGCCGTTTCGGTGATCCCGAAACGCAGGTCGTGCTGCCCCTGCTGGAAAGCGACCTGCTGACCGTGATGCAGTCCACCACCGACGGCACGCTGGACAAGACCGAGGTGAAATTTGGCAGCGGCGCTGCCGCCTGCGTCATTCTTGCCAGCGGCGGCTACCCCCTCGCCTACGAAAAGGGCAAGGAGATCACCGGGCTGACCGCCGGGCAGCTGGACGCTGCCGATGTGACGGTGTACCACGCAGGCACCGCCATCAAGCAGGGCAAGCTTGTCACCAACGGCGGGCGCGTTCTGGGCGTGACCGCCACCGCCGACACCCTGCCCGCCGCCTTGGAAAAGGCCTACGCCGCCAGCGAGAGCATCCGCTTTGACGGGCTGCACAAGCGCCATGACATCGGCGCCCGCGCGCTGGCTGCCATGCAGAACTGACCGACAAATGCTCGATAATACACAAAGTATTATCTGCGCTTTTGGCTTAGCAGCTGCCGCACCTCGCTCGCCGTATCGGCACTTAGAATTATGCGGTATTGCCTTCTATTTTTTAGGAGGAAAATTCAATGGTATATCGCATTTATGTTGAGAAAAAGCCCGGCTTTGACGGCGAGGCGAAGGATCTTTGCCGCGAGCTGAAGGAGCTGCTGGGCATCACCCGTCTGCAGAATCTGCGTCTGGTGAACCGCTACGATGTCGAGGGCATTGACGAAGCCCTGTTTGAAAAGGCAGTCCCCACCGTTTTCAGCGAGCCGCCGGTGGACGTGACCTACAACGCCCTGCCCGCCGCGCCGCACGTTTTTGCCGTGGAGTACCTGCCCGGTCAGTTTGACCAGCGCGCCGACTCTGCCAGCCAGTGCATCCAGCTGCTGAGCCAAGGCGAGCGCCCCGATGTGCGCAGCGCCCGCGTCTACCTGTTGGACGGCGATCTGACCGAGGAGGACATCGCCGCCATCAAGAAGTATGTCATCAACCCCGTGGAGGCACGCGAGGCAGACCTCGCGGAGCGCACCACCCTGAAGATGGACTTTCCCGTTCCCACTGAGGTGGAAACGCTGGACGGCTTTACCGCGCTGGACGACGCTGCGCTGGAAACCTTCCGCACCGAGAAGGGCTTGGCGATGGATCACGCCGATATCGTGTTCTGCCAGCAGTATTTCCGCAGCGAACACCGCGACCCCACCATCACCGAGATCCGCCTGATCGACACCTACTGGTCCGACCACTGCCGCCACACCACCTTCGGCACCATTCTGGACAATGTGCAGATCGACGACGAGATGGTGCAGGCTGCCTTTGACCGCTATATGGCACTGCGCGCCGAAACCGGACGCGACAAGAAAAACCGCACCCTGATGGACTGCGCTACCATCGCCGCCAAGGCGCTGAAGGAGCGCGGCGTGCTGAAAAATCTGGACGAGAGCGAGGAGATCAACGCCTGCACCGTCAAGATCCGGTGCAATGTGGACGGCGAGCTGCAGGATTGGCTGTTCCTGTTCAAGAACGAAACCCACAACCACCCCACCGAGATCGAGCCGTTCGGCGGTGCCGCCACCTGCATCGGCGGTGCCATCCGTGACCCGCTGTCCGGGCGCAGCTATGTATATCAGGCGATGCGCGTCACCGGCGCTGCCGACCCGCTGAAGCCGGTTTCCGAAACGATGCCCGGCAAGCTGCCCCAGCGCAAACTGGTGACCACCGCCGCCGCCGGCTACTCCAGCTACGGCAACCAGATTGGTCTTGCCACCGGGCAGGTCGCTGAGCTGTACCACCCCGGCTATGCTGCCAAGCGCATGGAGATCGGCGCTGTGGTCGGCGCCACCCCCGCCAGCCATGTCCGCCGCGAGGAACCCACCCCCGGCGATGTGGTCATCCTGCTGGGCGGTCGCACCGGTCGCGACGGCATCGGCGGTGCCACCGGCTCCTCCAAGGCGCACAAGCTGACCAGCCTGGAAACCTGCGGTGCCGAGGTGCAGAAAGGCAACGCCCCCATTGAGCGCAAGCTGCAGCGCCTGTTCCGCCGCGAGGACGCCTGCCGCCTGATCAAGCGCTGCAACGACTTTGGCGCGGGCGGTGTTTCGGTTGCCATCGGTGAGCTGGCGGACGGCTTGAACATCGACCTGAACAAGGTCACCAAAAAGTATGAGGGTCTGGACGGCACCGAGCTGGCCATCTCCGAAAGCCAGGAGCGTATGGCTGTTGCCGTTGCCGCCGAGGACGCCCCCGCCTTTATGCAGTACGCTGCCGAGGAAAACCTGGAGGCGACCATCGTTGCCACCGTTACCGAGGAAAAGCGTATGCGCGAATACTGGAACGGCAAGGCAATTGTCGATTTGTCCCGCGAGTTTTTGAACTCCAACGGTGCCGAGCGCCACGCCGATGTGCATATCCTGCCCGGTCATATCTGGCAGCCCCAGTTTGCCGGCAGCAATTTTGCGGAAAAGCTGGAAAGCCTCGTCACCGATCTGAACGTCTGCAGCCAGAAGGGCTTGGGCGAACGCTTTGACTCCACCATCGGTGCTGCCACCGTGCTGATGCCCTACGGCGGCAAGTACCAGCTGACCCCCGCCATGGCGATGGTCGCCAAGCTGCCCGTGGACGGCGAAACCACCACCTGCTCCGGTATGGCGTGGGGCTTCAACCCCTACCTGACCGAGGCTGACCCCTACCGCGGCGCTTACCTTGCCGTGGTGGAGAGCATCACCAAGCTGGTGTGCGCCGGTTTCCGCCACAAGGATATGTACCTGACCTTCCAAGAATACTTTGAGCATCTGGGCGACGCCCCCGAGCGCTGGGGCAAGCCCTTGTCCGCCCTGCTGGGCGCGCTGGATGCCCAGATGGGTCTGGGCATTGCATCCATCGGCGGCAAGGACAGTATGTCCGGCAGCTTTGAAGGGCTGGATGTCCCCCCGACGCTGGTCAGCTTTGCCACCGCCATCGGCGACACCCGCAATGTGCAAAGCCCCGAATTCAAAAAATCCAACAGCGCGGTCGTACTGCTGCGCCCCAACTACAAGAACGGTCTGCCCGAAATCGGAAGCCAGATCGCCGTGTACAAGGCAGTAGAGCAGATGATTGCCGAGGGCAAGGTGCTGTCCGCTGCCACCCCGGGCTACGGCGGCGTTGCCGAAGCGCTGTTCAAGATGTGCGTGGGCAACCATGTGGGCTTGCAGCTGTCCAACGACATTGACCCCGATACTTTGTTCCAGCCCGCCTACGGCTCGGTCATTCTGGAATTGCTGGATCCCTCTGCCGGTGAGTTCCTCGGCTTTACCACCGTGGATTACACGATGGAGGTCGGCGGCAAGTTCATCGACCTTGCCCGCCTGCAGGACAAGTGGGAGGGCAAGCTGGAGCCGGTATTCCCCTACCGCCGCGCCGGCGAGCAGGTTGCCGCGCTGGAGTTTGACTGCCCCGCCAGCCAGCGCAAGGCACCTGCCGTGCGCCTTGCCACCCCGCGCGTGGTCATCCCCGTGTTCCCCGGCACCAACTGCGAGTATGACACCGCCCGCGCGTTCCGCCGTGCCGGTGGCGACCCGCACATTCTGGTGCTGAAAAACCTGACCCCCGCCGACGTTGCCGAAAGCTGCGAGGCGCTGGTCAGGGAATTGGACGAGGCGCAGATCCTGATGCTGCCGGGCGGCTTCTCCGGCGGTGACGAGCCGGACGGCTCCGCCAAGTTTATTGCGGCGTTCTTCCGCGCCCCGGCGGTGGCCGATGCCGTCAACCGTCTGCTGAACCAGCGCGACGGCTTGGCGCTGGGCATCTGCAACGGCTTCCAGGCGCTCATCAAGCTGGGTCTTGTGCCTTACGGCGAGATTCGCCCCATCACCAAGGACGACCCGACGCTGACCTTTAACACCATCCACCGCCACCAGAGTATGCTGGTGCGCACCCGCGTTGCCAGCAACAAGAGCCCGTGGTTGAGCGAGTGCAGCGTCAGCGACGAGCATCTGATCGCCATCAGCCACGGCGAGGGTCGCTTTGTCTGCGAGGAAAAACTGCTGAACCAGCTGATTGCCAACGGTCAGGTTGCCACCCAGTATGTTGACCTTGCCTGCCAGCCCACGATGGATATGAGCTACAACCCCAACGGCTCTGTGCTTGCCATTGAAGGCATCACCAGCCCCGACGGACGTGTGTTCGGCAAGATGGGTCACAGCGAGCGCAGCGGCGAACTGCTGTACAAGAACGTTACCGGCGACAAATACCAGCCCCTGTTTGAAGGCGGCGTGAACTATTTTAAGCTGTAAGCTTAAAATAGAGTTAAGAGTGTAGAGTGTAAAGTTAAGATAAGGTCTGCGCGCGGCGCGCGCAGATTTTAAAAAAACGCTCTTTTCTGATTCCGCATTGTATGGTATACTTGCTAATATAGCTGCCCACTATCCAAACACGATGGCAGAGCAGTGTCCTGTTTCCGACTCTGCCATCACTCTCGGAGGTTTTTCAATGTCTGACCACAACCGTTATATTTCCCCCTTCTCCACCCGCTATTCCTCGGACGAGATGCAGTATATTTTCTCGGAGGATAACAAATTCCGCACCTGGCGCAGACTGTGGATCGCGCTGGCCAAGGCGGAGCAGAAGCAGGGTCTTGCTATCACCGACGCCCAGATTGCCGAGCTGGAAGCCCACAAGGACGACATCAACTACGAGGACGCCATCGCCCGTGAAAAGCTGGTGCGCCACGACGTGATGAGCCACGTCTACGCCTACGGTCTGCAGTGCCCCACCGCCAAGGGGATCATCCACTTGGGTGCGACCAGCTGCTATGTGGGCGACAACACCGATGTTATCATTATGCGCCAGGGCTTGCAGCTGGTGCGCAAAAAGCTGATCGGCGTGCTGGCAAACCTGACCGAGTTTGCCGACAAGTACAAGGATATGCCCTGCCTTGCCTACACCCACTGCCAGCCCGCCCAGCTTACCACCGTGGGCAAGCGTGCCACACTGTGGATGAACGAGTTCTTTATGGACCTGCAGGAGATCGACCACCAGATCGACCAGCTGGCACTGCGCGGCGTCAAGGGTACCACCGGCACCCAAGCCAGCTTTGTGGAGCTGTTCAACGGCGATTCCGCCAAGATCAAGGCGGTTGAAGCAGATGTCTGCGCCCAGATGGGCTTTACCAAGGTCGTGCCTGTGTGCGGGCAGACCTACAGCCGCAAGGTGGACTACAATGTGCTGTCCGCCGTGGCGGGGCTGGCACAGTCCGCCATGAAGATGGCAACTGACATCCGCCTGCTTGCCAACTTCAAGGAGATGGAGGAGCCGTTTGAGAAAAACCAGATCGGTTCCTCTGCTATGCCCTACAAGCGCAACCCCATGCGCTGCGAACGCATCTGCGCGTTGAGCCGCTACCTGATGGTCGATGTGCTGAACCCCGCCATGACCAGCGGCACCCAGTGGTTTGAGCGCACGCTGGACGACTCTGCCAACAAGCGCATCGCTATGGCAGAGGGCTTCCTGGCCGCCGATGCCATTTTGAACATTCTGCTGAACGTCAGCGACGGGCTGGTCGTCTACCCCAAGGTCGTGCGCGCCCGCGTTATGGCAGAGCTGCCCTTTATGGCAAGCGAAAACATTATGATGAAGGCTGTCAAAAAGGGCGGCGACCGTCAGGAGCTGCACGAGCGCCTGCGCGAACACGCTGTGGCTGCCGCTGCCGTTGTCAAGCAGGAGGGTCTGCCCAACGATATGATCGCCCGCGTCGAAGCCGACCCCGCCTTTGGTCTGACCCGTGAGGAGATCGAGGCGGAGCTGAGCCCCGAAGCCTTTACCGGGCGCAGCGCCGAGCAGGTCACCGAGTTCCTGCGCGATGTCATCCGCCCTGTGCTGGACGCCAACCAAGAGGATTTGGGTCAGCACGTGGAGCTGAACGTCTGATTTTCCCCGTAAACGAAATGCCCCGCCGCAAATTTGCGGCGGGGCATTTTTTTGTAAGCAGGGTTTTACGGCGCGGTGCCGGGGTCAAAATACGCCTTGATGCTGCCGTCGGATTCGGTCATACTGACATCCAGCGTGCCGCGGTCGGCGGGCAGCAGCCCTTGGTCGGGGTCGGTCAATGCCACGGCGGCAAGGCGCAGCTTGTATTCCATATTGGTATCGTTGCCCAAAACCACCCGGATGCGATCCTGATATACCACGCTGATACGGCTTAAATCGGCAATGTCCACGGCGGTGATGCCATCAAACAGGTTTTTTTCGTGCAGCTCGGTCAGCAGAGTTTGCAGCACCTCGGGCGCGGGCGTTTGCAGGTAGACGACCTCCGGCGCTGCGGTGGCGGTCGGCGTCGGCGTGGGTTCGGCGGTGTCCCCGCTTGCGGCGGCTTGCTCGGGCGCGTCCAGCAGCGAGTTGTAGCTGGCAGGCTCAACCGTGCTGCCCACCTGCGGGTCAAACGTGTCGTTCAGCGTCATGGAGAGCGAGAGCATCCCGTCGGGGCGGCTGTCCGCAAGGCGCAGGATCTTCAGCCGGTCGCTCAAAATTGCCCAGCCGCCGTCATAGGGTACGGCAAAGCGTTCGGTTGCCGGTTCCACCTTGACGACCACGGTACCCGGCAGCTGGATATCCACCTGCACCCGGTCCAGATACGGCAGCGCCTGCGACAGCTGCTGCGCCTTGGCGGCGGTGGAAAAGCCGAACAGGTTGCTGTCCTGCTCGATTTGCAGGGCGTTGAGGATATCCTCGCCCGAATAGATGCCGGTGTCGGCGGGGGTGGTGCGGTCAAAATTTTCGATGCGGAACGCCGTGACCTTGAACAGCAAATTGACCGACAGCAGCACGGCAGCTGCCAGCACCGCCAGCACCGCCAGCACACCCAAAATCCGGCGGCGACGGCGGCGGCGCAGCTGCTCGGCTTGGGTGACGCGGCGCTGCTTTTTGGGTGCGCCGGGTCGGTAGCCGGGCTTTTGCGGGTTCAGCTGGCTTTGCGGGCGGGGTGGGGTCTGCTGCGGGCGGGGCGGGGTCTGGGCGGGGCGCGGTGCGCTTTGCGCGGCACGGCGCGGCGGCGGGGTTGCTTTTTGCAGCCCCACGCGGCTGCCCAAGCTGCGCTTTTGGTTGGCGGAGCCGTTGGTGCGGCGGTTGTTCCCCATATTGCGGCTCCTCCTTTTGGATTTATTGCATCAGTTCCTGTAGTTTTTCGGTAATCAGCTCCAAGCTGCGGGGATTGCCCACAGTCTTGGCATTTTGCCCCATCTCTGCCAGCTTGCCCGGCTCTGCCAGCAGCTTTTGCACGGTGTCGGTCAGCAGCTGCCCGGTGAGGTTTTTCTCCTCAATGACGATGGCGGCACCGGCGTTTTGCAGCTCCAGCGCGTTATAATACTGGTGGTTTTCTGCCACATTGGGGCTGGGGATCAGGATGGACGCCCGCCCCACAGCCTCCAGCTCTGCCAAGGTCAGCGCACCCGAACGCGCAATGACCAAATCGGCAGCCGCCAGCATCTGGGGCATATTGTTGATGTAGGGCATCACCTGCAGGTTTTCGCCGGGGGCAAAGCCCTTTTCTTTTTGCAGGCGCTCAAACAGCGCTACGCCGCGCTTGCCGGTGGCGTGCAGGTGCAGCACCTCGGCGTGGGTGTCGGCTTCCCACTTGCAGAGGTCCGCCACCACCTCGTTGACGCGGTCGGCACCCAAGCTGCCGCCAAAGCTGACAATGACGGTGCGCTGCCCGGCGTTAAGGTTGCGGCGGGCTGTGTCGCGGTCTGCCGCCAGAATTTCGGGGCGGACGGGGTTGCCCACGACCAGCGTTTTTTCGGGCGCGCCGAGCTTTTCCACCGCGTCGGCACTGGCGGCAAAGATGACGTCCACGTCCTTCGCCAGCAGCTTGTTGGTCACGCCGGGGAAGGCGTTCTGCTCATCAATGGCGGTCTTGATGCCGCGCTTAGCGGCGGCACGCACGATGGGTCCGCTGACGTAGCCGCCGCAGCCGATGACCAAATCCGGCGATACTTCGTTTAAAATTTTTTGTGTGCGCGGTCCGGACAACGCCAGATGCCACAGCGCCACCACATTGCGCACGATATTTTCGGGCGTTAAGCGGCGCTGAAAGCCGTTGATCTCAATATGGTGGAAGGGGTAGCCCGCCTTGGTGACAAGCCCGTACTCCATCGCCTCTTTGCGCCCGGCAAAGTGAATTTCCGCCGTGGGGTCGGCGGCTTTCAGCGCACCGGCAATCGCCAGCGCCGGGTTGATGTGTCCGGCGGTGCCGCCGGCGGCAATCAAAACACGCATAGTTACACCTCGTTTAAGCATGATGTCCGGCGGCAGGCTTGCGGTAGACGCGGCGCTGCCCCAGCACCTTTTCGGTTTCGGCGCGCTCCTGCTTGCGGCGCGCGGCTTCGCGGGCGTTGCCTGCCCGCGATATACTGAGCAGCACGCCCATTTCACCCAGCAGAATCAGCAGACTGGTGCCGCCGTAGGAGAAGAACGGCAGACCGATGCCGGTGTTGGGCAAAAGCGCCGTGTTGACGCCGATATGCCAGAACACCTGCCACGCGATCTGCGAGATGATGCCGATGCCCAGCAGCGTGCCGAAATAATCCGGCGAGCGCAGCGCAATAAAGATGCCCTGCAAAATCAG
Source organism: Subdoligranulum variabile (assembly GCA_004552305.1). Taxonomy (GTDB): domain Bacteria; phylum Bacillota; class Clostridia; order Oscillospirales; family Ruminococcaceae; genus Gemmiger; species Gemmiger variabilis_A. The sequence continues at coordinate 40,036 of SFOX01000005.1, read as the reverse complement.
CGCGGCAAACAGCAGAATGACCGCCACCGCGCCGATATAGCCCAGCTCCTCGCAGACGATGGCGTAGATAAAGTCGTTTTCGGCGTAGGGCAGCCACTGGTGCTTTTGCACGCTGTTGCCGATGCCCACACCGAACAGCCGCCCGCTGGCAATGGCGTAAATGCCCTGCCGGGTCTGGTAGCCCATACCGGCGGTGCTGCTGGGGGTCAGACCGAACGCGGCGCCCAGACGCACCGACTCATAGCCTTTTTTGGTTTGGGTCAGGTAGTACAAATACGCCGCTGCCGCGCAGCCCGCCGTGGGAATGGCCACGCCCCACCACCGCATACCGGTGCCGGAGCAGAAGATGACAGTACCCAGGATCAGCAGCATCAGCGCCATACCGGAGCTGTGCTTCTGGAAGAACATCAGCACCAGAATGGGTACGATGGGCAAGATCGGCTCGACCAGACCATAGTAAAAGGTGGTGCTTTTGTCGCGGTTGCGGTCAATGATATCCGCCGCGCAAAGCATGACCGAGAACTTGGCAAGCTCGGACGGCTGGATGGAAATGCCGAACACATACGCCCAGCGGTAGGTGCCGTTGGTGTCGTCCTTGGTGAAAAAGGCGGCGATGATCATTAAAAAGATCGTGACGATATAAAACGCCGTTTTGCCGTAGCGCAGCGCGCGGTAGTTGATGCGCGAGATGCCCAGCATGGCGGCAAAGCCCAGCACCGCAATGGTAAACTGGGGTCCGATATAGTGGTAGATGTCGTGGTATTTGCTGTTGTACCCGCTGGAATAGCTTGCCGAAAACAGCATGATCAAGCCGAACACCAGCGTGACCGCCAGCGTTGCCACAAAGCCCCAAGACAGCGGTCCGCGGTCCTTTTTGGGCAGGGAAATTTGCAGCAGCATACGCAGGATGTTGCCCACCGTGCGGTCCGCCAGCAGGCAGAGCATCTGCCACAGCAGAGAAAGCGCGTTCTGGTTTTGCGGCTCCATGGTTTGTCAGCTCCTTTCGGGGGAATGTATACTTAAAGAAAAAGGATCTATTTTCGGCAGGTTTGTAGGGGACGCATATATGCGTCCCGTGCGGTTTACCCGTTATACCGCATTATCGGGACGGCTGCGGCGGGCGGCATAGTAGCCGTGCCTACAAGCCAACCCATTCTATTCATTATAGTATACGGTCGCGGGCGGGGCGTGCCCCGCCCCTACTAGTCCATTAAAACTAAAGCTTTAGAATTACCACGCTGCTGTAAGAGTTTATCCCCTGTCTGTACGCAGTCACCCCGCGTCAGACGATGCAGATATACAAAAGCCCCAGTGCAACGCCGATGGCGCCGATCAGGGCAAAAAAGCCGTCGATCTTGACTTCCTTCCAGCCGCGCAGCTCAAAGGCGTGGTGGATGGGCGTCATACGGAAAATGCGCTTGCCGTGGGTGGCTTTAAAATAGGCGCGCTGGATGACCACGGTCATCGCGTCCCAGATATAGACAATGCCGAAAAACAGCACCAGCTCGGGGCGATCCATCACAAACGCCAGCGCCGTGACCAGCCCGCCGAAGAACATACTGCCGGTATCGCCCATAAAAACCTTGGCGGGGTAGAAGTTCCAGACCAAAAAACCCACACAGGCACCGGCGGCGGCCGCCGCCAGCAGTGAAACATGGATAAAGCCCAGCAGGCTGCCCGCCAGCAGGTAGCCGATCATCGACACAAAGGTCACGCCGGTGCAAAGACCGTCCAAGCCGTCGGTCAGGTTGACGGCATTGACCAGAAAGATAATGCCAAAAAACGCGATGGGATAGTACAAAATGCCCAAATTCACCGCGCCTGCCACCGGCAGCAGCACGGTGGTGGACATCAGCCCCAAGGCGCGCAGCCCCAGCATAAACACGCCGGTGACAATGACCTGCATAATAATTTTTTGCGCCGGGGTAAGCCCCAGATTGCGGTGCTTGACGACCTTGATAAAGTCATCCAAAAAGCCGATCAGCCCGCTGCCCAGCGCCAAAAACAGCACCAGCAGAATGGCGTGCAGATGCCCTGCGCTGAACACGCCGGCTTCCTTGCGGGCAAAGCCCAGCCACGCCGCGCCGACTGCCACCAGAATGCCGAAGATAAAGCACAGCCCGCCCATAGTGGGGGTGCCGTTTTTCTTGCTGTGCCAGGTGGGACCTTCCTCCCGGATGGTCTGCCCGAAATGCAGCTTGTGCAGCGCGGGGATCAAAAAATAGCCGGTAACGGCGGTGACGGCAAAGCCGAACAAAGCGGCGGTCGCCAGCATCAGGGAAACTGTCTGTTCCACGGGGGATTCCTCCAAATTCACAAAGCGCGGGCGCTCTTGCCCGGCTCAGGGTTATTTCTCGGCATCGTCATAGAAGCGCTGCAACAGCGTTTCCAGCCCCATGGCGTGGCTGGCCTTTGCCAGCAGCGCGTCGCCGGGGCGGACGGATTGCCGTAAACATTGTAGCACTTCCTGCTCGGTTTGGCAATGCACGGTTGTGACGCCCTGCTTCTTGGCGGCATCCGCCATAGCGGCACTGTGCGGACCGTAGGCAATCAGCAAATCCACGCCTGCCTCCCCTGCCCAGATGCCGGCGTCGCGGTGTCCCTGCTCGCTGGCAGAGCCAAGCTCCAGCATATCGCCCAGCAGGGCAATTTTGCGGGGGTTAGGCAGCTCGCCCAAGACCGAGAGCGCCGCCCGCATACTGTCGGGGCTGGCGTTGTAGCAGTCCTCAATGACCGTAATGCCGTTCTTTTCGACAATATTCTGGCGCATCCCGGTGGTCTGGTACCGGCTGAGCGCGGCGGCGCAGCGGGCGGCATCCAGCCCCAAGCGGGTGGCGGCGGTGTAGGCTGCCAGCGCATCGTACACGGTGTGGCGCCCCACGGTGGGGATGCTCACGGCAAAGCTGCCGTGTTCGACGTCCGTCAGCGTAAAGCGGGTGCCGCCCGCCACGGTGGTGATATCCTGCGCGCGGACATCGGCAGCGGGCGCGTCGATGCCGAACCAGACGGCGTGCAGCCGCTCCGGCACCTTGGCGGTGGGCAGCAGGTCGTCGTCCGCGTTCAGTACAAGGGGCGCCCCGTCGGGCAGCCCGGCGCAGATCTCCATCTTCGCTTTCAGTATATTCTCCCGCGTGCCGAGATTTTCCAGATGGGACACGCCGATCAGTGTAATAATGGCGGCGGCAGGGCGTGCGCAGCGGGTCAGGCGCTCGATTTCACCGGCGTGGTCCATTCCCATTTCCACCACCGCGTACTCGGTGGCGGTGGTCAGGCGGAACAGCGTGTTCGGCACGCCGATGTCGTTGTTCTGGTTGCCCTCGGTCTTTAAGGTGTTGCCGAACGCCGACAGCACCGCATAGCAAAATTCCTTGGTGGTGGTCTTGCCCACGCTGCCGGTGACGCCGATCATACGCGGGCTGAACAGCATCCGGTAGTTGGACGCCATACGCACCATGGCAAGGGCGCTGTCCTGCACAAGGACGGTGCGGTTTTCGGGTACGCCCGGCACGGGATGGTTGGCAACGATATACGCCGCGCCGTTTTGGTAGGCGGCGGCGGCAAAGTCGTGACCGTCCACCCGCTCACCCGCAAAGCAGACAAAGACGCAGCCGGGCTGCACCTTGCGGCTGTCGGTGACAACGGCGGTAACAGGCAGGGGTTCCGCCAAGGTCAGCCCCGCCAGCAATTCATTGGCATGGATGGTTTGCATAGATATGCTGCCTCCTTACAATTATTCGGTGGTAATGGTCACAACGGTGCCGTAGGCGGCTTCGCTGCCGCCCGCCACATCCTGGCTGACCACCTTGCCGGCTTCGCTGCCCACAAGGCGGACATTCAGGCTGCTGCTTTTCAGCATCTGGGCGGCAAAGGTGCCGCTGCTGCCCACAACGTCGGGTATGGTGGTCTTGCTGTCCTGATCGGTCTGGGTGTACAGATACACCGTCGAACCCGCCGGGACGGTGGCACCTGCCACGGGGTACTGGTAGACGATGGTGCCGTTTTCGCCGATCAACCGGTGCTGCAAGCCCTGCTTGTTCAGCTCCACCTGCGCGCCGGTCCATGTGTTTTCCAGGCAGTAGTGAACCTTGACCTCCTCGGTGGGGTTGTAGTCGGGGTCCTGCTCCAGCCCCAGATAGGGCGCTACCTCGCTGATGATGTTGCCCACGACAGGCGCAACGATCTGACCTGCCAGGTCGCGCACCCAGCGCGGGTCGTCCAGCATAACGAACACTTCGATTTCGGGGTCGTCCACGGGCAGCACGGCGGCAAAGCTCATCTGCTTGTAGTAGTCGCCGTCGCCGCGCAGCGAGCGGTCGGTTCGCTCGGCCGTGCCGGACTTGCCGCCGATGCGGTAGCCCGCCACATAGGCGTTGCGGTTGGAGTGTCCCTCCTCGCCATGACCGACAGTTTCCTCCATCATGGCAAGCAGCTGGGCGCTGACCTCCTCGGAAATAACCTGACGGCGGATGTCGGTTTCGGTCTGGGACACCACGTTGCCCGCCTTGTCGGTGATTTTATCCACCACATAGGGCGTGACCAGATACCCGCCGTTGGCGACCGCCGCCACCGCCGTTGCCATCTGCATCGGGGTGATGGACTCGTTTTGACCAAACGCCGCCGTGTACAGGTTGGTGTCCACGTTTGCCATCTGCTCGGCATTGTAGACGTTGGTCCAGCGGGTTTCGTTGGGCAGGTCAATGCCGGTGGGCTGGGTGAAGCCGAACGCCTTGATATAGTTGTAAAAAATCGAGGGCTGCAGGGTCTGCGCCGCTTGGATAAACCAGATGTTGCAGCTGTTGTTCAGCGCCTGCGCCATATCCTGCAAGCCGTGGGTGTAGCCCAAGGCGCAGTGGTAGGTGTGCTTGTATTTTTCGGAATCCTCGTTGACGGTCAGCTCGCCGCCGCAGTAAAATTCCTGCCCGGCGGTCATTACGCCGGAATCCAGCCCGGCTGCCGCCGTGACCAGCTTGAACACCGAGCCGGGGATGTACAACTCGGTAATGTTTTTATTCTTCCACTGGGATTCGCGCAGCATACCCTGCAGGCGGGTGTACTCGCTGCTGACGGTGTTGCCTTCCTCGTCCTGTGTGGTTTCGGTGCCGATGCGCCCGTCCGCCACAATGTCCGCGACCTGCTTTTCGCCCAAGCGGCTTTGCAGCCACTCGATGTCGTCGTCGGTCAGCCATTCGTTGTCCAGGATCGTCTGCATCTTGGCATCGGCGATCACATACGGCTGGTTGGGGTCAAACTGCTGGGTGGTCGCCATCGCCAGCACCGCGCCGGTTTTGACGTTCATCACAATGGCGCAGCCGCGCCCGTGGACCTGGTAGGTGTCCATCGCCTCGTTGAGGTATTTTTCCACGATGGACTGCACGTTTTCGTCAATGGTCAAAACCAGATCGTTGCCATCCACCGCGTCGTAGACCTTGGCGGCGGCTTCGTCCAGCACCTCGCCGTCACGGTTGGTTTCGGCAATGCTGCGCCCGGGCGTACCTGCCAGCGTTTCCTCGTAGGATTTTTCCAGTCCGTAGGCGCCCTCGCCGTCGGCATTGCAGAAGCCCAGCACCGATGCCAGAAATTCGCCGTAGGGATAGCTGCGCACGCTGGTCTGCTCGGTGCGCAGGTAGACAACGCGCGCCCCGGTGACGTTTTCTTTTTCAGCGGGGATGCGGAACTCGTCCGCATAGGCAAGGATGGCATCCGCCACCGGCTTTTCGACCCCCTTGGCGATAACGCGGTACTGGTACGGCTCGCCCGCGTCGTTTTTGGCGGTCAGCACGTCCAGCACGGTCTCGGCGGTGGTGCCGTTATTCAGCAGGTTGGCGATTTCCTCGGCTGCGGTTTGCAGCTGGGCGTCGGTCGCCCCCGCCTTGACGGAGGACGACGGGTCGCAGATAATATTCCACACGGTGTTGGATTTTGCCAGCACCTTGCCGTTGGCGCTTAAAATGGAGCCGCGCGCGGCGGGCAGCACGGTGTCCTTGAGCTGCTGCGCCACCGCCTCGGTGCGGTACAGCTCGGCATCGCGCAGCTGCAAGGCGTACAGCTGGTAGATCAGCACACCGAAGCCGAAAATCAGAAACAGCGCTGTTACCACCAGCGTGCGCAGGCGCATATGGATGTCCTGTTTTCGGCGGTCTGCATTGTGGGAGGTTTGTGCCATAAGCGGATTCCTTTTTTGCCTATTGCGGCTGCGAGCCTTTTTGCGCAAAGCGGCAATGCCGCATGGCAAAAAGGCTCGCAGCTACGGTGTTTTGTTTTCGTTACGGGTTCAGGTTGCCCAGCAGGCTGAGCGCAGCGGTGCGCACCTGCGCCAAAAAGCGGGTGGCGCTGTCGCCGGTTTTTTCAATGACGCTGTCTTCCTCCAGCCGGACATAGGTGATCTGGCTGGCATCCAGCTTGACAAGCCCCAGCCGTCCCTCGGCAACCTCCTGCAGGCTGCTGCGGGAGGTGATCTCCCCCATTTTGGTGGAAAGATAATCGTACTCGCTGCCGGCGGCGGTCAGCTCGGCGCGGGCGGTGTTGATCTGCCCGTTCAGCTCGGTCAGCTTGGCTTGGCTGTACACCACGCTGACGATCAGCCCCAGCAGCAGCGCAGCCGCCAGCACACGCAGCGTGTTTGCCAAAAGATGCCCGGCCTTGCGCAGCCCGGTTTTGCCGCCGCGCACCACGCGCACGCTGGGCTGCGGGCGATCCAGTCTTTCGGCGGCTTGGTCATGCAGAAGTACGGTTGTCATAAGCTTGCCTTTCTATGCGCCGCAAGCCCTACACCTTTTCCAGCACGCGCAGCTTGGCGCTCCGCGCACGGCGGTTCTGCTCCAGCTCCTCGGCGTTGGCTTCTATGGGTTTGCGGGTAATCAGTTTAGCCTTGGGTACGCCGCCGCAGGTACACACCGGCTGTTCCGGCGGGCAGGTGCAGCGTTGCGCCCAATGGCGGAATTTGTTTTTGACAAGGCGGTCCTCCAAGCTGTGGAAGGTGATGACGCACAGTCTGCCGCCGGGCGCCAGACAGTGGAAGATGGCGTCCAGCCCTTCGTTTAGGGCGTCCAGCTCAGAGTTGACCGCAATGCGCACCGCCTGAAAGGTTCGGCGCGCGGGGTTTTTGGCTTTGCGGCGCTCCGCCGGGGGTACGGCGCTTGCCACAATGTCTGCCAGCTGCAGGGTGGTTTCAATGGGTGCTGCCTCGCGGGCGGACACGATCTTGCCGGCAATCTGCCAGTCGTAGGGTTCCTCGCCGTAGTCGCGCAGGATGCGGGTCAGCTCCTCACGGCTGAGGGTGTTGACCAGATCCGCGGCGGTGGGGCCCTGCTGGCTCATACGCATATCCAGCGGCGCGTCGGCATGGTAAGAAAAGCCGCGCTCCGCGTCGTCCAGCTGGTGGCTGGAAACGCCCAAGTCCAACAAAGCCCCGTTGACCGCCGGGATGTCCAGTTCCGCCAGGACACGCGCCGCCTCGCGGAAATTCACCTGCACGACCTGTGCCGGAAGACCCTTTAGCCTTTCGGTGGCGACTGCCACCGCATCCGGGTCCTGATCCAGAGCGATCAACCGTCCGGTCGTCAGGCGTTTTGCGATCTCTTTGCTATGCCCTGCGCCCCCGGCGGTGCCGTCCAGATAGATGCCCGCGGGGTCGATGTTCAAGCCGTCCAGGCAGGGCTGCAGCAGGACGGGAATGTGGGAAAATTCCATAACCAAATCCCTGTATATAGTAGACTTAGAAGTCTAATTCTTCCATTTCGGCGGTAAAATCCTCGTCACTGTCGGCTTGGCTTGCGTTCCAAGCGGCAGTGTTCCAGATTTCGGCAAAACTGCGGTTTCCGATGATCGTCACATCGTGGTCAAGCCCGGCGTACTCGCGCAGCTTGGCGGGCAGCTGGATGCGCCCCTGCTTGTCGGGCGTGACCTCCACCGCCGAGGCGTACAGCATACGGCTGACCTTGCGCCCCTTTACAAGACCTTTTTCCTCGATTTTGGCGGCGACCTTTTCAAACTCGTCGGCGGGGAATGCTGCCAGACAGTTGTCCAGCCAGCGCGCCACGATAAACGTTTCGCCCATCGTGTCGCGGAAACGCGCGGGGAAGTTCAGACGCCCCTTGGCGTCAATGGCGTAATCGTATTGACCTACCAGCACGCGGCTTCCCTCCCCTTTCTACATTTTGCACAAGATTTCCGCATTATTTTTGACGCTGTTGCGTCACCGCTGTGGAAAACTCGGTGGAAAGTGTGGATAACTACCCACATTTACCCAAAATCAGGGGTGAATTACCCCTTTTTACCCACCGTGGTATATTTAGTCTACCATCTAACGATACAAAAAGCAAGCCCACAGCAGAAAAAATCTGCTGTGGGCTTGAATTTTCACATTTTAAAAAGGCGTTTTATTTTTGGTTCTGCCCGCGCGTGCTGCGGGCGGCGGCGTTGCGCAGGTTCATACGGGTGTTTTTAATGTCGGAAACGCTGCGTGCCAGCACCTCCTCGGAGTTTTTCAGGATGCTTTCGCAGTAGACGGTGGCATTGCGGCTAAGCTCCTTTGCCTGCGTCTGGGCGGCGGACAAAATTTCCACCGCGCGCTGTTGGCTGCGCTTGACGATCTCCTGCTCGCTGACCAGCGTGCGGGCGCGTTCCTCCGCCTGCTGGATGATGCCCTCCGCCTCAATGCGGGCATTTTTAACGATCTGCTCGCGGTCGTTGACGATTTTTTTGCTTTCCCGCACTTCGTCGGGCATATTGTTGCGCACTTCATCAATGATGTCGCGCATACGGTCCACATCCACCACGCGCTTGGAGGAGGTAAATGGCACAGCCGAGCCGGCTTCCAGCGTTTCTTCCATCAGATCCAGCAATTCTTCTACGTTCATACCTGTTCCTCTTTCTCATAGCGAGTGACCATAATCTTGCCGTAAAAATATTGTTTGACGCGCGTTAAGCTGCCCACGGTTTCGGGCAGGGCGGCTTCGCGCTCACTCTCGCACAGCACCACGCCGCCGGGGGCGACTTTGCTTTCCAGCGCGGGCAGCACTGCCGCCAAGGTGTTTTTCCCGTAGGGCGGGTCCAGCAGCACAAGGTCAAACGGACCGCGGATATTTGCCAAAAAGCGCAGTGCCTCGCCGCTGCGGATATCGGCGGCGCGCGCAACGCCCGCCGTCTTGCAGTTGGCGGTCACGACGGCCAGCGCGCTTGCGCTTTGATCCACAAAGATGCAGCTTTTCGCCCCGCGGGACAGCGCCTCGATGCCCAGCTGACCGCTGCCGGCAAACAGATCCAGCACCCGCGCACCGGGTACCAGAAACTGCACGCTGGAAAACATGGCTTCCTTTACACGGTTGATGGTGGGGCGGGTGATCTCCTCGCCGGGAAGTGCCTGCAAATTTTTGCCGCGGGCTGTACCTGCGATAACGCGCATGGGGCTGTACCTCGTTTCTGTGGGTTAAAGATTATCAATATAATTATGATACCTCCCACCCCCATTGTCAAGGGGTGGAAGGTGTAAAATAAATGTGCGTTTTGGACGGTCGATAAACGGATGGGGCATCTTGCGGCAAAAATCACTACCCCGTAGGGGGCGATTATCCCGGCAACGAAACCTAACGGGTAAACCCCGCGGGACGCATGTATGCGTCCCCTACAAACCTGCCGGAAATTTCCTTGCCGTCGCAAAAAATCCGATTGCCGCAAAATCCCCCGGCGGGGTGGGGTCACCCCGCCCTACGGGGCAATAAAAAATCATCGCGCGGTAGGGGCGGGGCATGCCCCGCCCGCGGTTTTACGGCAACGTGAACATTACGGGTAAGTCCGTAGGGGCGGCATATATGCCGCCCGTTGCAACCGCCCGGATATTACGATATAACGGGCAAACGCCACGGGGCGCATATATGCGTCCCCTACAAACCTGCCGGAAATTTGCATTTTTCCCAATTATACCTTGCCTTCTGGTTATTTGTAAGGAGGGGTCTTGACCCCTCCTTACTGCCTTGCGGAAACGCAAACTGCCGGGTAAACCGCACGGGCGAGCAATGCTCGCCCCTACAAAGCGCCGTCCTGTTCGACTCCTCATCACCGCAGTTAAAAACCAAGCCCCCGAACCGGGACATGGTCTGCTACCCTTCGCGGCTGATGGGAGTCTCCCGCGCCCTAACCAACACCCCACCGGGGTGTTGGTTCCCGCCTGCGGGCGGTCGGGCTGTTCGACTCCTCATCACCGCAGTTAAAAACCAAGCCCCCGAACCGAGACACGGTTCGGGGGCTTGGTTTTTAAGCGGCTGATGGGAGTCGAACCCACGTCCTCAGCTTGGAAGGCTGATGTACTAGCCGTTGTACGACAGCCGCGCAACATACCTATTATAGATGCACGCGGGTCGTTTTGTCAAGGCTTTTCGGCGGGGTTGCTCATAAAATTTTTGTCAGATGCTGGAATAGCCAAAGCTATTTACCAGCGCGTCGATCTTTTTGCCCTCCTTGCACCAAGGGCAGTTGTGGGCATCGTAGCTGCGGTAATCCGGCAGGTCGTTGGGGTCAAAGATGCTGCGCACGGGGTAACCGGCGCACTCGGTTTCGGTGGCAAAAATTGCCGCAATGCCGGCAGGCTCGCCGCCGTAGTAGCGAATCGCTTCCACCGCGCCCTGCACGGTGTAGCCGGTAGTGACCGATGCCGCCAGCACCAAAACGTGCTTGCCCTTGATCATGGGGGCAGTGTTCTCACGGAACAGCAGCTGGCTGCCGGTGGTATGCTCCGGCGTGACAACGTAAATGGTCTGGTGGGCGTTCATATTGGTAAAGCCGTCCTTGGTCAGCTCGCTCGCCATACAGGCGCCGATGACCTCGGTACCGTCCAGACAGAGGATCGTGTCAATGATGGTGGTGGACTTGTACTCGCTGACAAGCTCGGCGGCGACGGCGCGGGCTTCGGACAGGCGGAACTTACTGAGGGTGACGTCAATATAATAGTTGATGTGGCTGTGGCTGGTTGCGTAATGCCCTTTGCTGACGCGCAGCAGCAGGTTGGGATTGCCGGTGGGAAGTTTTACAAGATTCATGGCCATAGGGGTTCCCTCCTTACAATGTATATGTACTATTGTACAGACTTTGTACAAATATTGCAACGAACGCATTCACCAAAATCGCAGCCTTATTTTTGGTTACTTTTTTTCCGATCCTTTGGGCAACACCGCACAATTCCCACCTGACGGCTTAAGCACCGCTCCGGCGGCTGCCGCACCTTGCTCGCCGTATCGGCACTTAGAATTATGCGGTATTGCCTTTGCACTTTGGTTTGGGATATGGTATAATAAGAGAAATTCGTAAATCGGGGAGGTTTGCGCAATGGCATACAAGCTGGCAGAGCTGCACGGCGACACGGTAGCCGTGCCGCAATTGGTGCTGGCGCACCTGACCCAGACCGACGGCAACACGATGCGCGCCGCGCTGTACATTTTGCAGACCGGCGACACCGACCCCCACACCATGGCGCGGGCGCTGGGTCTGCCCAGTGTGGAGGCTGCCCGCCGGGCACTGCAATATTGGGCGGGGGCAGGGCTTTTGGAAAAAGAGCGCGGCACGGCTGCCGCCCCTGCCGCCCCCACCTCCAAAAAGCTTGACCTTGCCAGCTTGAACGACCCCTTCATCGCCGTGTTGTGCGAGGAATCGCAGACTGCTCTTGGCAAGGCGCTGAGCCGCAGCGAGCTGATGAAGCTGGTCACCCTGTACACCGAGGACGGCTGGCAGCCCGATGTGATCCTGCTTTGCTGCGCCGAACTTGCCCGCCGCAAGCACGGCACCATTGCCGCCGTGGCGCGTGAGCTGACCCGCTGGCGGGAGGACGGCGTGGAAACCGGCGAGGACGCCGAGCGCTACCTGCGCAAGGTCAAGCAGCGCGAGGAATGGTGCGCGGACGCCGCCGCGCAGTTCGGCATAACACCCGACAAGCTGACCGCGTGGGAGCGCAAAGCCATCGCCCGCTGGCACGAGGAATGGGGTGTTTGTGCCGAATTGATCGGCGAGGCGATCCTGCGTGCCGGGGACAAGCTGTCCGTGCGCTATGTGGACGGCATTTTGCGGGCATGGCGCGCGCAGGGCATTACCACCGTTGCCGCCGCCCGCGGGCAGGGGCAGCTGAACGGCAGCAACATCCTGACCACCGCACGCCCGGCAGCCTCCCCCGCTGCCGGTGTGCAGAAAGACCTGTTCAACCGCGATTGGGCGGCTGTTTTTGACGAGGAGGGCTAACCCATGCGCACCAAAGATGAACTTTTCCGAGCCGCCCAGCGGGAGATCGCAACCCGCCGCCAGCGTGCTGTGATGCAGGCAGACAGCGCCCGCCGGGTCGCCTTTGCCGCCCACCCCGAGCTTGCCGCCGCCGAGGATGCCCGGATGCGCGCCGGGCTGGGGCTTGCCAAGGCAGCCGCCTTGGGGGGCAGCTTTGCCGCCGCGCAGGCTGCCCTTGCGGATGCCGACGCCGCCCTGCACCGCGCGTACAAGGACGCCGGCTACAGCGAGGACGCCTTTGCCCCCGCCTTTACCTGCCCTGCCTGCGGCGATACCGGTATGCAGGGCGGCAAAACCTGCCGCTGTGTGGCGGAAACCGCCCGCCGCCTGCGCCGTGAGGAGATCAACGCCGCCAGCCCGCTGGGGCTGTGCCGCTTTGACAGCTTTGAGGTCACCCGCTACAGCGACGCCGTGGAGCCGGAGTTGGGCATCCCGCCGCGGGTGTATATGCAAAAGCTGCTGGATTTTTGCAAAAACTACGCGGCGCAGTTCAGCCCCGACAGCAAAAACCTGCTGTTTATGGGCAGCAGCGGCTTGGGCAAGACCCATCTGGCGCTTGCCATTGCCGATGCCGTGCTGGAAAACGGACACGACGTTTTGTACACCAGCTCCGCCGCGCTGGCCGCCCATCTGGGGCGCGAGCATTTTGACTACGACGCCCGGGACGAATGGCTGACCGCCTGCCAGGAAGCCGACCTGCTGATTCTGGACGACCTTGGCACTGAGTACATCAGCCCGCTGACCATCAGCATTTTGTACGAGCTGATCAACACCCGTATGCTGACCCAGCGCCCCACCGTGTACACCACCAACATCACCGATCAGGCGGTGTTCACCGCACGCTATACCGAGAAGGTCGCCAGCCGCATTATGGGCAACTGCCGGATGTTTAAGTTTTTCGGCACCGACCAGCGGCTGCCGGGCAACAAAACAAAGTAAATTTATGTGCAGAGCGGGGTTTGCCCTGCCCTGCACATATTTTTACACAAAAACGTGAATCTGTTCTTTTTCTTTTCATAATTATGCGGTATACTTAAAATAAATATAGTGGGTTTTCCCCACAACAGGGAGGAAATTGAGAGTATGGCTAACGAAAAAATTCTGGTCGTGGATGACGACAAGAACATCTGCGAGCTGCTGCGCCTGTATCTGGTCAAAGAAGGCTACAGCGTAACGATGGCGCACGACGGTGCCGCCGCCCTGACCGAGTTTGATAAGCTGCACCCCGACTTGGTTCTGCTGGACGTTATGATGCCCGTGATGGACGGCTGGGAAACCTGCCGCAAGCTGCGCGCCAAGAGCAATATCCCCATTATTATGCTGACCGCCAAGGGCGAAACCTACGACAAGGTCCTGGGGCTGGAGCTGGGCGCCGACGACTACATCGTCAAGCCCTTTGACGCCAAGGAGGTTACCGCCCGCATCAAGGCGGTGCTGCGCCGCACCGCCGCCAAGGACGAGGGCAGCAAGGGCGTGTACGATTTTGACAACCTGCATCTGGATATGAGCCGCTACGAGCTGAAGGTCAAGGGCAAGGTGGTGGAAGCTCCGCCCAAGGAGCTGGAGCTGCTGGCGTGCCTTGCCGGGCATCCCAACCGCGTGTACACCCGCGACCAGCTGCTGGACGAGGTGTGGGGCTTTGAATACTACGGCGACTCGCGCACCATTGACGTACACGTCAAGCGCCTGCGCGAAAAGCTGGAGGGTGCCTCTGACAAGTGGAGCCTGAAAACCGTTTGGGGTGTCGGCTACAAGTTTGAGGTCAAGGAATGAACCGCCGCAATACCATCAGCCGCGAGCTGCTTTCGACCATTGCCACCGTGCTGGTGCTGGGGCTGGCGTTTATGTGCGTTATCCAGACGGCACTGTCGGCGGCGTATTTTGTCAGCGAGCGCCACGCCGCCTTAAGCGCCGTGCTGGACGGCGCCACCGCCCTGAGCAACCGCTTTGCGGACGAGGGTTCTATTGTGACGCGCCCGTTTTCTGACGATACGATGTTGGAAAGTGCGCAAAACGGCTTTGAGCTGTTCAACACGGCATCGGGCGCGTTGGTTTACATTGCCGACAAAAACGGCAACATTTTGCTGCACACCAGCTGCGCCGATTTGACCGGGCAGAACATCCCCGCCGAGCTGCTGCAGGGCATCCGTTCCGGCAGCGACCTGTTTGACACCGGCAAGATGGGCGGTGTGTACACCCATCGCTACTACACCGCCGGGCGGCTGATCAGTATGGGCGGCTACGACGGCTACCTGTTTGCCGCCACCCCGATGCGCGGGCTGTTTTTGTACATCAAGGATATGCTGATCATGTTCGGCATTTCGGCGGCGGCGATCCTGCTGCTGTGCAGCATCCTGTGTGTGCTGCTTGCCAAGCGCATCACCAAGCCGATCGAAAACATCAGCGTGGCTGCCCGCCGGCTGGGCAGCGGCGATTTTACCGCCCGCGCCCCTGTGGACGGCTGTGTGGAGCTTGCCGATTTTGCCACGACCTTTAACAATATGGCGGCACGGCTGCAAACCATCGACAACTCGCGCGGGCAGTTTATGGGCAACATTGCCCACGAGCTGCGCACCCCCATGACCACCATCAAGGGCTTTATCGACGGTATGCTGGACGGCACCATTCCCCCGGAGGAAAACCAGCGGTATCTCGCCATTGTTTCGCAGGAAACCGGGCGTTTGGCGCGCCTTGTGCAGAATATGCTGGACATCACCAAGCTGGAGGCAGGCGAGGTGCCCATCCACGCCAAGACCTACGATGTGTGGCAGACCATCACCGACGTGGTGCTTTCGGACGAGCAGCGCATCGAGGACGGCAAAATTGACATCCAAGGCTTGGGCGGCGACCCGCTGCCCATCTATGCCGACCCCGATTTTGTACATCAGGTCGTCTATAATATTGTGGACAACGCCATCAAGTTCACCCCTGAAAAGGGCGTGATCACCTTCTCGGCACAGCGCCGGGGCGATATGGTGGAGGTGTGCATTGAAAACACCGGCGCGGGCATTGCCGCCGAGGCGCTGCCCTTTGTGTTTGAGCGCTTTTACAAGGAGGACCGCTCCCGCGGGATGAACACGCGCGGCAGCGGCTTGGGGCTGCATATCTGCAAGATTTTGATCAACCTTTCGGGCGGCGAGATTCACGCCGAAAGCGAGGAGGGTCAATGGTGCCGGTTTGTGTTTACCCTGCCGGCGCATCCGTAATGCAGCTGCCCGGATATTACGAGCTATCGGGTAAACCGCCGATATGGCTTTCCCTCTTTGCGCTTTTCGACAAACAAAAAACCGTATGGAATTATTTTCCATACGGTTTATTTTTTGCCTGTTTGTATCAGTCTGCCACGGCGGGCTGGTCCATCAGCAGCTCGGGGGGCAGGTCATCGTCGTCCAATTCTTCCTCGCGGGAGGCGTCGTAGTCAAAGCTGACCTTCAGGGCGGTGGCGGCGCTTTCGATGACATCATCCACATCCACCAGATCATCCTCTGCCATAACGAACAGCACCTTGTCGCCAAAGGTCACAACGCGGGCGTGGTCAGCGGCAACGCAGACCCATTTGTGCATATTCACGCCGTTCAGCACGGCGTCGGCAATGGTTTGGGCGTCCCCGGCATTTTTGACGCGCAGCAGCACCATACTGTACGGCTGGCTGCCGATGCCCGGCTCGGTCAAGACGGCGGCATCCACAAGGGCAGCCTGCTCGGGGGTCAGACCGGTCTGGTAGGTGTACCACGCCTCGTCGGTCAAATCGACCGCCACGGTTTCCACCATCATCAGCTCCACGTCATAGACAGCGGTCATCTTGTCCACAATTTCCTTCAGCTCCGCGTCCGGCTCGGGCATTTCCTCGTCCACGCCGACCTCCCCGTCAATATCCTCGGCAGGGGCGGAGGTCGCCGGCTCGCTGTCAGGGGTGGGGGTCGGCTCTGCCGCAGAGGAGGAAGCGGCGTTGCCGCAGGCGGTCAGCAGCAGGGCGGCAGCCAGTGCGGCAGCGGTCATCATTTTTTTCATGGTAGTAGTCCTTTCTCGGTCAAGATCTCTTGGGGTAAAAACGGTATGTCCCAGCGTTCCTGCGGAAGTGCCGGCAGAACCAGCGCGGCGGGGCAAAGCAGCAGCTTTTCCCCGGTATAGTGTGCCAAAAAGCGGTCATAATATCCGCCGCCGCGTCCCAGCCGTGTGCCGTCCTGCCCCGCAGCCATACAAGGCACCAGCGCAAGCAGCCTGCCCGGCAGGGCAACCGGGTCGGTGGGCGGCAGTTCGGCGGGCGGCTCGGCAATGCCGAAATGCCCCGGCACCAGCTGCGTGAGTGCCGTAATCTCCACCCAATCCATCTCGGTTTGGGAGAGAACGCGCGGCAGCAGCAGGCGTTTGCCCGCCGCCAAGGCGCGGCGCAGAATCGCAGCGGTGTCCGGCTCGTCCGGCAGGGCGGCAAAGCACAGCACGGTGTCGGCGTTCTGCCACGCGGGCAGTGCGAACAGCACCTTTGCCATACCCGCCCCCACGGCAGACAGATCCAGCGCAGCGCGCTGCTGCGCCGCAAAACGGCGGGCTTCCTGTTTGGTCATGGGCGGTACCCCCTTCTTTGCAAGGTATCATACCATATTCCCCGTCAATATACAAGACGGGGAATTTTGCAGTGTGTTACACTCTGCCGCAAAAAAATGTATATTTTATTTCCCCGCTGCCATACTGTCTGCAAGGAGGGCTGTAACTATGCACATTTTTAAAAAGCTTTTGCTCTTGCTGGCGATTGTTGGCAGCATCAACTGGGGCGTCTACGGCATTTTCGGCTTTAACGCGGTGGGCTGGCTGCTGGGCGGCAGCCTGAGCTGGCTGTCCCGCACGGTGTTTATTGTGGTGGGCGTTGCCGGTGTGTGCCTGCTGCCGGAGCTTGGTCGGGAGGACGCCTAACCGCAAAAGCGGGCAGCCGAAGCTGCCCGCCTACTTACTGCTATGCCAAAAATTCCTCTGCCGGATTCCGGTCGGTGCGGCTGTGGGCGCGCACGCTCAGCACAATGCCGACACACAGGTACATCATCAGGGCGCTGGAGCCGCCTGCTGAGAAAAACGGCAGTGTCACGCCGATGACCGGCAGCACCTGCAGATTCATACCCAGATTGATGACCGTCTGCAAAAACAGCGCCGCAAAAACGCCGACACAGATATGGCTGCCCAGCGCGTCCGGTGCGCTGCGGGCTGTGTTCAGCGTGCGCAGGCAGAGCGCCGCCAACAGCACCAGCACCGCCGCCGCGCCCAAAAAGCCCAGCACGTTGGCGGTGTAGGCAAAAACAAAATCGTTCCAAGCATTGGGTACAAAGATCGGCTCGCCGTCAAACAGCCCCTGCCCGGTCAGCCCGCCGGTGCCGATGGCCATAGCCCCCTTGTTCTGCTGGTAGGCAATGTCCGCCAGTGCGGGGTCGTCGGGCGTAAGCACCGCCAAAATGCGCTTGAACTGGTAGCCCTTTAAGATGCCGGGGCGCAGTGCCAGCAGCGCCGCCGCGCCGCCGACAGCCGCCGCCAGACCGCCGCCCACCAGCCAGTGCGAAAGCCCGCCCGCATACAGCATAATCAGCCCCACGCCCAAAAACACCAGCGCGGTGCCGTCGTCGCCCTGCAGGTGGATGACCGCCGCCGGTGCCAGCAGGTGCGCCAGCAGGAGCAGCAGCGTTTTGGGGCGGTTGATATGGTCCCGCACGCGGCTGATATGCAGCGCAAAGGTCAGAATAAAGCTGATCTTCGCCAGCTCGGCGGGCTGAAAGGTCATACCGCCCACGCGGTACCAGCTGTAGTTGGACGTGCCGCCCGCATCATACCCGATGGTCACAAACCCCGCCCGGAAGTTGTGCAAAAACAGCGTCGGCAGCACAATGCCCCACGCCGCCGTGCCGTGCAGCGGCCACGCGCGCGCCAAGGCACGGTAATCCACCGTGGAAAACACCACCGCCAAAAGCAGCCCGAACAGCGTTGACAACAGCTGCACCGACGCCTTGCTGTTGGAGCCGAGCTGCGTCTGCCCGATGGATACCAGCACCAGAATGCTGAGGGCGCTGCACACCGCGCACAGCGCAAGATAGCCCCCGTCCACACGGCGCAGGTAGCGCCGGATGAGCTTATACACGGTTACCCCTCCTTTTTCTCTGTAGTTTATTATACTGTATGGACGCGGAATTTTCCACTACATAAATTAAATTTTACAAAACGCGAACTTTGTAGTATAATATCATTATTACCGTGTGTCTGTAAACATTACCGTGTGTCTGTTAGACGGGGCGCGGTGTTGCCTTAAACAAAGGAGTATGCAGCTATGCAGCAGATCATTACACATTCCCGGCAGGAAACGGTGGATTTTGCCAGGCAGTACGCCAAGACCCTGCCCGCCGGTGCCCTGCTGGCGTTTACCGGTGGCTTGGGCGCGGGCAAGACGGCGTTCTGCCAAGGTCTTGCCGAGGGGCTGGGCTGCACCGACCCGGTTTCCAGCCCGACCTTTGCCATTGTCAACTACTACCGCGGCGCGCGCCCGATGGCGCATTTTGATCTGTACCGCATCCACACCGAGGGCGATCTGGCTGCCGCCGGGTTCTACGATTATCTGGATATGGGCGCCGTTGTCGCCTGCGAGTGGAGCGAAAACTGCGCCGAGCTGCTGGCGCAGGAGCAGCCGATTCGCATCCATATTGAGCGGCTGGACGAAAACACCCGCCGCATTACCATCGACTGATTGTATTATTTTACATTTTGTATAGTTTTAAGGTGAGTTTATGAATCTTTTGGCTGTCGATACCGCCGGCAAATCCTGTGCCGTAGCGGTTATGCGGGACGATACCCTGCTGTACGAAGCCCAATGCAACAACGGTCTGACCCACAGCGAAACCCTGCTGCCGATGATCGACACCGCGCTGCGCGCCTGCAGTCTGACGGTGAATGATCTGGACGTGCTGGGTGCCACCAACGGTCCCGGCAGCTTTACCGGGCTGCGCATCGGGCTTTCGGTCATCAAGGGGCTGGCGCAGCTGCGGCAGATCCCCTGTGTGGGGGTGTCCACCATGGCGGCGCTTGCCTACGGCGTAAACGGGGCGGGTACGGTGATCGCCGCGCAGGATGCCCGCCGCGGGCAGGTGTACTGGGCTGCCTTTGACCTTGCTGATCACACCCGGCTGACCCCGGATGCCGCCGCCCCGGTGACAGAGCTGCAAAATTTTGTAAAAAGCTGCAAAAAACCTTTGTTTTTTGTTGGCGATGGCGCGTACTTGTGCTACAATACCTATGGACAGTCGGACGGCGTGCTGCCCTGCCCCCCGGCGCTGCAGGTGTTGCGGGGTGCAGGCGCTGCACTGGCCGCCAAAGCCCTGGCCGATGACGGTCAATGCGTACCCCCTGCCCGCCTTTTGCCGGATTACCACCGCCTGAGCCAAGCGGAGCGGGAACGCGCAGAACGTGAAAAACAACAGGAAGGAATTTGACCATGCAATTTGATAAACCCATCGCACTGGCTGCCGACCACGGCGGCTACGAACTGAAAGAATCCATCAAGGCGCATCTGACCGAGCAGGGCATCGCCTTTGTGGATTTCGGCACCGACAGCGCCGCCAGCGTGGACTACCCGGACTACGCCGCCAAGGGCTGCGACGCCGTGCTGAACGGCAGCTGCGCCCTGACCATTCTGTGCTGCGGCACCGGCGTGGGTATGTCGATGTGCGCCAACAAGATCAAGGGCATCCGTGCCTGCTGCTGCAGCGACACCTTCAGCGCTGAGTTTACCCGCCGCCACAACAACGCCAACTGCCTGTGCTTAGGCGGGCGCGTGGTGGGTGCCGGGCTTGCGCTGCAAATTGTGGACGCCTTCCTGAACGCCGAGTTCGAGGGCGGACGCCACCAGAACCGCATCGACAAGATGATGGCGCTGGAAAACCGCTGATTCCCTGTTTCTCTGCCTGTAGCGACAGGCTGACCAATAATGTATTTCTTAATTTGAAGGAGATTGTATTATGAGCGTTGTCGAAATCGTCGATCATCCCCTGATCCAGCACAAAATCAGCCTGCTGCGTGACCGCAACACCGGCACCAAGGAGTTCCGCGATCTGGTAAGTGAGATCGCCATGCTGCTGTGCTACGAGGCTACCCGCGACCTGCCCACCGAGGAGGTTGAGGTCGAAACCCCCGTGGCGCTGGCACGCACCAAGGTTCTGGCCGGGCGCAAGCTGGCGCTGGTTCCCATCCTGCGCGCCGGTCTGGGCATGGTTGATGGTATGCTGAGCCTGATCCCCGCCGCCAAGGTCGGTCACATTGGTATGTACCGCAACGAGGAAACCCTGCAGCCTGTCGAGTATTACTGCAAGCTGCCCAACGACATCAACGAGCGCGAGGTCTTTGTTCTGGACCCGATGCTGGCGACCGGCGGCTCTGCCTCCGATGCGATCGGTCAGATCAAGGCACGCGGTGCCAAGCACATCAAGTTTATCGGCTTGATTGCCGCCCCGGAGGGTCTGAAGGCACTGCATGAAGCCCACCCCGACGTGGACATCTACGTGGCCGCGCTGGACGAGCGCCTGAACGAGAACGGCTACATCATCCCCGGTCTGGGCGATGCCGGCGACCGTATCTTCGGCACGAAGTAATTTGGGTTTATAACAAAAGGCGTATGCCCCAAGGGGCATACGCCTTTTGTTATAAAGCCCTTTTCCGGACAGTAATGTAGGGGCGGCATATAGGCCGCCCGCCGCAGCTGTCCGGATATTACGAACTATCGGGTAAAACCGCACGGGACGCATATATGCGTCCCCTACAAACCTACCAGCAGTTTGCAATCGTTCCACCAAGTTTACAGACAGACTTTTTGCGTTATTTCAGGTTGCGCAGGTCGGCGCTTTCGCGGAAATCCTCATAATCGAGGGAGAGCGATGGGCTGTAATACGGGTCGTGCAGGATATTATCCCTGCCGTGCTGCGCATACAAGCGCTCCCGTTCGGCGTCAAAGCGTGCTTTTTTGGCGGTGTCCTTTTCGTCCGAGCCGCGGGACTTGCTCTCGTAATGGTACAGCTCCGCATACGGCGTCCAGACGATGCGCCAGCCGGCATCCCGCACGCGCAGGCAGAAGTCCACATCGTTGAAGGCAACGGTAAACGCCTCATCCAAGCCGTGAACGGCATCGTACACGGCGGTGCGCACCAACAGGCAGGCTGCCGTCACAGCGGAATAATCCTGCACGGTTGCCAGCCGGAACATATACCCGCTGCCGCCGCGCTTGTGGTACTTGTGGCTATGCCCGGCGTAGCCGCCCAGCCCCGTGACCACACCGGCGTGCTGCACGGTGTCATCGGGGTAGTACAGCATCGCGCCGCAGATGCCCACACCGGGCTGGCTGCACTCGCCCACCATCTGGGTAAGCCAGTCGCCGTTAAGCACCTCCACGTCGTTGTTCAGCAGCAGCAGATACTGCCCGTGTGCGTACCTGCGTGCAAAATTGTTGATGGCGGAGAAGTTGAACCCGCCGTTGTAGGTGATGACGCGGGCGTTTTCGTACCGTTGGGGCAGCTTTTTGTAGTAGGCAAAGGTTGCCGGGTCGGCGGAGTTATTCTCGACAACCAGCACCTCAAAGCTCTCGTAGGTGGTTTTGGCGTACAGGCTGTGCAGGCATTTTTCGAGGTCGTCAATGTGGTCCTTGTTGGGGATCAGGATCGACACCAGCGGCTGCGGCTCGTCGATTTGCCAGCGTATATGGCAGGTGCCGGGGAACTTACCCTCCTCCACCGTGCCGTGGCGTCCGGTGGCCGCCAGATGATCCGCCACCGCCTTTTGCGCCGCCGCCACCACATAGGGCTTGGCGTCCGTGCCGCTGCTGGTGGACGCTGCGTGTACCCGCCAATAATACAGCACCTGCGGGATGTGCAGGGGCTTGGCGGCGGGGTTGCGGCGCTGCATTTCGTCGATGATACGCAAAAACAGGTCGTGATCCTGCGCACCGTCGCACGCCGGACGCTCCCCGCCCACCGCTTCAAACAGTTCCTTTTTAAATACAGCGAGATGGCAGATGTAGTTGACCGCCATCAGGTATTCGGGCGCGTAGTCGGGCTTGAAATGCCCGACCTTGGGGCGCTCGGGGGATTTTTCAAACAGGGCTTCGTCGCTGTACACAAAGTCCGCGCCGGTTTCTGCCAGCAGCCTGCCCGCGCAGTAGACAGCGTGGGGGGCCAACATATCGTCGTGATCCGCCAGCGCAAGGTAGCTGCCGGTCGCCAGCTTAGCGGCGGCGTTGGTGTTGGCGGAGATGCCCTTGTTTTCGATTTTGGTGTAGACAATGCGCGGCTCGGCGGCGGCGTATTCCCGCACGATGTCCGCGACCTTGGCGTGGTCGGCATCGCTGGCATCCGCCAGCACCAGCTGCCAGTTGGGCGCGGTTTGCCCGATGACGCTTTCGATATAGGAACGCAGAAAATTTTCCGGCGTGTTGTACAGCGGCGTCAGGATGCTGATGGTGGGGAACTTTTGTGCCGCTGCGTCCTGCCGCTGGGCTTGCAGAGTTTCTTTGCCGGGCAGATAGCGCGCCTTTTTGCCCAAGAACCGGCGCTTACAAAAGCCCGCCGCACGAGATACCATGGCACCCACGCCCTGCTCCCGCGTAAGGGTGCAGGCGTAGCCGAACAATTCCTTGATTCGTTTGGATTTTTGACTCATAGCAGCTCCTCATAAAAGCAATCATTTTGCCACGTTTGTTCACCCGATGGGTTGCCCTGTCGGGGTGGTTGCCGGGCGGCATATATGCCGCCCCTACAAACCGACCCGTAAAATCGGTATCGCCGTAAAACCGCGGGCGGGGCTTGCCCCGCCCCTACCGCGCAACAGTTTTATGCGTTGCAACGTTTTTTATTGTTTTTACCGCAGACTGAAATTTTCGACCTTGTTGGTGAAGTGGGGGTTGTAGTAGGGGTCGTAATTGTCGATATATGGCTGATATTTTTCGTAGAA
Organism: Subdoligranulum variabile; assembly: GCA_004552305.1. GTDB lineage: Bacteria > Bacillota > Clostridia > Oscillospirales > Ruminococcaceae > Gemmiger > Gemmiger variabilis_A. Next base: position 16,813 of record SFOX01000005.1, on the reverse strand, counting down.
ATTTGCCTTTTCGCGCTCGTAGCGCTTGGCGTTTTCGCTCAGGGTGTCCAGCCCGCGGCTGCGGCTTTCGTAGTGGATCGCCTGCGCCAAGGGGGTGTAGACGTTCAGAAGTCCCTTTTTCCACAGCTTCAGGCAGTAGTCCACATCGTTGTACGCCACGGCGAACTTTTCCTCGTCCAGACCACCCATTTCACGGTAGAGCGCGGTTTTTGTCATCAGGCAGGCACCGGTCACCGCCATAAAATCCTGCGTGGTGACAAGGCGGTACATATCGCCCACCGCGTCGGCGGGGTGTCCCTTGTGGCTGTGTCCCGCGCTGCCGTTGATGCCCATAATGACGCCCGCGTGCTGAATTTCGTTGTCGGGGTAAATCAGCTTGGCACCCACGGCACCCACGTCGGGGCGCTGGCTGTAGCTGAGCAGCTCCCGCAAAAAGTCCTTCGAGGTTATTTCGATATCGTTATTCAGCAGCAGCAGGTGTTCGCCGTTGGCAAACTGTGCGCCAAAGTTGTTGATGGCAGAAAAATTGAACCCGCCCTGATAGCGCACCACGCGGCAGTCGGCAAACTTTTGCGGAATTTTCGCGTAGTAGCGTTCTGTTTCGGGGTCTGTGGAGTTATTCTCGATGACCAGCACCTCAAAATTGTCGTAGCCCGCATTTTTATACAGGCTCGTCAGGCAGCGGTCCAGATCGTCCGTGTGGTCCTTGTTGGGGATCATCACGGTGATCCGCGGATGTCCCGTCAACTTGTAGTGCAGTTGGAACGCGCCCGGTGCACCGGGAATGGCGCGGGCTTCACCCTGCAGCCCGACGCGCTGCAGGTGGGCGTTGATGGCGCGTTCCCCCGCTGCGATGGCGTAGGGCTTGGCGTCCATCGTTTGGGCGGTGGAGCCGGCAGCGGCGCGCCAGACGTACAGACTCTTTTTGATGTGATGGATTTTTGTTGCCTTTTCTGTCAGGCGCAGAATCAAATCGTGATCCTGTGCGCCGTCATATTCCGGGCTTTCGTAGGCACCCGCCGCGTCCAGCAGCTTGCGGCTGAACACCGCCAGATGGGTGATGTAGTTGACCCCGCGCAGGTAATCGGGCGCAAAATCGGGCTTAAAATGGTATCCGCCCAGCTGCTTGAAATCGTCCGAGAGGACAATTTCGTCACTGTACAGAAAATCCGCGCCCGTGCTTTGTATAGACCTTACAACGTCATACAGGGCATTGGGGTAAATCACGTCATCGTGGTCCAGCAGCGTCAGATATGCGCCGGTGGCAACCGCAAAGCCTTTCGTGGTATTGGCGGCAATGCCGCCGTTTTCGATTTTACGGTAGACAAAGCGGGCGTCCTTTTGCGCCAGCGCCGCCGCCTTGGCGGAAACCTCCGCGTGGGCGGCATCGCTGGCATCCATCATCACCAGCTGCCAGTTGGTGTAGGTCTGCTTGCGCACGCTGCCGGTCATCTGCTTAAAATAGCGCGCCGGGGTGTTGTACAGCGGCACCACAATGCTGATGCAGGGTCCCTGCAGGTTTTCGGCGCGTTGGGCGCGCAGTTCCTTTTTTAAAGGGATGTCCACCTTGTCGCGCCAGCTGACCTTATGCACGGCCAGCCCCACGCGAAAGCGCACATCACGCCACATCTGCTCGGCACCCTGCTCGCGCAGGATGGCTGCGGTGCGCCCCATTACACTGCGCAGGTGCGCGGGGTTTGCCAAGCGCCCCGCCATTTTTAAAAGGTTGTCACGCTCAGGCTTTTGACGGTCGTTTGCCATTGGTGTTACTCCTCGCTCTTTTTTGCCGGCATGGCGTCCTTTTTTTCAAAGTTGCGGTATTCCTTGGTCACCTCGGCGGTGGGTCCTAAGCGGCGCAGATGCCCGTGATCCAGCCACGCCACCTTGTTGCACAGGCGCTCGATCTGTTCGATCGAGTGGCTGACCAGAATGACCGTGGTGCCGCCTGAAAGCAGCTCTGCCATACGCTTTTCGCACTTTTCCTGAAACAGAAAATCGCCTACGGACAAAATCTCGTCCGCAATCAGAATATCCGGCTTGGTGATGGTCGCCACGGCAAACGCCAGACGCGCCACCATACCGGAGGAATAGTTTTTCAGCGGTACATCGAGGAAATCCTGCAACTCGCTGAATTCCACAATGTCGTCGAATTTGGAGTCGATGTACTTGGGGGTGTAGCCCAGCACGGTGCCGTTGAGGTAGATATTTTCGCGCGCGGTCAGATCCATATCAAAGCCCGCGCCCAGCTCGATCAGCGGGGCAATGGTGCCGTTGACGGTCACCTTGCCGGCGCTGGGCTTGTACACGCCGGAAATCACCTTCAGCAGCGTGCTTTTGCCGCTGCCGTTCAGACCGATCAGCCCGTAAAAGTCGCCGGGCATAATGTCAAAGCTGACATCGTCCAAGGCGAAAAACTCGTCAAAGCGGATGCCGCCGTGCAGCAGTGCCACAAAGTATTCCTTCAGGCTTTCGTGGCGTTCTTTTGCAAGGTTAAAGCGCATCGAAACATGGTCGATGGAAATAATCGGTTGTACCTCTGCCATTTTTGCGTTTCTCCTTACATATATAAAACGAACTTATCCTGATTTTTGCGGAACACATACACGCCCAGCCCCAAGCTGAGCGCCGCGCACACAAAGGGTACCAGCAGCATATTGACGGTCAGCCCGCGCCCCCACATCACGCAGGAACGCACCGAGGTAATGTACCAGTAAATGGGGTTGAGGTTGATGACGCTCTGCATCCAGCCTTCCATTTGGGTGGGGTCGTAGAATATGGCACTGCCGTACACCAGCAGCGTGCAGAAAACCTCCCAAATGTGCATAATATCGCGCACAAACACATACAGGGTGGACAAAATCAGCCCGATGCCAAGGCTGAACACAAACAGCATGGCGATGGGATACACCGCCAAAAGCACCGTGCGCAAAGAAATGTGCGACAGCGTAATCAGCGCCACCAGCAGCAGTGCCACCAAGCTGAAGGCGAAGTTGACCAGCGCAAAGCAGCATTTTTCCAGCGGGAAAATATACTTAGGTATGTATACTTTGCGCAGCAGCGGACCGTTTTTCAGCACGCTTTCCATCGCCATGGTGGTGGACTCGCGGAAGAAGTTGAACACCAGCTGACCGATGATCAAAAACAGGGGGAAATCCTCAATGCCCTGCCCGCGCGCGTTGAACAGCGCCCCGAACACCGCCCACATCACCAGGCAGGTCAGCAGCGGGTTGAGTACGCTCCACGCAACGCCCAGAACGCTGCGGCGGTATTTGAGTTTAAAATCGCGGTTGATGAGGTTTTGCAAAAGATAGCGGTATTTCCAGAATCCCGCCCAGGTACTTTTCAGACTTTGCACGGCTGCTCCTTAGTATTTTTCAAAATATTCAAACTTCTGTTCGGCAAAGGGGGTATGCTCCTTGTCCTTGGCGCTGGTCTTATGCTCGCAGCCGCAGTCGGGCCACTGCACGTTGACGGTGGGGTCGTTGTAGGGGATACCGCCCTCCGCCGTGGGGTCGTAGACATCGGTGCATTTGTAGGTAAATTCCGCTACATCGCTCAAAACCATAAAGCCGTGGGCAAAGCCCTCGGGGATCCAGAGCATCCGCTTATTCTCTGCCGAGAGGGTCGCGCCCACCCATTTGCCGAAAGTCGCGCTGTGGGGGCGGCAGTCCACGGCGACGTCAAAGACCTCACCCATGGTAACGCGCACCAGCTTGCCCTGTGTGTGCTGCTTTTGGAAGTGCAGCCCGCGCAGCACGCCCTTGGTGGAGCGGCTCTGGTTATCCTGCACAAAGGGCTTGTCGATGCCGGCGGCAGCAAACTCACCGATGTGGTAGGTTTCCATAAAATAGCCGCGGTCATCACCGAAAACCGTCGGCTCAATGATCTGTACTTCGGGGATGTCGGTCTTGATAAAATTGAATTTACCCATGGGTTTTTCCTCCTATATAGCCGGGTCATACATTTTTACATACCTATATAGCATACATTATACTCTACTTTGCCCGGTTGGGCAAGGGGTAAAATCTGCCCGGCGGCGGGATTTGCCCCTTGCCGTATCGCCGCAACTGCTGTATAATGTAAGCGTATCATTATAAGCATAAATGCGCCCGTGGGCGTATCTTGTATAGGAGGCTATTTTATGTCGCAGTTTATTCCCCTTTCGGTTCCGAATTTCGGCGCGCGTGAGGCTGCCCTTGCCGGGGAAGCTATCACCTCGGGGTGGGTGTCCACCAGCGGCGGCAAGGTCACCGAATTTGAACAGGCGCTTGCCGACTATCTACATATGCCCCGTGCCGTGGCGTGCAACGCCGGTTCCAGCGCGCTGCATCTGGCGGCGATGGCAGCGGGCATCACCCGCGGGGATGAAGTTATCGTACCTACGCTTACTTTTATCGCTGCCGTCAACCCGTTGACCCGCTATGTGGGCGCAGAGCCGATTTTTATCGGCTGCGATGATTCCCTTTGCATCGACCCCGATGCCGTGGAGGCTTTCTGTGCCGAGCGCTGTGAGCTGCGCGGCGATAAGCTGTACAACAAAGCCACCGGCGCCCACGTCAAGGCGCTGGAGGTGGTACACGTTTTCGGCAATCTGGGCGATATGGAGCGCCTGACCGAGATCGCGCAGAAGTACCATCTGATTCTGATCGAGGACGCCACCGAGGCGCTGGGTACCCGCTTTACCGCCGGCAAATTTGCCGGTAAGTTTGCCGGCACCGTGGGCGATATCGGCTGCTACAGCTTTAACGGCAACAAGATCATCACCACCGGCGCGGGCGGTGCCGTCGTGTCCAACCACCCGGATTGGGCGGAACACGCCAAGCATCTTTCGACCCAAGCCAAGACCAACCTGCTGCAATTTTTTCACGATGAGGTCGGCTACAACTACCGTATGACCAACGTGCAGGCGTGCCTTGGCATTGCCCAGCTGGAGCGGCTGGAGGCGTTTATCGCCCACAAAAAGGCACTGTACGACCACTATGTCGAAAAGCTGGACGGCGTCAAAGGGCTGCGCATCCTGCCCTTCCGCGAGGACTGCACCCGCCCGAACTATTGGTTTTTCAGCCTGTATGGGAAGGATTTTGCCCTTGACCGCGATGAAATTATTGAAAAACTGCAAGCGCAGGGCATCCAGACCCGCCCGGTGTGGGCGCTGATCCACGAGCAGGCAGATTACCCCCGCAACGAAGCCTATGCGCTGGACAAGGCGCTGGATTACCGCAAGTATATTGTCAACCTACCCTGCTCCACCAACCTGAGCATGGAGGACTGCGACCGCGTTATCGACGCGGTTCTGGCGCTGTAAGGCACGAACCAAAAAATGATTAGGGGGACAAACCCTTGCTGAAAGTCGAAGAATTGTTTATTGAACCCAGCATTACCGTGCTGGAAACCCTGCGCAAGCTGGACGAAACCGGGCAGCGCATCCTGTTTATTGCCCCGCAGGGCAAGCTGCAGGCGGTTGTGACGGACGGCGATATCCGCAAATTCTTTTTGCGGGGCGGTACGCCCGACCAGACCGTGGACAAGGCTGCCAACTATCACCCGCTGAGCCTGCCGGTTTCCGAGCGCGGGCAAGCGCGCCGGATGCTGCAAGACCACTGCATTGACGCGCTTCCCATTTTGGACAAGCGCGGACACATTGCGGACATCGTGTTTGCCCACGGCGTGGACGTGGACAACCGCAAGCGGGTGGACATTCCCGTTGTGATGATGGCGGGCGGGCTGGGTACCCGGCTGTACCCCTACACCAAAATTTTGCCCAAGCCGCTGATCCCCGTGGGCGAGCAGCCGATCGCCGAGCTGATTATGGACCGTTTCCGCAGCTTTGGCTGCCACGAGTTTACGATGATCGTAAATTACAAGCGCGGTATGATCAAAAGCTATTTCAATGAGCTGGAAAAGGATTATCAGGTCCATTTTGCCGACGAGGAGGTCTTTATGGGTACCGGCGGCGGGCTTTGCCTGCTGAAGGACAAGATTGACAGCCCCTTCTTTTTTACCAACTGCGACACCCTGCTGGATGTCGATTTTGGCGATTTGTACGCCTACCACAAGTCCCACGGCAATTTGGTGACGATGGTATGTGCTTTTAAGCACTACACTGTCCCCTACGGCGTGGTGGAGCTGGGTGAGGACGGCGGCATTGCCGCCATGCGCGAAAAGCCCGAACTGGACTTTTTGACCAACACCGGCGTGTATGTGGTGGAGCCGCGCGTTGTACAGGAAATGCGCGGCGGCGAGAAGATCGGCTTCCCCGATGTGATCGAGCGCTACCGCCGTGCCGGCGAAAAGGTGGGCGTGTACCCCATCAGCGAGAGCAGCTGGATGGATATGGGGCAGCTGGAGGAGCTGGAAAAAATGCGCCGCAAGCTGGAAAATCAACAGTAATCGGAGGTTTATTATGCCTGTTACCATCATTGCCGAGGCCGGTGTCAACCACAACGGCAGCCTGGAAATGGCCAAGGAGATGGCGCGCGTTGCCAAGGCGTGCGGCGCCGACATTGTAAAATACCAGACCGCCGTACCGGAGCTGGTCGTCAGCAAATTTGCCGAGAAGGCGGAATATCAGAAGCAGACCACCGATGCCGCCGAGAGCCAGCTGGAGATGATCCGCAAGCTGCATTTTTCCTTTGACGCGCACCGCGAGCTGAAGGAATACTGCGATTCCATCGGCATACAGTACCTGTCGGCGGCGTTTGACATCCCCAGCGTGCGGTTTTTGGGTACGCTGAACCTGCCGCTGTTGAAGATTCCCTCCGGCGAGATCACCAACCTGCCGTATCTGGAGGAGGTCGCCAAGCTGCGCACCCCGGTGCTGCTTTCCACCGGGATGAGCAATTTGAACGAGATCACCGATGCGCTGGCAGTCCTGGACGAGGGCGGCTGCCCCGAAGCAACCGTGCTGCACTGCAACACCCAATATCCCACCCCCTACGAGGACGCCAACCTGACCGCCATGCTGGAGCTGTTTGAGCAGTTCGGCTTGCCGGTGGGCTTGTCCGACCATACGCCCGGCTGGGAATGTGACGTAGCCGCGACGGTTTTGGGCGCACAGGTCATTGAAAAGCACTTTACGCTGGACAAGAGCCTGCCCGGTCCCGACCAGCAGGCAAGCCTGGACCCCGCCGAGTTTGCGGCGATGGTGCAGGCGGTGCGCCATGTGGAGGCTGCCTTGGGGGACGGACACAAGCACCTGACCGCGAGCGAAGCCCCCAACAAAGCCATTGCCCGCAAGAGCATCGTGGCAGCCCGCCCCATTGCCGAGGGCGAGGTTTTTACCGAGGAAAACCTGACCACCAAGCGCCCCGGCGACGGCGTAAGCCCCATGCGCTGGCATGAGGTGTTGGGGCTGCGTGCCAAGCGCGCCTTTGCCGAGGACGAAAAAATTGAACTGTAAGGGGAAACCATGCGCAGCATTTGTGTTGTTACCGCCACACGCGCGGAATACGGTCTACTGCGTCCTGTCGTACAAAAATTGGCGGCAAGCGCCGATTTGCAGCTGCGGCTGGTCGTGACCGGGGCGCACCTTTGCCCCCGTTTGGGGCTGACGGTGACCGAAATTGAAAAGGACGGCTTTGCCATAGACGCCCGGCTGCCCATTTTTACCGATGATGCCGCCGAGCCGGTGGCGCAGACCCTTGCCCGCACGCTGACGGTATTTGACGAATATTTTGCCCAAAACGCCCCCGACTGCCTGCTGGTATTGGGCGACCGCTTTGAGATTTTTGCCGTAGCCACGGCGGCGGCAGCGCGGCATATCCCGATTGCCCATATTTCCGGCGGGGATGTGACCTTGGGCGCCGCCGACGAATACTACCGCCACTGCATCAGCAAGATGGCGGCGGTGCATTTTGCCTCCTGTGCTGACAGCGCCGCCCGCCTGGTGCGGCTGGGCGAAGCGCCCGACCGCGTGTTTTGCGTGGGCGGGCTGGGGGACGAGAACATCCGCACCCTGCCCAAGCTGAGCCGGGAGGCGCTTTGCGCCTCCACCGGCTTTTCCCTGATGCAGCCCTTTGCGCTGGTGACCTATCACCCCGAGACCAGCGCCGATGCAGGCTCCCCCGCGGCGCAATGCCAAGCGCTTTGCCGCGCGATGGAATCCGTGCCGGGGATTTTTTGGCTGATGACCGGCTCCAACGCCGATGCCGGCGGGCAGGTATGCTCGGACACGCTGCGTGCCTTTGCCGCCGCCCACCCGGACCGCGCCGGTTTTGTGCAAAATCTGGGGCTGCAGCGGTATCTTTCCGCCATGCAGTATGCATCGCTGGTGGCGGGCAACTCCTCCTCCGGCGTGGTGGAAACCCCGACCTTTCAGGTTCCCACCGTCAACATCGGCAAGCGGCAGGCGGGGCGCCTTATCTGCGCCAACGTTCTGGGCTGCGCCCCCGATGCCGACGCCATTGCCGAAACCATGCGCAAGGCGCTTTCGCCGGAGTTTGCCGCCGTTGCCGCCACCGCCAAAAGCCCCTACAACGGCGGCGACACCAGCGCAAAAATCTGCGCTGTGCTGCGAAGCTTTGATTTTTCTGCCCCCAAGAGCTTTTACGACGGCCCCGTGCCGCACTTTGACCCCGAAAGGAACATTGACCTATGAAACTTTTGATCGTCGGTTTGGGCAGCATGGGCAAGCGCCGCGCCCGCCTGTGCAAAGGAATTGACGCTGCCACGCAAATTATCGGCGTGGATACTGCGGAATCCCGCCGCAAAGAGGCTGCCGAGCTGCAGCTGGCGGACGAAACCTGCGCCACCATCGCCGAGGCTGCCGCGCTGCACCCCGATGCCGCCCTTGTCTGCACCGCACCGCTGACCCACGCCGCCATTATCAGCGAATTGCTGGACTGCGGTCTGCCCGTTTTTACCGAGCTGAACCTTGTCAGCGACGGCTACACCGAAAATATGGCAAAGGCTGCCGCCAAAAACCTGCCGCTGTTTTTGTCCAGCACCATGCTGTACCGCCGCGAAACGCAGTACATCAAAGCACAGGTGCAGCAGTTCGGCAAGCCGGTGCATTACATCTACCACATCGGGCAGTATCTGCCCGACTGGCACCCGTGGGAAAACTACAAAAATTTCTTTGTCGGCAACGTGCGCACCGGCGGCGTACGCGAGATTTTCGGCATTGATCTGCCGTGGCTGCTGGACGCCTTCGGCGAGGTGGAATCCGTCACCGTGATGAAGGACACCCTCAGCGACCTGGGGCTGCCCTACCCCGATTGCGTGACTCTGCTGCTGCGCCACAAAAACGGCGTGCAGGGCGTGCTGGCTGCCGACGTGGTCAGCCGCAAGGCGGTGCGCAGCTTTGAGTGCTTCGGCGATGGGCTGCACCTTTTCTGGGAGGGCAACCCCAAGGCGCTGTACGAGTTCCGCGACGGCGACAAGCAGTTTGTGGACACCTACACAAGCTTTGAGCATGACAGCCGCTACAGCGACAACATTGTCGAAAACGCCTATGTGGACGAACTGACGAACTTTTTCGGCGTTCTGCAGGGCAGCGAAGCGCCCCGCTGGAGCTTTGAAAAGGACCTTGCCGCCATTGCCCTGATGGACAAGATCGAGCAGGCATAAGGGGGAGCTATGCGTACATTGACCGCCCTGTTTGTGGGGCTGGGTTCCATCGGCACCCGGCATTTGAAAAACCTTGCCAACCTTTGCGCTGACCGCGGCTGGACGCTGCAGGCTGACGCTTTGCGCAGCGACCCGGCGCGTCCCCTGCGGGACGGCGTTGCCGCGCTGCTGCACCGCCAGTTTGCCGACATCCGCGACGCTGCACCCCGTTATGATTTGATTTTTATCACCAACCCCACCAGCCTGCACGCCGATGCCCTGCGCACGGTGTACGGGCGTGGTGAAGCGCTTTTTATCGAAAAACCGTTGTTTTCTGCCGAGCAGACCCACCTTGACCCCGCCGACTATCTGCCGGTGGGGCAAAAGGCGTATGTGGCGGCACCCATGCGCTGGTGCGGCGTTATGCAGGCTGTCAAAGAGCGCCTGCCCGACCTGCACCCCTACTGTGCGCGGGTCATCTGCTCCAGCTACCTGCCCGACTGGCGTCCCGGTGTGGATTACCGCACGGTGTACAGCGCCCGCAAGGCGCTGGGCGGCGGCGTGACCATTGACCTGATCCACGAGTGGGATTATCTGGCGGACCTGTTCGGCATACCGGAAAAGCTGTACAATTTCAAGGGGCATTACTCGGAGTTGGAAATTGATTCCGACGATATTTCGATGTATATTGCCCGCTACCCCCATCTTCTGGCGGAGGTGCATCTGGATTATTTCGGGCGCGGCTACCGCCGCAAGCTGGAGCTTTTCTGCCCGGACGGCAGCTGTCTGGCGGATTTTGGCGCCGGCACGCTGACCCTGCCCGACGGCACCGTGGAGCATTACGAGGAGGACGTCAACCGCCGCTACGAGCGCGAGATGGACTATTTTGTGGACTACGCCTTGGGCGAGGAGCGCACCAGCTGCAACCCGCCCGCGCTGGCGCTGCAAATTTTGAAACTGACATTGGGGGAACTGTAATATGAACCGTTTGTTGATCACCATCTGCGGGCGCGCAGGCAGCAAGGGCTTTAAAAACAAAAATCTGAAGGTTTTCTGCGGCAAGCCGCTGGTGTACTATTCGCTGAGCGCTGCCGAATTGTTTGTCAAAAACCACCCCGAATTGACGGTGGACATTGCCCTGAACACCGACAGCGAGGACTTGGCGCAGCTGGTGCTGGCGCAGTACCCGGAGGTCGTGTATCTGCCGCGCGGCGCGGAGCTGGGCGGCGACCGCGTACCCAAAATGGCGGTGTATCAGGACAGCCTGCGCCGCATGGAGCAGCGTGCCGGGCAGCCCTACGACTGGCATATGGATCTGGACATCACCAGCCCGCTGCGCACCGCCGCCGACATCGAGAATGCCTTTGCCGCCATGCAGCAGCGGCAGGATCTGGATCTGATCTTCAGCGTCTGCGAGGCACGCCGCAACCCGTGGTTCAATATGGTCAAGACCGTCGACGACCATGTGGAGTGCGTCTGCAAGAGCGAGTTCACCGGGCGCCAGCAGGCACCCGATGTTTATGACGTCAATGCGTCGATTTACGTCTTTAAGCGCGACTTTTTGGTCAACAACACCGACGGCATCCTCTGGCGCGGCAAGATCGGCATCAGCGTTATGATGGACACCGGCATCATCGACATCGACTCGGAGCATGACTACCTGCTGATGGAGGCCATTGCCGACCATCTGTACGCCCATTACCCGGAATTTAACGCTGTACGGGAGAATATTCGTGGATAAGGTTCTGTTTACGCGCTCACTGACCTTGGTGCTGGACGCCGGGCAGACCCTGCTGGAAAACGGCAGCGAGGTGTTCCGCGTGCAGCAGACGATGGAAATTATGGCAAGAAGCCTCGGCATAGAAGATTTTAACGTGTATGTACTGACCAACGGCATTTTTGCCTCGGCGCGCAGCCCCGATTCCAGCGAGTCGCTGACCCGCCATGTGCCGCTGGTTTCCATCCATCTGGGGCGTGTGGAGGCGGTGAACGAGCTTTCCCGCGAGCTGGCAGCCGGAAAACTGAACCTGGATGAGGCAGAGCAGCGTCTGCAGGACGCCCGCGCCCTGCCCCCTGCCCCGCCCCGTGTGCTGCGGTTGGCGGGTGCGGCGGGTGCCGCCTGCTTTGGCTATCTGTTTGGCGGCGGGCTGGCGGAGGCGCTGGTGGCGGGTATAGCGGGCTATCTGGAAGTGGTGGTTTCGCAGCAGCTTTCTGCCCACAAGATCAACCGCATTTTCACCATCATTGTGGCGGCTGTCGTTGTCACGGCTTGCGCCATTTCGATGCGCCTGTTGCTTTTGCCGGGGCTGCAGGTCAACTTTGCCATTATCGGCGCGTTGATGGTGTTGACCCCCGGCGTTGCCCTGACGATGGGCATCCGCGATATTTTGAACGCCGATTATCTTTCCGGCTCGATCCGGCTGCTGGATGCCGTGCTGGTTGCGGGCAGCATTGCCTGCGGCGTTGCCATAGCGTGGCTTGCCGCCCGGGGATTGGGGGTGACGGTATGAGCCTGCCCGCTGCCCTGCTGCATTACCTGTGCCATTTTGTGGTGGCAGTGATTTCGGTGGTCAGCTTTGGCATTAGCTTTCATGTGCCGCGGCGGCATTACCTTGCCTGCGGGCTGACCGGCGCGGTGGGCTGGATCGTCTACCTGCTGTGCCTGAACCTGCTGCAATGCAGCGCCCCGGTTTCGGTGCTGGTTGCCACCCTGCCGCTGACGGCGCTGGCGCGCGCCTTTGCGATACGCCACAAGGCACCCCTTACGGTGTTTTTGCTCAGCGGGATTTTTCCGCTGGTACCCGGCGCGGGCATCTACAACACCGCCTATTATTTTTTGCAGGACGACCGCGCCCTGTTTGCCAATGCGGGCGTAGAAACGCTGAAAATTGCCTTGATGCTGGCCTTGGGCATTGCGCTGGTGTGCAGTGTCCCTTTGCCGCAGAACCATTCTACGCAAAAATAAATAGTAAAACAAAAGTTCCCGAAGCCGATGGCTTCGGGAACTTTTTATTTTATGCGGGGCGCGGTTACGCCTTTTTTTCCTCGGTTTTGCCCAACTCCAAACGGCGGAACCCCTCGCCGTGAACCTCGTTGGATTGCAGCATAATGATGAAGCAACCGGGGTCAAGCTGCTTCATCGCCTGCTCGATTTCGTACAGCTGCTTGTTGGAGCAGGCGCACAGCACAACATCCTTGGGGTCGCCGTTGAAGCCGCCCTGCCCGTGCAGAATGGTGGAGCCGCGATCCGCCACACGATCGATTTCCTCACAGGCGGCCTTGCCGTCGTCGGTGACGATGAGCGCCAGCATCGAGGACGCAAAACCGAACATCACCTTGTTGATGACCGCCGCCGTCAAGTAGTTGAACAGCAGACCGTAAATGACCGAGTCCACGTCGTGGAAAACCACACCGTTCAGCACGATGACCGCCAGCGCTGCCGCAAAGGTCAGGTTGCCGAAGGGCAGGTGCGGGTGCTTGACCTTGATGGCCATAGTGACAAAGTCCAAGCCGCCGGTGCTGGCGTTCTGCATATAGATCAGCGCATCGCCGATACCGCCGATCACGCCGCCGCAGATGGTCGCCAGCAGGCGGTCCCCCTGGTAGATGGGCAAGTGCGGCAGAATGGTATCGGTGTAGACGGCAAACATAACCATACAGAACAGGCTGCGCAAAAAGAACGCACGACCGAGTTTTTTATAGCTGAACAGCACAATGGGGATGTTCAGCGCAATGGTGGCAACGCCGATGGGCAGCCCGAACAGGCGGTAGAAAATGGCACAGATGCCCGTAACACCGGTGACCGGCACGCCCGCCGCCACGGCAAAGCTGTAAATGCCCAGTGCGGAAATAAAGCAGCCGACGGCTTCCAGCAGAAGGTTGACCCACTTGTTTTTTGTCATAGGTGCGTTCCTCTTTTCTTGCAGATTGAAACAGATTCAAAAAAAGCCGGGGGCATTGGATAATGCTCCCGGCTGATGTGTTTTGCGGTAAAATCAGACGTTCTTTTTAATTTTGGAGGCTGCATAGGTCTTGATGGCCGAGGCATCCAAATTGTGTTCGAGCGCAGCGCCTGCGGCGTACATCTCGTTTTGCATATCGCTGCTCTTCATGGCGGTCAGCAGGTCGTAGCCCTTGACCAAGTCGCTGACGGAAGCGCCGGTGCTCAAGGGGTCCAGACGGCGGGCAACCAGAATCGAGCTGCCGAGGTCAATGGTGATCCACTCGCCGGGCTGGGCGGCATCCAGCGGGTCGGTCAGCTTGTTGGTGCCGTCCTCGCTGTTGGCATAGCCGGAAAGGGCGCTGGGGGTGAACAGCTGGCTGGCACCGTAATACACAGCCTGAGAGGACTCCATCGTGCCGCCCATCGCCTGCATCGCCTGCGGGGCGTAGGTCATGGCAGCGGTGTAAACCTGACTGGCGGCGGCACCTTCGCCAAGGGTCTTTTCGCTCAAATCCTTGCGGCAGGCTTCGGCGATCTCCTCAATGGCGGCTTTCTGCTCCTCGGTGGCGGCGGTGTAGCTTGTGTAGTTGATCAGCGGCAGCTGCACGCTCTCGATATAATAGCAGTTGTCGGCAATGTAATTTTTGTACTCGCTCTCGGTGACGGGGGTGGTGCCGTTTTCGCCGTAGGTCATCTCCAGAATTTTCTTGGCTTTCTGGGCATTGAGCAGGTAATTTTCAACGGTGGAACGACCGATACCGTTTGCCTCATACAGCTTGCCGTTGGACTCCCACATGCTGTCGGCATTGGTGGTGACGCTATCCAGCGTGTCGGCATCCAATTCGCCGCCAAGCTCCGCAAAGGTTTTTTCTACGGCGGCGTAATAATCCACCGAGCGGTCGGTCAGCTTCTGGATGTACTCGGCACCGGTGGCGGTGACTTCCTCATCCCCGATGGTGCCGGTGCATTCAGCTTTCAGCACGGCGCTGACATCGCTGGATTTTTTACCCTCCGGCAGGGTCGCGTTGGAGGCGGCGGTGTTGTAGGCGTTGTACTGCATCAGCAGGTACAGACCGGACGGGATCTCGACCCCGCCTATATTGCCCACGGTGGACGGGGCGCTCATATTGCAGCCCGCCAAGGCAAGCAGCATACTGCCCGCCAAAATCAGGCTGAAGCCTTTGGTTTTGATAGAACGCATAGAATCGGTTCTCCCTTTACAGTAAGTTGTGCGGCGCGTGCCGCCAATGTATTTTATTATACCTCTTTTTGCTGCACATTGCAAGCCCCGGCGCGGTGTGGTATACTGGAATAAAATGACGACTTCCGGGAGGTTTTGTATGCTTTTGACCCAACAGCTGGATGCCCTGCCCGCCGGCGGCTGGCAGCCTTTTTTGGATGCCCAGCGCGCCCTGCCCTATTTTGCCGAGCTGGACGCCTTTGTGACCGCCGCCGCCGAGCGCACCACCGTGTACCCCGCGCCGGAAAACATCTTTGCGGCGTTCCGCGCCTGTGCGCCGGACAAGGTCCGCGCGGTGATCCTGGGGCAGGACCCCTACCACGAGCCGGGGCAGGCTATGGGGCTGGCATTTTCGGTACCGGAGGGCTGCAAGGCACCGCCGAGTTTGCGCAATATTTTCAAGGAGCTTGCCTCGGTGTACGGCGAGGGCTGCGCTGTTTCCACCGATTTAACACCGTGGGCGGCGCAGGGCGTGCTGCTTTTGAACACCGTGCTGACGGTGGAGCAGGGCGCAGCCTTCGCCCACGCCAAGCACGGGTGGGAAACCTTTACCCGCGCCGCGCTGGAATACGCCCTTGCCTGTGCCGACACCCCGGTCGCCGCCGTTTTGTGGGGCAAGCCCGCGCAGCAATACGCGCCGATTTTTACGGCAGCCGCCGCACACCGCCCGGTGCTGGTGCTGGAATCGGCGCATCCCAGCCCGCTTTCGGCGTACCGCGGGTTTTTCGGGTCTGACCCGTTTGGCAAGATCAACGATTTTTTGCAGGACAACGGGCAGCCGGAGATCCGTTGGCAGGTGTAAGTGCCGGGCATTTTCCGTGTCCGCTTATGCAAAAAGCGCAGCCCGCCGGGGCTGCGCCATAAAACAGGTTTCACGAAACAAATAATATGGCAGTTGCCGGACAAGGATTGCTGACAAAAAGGGGTATGTGCCGTTAAGACACATGCCCCTTTGCTTTTTTGCTGTTTTAAAGGTTGATTATGGCTGATTTTTTGCCGTCACGCGTCTTTCGGAGGGCGCTTGATGGGATTTGCCGCCCTACTTGAAAAGCGGGCTGAAACAGTCGCTTTGCCAAAGGAAAGTGAGAGCTATGTATTATCCAGAGGATACTGCAAGGAAGATTAGTTCTGATTCATTCCGAATGGTTCATAGGTCAGCAGCTTTTTCTTCCAAAGGGCCTCTGCATCAATGATTTGATTGTCTGGAAGTGCCTTGGACAAAACCTGCAACACTGAAAACTGCAAATCGTGGCAACTATGATTTACAGACTTCAAGTGGCTGATCATTCCCTTGTTGTTTCCGTGACCGCCCGTAGCGACGTAGACAGACCAACGCCCCAGTAGGCCGTCATAGCCATAGGTCGAGCCGACATATCTGTCTCCCGCCTTGGTGTCCACAATCAGATAGACCGCATTGACCGCAGCCATGGCCGCCTGCCACAGCTTATAGTCCGTATCGTTTTCGACAACTTCTTTTAGTTCATCGAAGGATAGAATAAGATTTTCAAATCCCACAAAAGGCTTCTGGTTCTTTGACTCAATTGCCACGATGGGCTTTTCGGTGGTAGCTTTTTGATGCCACATCCGAGCTGACCCGCCCCAGTCAATCACCAGCTTTCCCTCGTACTCTTTCAGCAAATCCACATATTGCAAATCAAAAAACGCCATTTCGCCACGGTATTCCGTGGCTTCACAGTCAGGTAATCCGGCAGGGCATACATCCGGTGTATCAGGCACAGAACCATTGACACGATAACAAGAGTGCAGTCTCGCGTATGTACCGCCATCGCTGATGAATGTGATCCAGTAGGAATATCCTTTGCTGAACCCGTCTTTTTGGTGCTGTGTATATTCATGCGCCATACCGGCTTTATAACATTCTCTGAAACGTTCGTCAGATAATGCATGCCGGATCAGCTTGACATCTTTCGGGTCAAGCCCTACATTTTTAAGCACATCGGAAAAGTTCAAAATTGCCATGGAAGCCCCTCCTTATTTTGTTCTCCATTTCAAATTCTACCACAGATTTTTTCGTTGTAAAGCGCGCTTTCCCACCGGCGCAGGATCGCCGCCAGCTTCGGTGT
>SFOX01000025.1 GCA_004552305.1 Subdoligranulum variabile | reverse complement strand
CCTGTACCGTATCCCGGTACAAACGGCTTTTTTGTCTTGGAGTGCCGAGGGTTCGAACAGCCCGTCCCCGCCGCAGCGGGGCGCAAATCAGCCCGGTGGTTTGTGTGAAAATTGTTGCCATTATGTAAAAATTGCAAAATAGGCTGGCATCCTGCCGCAAAATGGTGTATAATGCGTGGGTATGCAAAAAATCCGCAGCGAATTTGTAGAGGGATACTATGGCAAAAACGACTCATCGCCGCCCGGCGCAGCGCAAAGCGCCCCGCTATGACGCCGTAGCCAGAGCCTGCAAGGTGATGGCGGCGTGCGCAGTGCTGCTGCTGGCAAGCACCGTGGCAGCGTTTTTTATCGTGTGGGATGTCGCCAAGCCCCAAAAGGGGTACGACCTTGGCAGTATCGTGCAGGAAAGCGGCTACGACGCCACCAAAAACACCATTGACCAGGGCAAATTTTCCGCCACCGTGCTGCCAGAAACCGAGGATGCCGGGCAGGAATACATCGACACCACGCTTTTTTTGGGCGACAGCAACACCGCCCGTATGTACCGTATGTTTGACTATTGCAGCTACGACAACGCCATCGGCTCGGTGGGGATGAGCGCGCGCAGCCTGCAAAAGTACGCCTGCGTCAAGTTCAGCGGGTACGGCAGCTATGTCACCATGCCGCAGGCGGTGGCGCTTATGCAGCCCCGGCGGGTCATAGTGACCTTCGGCACCAACGACCTTGACCCCAACTATTCAGCAGCCTCCTTTGCGGAAAGCTACCGTGCCGGTCTGCAGGCCATCGCGGACGCCTACCCGGCAGCGGATATCATCGTAAACGCCATTCCGCCGCTGGGGCGCAGCCACAGCAACGCCAGCCTGACCCAAAGCCAAGTGGATGAGTATAACAAAGCCATTGTGGAAATGTGCGACGCCAACGGCTGGAAATTCCTGAACAGCGCCGAAGTGCTGAAGGACGCCGCCACCGGCTATGCCAAGGAGGGCTATGTGGAATCCAGCGACGGCATCCACCTGACCCGCGCCGCCATGGACGCGCTGTTTACCTACATCCGCACCCACAGCTATGTTACCGAGGACACCCGCCCCGCGCTGACGGCAGTACCCAAGCACACCGACGACAAGGACGCCGTGACCTACGCGACCCCGGTGGTGGAGGCGACCCCCGCCGCGTCGGAGGAACCGGACAGCGAGGACAGCGAGGACAGCGAACCCTCACCCACGCCGACCGCAACGGCAACCCCTGCACCTACGGCAACCCCGACGCCGACACCTGCGCCGGATTCGACCTCTGCACCGACCCCGGAAGTCTCATCGGAGCCTGCCTCGTCCGAGCCGGCTTCGTCAGAAGCTGCCGCGGAACCCACGCCAACCCCCGAAACCGCACAGCCCCCGGCGGACACTCCGCAGGAATAAAAAAGCACGCAGTTGCGTTAAACAGCTGCGTGCTTTTGGTTTTGTCGGTTGCGGGCTGCCGCTCAGCCCAGGCTGATGCCCATGGCGCGGGCAACGTTCAGCATATCGCAGTCACCGGGTACGCCGCGGGTCTTGCCGGCGATATCGGCAAGGGGGTTGGCGGTTACATGGCGGTTCACCATGGCAACCGTCACGCCGAAATGCTCGTCCGCCACAAGCCCGGCTGCGTAGGAGCCAAACTGGGTCGCCAGCACGCGGTCGTAGGCGCTGGGGCTGCCGCCGCGCTGCATATGCCCGGGTACGCAGATGCGGGTCTCGGCGCCGGTCATTGCTTCGATCTGCTTGGCAATGCGGGCGGTGGCGGTGGTGTAGCCCGCCTGTGCGCGCTGCGCCGTCCACTCCTTGCGCTTGAACTTGGCTTCCTCGGTCGAGAAAGCGCCCTCTGCCACTGCCAGAATCGAGAAGTTCTTGCCGTTGCGGGCGCGGTTCTCTACCGCGGCGACGACCTTTTTGATATCGTAGGGCATTTCGGGGATCAGGATGATATCCGCGCCGCCCGCAATGCCGGAATACAGCGTCAGCCAGCCCGCCTTGTTGCCCATAATTTCAATGCACATCACGCGGCTGTGGCTGCCGGCGGTGGTGTGGATGCGGTCAATGACTTCGGTGGCAATGTCCACGGCGGTGTGGAAACCGAAGGTCACATCGGTGCCGTAGATGTCGTTGTCAATGGTCTTGGGCAGACCGATGATGTTCAGCCCCTCTTGGCTGAGCAGGTTGGCGGTCTTGTGGGTGCCGTTGCCGCCCAGGCACAGCAGGCAGTCCAGCTTGGCGGCGCGGTAGTTTTTCTTCATGGCGGCGACCTTGTCCACACGGTCATCCTCGACAACGCGCATCTTTTTAAAGGGGGTGCGCTTGGTGCCCAAAATGGTGCCGCCCACCGTCAGAATGCCGCTGAACTCGTCGGGACTCATCTCGCGGTAGTTGCCGTTGATCAAGCCGTCGTAGCCGTTCATAATGCCCACGATCTCGACCTTGTCGCCCATGCGGTGGTACAGTGCCTTGGCAACGCCGCGCAGCGTTGCGTTCAAACCGGGGCAGTCCCCGCCGGAAGTTAAGATGCCTACACGAATAGCCATTGCGTTTGCCTCCCTGATATACAAAATGGATAGGGCAATACCGCATAATTCCAAGTGCCGATACGGCGCACCCGCTGCACTGCCTCTGCCTGTATTATAGCACATCGCAGACGGTTTGAAAACAGCAATCAAGCCAAAAATTATAGAAAAACAGCGAACATTTTCATACAAATAGTTAAAAAATCCTTGACATTGCGCCCCTGAAACGGTATGCTTGTAATAGAGTATGGCAAAAGGCGGTGCTGTGTATGAATGCCAAAGGGGATGCGAACCGCAGTGTTCGGACGACTAAGAAAAAGCTGTATAATGCGCTGATCCAACTTCTGCAGGAAAAAGACCTGCGGGAGATCACCGTGCGCGAGCTGACCGGGCTGGCGGGCATCAGCCGCGGCACGTTTTACTTCCACTATGCGGATATCTATGCCCTGATGGAGCAGATGGAGGCGACCCAGCTGGAGGGGCTGTGCAGCCTGCTGGACGGCATTGTACCCAATGCCTCGCAGGAGGAGGTACCCTACGCGCTGGTGGCGCTGTTCCGTTATATGGAAGAAAACGCCGAGGTCTGCCGCGCACTGTACGGCAAAAGCTGGGAATCCCCATTTTTGCACAACGCCAAGGAGGTCGTGCTGCGCCGCTGTATGGGCGAGTTCCCGCACGGCACCAGCGAGCGTGACCGGTATCTTTTGTCCTTTATTGTGGACGGCTGCTTCGGCACCATCCAGCAGTGGCAGCAGGCGGGCTATATGCCCCCCGCCCCCGAAATGGCAGAAACCGCATGGCAGGCGATCCGTGCCGTAAAGCGGCTGCTGTGAAGTGCGCTGCCGTATTGCAATTTGCCCGGCGGCAGAGTATAATATGTACATACAATAAGGACGCTTTTGTCCGAGAGAAGGAGAAATTACAATGGGATTTTTTGATTTTCTGAAGAAGAAACCCGAGCCGGAAACCCCCGCCATGGTGCTGTACGCCGACGCCAAGGGTGCCATTGTGCCGATGGAGCAGATCCCCGATGAGGTGTTTGCGCAGGGCATTCTGGGGCAGTGCTGCGGCATTGACCCCACCGAGGGCAAGGTGTTTGCCCCCGCCGACGGCGAGATCACCCAAGCCCCCGACAGCGGTCACGCCTTGGGCATTATGGCAGACAACGGCGCCGAGGTGCTGATCCACGTTGGCGTTGACACCGTCGAGATGAAGGGCGACGGCTTCAGCCCCAAGGTCAAGGTCGGCGACAAGGTCAAGAAGGGCGACCTGCTGCTGGAGATGGATCTGGAAAAGATCGCTGCTGCCAACCACCCCGCTGTGGTCATCACCGTGGTTACCAACACCGATGACTTCAAGGCTGTGGAGCTGGCTGCCGCCGGCACCGTAGAGCCGGGCGACGAGCTGTTCAAGCTGAGCAAGTAAATTTAAAAAGCAAAAAGCCGCAGGGGTGACCCTGCGGCTTTTTAGGTTGTCATCAAACCCGATGGGAGAATTACAAACCTGCCGAAAATGCCAAGCCATCACGGAATTGTGCGGCAATAAAAAGTATCGCGCAGTAGGGGCGGGGTATGCCCCGCCCGCACGACCGCCCGAACATTACGATATAGCGGGAAAACCGCACGGGACACATTTATGCATCCCCTACAAACCTACCGTAGGTGTGCAATCGATCCATTTTCAATTCCACGCCCGGGCAAGCGCGGCGACCACGGCAGGGATGTCCGCGTCCTTCAGCGCCGAATACCCCGCCACCACCGTGTTGGGGGCGCAAAGCGCCGGGCGCGCCAGATAATACTCGCTCAGCCCGCGCAGGCGCACCCCCTCGCGGGCGGCACTCTCCACCATGGCGCGCTCGCCTTGGGCGCTTGGCATCGTCAGCAAAAAGTGCAGCCCGCTGTGTACCGCGCCCAGCTGCACGCCGGGCAGGGCATCGCGCAGGGCGGCGGCAAAGGCTTCCATACGGCGCTTGTACGCCAAGCGGATGCGCGCCAGATGCCGGGTAAAATACCCGCCCGCAATAAATGCGCAGAGGGTCTGCTGTTCAAAGCGCCCCACGGTGTTGGCGTAGGCGGCAAAATCGCGGCGGTACTGTGCCAGCAGCGGGCGCGGCAGCACCATACAGGCAATGCGGATGCCCGGAGCCAGACTTTTGGAAAAGGTCGTCAGATACACCACCGTGCCGTCCGGACCTGCCATCCCCTGCAGGCTGGGCAGCGGGCGGGTGTCAAAGCGAAATTCCGAGTCGTAGTCGTCCTCCAGGATATAGCGCCCCGGGCGGGCGGCTGCCCACGCCAGCAGCTCGGCGCGGCGGGTGGCGGGCATGGTGATGCCGGTGGGGAAGTGGTGGCTGGGCGTCAGGTAGCAGACGCTTGCCCCGCTTTGCTCCAGCGCGGCGGCGGGCAGCCCGTCGCGGTCAATGTCCACCGGCACGCAGGTCAGCCCGCTGTTGCGCAAAACCGCCTGCGTGCGGGCGTAGCCAGGGTTTTCGATGGCGGCAAGGCTGCCTGCAAACAGGTGCGCCAGACACCCCAGCAGGTATTCGATGCCCGCGCCCACCACGATCTGGTCGGGCGTGCAGCACACCCCGCGATAGCCCGAAAGATACCACGCGATCTGCGCGCGCAGGGCGGCATCGCCCTGCATTTCGCCACGCTGCAAAAGCTCGGGGCGCTGGTATAATAACTCGCGCTGCAGCCGTCCCCAGCTGCGCGCCGGGAACAGCGCTGTGTCCACACTGCCGGTAGAAAGATCGTACAGCGGTGCTTTTTCGGCGGGGCGCGGCACCTCGGCAGGGGCGGGCGCCGGGCGGCGCGGGTGCAGCATACCGTAGGTTTTCTGCACATAAAAGCCGCTGCGGGGGCGTGCCTCCGCCAAGCCCTCAGCTGCCAGCATCTGGTAGGCGGCGTCCACGGTGTTTGCGCTCACGCCCTGCTGCGCCGCCATGGTGCGCCGCCCCGGCAGCGGGCTGCCCGGCGGCAGGATGCCCCGGCGAATCTCGTCCGCCAAGGCGGCGTACAGCTGCTCATACAGCGGCGTTTTGGCATTCGGTTGAAGTTCTATCACGGCAAGCCCTCCTAACTGGCACCATAAAATATTTAAAAACTGGTTATTTTATTAGTGCCAGAAAGCGTTATAATAGGAGCATACCTTGCAAGGGACAATTTGTCAACAGGGGAGAGTACAAAAATGCAAACTTCAACGATGTGGATCTTGTTTTTCGTGGTCGTGGCGGCTGTGCTGCTGATCGCGGGGCTGTCCAAAACCCGTTTTACCACCCAAAAAATTGCCATTATCGGCATTATGGCGGCGCTCAGCTTTGTGGCGTATGAGTTTTTCCGCATTCCCAACGTGCTGGGTACCGGCTCGTCCTTCCATCTGGGCAACACCTTTACGGCGCTGACCGCCCTGCTGCTGGACGGCATCTCCGGCGGTCTTGCGGGTGCCATCGGTCTGGCGCTGGCGGATATCGTCGCAGGCGACCCCGGCTATGCTATTACGACCTTTATCTTAAAGTTTATCATCGGCGTGGTCTGCGGCGCGGTGGCGCACAAGGCGCTGCACCTCAAGGAACGCACGCCCGCGCATACGCTCCACTACCTTGCCGCCGTCACCGGCGCGGCGTTCAGCGGCTTGCTGGTCAATGTGTTCACCGACCCGCTGATCGGCTATTTCCGCAACCGGTTCATCTTTGGTCAGCCTGCCGAAATCGCCACGGTCGTGACCAAAATCGCCAGCGGCGTGACGCTGGTCAACTCGCTGCTGTCCACGGTGTGCGCGGTGCTTTTGTATCTGGCGCTGCGCCCGGCACTGGAAAAGGCACACCTGCTGCCGAAGGAATAACCGAAACGAAATGAAAAAGGAGCCGCTGCCTTGCGCAGCGGCTCCTTTTTGGACTACGGGAAAGCCTTCTCCCTTGGGGAGAAGGTGGCGCAGAACGCGCAGGATGAGGGGGAAATGTCCGGAAGTTACCCCCCTCATCAGTCACCTGCGGTGACAGCTTCCCCCAAAGGGGGAAGCCATACATGCGGTTTACCCGTACATTTTGCGTTTTGCCTTACAGCTTTTCAATAACTTCCTTGGTGTCGCGGGCAATCATCAATTCCTCGTTGGTTTCGATGATCAGCGTGCGCACGCGGGCGCCCCAAGCGGTCACCTCGACAACGTCGGTGCTCTGCTTGTGGGCATCGCGGTTCTTGTCGGTGTCAATGCGGATGCCCAGCCAGTCCATGTGGTGGCAGATCTTGGCGCGGGAGTCGGCGTCATGCTCGCCGATGCCGCCGGTAAAGACGATGGCGTCCACGCCGCCCATAGCGGCAATGTAGCTGCCGATGGTCTTTTTGATCTGGTAGTTCAGCATATCGCTGGCCAGCTGTGCGCGAACGTTGCCATGCTCGGCTGCCTCCTCCACGTCACGCTTGTCGCTGGACACGCCGGAAACACCCAGCAGACCGGACTTCTTGTTCAAAATCTCGTCCAGCTCGTGACCGGTGATCTCCAGATTGTACTTCAGGTAGTTGACCACGCTGGGGTCCAGGTCGCCGCAGCGGGTACCCATCATCAGACCGGCCAGCGGGGTCATACCCATGGAGGTGTCGATGACCCTGCCCTGATCGACGGCGGCAATGGAGGAGCCGTTGCCGAGGTGGCAGGTGATGAGCTTCAGGCGCTCAATGGGTTCCTCCAAAAATTCGGCGGCGCGGTGGCTGACATACTTGTGGCTGGTGCCGTGGAAGCCGTAGCGGCGCACGCCGTACTTCTCGTAATATTCGTAGGGGATGGCGTACATATAGGCCTTTGGGGGCATGGTGGAGTGGAAGGCGGTGTCAAACACGGCAATGTTGGGCTTGTCGGCACCAAAAACCTTGTAGGACGCCTGAATGCCCAGAATGGCGGCGGGGTTGTGCAGGGGCGCCAAGGGGCTGAGGTCGTGGATGGCGGTGACGACCTCGGGGGTGATCAGGCAGCTTTCCTTGAACTTTTCGCCGCCGTGTACCACGCGGTGACCGATGGCGTCGATTTCAGAAACATTGTTGATGACCTTGCCCTGACCGTTGGTCATCTTCTTGACAACCTCGGCAAACGCCTCGGTATGGGTGGGGAAGATGGCGGGCGTGGTGGCCTTTATGCCGTTGGCATCATGGGTGATCATGCTGCTTTCCATACCGATGCGCTCGCACAGACCCTTGCACAGTACCTTCTCGCCTTCCATGTCGATGAGCTGATACTTCAGGCTGGACGAACCGCAGTTGATAACCAGAATCTTCATTGCTGGAGTCCTCCTTATATTCTTGGGGCGTACCCCTTTTCCAATCGTCGATTTTATTATATAATGGAAACAGAAATATTTCAAGCGCAGCTTTTCCGTATGTCACCTATATACCGTACATTTTTTGCGCATCCGAGGAGGAAGCCTATGTTTGTGGGCATTGTTGCCGAGTATAACCCTTTTCACAACGGTCACGCAGCCCAACTGGCGGCGGCGCGCGCCGCCGGGGCGGACTGCATTGCCGTGGCAATGAGCGCCGGTGCCGTGCAGCGGGGCGAGGTCCCCATTTTGCCCGAATCGGTGCGGGTGCGCGCGGCGCTGGCAAGCGGGGCGGACCTGATTGCAGCGCTGCCCGCCCCTTATGCCTGTGCCGGGGCGGAGGCGTTTGCCGCCGCTGGGGTGCGGCTGCTGGCAGCCCTTGGCTGCGACACGTTGGCATTTGGGGCGGAAACCCCGGACGCTGCGCGGCTGATGGACGCGGCACGGCTGCTGCTGAGTGAAAAAATTAACGCGGAGCTGCGCAAAAATCTGGATGCCGGGCAGACCTTCGCTGCGGCACGGGCTGCCGCTGCCGAGACTGCCTGCCCCGGTATGGGGGCGCTGCTGCGCGAGCCGAACAACATTCTGGGCGTGGAATACTGCAAGGCAATTTTGACCCAGAACGCCGCCCTGACCCCACTGCCGCTGCCGCGCCTTGGCACGGGACACGGCGGCACCACGGGGCAGCACGGCGCGGTGGCAATGGCAAGCGCGGGCTACCTGCGCACCCTGCCGGTCTGCGACTGGGCGCCGTTCGTGCCGGCAAGCGCTCAAGAGCTGTACCGGCAGGCGGAGCAGGACGGACTTTTGCGCAGCAGCGTTAAATTTGACGCGGCGCTGCTGGCACTGCTGCGCACGCAGACCGCCGCCGATTTTGCCGGGGTGCGCTCGGTCAATGAGGGGCTGGAGCATCGCCTTGCCGCCGCCGTGCGCATCGCCGCCGACCGCGAGGAGCTGTACAGCCTGCTAAAAACCAAGCGCTACCCCCACGCGCGGCTGCGCCGCCTGGCGCTGGACGCGGCGCTGCATATCCCGCCCGACCTGCCGCCCGTGCCGTATATTCAGGTGCTGGGTGCCAAAAAGCAGGCGCTGCCGCGCTTAAAGCAGGCGGCGCTGCCGGCAGGCACGGCACTGGCGGATCTGCAGCGCACCGGGCAGGCGGCAGAGCAAATTGGCAACCTGCACAGTAAAATGGTCGATTTTTCGGCATTGTGCCGGGATAAAACCCGCCCGATGGGGCTTGCCTTTACCACAAAGCCGGTGGTATTATGATTCTACAAGGACAAAATCCATTCTCTTTCATCTGAAAAAGGAGTTTGCTATGGCATTGCACGTTATGGACGAAGCCAACCAGTGTCTGGGCTGCAAGGTACCCCGCTGCCAGCAGGGCTGCCCCATCCACACCAACATCCCGGAGGTCATCCGTCTGCACAAGGACAACAAGCTGGACGAGGCGGGGCGCACCAGCGTACCCGGCATCTTTGCCAGCGGCGACGCCGTCAAGGGTGCGCGCACCGTGGTCGAGGCGGTTGCCTATGATGACGGCAACTAAGCCGGGGGCGCAGCTGCCCTTTGCGGGGGCGGGGAATTTCCGCGATTTGGGCGGCTACCCCACGGCCGACGGGCGCCGTGTGCGCCGGGGGCTGCTGTTCCGGGGCGGCTGTCTGGATGCCCTGCAAAGCGGGGCGGACCAAGCCCTGCTGCAAAGCTTGCACCTGCGCGAAATTCTGGACCTGCGCAGCGCGGGCGAAGCCGCCGCCCACCCCGACCCGCCGCTGCCCAGCGCGCACTACCGCCGCGTGTGCGGGATGTGCTATCCCGATGGGGGAGAGATGGATTATTCGCCCCGCGGCATCGAGCGCCTGAACGCCGAAAAGGCTGCCTTTGAGCGTGCGGTGGGGCATACCGTGCATGATTTTGACTGGTTCTGTGCGCTGTACCGGGAGATGCCGTTCGGCAATGCAGCGTATAAGGAACTGTTCTCGCTGCTGGAAAACCACCGTGTACCGCTGCTTTTTCATTGCACCTGCGGCAAGGACCGCACCGGCATTGCCGCCATGCTGATTCTGCTGGCGCTGGGGGTGTCCCGCCGCGATGCCGTGACGGACTACCTTTTGACCAACGTTTACCGCCGCCCGGTCATCGAGGGCTTTTTGCACAATAAGCCCAAGACCGAGTGGGCGCTGCTGCTGCCCGTGGAGGGCGTCAGCCGCAAAATGGGCGAGGGCGCGCTGGACGCCATTCTGGAAAAGTACCCCGACTACGACAGCTATTTTGCCGCCGAGTTCGGTCTGACCCCGGATAAGCTGGCAGCGCTGCGGGCATTTTATCTGGAAGGGTGAAGTGTTCGGCGCAGCTCAGTTTGCCAAACTGCTGGCTGCGCGCAGCGAAAAAATGCGCCGAATGGCGCGTGTTTTCACGGTATATCGTTCTATCGGCTAGACCGCACGGAACGGTCAAGACCGTTCCCTACAAACCTGCCGAAAGTTCGCAATCGTCCCGTTAGGTTTATCGACAGTCTGTGCCGCCCAAAGGGCGGCATACCGTATCTCAACTCTAAACTCCGCACTCTCAACTCTGAAAAAAAGAGCGCAGTTTCTTACGAAACTGCGCTCTTTTTTATGCTGGAGCGGCCGACGAGGCTCGAACTCGCTACCTCCACCTTGGCAAGGTGGCGCTCTACCAGATGAGCTACGGCCGCATAAAAAAATCACCGAAGATGGGTTCGGTGATCTTTGTTGGCTGCCCCAGTCCGACTTGAACGGACGACACCCTGATTAACAGTCAGGTGCTCTAAAGGTGATGGCTGCCCCAGTCCGACTTGAACGGACGACACCCTGATTAACAGTCAGGTGCTCTAACCAACTGAGCTATGGGGCAATGTCAACTGCCTTGATGACAGCTTCATTATTATAGCAATGTTGGTGGGGTTTGTCAACAGATTTTTTTGTTTTTTTGGAATTTTTGCGTCAGGAATTTGCCTTGTCCTCCAAAACGCAAAGCTGTGCCAGCGTTACGCCGTCCACATAGCGGTTGATGGTATCGTTCAGCCCCGCCCAAAAATCCAGCGTGTAGCACTGGCAGCGGCGCGGGCAGTCCGCCCCCGCGCCAAGGCAGGGGATAGCGGTCAGCTCGCCCTCCACGGCGCGCAGGATCTCACCGGCGGTGATATCCTCGGCAGGGCGCAGCAGGCGGTAGCCGCCCTGTGCGCCGCGCACGCTGCCCAAAAGCCCGGCTTTGCTCAGCGGCGTGACGATTTGCTCCAGATATTTCAGGCTGATGCCTTGGGCATCGCTGATTTCCTTTAACGGTACAAGGTCCTTGGGGTGGTTGGCAAGCTCCACCATCAGGCGCAGGGCGTAGCGGTCGCGGGTCGAAAATTTCATAGCGGGTCGATCTCCTACTTTGGTAATACTATTATCATACCATATTTGTAGGAAAATGCAACCCCCCGCGCATCTTTTCCACCGTGTTTGTACAAAACGGCAAAAATCGGCAAATTGCCGTTTTGGGTGTTGACAAGTGCGGCAAAAGGGTCTATACTACCGTCATAGAAACCAAACAGCAACACATTCTTGAGGAAAGGAGTACAGACCTATGATCCGCAGCAGTGCTATGATGATGATGTGCATGTGCAGTGTGCCTCGGCAGCCTGTGCTTCCTTTCCTGTGCGCCAAATGCGCGTAAGACAGGATTTGCAGCGGGGTGCCGGGCAGTCGGCGCCCCGCTTTTTTGCTGATTGCGTTTGATTTTAAGGGGAGGAACTTGTAATGGAAAGAGGAACCATCTACAAACAGCCCGGTGTGCGAATGTGTCGTGGGTAAGAGGGAACCCGCCAAATTATAACACACACCAACACAACACAAAACATAAGGAGTTTTTATTATGAAAAAGTTACTTTCTGCCGCGCTTGCCGCATCCCTGACCCTGAGCCTTGCCGCCTGCGGCTCTTCTGCCGCATCCTCTGTCCCCGCATCCTCGGAGGCTGCTTCCTCCGCCGCTGCTGACAGCGCCTCTGTTGACAGCACCGCTGCCGAAAGCACCAACGACCTCGCCGGCACCAAGCTGGTCGTTGCCGCTTCCCCCACGCCCCATGCCGAGATTCTGGAGGTTGCCAAGGACATCCTCGCCGAGCAGGGCATCACGCTGGAAATCAAGGAATTCAGCGACTACGTCCAGCCCAACCTCGTCACCGAAAACGGTGAGGTGGACGCCAACTACTTCCAGCACACCCCCTATCTGGACAGCTTCAACGCCGAGAACGGCACCCATCTGGTCAGCGTAGGCGCCATCCACTACGAGCCGTTCGGCATCTACCCGGGCAAGAGCGATGACCTCGCCAACATTGCCGACGGCGCCACCATCGCCGTTCCCAACGACACCACCAACGAGGCACGCGCTCTGCAGCTGCTGGCTGCGCAGGGCATCATCACCGTGCGCGAGGGTGCCGGTCTGACCGCCACCGTCAACGACATTGAGGAAAACCCCCACAACGTCAAGATTCAGGAGATCGAGGCTGCCCAGCTGCCCCGCACCGTGCAGGACGTTGACTTTGCCGTCATCAACGGCAACTTCGCCATAGAGGCAGGCTTCTCCGTCGGCAAGGACGCCCTTGCCACCGAGGACGCTTCCTCTGAGGCTGCCCAGACCTACGCCAACGTGCTGGTCGTAAAAGAGGGCAACGAGAACAGCCCCGCCATTCAGGCACTGCTGGCCGCTTTGCAGAGCGACAAGGTGCGCGACTACATCAACGAAACCTATGACGGCGCCGTTGTGCCTATCTTCTGATTTTTGCCGAAAAACTGCGGCAAACCGGGAAAATCCGATAAAATACTTGCATCCGGGCGAAATATAAGGTAAAATCAATAGCGAGTGGGTCCTTGCGGCTCATTCGCTATCTTTGTAAGTGAGGAAGATTCTCAATGATCGAACTGCAACACCTGACCAAGCGCTTTACCACCCAAAGCGGCACGGTCGTAGCGCTGAACGATATCAACCTGACCATCCGGGACGGCGATATCTACGGCATTATCGGTATGTCCGGCGCGGGCAAATCCACGCTGGTGCGCTGCATCAATATGCTCGAACGCCCCGATGAAGGCACCGTCGCCGTCAACGAACACCGTATGGAAACCCTGACCCCCGCCCAGCTGCGCGCAGCCCGGCGGGAGATCACGATGATTTTTCAGCAGTTCAACCTGCTGATGCAGCGCACCTGCCTGCGCAATATTATGTTCCCGATGGAGCTTGCCAAGGTACCCAAGGACCAGGCGGAGGCACGCGCCCGTGAGCTGCTGGCGCTGGTCGGTCTGCCCGACAAGGCGGATGCCTACCCGGCGCAGCTGTCCGGCGGGCAAAAGCAGCGCATTGCCATTGCGCGTGCGCTGGCAACCGACCCCAAGGTGCTGCTGTGCGACGAAGCCACCAGCGCACTCGACCCCAACACCACCCACGCCATCTTGGAGCTGATCCGCAGGATCAACCGCGAGCTGGGCATTACGGTGGTGGTCATCACCCACCAGATGAGCGTGGTCGAGGAAATCTGCAACCGCGTGGCAATTCTGGATCAGGGTACCGTGGTGGAGGAGGGCGACGTGCAGGAAATTTTCAGCCATCCGAAATCCGCCGCCGCCCGCCGTCTGGTCTATCCCGCCGGTGCGCCCCGCACCGAAACGATGGACGGTTACACCACCGTGCGCGTGGCGTTCAACGGCACCCAGACTACCGACAAGCCGCTGGTCGCAAGCCTTGCCATCGAGTGCAATGCGCTGGTGTCGATTTTGGCAGCGGATACCCGCATTGTCAACGGGCAGACCCTCGGCAGTATGCTGCTGGCGCTGCCCAACGACGAAAACCGCGAAAAAGCACTGGAATACATCAAAAATTACCCGGGTATTACCTATGAGGAGGTGAACGGCTGATGGCAGAATTTTTTGCAGGCAAGGAATGGACGACCTTTATGCAGGTGCTGCCCACCCTGCCGTTTGAAACGTGGGAAACCATCTGGTCCACCTGCGTAGCCACGCTGCTGGCGCTGGTCATCGGTCTGCCGCTGGGCGTCTGCCTTGTCACCGGCGAAAAGGACGGCGTGCGCCCCCTGCCGCTCTGGCTGATGGTGCTGCTGAACGCCGTCATCAACCTGCTGCGCAGCGTGCCGTTTTTGATTTTGATGATCATCGTCATCCCGCTGTCCCGCCTGATCGTAGGCACCTCCATCGGCACGGTGGCGTCCATTGTGCCGCTGGTGATCGCGTCCTTCCCGTTTGTGTCGCGTCTGGTCGAAACCAGTATGCGCGAGGTGGACGCCGGTGTCATTGAAGCCGCGCAGAGTATGGGCGCATCGCCCCTGCAAATTATTATGAAGGTGATGATCCCCGAAAGTATGCCCAGCCTTGTGGCGAACATCACGATTGCCGCCACGACCATTATGGGTTACGGTGCCATGGCGGGTATCATCGGCGGCGGCGGTCTGGGCAAGGTTGCCATCAACTACGGCTACTACCGCTTTAACGTGGTGCTGGAATTTGTTGCCACGGCGCTGCTGGTCGTGCTGGTGCAGGTGCTGCAGACTTTCGGCACCAAGCTCGCCGTCCAGTGCGATAAGAGAATACAGAAATAAGAAAATCGGCACCCCGCAAGGGGTGCCGATTTTAGTTTATTGACCGTCTGCAGCGGGGTGGGGTCAGCCCGCCCGCGGTTTTGCGGTTGCAACGACATACCGGGTAAATCGCCCGAAAGGCTTCCCCCCTGGGGGAAGCTGTCACCGCAGGTGACGGATGAGGGGGCGTCTGCCGGGCATTTGCCCCTCATCCGGCGCGGTAGGGGCGGGGCAAGCCCCGCCCGCGACCGTTTATTATAACGAATAGAATGGGTTGGTTTGTAGGGGCGGCATATATGCCGCCCGTTGCAACCATCCCGGTAAATCAGCCCAACGGGTAAACGGCACGGGACGCAACTATGCGTTCCCTACAAACCTGCCGAAAGCTCGCAATCGTCCCATTCAGTTCATTGACAAAAATCCCCGCTTACTTTTTGCCCAGCAGCTCCCGGCGGATATACCCAAAACAGGCATCCTCGCCCTCGTCGCGCAAAATCAGCAGGCAGGCTTCCAGCTGGCGGCGGGTGTCGGGGTGCAAAATGTAGTGGTCGCGGCTGTGGGCATAATACTCCCACGCGGCGGCGTCAGTGTAGGCATTGCCCTTGTAATTCTTGCTGGCAGCAATGCGGTCACACACCATCTCTGCCACATACTTTTCCGGCATACGCATTCCTGCCATCTTGTGGTCGCCGTTCGGCGCGTAGTCGATCCAGTACTCCAGATGGTGCTTGTTGCGCCCCTTGTGGTGCAGCCACGCGGCGCTGTACCCTTCGGCTTTGCGCTGGGCGTTGTTGGGGCTGCAGCTTCCCTGCCAGTATTTTGCCCCCGCCCAGAACTCCACCGGGGAGAGCTTGCTCAGGTCGTGCATCAGCCCTTGGCGGTACAGCCCGCAGCGGAAGCAGTTTTGCATTACCAGCATTTTATGATGATGGATCGTTTTATAATGCTTGATCGGATGCCACATTTGTCAGTATTTCTCCCACTTGTCGCACACGGCGGTGATTTGGTCGGCAAATTTGCCAAGGTCCTTGTTGGCACAGCCGCGGCTGCGTTCGATCAATGCCATCAGGCGGCGTCCGGCGGCAAGCAGACGCTCGAAGGCGGCGCTGGTGCGCACAGCGGAAATTTTTTGCGTGGGTACGATTTTTTGGGTGTTGCCGGTTTCGGCGCAGGCAACGCGCCCCTGCCCCGCCACCCAGATGCCTCCGTTGTACGGGGCGTCTGCCTCGTACCCAAGGGCTTGCAGATGCTCTGCCCAATGCTGCGCCACGGCATCCTCGCCGTGGTTGACAAAGACAAACTTCGGCTTTTCGTCAAAGGCTTTCAGCCAAGCCTCCAGCCCGGCGTTGTCGGCGTGTCCCGAAAGTCCGCTCAGCTGGCAGATTTTTGCCTTGACCTGCACCGGCTCGCCGAACAGCTTGACCTCGGTCGCGCCGCCCAGCAGGGCGTTTCCCAGTGTGCCGGGGCTTTGGAACCCCACAAACAGCACGGTGCATTCGGGACGCCAGAGGTTGTATTTCAGGTGGTGGCGGATGCGCCCCGCGTCGCACATACCGGACGCGGACAAAATGACCTTGGGCGTCGGGTCGCTGTTGATGGCAACGGAATCCTCTTTCGTTTCGCTGATGTGCAGCCCGGGGAATTGCAGCGGGTTTTCGCCCGCCTGCACCAGCGCCAGCGCCTCGTCGTCGTAGCATTCGCGGTAATTCTCGCGGAAAATCGTGGTGGACTTGCTTGCCAGCGGGCTGTCCACATACACGGGGAAATCTCCATGCCCGTGAACCCGTCCCTCCGCCTTGATCTGGCGGATAAAATACAGCAGCTCCTGCGTGCGCCCCACGGCAAAGCTGGGAACCACCACGTTGCCGCCGCGGTCAAAGGTCTGCTGCAAAATCTGCGTCAATTCGCCCAGATAATCCGGCTTGGGACCGTGGCTGCGGTCGCCGTAAGTCGATTCCATCACCAGATAATCGGCGTGCGGCGGCACGGCGGGGTCCTTGATCAGCGGCTGGTGCAGGTTGCCGATATCGCCCGAAAATACCAGTGTTTCGGCGCTGCGCCCCGGCTCGGTGATGCGCAGCGAGATGGACGCGCTGCCCAACAGATGCCCCACATCGGTGAACAGCATCTCGATTTTTCCTGTGTCACCGTCAAAAAGTGTCAGCCAAGTGTCGTAAGGGCAGGGGACGAACTGGCGCATGACCTTCTGCGCGTCCTCCACGGTGTAGTCCGGCTCGATCGCCGCCGCACCGCTGCGCTGCGCCTTGCGGTTTTTCCACTCGACCTCCTGCTGCTGGATGTGCGCCGAGTCCTCCAGCATAATGCCGCACAAATCGGCGGTGGCATCGGTGGTGTAAATGGGGGAGCGGAACCCATTTTTGTACAGGTAGGGGATGCGGCCCGAATGGTCGATGTGCGCGTGGGTCAGCAGCAGCGCCTCGTAGCGCCCGGGGGCAAAGGGCAGGGGGGTGTTCTCATAGATGTCGCGCCCTTGCTCCATGCCGCAGTCCACCAAAAAGCAGTGACCTGCCGCCTCCACCTGCGTGCAGCTGCCGGTAACCTCCCGCGCTGCGCCCAAAAACGTTAGCTTCATAGAAACACCTCCCGAAATTATCGGCGTCCGACGCCCTTGCTGGGGGCTTCGGGCAGGGTAAAGGGATCTTGGAAATTGTTCGTCAAATCGTTGATATTCATACGCACTGCCCAGAACACATCGCCGTAATCCTGCAAAACGGTGTAGCTGGCGGCATCCAGTGCCGAAAGCGCCGTGCTGTCGGTGACAAGATAGGTGTCGCCCTCGGGCGCAAACTCAGTCAGGCTGTTCAGGTAGGTGCGCTCGCCCAACGCCGCCAGCGTTTTGGCGGTGTCGGCATCGGTTCGGATCAGCTGCAGGCGGGCGCTCTGCGGCAGGGCTTCGATCAATGCGCCGCGGCTGACCTCGCCGTAGCCGGGTGCCGTCACGCCGCACGCCAGCGCGGTGATCTCGGTTCCCTCGGGCAGCAGGCTGCCCACATGGGCGGCGGCAATGTCGCTGTACAGCGCCGCCACATAGTTGCCGAAGCTGATGGTCTTTTTGGCGTCGGTGTTCTCGGCAAAGGTGAACAGCGTCGTGTACCAGATGCTTTGGTCGTCGGCGTCCAGCCCCTGCAGCAGGGAATCGGCATAGGCGTAGGCATCGGCTGCCTTTTGCGGGGCTTCGTCGGCGCGCTCGGTCGGCGCGGCGGTGTCGTCCTCGCTGTCGGGGGCGGGGGTCGCGGCGGCGGTGTAGCCTGTGCGGGCGGCATCCAGCGCGGCGGCGGTCAGGGCAGGCTGAACCGTCACGGTGCAGCCGCCGCCCTGGGTAAAGGTCAGGTCCAGCCGTGCCAGCCCGTCAGTACCCAGCCCGGCAGCCAGCACGCGGTCGTTGTCGGCGGTGGCTGCCGTTGTGATGATGGCGTCCACCCCTTGCTTCAGCAGCGTTTTTTGCCAGCTGCTGTCGGCGGGGGCGGCGCCGACAATGCACACGATGGCATCGACCCCTTGCTTTTGCAGGGTGTCGATCTGCTTGGCGGCGTTTTCGGCAAAGTCAGCGGCGGCAAACACCTCGGTGTTGGAGGTGGTAAACACGGTGTCGGCGGCAGCGTTCACGCTGAAAAAGCCAATCTTATACCCGGCACGCTCGATCACGGCGGTCTGCCCGTCGGTGACCTTGTTGCGGTGCCAGCTGGTCGAGCGGTACAAAACGGGGGCGCCGCTGCCGTCCTGCAAGTTGGAGGCGATCGTCGGACCTGCCGCCATATTGGCATCGCTCAGCAGGCGGGCGGTGCCGTATGCCATATCCCACAGGCTGACCGCCTGCAGGTCGTACCCGGCGGCGGAGAAGGCGCTCATCATATCCATACCGCCGGTCATACTTGCCATAGGGGTGCCGTGCAGGCTGTTGCCGGCATCCAGCAAAATGGCGTCGGGGGTGCCTGCCTTTTGGGCGGCGGCGTCCGCGATGCGGTCACGGTTGCCCTGCAAGCCTGCGGTGGCAAAGATCGGCACGGTGATATCGCCCACACGCACCACGCAGGAAAACTGCTCCGTGCCGTCGGCAAGGGTGGCGGTCAGGGTGCATTCGCCCGCGTCGGTGCGGGCGCGCACGGTGCCGTTTTTGTCCACGGTAGCGATATTTTTGTTGCTGGTCGTCCAGAAAACGTTCTGTGCCTCGGCGTTGTCGCGGTTGGTGGTCAGGGTGGCACGGTCATCCTTGTTGGCAAGGTGCAGCTCCCATTGGCGGGTGTCGTTGACCAGCTTGGCATCGGTGAATTTGCTGATGCAGTCCTTGACGCCGGTCGGCACAAAGGGGCGCATCACAAAGTTGAGGTCAACGGTTTCGCTCTGCACGCCGTAGTCTGCGCCGACGGCAGTATAGCTGCACTGCCACATATCGTAGGTGCCGGTGTAGCCCAATTCGTCCGAGAAGCGCGCGATCCACAGGTTTTCCCGCCACGGGTCAAAGGCGGCGTCGCCGAAGCGCCCGCGCACCCAGTTCAGCGAGGCATACAGCCCCTGTTTTCCGGTGTAGCCATGTTCGGTCAGGCGGTCAAAGAAGGCGTGGACGATTTCTGCCATTTCATCGGGTAGAACCTTGGCAATGGATTTGTCCTCCAGGTCGTAGTACACGGGGTAGCTCAGCTGGTAGGGCGCGGCGGTGTAGTCGCCCAGTTCGGGAAACGCCGGGGCAACCAGACCCAGCAGGCGGGCAACGTGGTCTGCCTCGCTGCGGGCTTCCTCCACCGTGGTGGCGTAGGAGTAAAGGTACACGCCGAACGGGATACCCAACCGGGTGCATTCGTCGGCGTTGCGGCGGAACTGCGGGTCGTCCTGGCTCCAGTTTTCCTCCTGCCCGTCCCACTCGCCGCCAAAGCCGCAGCGCAGAATGGCGTAGTCGATCCCGGCGGCTTTGGCCTTTTCCCAGTCCACCTCGCCCTGATAGCGAGACACATCCATGCCCTTCAGCACGGCGGCGGGTATGGCGTTGCCGGCGCTGTTAAAGTAATAACCCAGCTCGTTTTTCTGCCACGCGGGCGCAGCGGTGCCGAAGTCCGCCTTGGCGGGGGCTGCCTCCTCAATGCCGCAGCGCACAAGGGCAACGCCCACGGCGGCAGCCAGCAGCAGGCAGACAAGGCACAGCGCCAGCACACGTCCGGGACGTCTGCGGCGGCGTTTTTGCGGTGCCGGACGGCGGGGCGGGTTGGTATTGGGGTTGCGCGCCTGCGGCGCAGTGCCTGCACGGCGGTATACATAGCGTTCTTCTGCCACGATGCTTGCCCTTTCTTGAAAAAAGTTAAAAACGGATTCTGGGAATATAGTAACATTTTGTCGCAAAAAATACAATTCCTTCTTGCAAGGGAAATTGTAAAATTGGTGCTTGCCCGGATGCTGTACTTTCTTTGGACGCCCAAAGAAAGTACCAAAGAAAGGCGCCGCTACTTCCGAGGCGCGGGGCACGGCCGGGGGACCCGTCCCCCTGGACCCCCAAATATGTGGATCGCGGACGGGCGGGGCTAAAAAATCGTCAAGACACATTTTTTGACGCCCCGCCCACCCGCTCCCGTCTTACGGCTTCGCCGAAAAAAGGCTTCCCCCTTTGGGGGAAGCTGTCACCGCAGGTGACTGATGAGGGGGAAATTTGCGGTTACCGCAAATTAAAACCCCACCACCCCGTAGGGGCGGGGCATGCCCCGCCCGCGACAAAACGGCAACGTGAACATTATGGTTTGGCTTGTAGGGGCGGTCATTGACCGCCCGCTCAATTTTGCGGCTGCCGCCCATCCGGCGGGGTGGGGTCACCCCGCCCGTATCGCACTATATAAAATGTGTCCGCAAAGCGGACACACCAAATTTATTATTTATTATTTATTATTTATTATTTCTCCACCGCCCTTATGCAAGGCAACCGCTCCACTCCCCAAAACAATCGCCCCCGCCTGCCGAAAACCGGCAAACGGGGGCAAATCAAACTTACTTTACCTCATCCTTCGGCAGCAAAATGTTCAGCAAAATCGCTACCATCGCGGCAGGCACAATGCCGGAACCGCCAAACACCAGCCGCACCGCTTCGGGGGTCTGCGCCAGAATGCCGGTGTTGGCACCCATACCGTAGCCCACGCCCAGCGCAACCGACACAATGGACAGATTGCGCGGGGTCAGCGGCTCCTTGGTGATCAGCTGAATACCGCTGATGACAATGGAGGAGAACATCATCACCGCTGCGCCGCCCAGAACCGACTGCGGCATAATAGACACCAGTGCGCCCAGCTTGGGGCAAAGACCGCACAAAATCAGGAACACCGCGCCGGTCGCCAGCGCAAAGCGGTTGACGACCTTGGTCATGGCGACCAGACCCACGTTCTGGCTGAACGAGGTGTTGGGCAGCACGCCGAACAGCGCCGCAAAGCTGGAACCCAAGCCGTCGCACATAACACCGCCCGCCAGCTCCTTGTCGGTCGCCTCGCGTCCAAGACCGCCCTCCATCACGCCGGAAATATCGCCCACGGTCTCCACGGCGGTCACCACAAACATGATCAGCACGGGGGCAATGGCGCGCATATCAAACACCGGCTTGACCGGCAGCAGGGCAGGGATCTCAAACCAGGCGGCATTGGCAACCTTGTCCCAGTTCAGCACCCACGCCTTGGTAAACTCTACACCGTCGGCGGTCACGCCGGTGGTGGGCAGCACCAGCCCCATAACAAACGCCGCGGCATACCCGCACAAAATGCCCAGCAAAATGGCGCTGGAGCTGGCAAAGCCCTTGGTGCCGTGCTTGAACACCAAAATCATAACCAGCACAAACAGGGCAAGCAGCAAATTCTCCATCGAGCCGAAATCCTTGGCAGTATTGCCGCCGCCAAAGGAATTGATGCCGACAGAAATCAAACTCAAACCGATGGACATAACCACCGTGCCGGTGACGACACTGGGGAAAAACTTGCGCAGCGGCTTTAAGAAAAAGCCCAGCACGGTTTCAAACAGACCGCCGATGATGGACGCGCCCATAATGGCGCCATACGCCAGCACGCCGCCGCCCATGGTGGCCGCCACACTGTTGAATACCCCGATAAACCCGGAGGACGTACCCATAATAATAGGCACCTTGCCGCCGACAGGTCCGATGGTGAACAGCTGCACCAGCGTTACGATACCCGCCACCAGCATGGCGTTTTGCAAAAGCTGCAATTGCAGGTCGGCAAACTCGCCGCCCGCCAGCCCGCAGGTGCCGGTAATGATCAGCAGCGGGGTCAGGTTGCCCACAAACATCGCCAGAACGTGCTGCAAGCCCAGCGGAATGGCCTGCTTCAGGGGCATTTTTCCGTCCAGCTGAAAGGCAGCCTCGGACAGTGCAGGGGAATTTTTCATACAATGACCTCTCATTCCTTATTGTAAAATTATTATAACACCGACAAAAGAACGTGTAAATTGTAGAAAAAAATGAATTTTCCGCCGCTGACGGTCAAATTTTGTAAAAAAGATTGACAATTGCGTGCAGTTTTATTTTAATGGAAGAAAGCCATCGTATGTAAGGAGAATCCCTATGTGCCGAACTGCCTGCTATCATCTGCCCGGATTGTTTGAATTTTACGAGCTGTACCGCGCTTTTTTGCCGCTGTACCGTGAACATCGGGATTGGTTTTACCCGTGGTGCAGCATCGGCTCACTCTACGGCGCCCCGGCGGACTGCCTGTGGGGCGGCGGACGCGCCGGCTTTGGCGACAACACCCCCCGCGAGGTGCTGGCGCTGCTGCGGGAATACGGCATCTCGGCGCGGCTGACCTTCAGCAACTCGCTTTTGCAGCCCGAACACCTGCACGACGCAAAATGCAACCGCCTGTGCCGCCTGTTTGCCGAATCTCAGACGCCGCAAAACGGGGTGATCGTACATTCCGACCTGCTGCTGGATTACCTGAAAACCAACTATCCATCGCTGTATTTTGTTTCGTCAACCACCAAGGTGCTGACCGATTATACGGATTTTCTGCGCGAGGTGCAGCGCCCGGAATTTCGCTTTGTGGTGCCGGATTTCCGGCTGAACAAGGCGCTGGATCGGCTGCAAAAGCTGCCCGCCGCGCAAAAGGACAAGGTGGAATTTTTGTGCAACGAGTGCTGCGATTTCGGCTGCACGGCGCGCAAAGCCTGCTACGAGGCGGTCAGCCGCAAAAATCTGGGGCTGCCCGGCGCCGAGCATCACTGCCCCGCACCCGGCGGCGGGCAGGGGTATCGGTTTTCCGCC
This sequence comes from Subdoligranulum variabile, assembly GCA_004552305.1. Lineage (GTDB taxonomy): Bacteria > Bacillota > Clostridia > Oscillospirales > Ruminococcaceae > Gemmiger > Gemmiger variabilis_A. The sequence continues at coordinate 55,916 of SFOX01000025.1, read as the reverse complement.
GCGATGCAAAATCCCGGTTTTATCAGCGTGCAGGACATCCAAAACACCTACCTGCCGATGGGCTTCTCGCAGTTTAAAATCGAGGGGCGCGGGCTGGGCAGCGCCATGGTGCTGGAATTTCTTTTGTATTATCTGACAAAGCCCGAATACCAGCTGCGCGTGCGGGAGGAAATTTACCTCGATGCTATGCTGGATTTATTTTAAAAGGACAAAACAAAAGCGCGCCTTGCGGCGCGCTTTTGCTTATGTAGTCGAAAAACTCTTGTAGGGGCGGGGCACGCCCCGCCCGCGGTTTTTTGGCAATTGCAATATTGCGGGTACTCCGTAGGGGCGGCATATATGCCGCCCGTTGCAGCCGTCCCGACAATGCGATATAACAGACAAACCGCACGGAACGCAACTATGCGTCCCCTACAAATTGCTTTTTACACTTCCTCGACCCGGATCAGGAACTGCAGCGTGCAGTCCTGCTTCAGCTCATAGCAGAATTCGGGCATAATGGCGGGACCGCAGGAACCGGTGCCGATGCCCTGCTGGAACGCCTGCACGGTCACATAGGTGCCGGTGCGCACCTCGTCCTCGCGGTGCTTCATCCCGGTCAGGGCGCGGTCGGTGTAGGGCTTGACCGCCAGCTCAAACGGCTTGCCGACAGCCTCAAAGGTCACCTTCCGCTGCCCGTCGGTCAGGGTGGCGGTGGTGCAGTCCATGCGGTTGCCGCTTTCCTGCGGGCGGATGTTCGGCTCGGTCATAGCGCTGACCGGGCAGGTCACCTGCTGCACGCAGAACTGGTCCTTCATATCGCAGTAGCTTTCGCCGCTGCGGGCAAAGTACGTTACCGTGTCAAAAATTTCGTCCAAGCGGAAAACCTTGCCAAAGCGCGGCACGGTCTGGCTGCCGTGCTCGCGATGCAGCACGCTGGTTACCAGCACGCCCTTGTCGGTGCCTTGGTAGGTGTCGGTCACGGTGTAGCGCCCCTTGCCGTTGGTCAGCCGGGTCACGACCTCGTACCCGTTGGCAATGCCCTTGCAGGACACGACCTCTGTGCGCTGGTTCTGCCACGGTGTCAGCGGGCGGCGGAAAAAGACATCCGTGTCGTTGTCGGTGGAGGCGCGGTACAGCAGGGTACCCTCCGTGTCGGCGGTCAGCAGCAGCTTGCCGTCCCGCTGCAAAGCAAAGCGTCCGTTCTGCACCCCGGCACCCACAGGCAGGGCTTTCACGGCGGGGGCGGCAGGCACCGCCAGCGTGACGAGGGGCTGTTCCTCCGCCACGCAGCGCCCGGTCTTGGTGTCGATGGTCTTTACCGTCAGCAGCAGGGTGCCGTCCACGGCGCTGCCCATCGGCAGGGTGATGGTTTCCTTGCTCAGCGGGGCGGTGCCGGGGGTCAGCTCGGAGCAGCTGCCGTCGTTCCACAAAAATTGCAGCGTGTACCGCCCGCGGGAGAAGGCCGTCGTGTTGAACAGCTCAAATCGGTCGCCGCCGCAGTGGGTCACGCGGAACGGGCGGTAGATAAACCGCATAATGTACGCGCCGGTCGAGGGGGCGCGGTCGGGGTAAAACAGACCGTCCACGCAGAAATTGCCGTCGTGCTCCCACTCGCCGTGGTCGCCGCCGTAGGTGTAGCGCCCGTCGTCGTGCAGCACGGCGTGGTCAACCATCTCCCACACGCAGCCGCCCATCAGGCTGTCATAGCGGTAGACCTCCTGCCAGTATGCCTCGGTGTTGCCGGGACCGACACCCATCGCGTGGGCATACTCGCACATAAAATAGGGGCGGTCGTTCAGGCGCGCCTTCTTGCGGCGTTTTTCGCCCACATCATGCACCATCTGCACGGTGGGGTACATCTCGCTGCCCACATCGTAGGCCTGCTTCTTGCAATGAATGGCGCTTTCGTAGTGGACCGGCAGGTCAGAGCGCGCCTTCAGGTAGTCGTACATCGCGTCGGTATTGTAAAAGCCGCCCGCCTCGTTGCCAAGGCTCCACATAATAACGGACGTATTGCCGTGGATTTTGTCGCGCTGGTACAGGTGTGCGATGCGATCCAGATAGTGCGCCTTCCACTTGGGGTCATCGCTGATGGAGTTATAGGTCGGCGGGAACTGCATCGCAAAGGTGCCGTGGGTTTCGATGTCGTTTTCGTCCACAAGGTAGATACCCAGCTCGTCTGCCAGCTCCAGCAGCAGCGGGTCGGGCGGGTAGTGGGAGGTACGCACCGTGTCGATGTTGAACTGCTTGCAGGTCAGCAGGTCGCGCTCGATGTCGTCGGGGGACAGCGTGTAGCCGTTGCGCGGGTCGGTGTCGTGGTGGTTGACGCCCTTCAGCTTAATTTTGCTGCCGTTAAGCAAAAATACGTCGCCGCGAATCTCCACCGTGCGGAAGCCCAGCTTCTCCTTAACGCAGCCTGCGGCGGTTTCGTAGTACAAATCGTACAAAACCGGGTCCTCGGCATTCCATTCTGTAACATCCAAGTCAGCAAACACGGCGCGCGCGGTCTTGTCTTGGGTGGGTACGGTGGCGGTGCGCGTCAGCCCGTGACCCTGCAGGATAAAGGTGACGGTGGTTTCGGCGTGGGTTTCGGCGGTCAGGGTCAGGGTGTAGCGCCCATCCTTTTTTTCGGTCTTGGCGTCAATGTCCCGGAAGTCCGCAGGCTCCTCGGTGCGCAGCAGCACATCGCGGAAAATGCCGTTGTTGCGGAACATATCCTGATTTTCCAGATAGGTGCCGTTGCACCAGCGATGTACCACCGCCAGCAGCTCGTTTTGCCCGGGCTGCACCTTGCCGGACAGGTCAAATTCGGCGGTGTTGTGCGAACCCTCGGCGTAGCCGATGTACTTGCCGTTCAGATAGAGGTCTAAGCAGGACGCAACGCCCAAAAAGGAGATGACGATGCGCTTGTCGGCGTCCGCCACGTCAAAAAAGCGGCGGTAGACGCCCACAAAGTTGTATTCCTCCTCGGGGGTGATCCAGCGCGGGCGCAGCCCGGTGTCGCAGCCCAGCCACGAAAAGACCTGCTCGACCTTATCGGTGGTGGGGATGACCGGCGGCTTGTAGGGGAACTGGTAGCGGTAGTTGACGTAGAACGGGCGGTCATAGCCGCGGAACTGCCAGCAGGAGGGGACATCCAGCTTGTCAAAGGCGACAGCATCGGTGTCCAGCTCGGCGGGCAGCTCGGCGGGCAGGGGGTAAAATTTAAAATCCCAGATGCCGTTCAGGCACTCCACCTTGGGCGAAGCATAGCGCTTGCGCTTGGGGGTCACGGCGTCGGCGTCGGCGCGCGTGGGGTAGGGGATAAAGTAGCTGCGCGGCGGCAGGTTATTGACGCCAAAAACCGAGAAGGTGTGATAGTTGGTGGTGTTTAAACGGTATTTCACGGCGGTTCTCCTTGTCGCAGACAATGCAGCGCAGAGCGCAGCACTGCCAGTATTTATCTATAGTATACCACCTTTTAGCCGGAATGATAAGGAATATTTCGTGGTAAAACAGGAAAAATACCGAGAGTTCGCCCCCGATGCGCCCGACGGGTACCGCATAAGCACCAATAGTTTTATACATAATATAAAATAACTATATAAATTGACAATTTTAAAAAACTGTGCTATAATTCCTGCAAAGCAATAACGGGCCGCAAGGAACGGATCTGTAAAGGGGGAAACCATACTATGCTGCTTCAAGGGAAAAAGGCAATCGTAACCGGCGGTACGCGCGGCATCGGCTTTGCCGTGGTGCAGACCTTCCTCAGAAACGGTGCATCGGTCGCGCTGTTTGGCTCCCGGCAGGAAACCGTGGACAAGGCGCTGGCGGCGCTTAAGGCAGAAAACCCGGACTGGGAGGTCATCGGTATGGCACCCGACCTGACGGACTACGCCGCCGTCGATGCCGCCTTTGCCGAGGTGGAAAAAGCTTTTGGCAGGATCGATATCCTTGTCAACAACGCGGGCATTTCGGCGCGTGAGCCGCTGTACGACTACACCCCCGAGGCGTTTGAAAAGATGATGCGGCTGAACGTGTCCGCCGTGTTCAACGGCTGCCGTGCGGTTGCCCCGCGTATGAAGGCGCAGGGCGGCGGCAGCATCATCAACACCAGCTCTATGGTCAGCCTGTACGGGCAGCCGTCCGGCGTGGGCTACCCCACCAGCAAGTTTGCCGTCAACGGTATGACCCGCAGCCTGGCGCGCGAGCTGGGGCGCGACAACATCCGCGTCAACGCGGTGGCGCCCGGCGTGACCCGCACCGATATGGTCGCCAACCTCCCGCAGGAAATCGTGCAGCGCGTCTGCGCCCCCATCCCCTTGGGACGTATGGGCGAACCGGAGGAGGTCGCCAACGCCTTTTTGTTCCTTGCCAGTGATCTGGCAAGCTACATCACCGGCGAAATTTTGCAGGTGGACGGCGCGGCACAAACGTAATATTACAAATTGAATAAACAAAGCCCGGCAGTACAATTTGTACTGCCGAGCTTTTCGGTTGCAAAAATTATTTGCCGGAGGTCAGCCGGTTCAGCAGCATAACCGCCAGGACCACAACGCCGATGACCAAAATCACGCCCACCATACCGATCACCATCATCGGCAGGGTGGTCATCCAAGAAGAAAGATGCAGCATAGGTACCTCCTTACGCCATCAGGGTCAGAATCAAGCCGCCGGCAATGACCGACGCGATCTGCCCCGAAACATTCACGCTGATGGAATACATCAGCAGGAAATTCTGGTTGTCCTCCTCAAGACCCATCTTATTGACAACGCGCCCGCTCATCGGGAAGGCGGAAATGCCCGCCGCGCCGATCATCGGGTTCAGCTTTTTATCCTCGGGCAGGAAGAGGTTCAGCAGCTTGGCAAACAGCACGCCGCCCGCCGTGTCAAACACAAAGGCGACCAAGCCCAGCGCCAGGATCAGCAGCGTGTCGGGGCGCACGAACTTGTCGGCGGTCATCTGCCCGGCGACCGTCAAGCCCAGCACAATGGTGATCAGGTTGGCAAGCACATTCTGGGCGGTTTCGCTCAGGGCGTTCAGCACGCCGCACTCGCGCAGCAGATTGCCGAACATCAAAAAACCGACCAGCGCCACGCTGGCAGGGGCGACCATACCGGCAATCACGGTGACGACCACGGGGAACAAAATCTTGGTCAGCTGGCTGACGTTGCCCTTCTGGTACGCCATACGGATGCGGCGCTCCTTCCGGGTGGTCAGCAGCCGGATGACCGGCGGCTGCACGATCGGCACCAGCGCCATATAGCTGTAGGCAGCCACCATAATGGCGCCCAGATACTGCGAATTCAGCGTGTTGGCGACAAAAATTGCCGTGGGGCCGTCCGCTGCGCCGATCACGGCGATGGACGCGGCGTCCTGGATGTCAAAGAAAAAGCCCGCCAGAAACAGCGTGAAAAAGATGCCGAACTGCGCCGCTGCGCCGAAAAGCATCAGCCACGGCTTTTCCAGCAGCGGACCAAAGTCGATCATCGCGCCGATGCCGATGAACAGCAGCAGGGGAAACAGCTCGTTGGACATACCGGCGTCAAACAGCGCCGAGATGGGTCCCACCGTGTCGCCCTGCGTGATGGCGCCCGACAGCGGCAGGTTGACCAAAATGGCGCCGAAGCCCATCGGCAGCAGCAGGCTGGGTTCCATTTTTTTGGCGATGGCCAGGTAAATCAGCAGCGCGCCGATGCCCCACATCACGACCATCTGCCATGTCAGGTTGCCGAAGTTGGAAAACAACGCGGCAAATGTGTTCAGAAAATCCATAGGTTCTCTTGCCTCCTCCAAGATTTTGCGGCAAGAAAAAAAGACCCCTGCCGCAGCAAATATCTGCGACAAAAGTCTCAAGCGAACACATAGCACCGGGCATTTTTGCCGTGATGACGCTGCTATGCAGCAGCCCGCCACAGCGGAACTGCCCTTTACTCCCTTTTATCTGTGCCTATTATAGCAGACCGCCGTGCGGTTGTAAAGAGAAATTGCCGGATTTACGGCGATTTGACGGTCGCCCGGGGCGGCAACGCAAGGCTTCCCCCTTTGGGGGAAGCTGTCACCGCAGGTGACGGATGAGGGGGAGTCTGCCGGACATTTGCCCCTCATCCGGCGCGCAGGCGCGCCACCTTCTCCCCAAGGGAGAAGGCTTGCCCGGCGTATCACCCAATAAAAAATGTGCCCGCTTGCGCGGGCACACCTTATCTAAACTCTCAACTCTAAACTCTCAACTCTCAACGCTGAGAATCTTATTCAGCTACCTTATTAAATACCTCTTTGTTCAACTGCCCTTCGCTGTTGGCAACGGCGATGGAGCAGGCAGCGTCGCCGACGACATTCAGCGAGGTGACCAGCATCTCAATGGGGCGGTTGATCGCCAGAATGATGGTGTATGCCATCAGCGCCATATCGTTGCCGTAGCCCATACCGGACAGGATGGTGAACAGAATCACAGCGCCGGCACCGGGGGCGGCGGGCGTGCCGATGGACGCAACCAGCGCCAGCACACCGATCATAAAGATGGAACCGAAGGTGACCTCATAGCCGCCGCAGGTGGCAATAAAGATGGCGGCAATAACCTGCATAATGGCGGTGCCGTCCATATTGACGGTCATACCCAGGGGCAGCACGAAGGAGGCGACCTCCTCGTCCACGCCCAGCTCCTCCGTGGTGGTCTGGAGGTTCAGCGGCAGGGTGGCGGCAGAGCTGGAGGTCGAGAAGCCGAACATAGCGACCTTGGCGATCTTCTTGACAAAGGTCAAGCCGCTCATACCGGTGGTGATGCGCACAAACAGACCGTAGCCCACAACCAGCACGACCAGCAGCAGCACAACGGTGATGCAGACATACGCCAGCGCAGGGGTCAGGTAGTTGATGCCGTAAGCGGCAAAGGTGCGGGTCAGCAGGCAGAAAATGGCAATGGGACCGAACTTGTTGACAATGATGGACAAAAGACCGGTGATGATGGCGGAGGTTTCGTCGCACAGGCGGATCAGCACGTCAAATTCCTTGTCGGAATTGTTGATGACAATGCCCACGGTCACGGCAACCACAACGATCGCCAGCACGCCGCCGTTGTTGGAGAAGGCGGCGGTCAGGTTGTTCGGCACGGCGTTCAGCACGATCATCAGCGGGTTGGAGCCGGTCGAGCCGGTCGAGGCGGTGACATCGCCCAGCTCGGTGTGGGAGAATGCGCCCAGCTTGTAAGCCACATAGCCCACGACACCGGCAATCAGCAGGGAAACGGCGGTGGTCAAAAAGAAGCAGCCCAGCGTCTTGGTGGACAAACGACCCAGCTTGCGGGAATCGGAAATGCGCACCATAGCCAGCACAATGGAGCAGAACACCATCGGGACAATGATCAGCTGCAGGGAACGGACAAACAGCTGTCCGACCAAATAGAACAGACCCAGCGCGGTTTCGTTGCCGGCAACGCTGATATCGGCAAAGAAAATGGAATTGATGAACTGCCAGGTTTCCTGCCCGCCGTTGGCGTTCAGGGTTTCGCGCAGGGCAATCAAACCGACACCGCATGCAAGACCCAGCAGCATGGCAAGCATCATTTTAAAGGCCAATCTGTTAGAACTGTCTTTTTTCATCTTGTACCACCCCGAAAATGATTCAATTTTACTGTTTTGTGTCACAGGTGGCTCAACAGAGCCTTGACACACTGGGTGCCATTATACCACGGTTTTCGACAGTTGAAAAGGGGAAAGTTTCAAAAACAGAAAATAGCGCAAAAAAGATGCGTTGCGGCGCGAAAATGCAATCCTATTTTACAACGGCAGTTCCGTACTGTCCAGCACGGCGCGGGTCAGCGTGTCGCCGTCATAGTACAGCTCTAAATGAAAAAACGGCGCATTATCGTTTAATAATTGAAAAAACAGCTTGTCCCCCTGCCAGATGGGCAGCTGCAGCACATCCGCCTTGGGTACCCATTCCAGCGCGCCTTCGTTGCAGTCGATCAGCTCGCCGCAAAAATCGGTGCAGGTAAACAGGTGCATCCGCTCGCTGGGCCACGGCGGGGCGTAAAAATCCACGATGCCCCGGTACGCCGGGTTTTGCAGGGTGAAGCCGGTTTCCTCGCGCGTTTCGCGCAGCACGCAGGCAAGGGCGTCCTCGCCCGGCTCAAACTTGCCGCCGACGCCCACCCATTTGTCGTGGTTGACGTCCTTCTTCTTTTTTATGCGGTGCAGCATCAGATAGCAGCCGTCTTTTTCCAAATAGCAGAGGGTGGTTTGCAGCATAGGGCGCTCCTTTCCGGTATAAAAAGGCAAGATTTACAAATACTACCATAAACAAAAGGGAAGGGGAATTGCTATGAAATCCACAGGAATTGTACGTCGCATCGACGATTTGGGACGCATTGTCATCCCCAAGGAGATACGGAAAACGCAGCACATCCGTGAAGGTGACGCGCTGGAAATTTTTGCCGCCGCCGATGGCGAGGTCGTATTTAAAAAGTATTCGCCGCTGGGCGGGCTGGGGCAGTTGGCGGGGGATTACGCCGCCGTGCTGGCAAAAAGTCTGGGCTGCGCGGTCGTGGTCTGTGACCGGGGCAGCATCATCGCGGCGGCGGGGCTGCCCAAAAGCGAGGTGTCGGCGCTGGTAGGGTGTGCGGTTTCGCCGGAGGTCGAGCATCTGCTGGCGGCGCGGCGTGTCTATCGGGCGCGCGCGGAGAGCGCCGACCTGCGGCTGTGCGAGCGCGCGGACCGCCGCATTTTGTGCGCCGCGCCCATTGTGGTGCGGGGCGATGTCGAGGGCGGGGTGCTGCTGCCGGGCAGCGAAAAGGCACCGCCCGCTGCACCGGAGGCGGCGGCAGCCATCAGCACGGCGGCAGCGTTCTTGGCAAAATGTCTGGAATAGCAGCCCCGCTGTGCGGGGCAGAATGACCCCGTATAAGTCGAATTGTTAAAAATCCCTTTTTCGGGTAGTAATGTAGGGCGCGTGTCTTGACCGCGCCGTACCGCTGGCTGCGCGCAGCGCATAAAATCGCGCCGAACGGCGCGCTATTTCCCGATATATCACGCTATCGGCTAGGCTGCACGGAACGGTCAAGACCGTTCCCTACAAACCTGCCAATAGTTCGCAATTGACCTTTGTAGGGGCGGGGCACGCCCCGCCCCTACAAACCCGCCGGAAGTTCGCAACCTTCCCATTGCGTTTGCGGACAGGCTTTCTATATAAGTATACGACCCCTTTTCCCGCAAAGTCAACCGTGCCGGGAACGACCGTTTGTGACGAAACTGTTAAACTTGAAAAATCTTTGGAAAAACCTCTTGACTATTTGAAAAATGGGCATATAATAAACTTAGCACTCAGAGATAAAGAGTGCTAAGCAAACAGTGACACACAGCAAAAGGAGATGAGCAGGTTGGCAATGGATGCACGCAAGCAGCGTATATTAGAAGCCATTGTTGCCCTGTATGCCAACGAGGGCGAGCCGGTAGGCTCCGGTCTTTTGGCAAGCTACTTTGATATGGCACTGTCCAGCGCGACACTGCGCAACGAGATGGCGGCGCTGACCAAGCTGGGTCTGCTGGAGCAGCCCCACACCAGCGCCGGGCGGGTACCCAGCACACAGGGGTATCGCTACTATCTGGACCACCTGATCGAAGCGCCCGACACCACCCCTTTAAATGAAGCGGATCGCCGCCACATCGACGCGCTGTTTGCCGATATGGACGCCGAGCCGGAAAAGCTCGTTCCCGCCGCCGCCCGCAGCCTGGCAGATTTGACCGGCTGCGCCGCAGCCGCCACCACGCCGCAGGCGCCGGACCTATGCATTGCCCACTTTGAGGTCGTGCAGGTGGGGCGCTACTCCGCCGCCGTGCTGGCAGTCACCAGTGCCGGCGGTGTGCGTACCCGCGTGGCGCGGGTGGACACCGGGCTTTCCCGCGATGATGCCGCCAGTCTGGCGCAGCTTTTAAACCGCGGTCTTACCTTTGTGGCACCGCAGGACCTCAGCCCGATGCTGACCGCCAGCATGGTGCTGGCAGCCGGGCAGCGGCTGGCACCCGTGGTTATGGCAGCGCAGGCGCTGGTCACCACCAGCAGCCAAGCCTACTTAGAGGGTGCGCAGTATCTGGCAAAAATGCCGGAGGTTCGCCAAAACCTCGGCGCGCTGCTGGAGATATTTTCCGACAACGAGTCTGCGTCCGAGCTGATCCGCTCCGAGGGCGGCAAGATCACCGCCACCTTGGGCAGCGACTTGGAGCCGCCCATGCCGGGTGCCTGCATTGTAAGCAAGCGCTATCTGGCGGGCGGCGGTCTGACCGGCTCGGTGGCGCTGATCGGTTCGACCCGTATGGAATATCAACGCCTGCTGCCGATCCTTGACTACTTTGCCGCTAAGCTGGGGCAGAGTATGGCAGGGCAGGGGCTATAACAGGTTAAGGAGGACCCGCAATGAGTCAAGAAGAAAAAAAGAACGCCGCGCAGGAGCCGGAAACTGCCGAGGTCAAGACGGAAGCCAACACCGAAGCCAAGACCGAAGCAGAAGCCCCCGCCCCCGAAAAGGCGCCTAAGCACGAGAAGAAGCGGCACGAAACGGCTGTGCTGGAAGCTAAGCTGGACGCCGCCGAGAAAAAGGCGGACGACCTGAAGAGTCAGCTGCTGCGCACCGCCGCCGAGTATGACAACTACCGCAAGCGCAGCCAGCGCGAGGCAGACCAGAAATTCAACGACGGTGTTTCCCACGCGGTAACGCAGATTTTGGGGATCCTCGACACGCTGGATATGGCAGCCAACGCCGCCTGTACCGACGACAACTACAAAAAGGGCGTGATGATGACGCTGGACAAGGCCGGGCAGGCTTTGGAAAAGCTCAACATCACCGAGATCGAAGCGCAGGATCAGCCCTTTGACCCCAACCTGATGAACGCCGTGCAGCAGGTCCCGCCGCAGGACGGGCAGGAAAGCGGCACCGTGGTGCAGGTTTTCCAGAAGGGCTACAAGATCGGCGATAAGATCATCCGCCATGCCACCGTGGTAGTGGCAGAATAAAGCATGACCGGGTCGTATGACCCGTTCAGATACATTGTAAAAAATATCTACCGTTTTCAAAGCGAATTTGAAGGGAGTTTTATAGTATGAGCAAAATCATTGGTATTGACCTTGGCACCACCAATAGCTGTGTCGCCGTTATGGAAGGCGGCGACCCCGTAGTCATCGCGAACGCCGAAGGCGCCCGCACCACCCCGTCCGTTGTCGGCTTCACCAAGACCGGCGAGCGTCTGGTCGGTCAGGTCGCAAAGCGTCAGGCGATCACCAACCCCGAAAACACCATCTCCTCCATCAAGCGTGAGATGGGCACCGCCACCAAGGTTCACGCCGGCGGCAAGGAGTACACCCCTGAGGAAATCAGCGCTATGATCCTGTCCAAGCTGAAGGCTGACGCCGAGGCTTATCTGGGCGAGCCTGTTACCGAGGCGGTCATCACCGTTCCCGCTTACTTTAACGACAGCCAGCGTCAGGCAACCAAGAACGCAGGCACCATCGCCGGCTTGAACGTCAAGCGTATCATCAACGAACCCACCGCTGCCGCTCTGGCTTACGGTGTGGATAAGGAAACCGACCAGAAGATCATGGTCTACGACCTGGGCGGCGGCACCTTCGATGTGTCCATCATTGAGATGGGCGACGGTGTCACCGAGGTTCTTGCCACCAACGGCGATACCCGTCTGGGCGGCGATGACTTCGACCAGCGCATCATCGACTGGATGGCTGAGGACTTCAAGCGCGAGAACAACATCGACCTGCGTCAGGACAAGATGGCTGCCCAGCGCCTGAAGGAAGCTGCCGAGAAGGCAAAGATCGAGCTGTCCAGCGCCACCACCACCAACATCAACCTGCCCTTTATCACCGCCGACGCCACCGGTCCCAAGCACTTGGATATGACGCTGACCCGCGCCAAGTTCAACGAGCTGACCGCCGATCTGGTCGAGCGCACCATGACCCCCGTCCGCAAGGCTTTGTCGGATGCCGGCTTGAAGGCTTCTGATCTGTCCAAGGTCCTGATGGTCGGCGGCTCCACCCGTATCCCCGCTGTCTATGACGCGGTCAAGAAGGAGCTGGGCTGCGAGCCGTTCAAGGGCATCAACCCCGATGAGTGCGTGGCTGTCGGTGCTGCCATTCAGGGCGGCGTGCTGAACGGCGACAAGACCGGTCTGCTGCTGCTGGATGTCACCCCCCTGAGCCTCGGCATCGAGACCTTGGGCGGCGTCTGCACCAAGATCATCGACCGCAACACCACCATCCCCACCAAGAAGAGCCAGGTGTTCTCCACCGCTGCGGACAACCAGCCCAGCGTTGAGGTCAACGTTCTGCAGGGCGAGCGTGAGTTTGCCAAGGACAACAAGAGTCTGGGAACCTTCCACCTCGACGGCATCGCCCCGGCACCCCGCGGCGTACCTCAGATCGAAGTTACCTTTGATATCGACGCCAACGGCATTGTCCATGTAAGCGCCAAGGATCTCGGCACCGGCAAGGAGCAGAGCATCACCATCACCGCTTCCACCAATATGAGCAAGGACGACATCGATAAGGCTGTCAAGGACGCCGAGCAGTATGCCGCCGAGGACAAGAAGCGCCGCGAGGAGATCGACGTGCGCAACGGTGCCGACCAGATGGTGTTCCAGACCGAGAAGGCTCTGGGTGAGTTCGGCGACAAGGTTTCCGCCGAGGAAAAGAGCGAGGTCGAAACCAAGCTGTCTGCCCTGAAGGAAGCCCTGAAGTCCGGCAGCATCGACGACATCAAGGCAAAGCAGGATGAGCTGCAGAAGGCTTTCTACGCCATCAGCGAGAAGGTCTACCAGCAGGCGGCACAGGCACAGCAGGGCGCACAGCCCGGCGCGCAGCCCGGTGCCCAGCCCGGTGCCCAGCCCAGCAATGACGGCGCCGTTGACGCCGACTTCCACGAAGTCTAATGTAACTGAATAAACCCGCTAGGACCGCCGCCGGACCCCAAACCCCGGCGGCGGCTCTTGAGGGTTTAAGCCCAAAACAGAGGGGATAGATTCTATGGCAGATAAACGTGATTATTACGAGGTGCTGGGCATCGGCAAAAACGCAACGGATGCCGAGATCAAAAGCGCCTACCGCAAGCTGGCCAAAAAGTACCACCCCGACCTGAATCCCGGCAACAAAGAAGCCGAGGAAAAGTTCAAAGAGGTCAACGAGGCAAACGACGTCCTGTCCAACCCGGACAAGCGCAAGCGCTATGACCAGTTCGGCTTTGCCGGGGTCGATCCCAATTACGGGGCAGGTCAGGGCGGCTATGGCGGCGGCTTCGGCGGCTTTGGCGCAGGCGGCGTGGACCTGGGCGATATCTTCGGCGATTTGTTCGGCGGCGGATTCGGCGGGTTCGGCGGTTCAAGCCGTGCCAACCCCAACGCACCGCGCAAGGGGCATGATATCCAGGCCAACGTCATTCTGACCTTTGAGGAAGCCGCCCACGGCTGCACCAAAAAGGTCACGCTGAACCGTCAGCAAAGCTGCCCGGATTGCGGCGGCAACGGCTGCACGCCCGGCAGCAGCCCCGAAACCTGCACCGAGTGCGGCGGACGCGGCTATGTTGTGACCCAGCAGCGCACGCCCTTTGGCGTAATGCAAAGCCAGCAGCCCTGCCCGCACTGCGGCGGACGCGGCACCATCATCAAGAACCCCTGCAAGACCTGCCGCGGCACCGGCAAAACGTCGGCACGCAAAACGCTGGAGGTCAGGATCCCGGCGGGTATTGATGATGACCAGAATGTAGCGCTGCGCGGTCAGGGCGATGCCGGCACCAACGGCGGTCCCGCCGGTGATGTCATTGTCCATGTGACCGTCAAGACCGACCCCGTGTTTGAGCGCGACGGCTACGATGTCTATGTCCGTGTACCCATCACCTATTCGCAGGCGGTTCTCGGCGCAGAGATCGAGGTTCCCACAGTGGACGGCAAGGTCGCCCAGCGCATCCCGGAAGGTACGCAGAGCGGCACCAAGTTCCGTTTGTCGGGGCAGGGCATCCAGTACCTGAACGGGCGCGGACGCGGCAACCAGTACGTCATTGTGGAGGTTGAAATTCCCAAAAAGCTCAACCGCGCCCAGCGTGACGCGCTGAAAGCCTTTGAGGATACCCTCAAGGACGAAAACTACGAAAAGCGCAAGGGTTTCTTTAAAAACCTGAGAGATCGGTTTACATCGTAAAATAGCAGCCAAGGCAGCTGCCCTGAAAAGGGCGGCTGCTTTTTTTTGCGGATGCTCCCGGAAAAGGGACGTGTACTTTCTTTGGACGCCCAAAGAAAGTACCAAAGAAAGGCGCCGCTACTTCCGAAGCGCGGGGCACGGCCAAGGGGCTGCTCGCCCCTTGGAACCCCAAAGCGGAAGGTCGCGGACGGGCGGGGCTAAAAATCGTCAAGACACATTTTTTGACGCCCCGCCCACCCGCTCCCGTCTTACGGCTCCGCCGAAAAATTCACGGCGGCATATATGCCGCCCGTGCAATCTTCCCAACAATGCAATCTAACGGGTAAACCGCACGGGACGCATCTATGCGTCCCCTACAAACCTGCCGAAAAGGGGCGTCCTGTCGATAACTGCTTACCTTTCGGTAATTTGTAGGGGCGGGGCATGCCCCGCCCGTGGTATAACGTTTACGCGAAAATTACGGGTTAGTCCGTAGGGGCGGCATATATGCCGCCCGTGCAAACCTCCCAACAATGCAATCTAACGGGTAAACCGCACGGGACGCATCTATGCGTCCCCTACAAATCTGCCGAAAAGGGGAGTCCTGTCGATAAATGCTTACCTTTCGGTAATTTGTAGGGGCGGGGCATGCCCCGCCCGCGGTATAACGTTTACGCAAAAAATCACGGGTTAGTCCGTAGGGGCGGCATATATGCCGCCCGTGCAATCTTCCCAACAATGCAATCTAACGGGTAAACCGCACGGGCGAGCAATGCTCGCCCCTACAACCAAACGGGCAAACATAATAAAATTGTATGCCGCCCCTATTAATAAACGTGTCCGCGTAGCGGACACTCCTTATCTAAACTCTAAACTCTAAACTCTCCACTCTGCTCTTCAAAGCCCCAAATCCTCCAGCCTTGCCTGCAACTCCGCCTCGTCTGCCAGCAAAATGCCCTGCTGCAAATTCAAATAATCGCTCTCCGGCAAAAGGCGGGTGTAAATTTCATCGTACTGCGCCAAGGGTCCCGCGCCGTCGGCGGTGTACAGCGCCGGGTGTCCGCCGTTGTCCCGCAGCATATACCGGGGCGCCGCGGGCTGCGCACGCCCCGCCCGCAGCATCAGCAGCGCCGCCAGCAGGGCAGCACACACCGGCAAAAGCAAAACCACCCAGCTGCGCCGAAATTTCTTTTGCATCAAAGCCCCTCCTTTTCAAGAACAGAAAACCTTTGGCGTTAGTATGGCATAAAAATGTGCAAAAACTCAAAAAGTTGTGAATTTTACATTCCGGGCTGTACTTTTACCGTCGGTTTGTGGTATAATTCATTCTATACTGGTTTGCCTATGGATGTCACCCGGCATCTTGTCTATAACTCTAAAAGGAGGCGGTTCCCATAGAACCCAATCAGAAACGCCAGCTTTCGACCACCGGCGCAAAAACAGCCCCGGCAGACGGCACTGCCCCTGCCAAGAAAAAGAAAAAACCAAAACGCCGCCGCAGCATCCCCGGTATGATTCTGGGCTTTATCGGCTGTATGCTCTGCCTGTGCATTATGGCAGTCAGCGTCGGCTCGGTGCTGCTGGCGATGTATCTGGTGCAGGTCACCGCCAACGACAGCACCGTACTTGATCTGGACAGCAGCCACCTGATGGAAGCCTCCATCGTCTACGCCGCCGACGGCAGCGAGTACGCCTACTTTACCCGCAGCGAAAACCGCATCAAGGTGCCGCTTTCCGAAATGCCGGAAAACCTGCAGAATGCCGTTATCGCCGTTGAGGACAAGAACTTCCGCAACGAGCCGGGCATCAACCTCAAGCGTACCATCGCCGCTACCTTAAATATGCTGACCGACAACGCACTGCTCGGCTCGCAGCAGGGCGCGTCCACGCTGGAGCAGCAGCTGATCAAAAACCTGACCAAGGACGACGAAACCGACGCCCTGCGTAAGGTGCGCGAAATTTTCCGCGCGCTGGGTCTTGCCAAGCGCTACAGCAAGGATACCATCCTCGAAGCCTACCTCAACACCATACCGCTGACCGGCATTATCCACGGTATGCAGGCGGGCGCCAACGCCTACTTTGACAAGGACGTCAGCGAGCTGAGCCTTGCCGAGTGCGCCGTGCTGGCATCCATCAGTAAAAACCCCACGGGCTACAACCCCTTTACCAACCCCGAAAACCTGCTGCGCCGCCGCAACCACGTTCTGTACGAGATGTTTGACCAAGGCTACATCACCGAGAGCGAGTACGACGCCGCCCGCAACGAGCCGCTGACCGTTGTGGAAAGCAGCACCGCCAAGACCGGCGCGACCCGCAGCGCCAACAACTCTTGGTTTACCGACTCGCTGTACTCCGCGCTGCGCCGCCAGCTGATCGACGACCTCGGCTACACCAAGGAGGAAGCGCAGGAGCTGATCTTCACCGGCGGCTTGCGCATTGAGTCCACCGTGGACACCCGCGTGCAGGCTGCCGTCGAGGAAGCCATGCTGGACGAGGACGGTCTGATCCCCGCCATGTGGCACGAGGAACCCGTCTGCCTGCGCGACTACCCCGCCGAAACCAGCACCTGGGATATGGTGCAGTATGACGAGGCTACCGGTCTGCCCATCACCAAGGAAGGCTACGCGGTGTACGGCACCGACGATGTACCCGTTTACACCGACGAAACCAACACCGAGCTGAAGGTCGGCGAATCCACCGACCCCAACTACCCCAACGATGACACCGTCTACCTCTGCGTGTACGAAAAAGTGCGCTCGCAGGCAAGCATCGCCGTGCTGGACTATGACGGCAACGTGCTGGGCATTGCCGGCGGTCTGGGCGAAAAGACCGTCGATATGGGTACCAACCGCGCCCTGCTGCCCCACCAGACCGGTTCTACCATGAAGCCTATCGGCGCCTACTGTCTGGCGCTGGACAACAAGCAGATCAGCTACTCCTCGCCCATTCAGGATCTGCCGCTGTACTCCGCCGCCGACCACAAGGTGCTGAAGGATTCCTACGTCGGTAAGATCAACCCCCTGTCCGCACAGGCACAGGCGCGCGACGATATCTGGCGCGACTGGCCCAGCAACTACGGCAACGCGGGCGGCAAGGGCGATATCGTGCTGGTGTACGACGCCCTGCGCCAGTCCCTGAACACTGTCGCCGTCCAGTTGGGACGCATTGTGGGCGTGGATTACCTGTACGACTTTGTGCATGACACGCTGGAGTGCAGCTACATCGACGCCGAACACGATATGGACCTGGCACCTCTGGTGCTGGGTGGTCAGACCAACGGTCTTACCGCCGTGGAGCTGGCGGGTGCGTACAGCATTTTCTACGATGGTACGTTCACTTCGCCCCATTTCTACACGATGGTCACCGACTCCAACGGTCACGTTATCATCGACAACACCAAGTATATCAACACCACGCAGGCCATCAGCGGTGACAGCGCCTATATTATGAACCGTATGATGACCAACGTGCTGAAGCCCGGCGGTACTGCCAGCGGTATGGCACCCAAGGGCGATATGGATGCCGCCGCCAAGACCGGTACGACCTCCAACAACAAGGACTACACCTTTGCGGGCTTGACCCCCTACTACTGCACCGCCATCTGGTGGGGCTTTGACCGCCCGACCGATATGACTAAGTACGGTGCCGGAAACGGCGGACCTATCCAGAAGCTGTGGAAAAACCTGATGGAGGAATTGCAGGCAGACCTGCCGCACAAGGACTTCCCTGTGGGCGAAAACGTCGTAGAGAAGTACTTTAACACCGCAAACGGCGCAATCACCTCCGGCGGACAAAAGGGCTATTATACCGAGGATAACCTGCCCGATGACAGCTACCTTGTGCGTCCCACCGAACCCACCGAACCCGCCGCCTGATACCCCAAACCACCAACACCCGCTCTTTGGCGTATGCCCAAGGGCGGGTGTTTTTCTGTTGAAAGACTCCTGTAGGGGCGAGCATGGCTCGCCCCTACACATTCCATAGACCAAGAACATGTTTTTCCGCCACGTACATACAACCGCCGTACAAAAACACGGAGTTTTCCACCGGGGTTCCTGTACAAAGTGCTAAAAAGCAGGCAAATGCGCCAAACCCCCTTGCAACCACTGCCCCGGTGTGGTAAGATGGTACACATTGATACTACATTTGTTTGCGAGGAGGCAACACAATGACCCAGCATAAGTACCTGCTGGTACAGGCAGATGTCCTGCCGGAGGTTTTCGGCAAGGTGCTGCAGGCAAAGCAGCTTCTGGCATCGGGCGAGGTAGCCAACATTTCGGCGGCGGCCAAGCAGGCGGGCATTTCCCGCAGCGCGTTTTATAAATATAAGGACTGCGTCTTTGACGCCGAAACCGGGCGCGACACGCTGACCGTTGTTGCCACCCTGCTGGATAAGACCGGCGCGCTGCAAATGCTGCTGTCGGGCATTTCGGCGGCGGGCGGCTCGATTATGACCATCAACCAGTCCCGCCCCGAAAACGGCACCGCACAGGTCGAGGTCACCGTGCGCACCGGCACCATGCAGATGACGGTGGAGGAAATGCTGCTGCGGCTTTCGCACCAGCCCTGCGTGGTGGAGATTCACCGCGGCGTGTAAGGGGAATAGGGAAAAGGGAGAGTATACCAATGGCTAAAATTGCGATTCTGGGCTTTGGCACCGTGGGCAGCGGTGTGCTGGAGGTTGTGCGCCGCAATGCGGCATCCATCGCCCGCCGCGTGGGTGAACCCGTGGAGGTCAAGTACATCCTCGATGTGCGGGATTTTTCCACCTCGCCCGATGCGGCGCTGTTTACTGACAGCATCGACACCATCTTAAATGACCCCGAGGTCAAGGTCGTGGTCGAAACCATCGGCGGCACCCGCTTTGCCCTGCCTTATGTGCGCAAGTGCCTGGCAAGCGGGCGCAGCGTCTGCACCTCCAACAAGGAGATGGTCGCGGGCTACGGTGCCGAGCTGCTGGCGCTTGCCAAGGCGCACAACGCCGCCTTTTTGTTTGAGGCCAGCGTGGGCGGCGGCACACCCATCATCACCCCGATGCACCAGTGCCTTGCCGCCAACCATATCAGCCGCATCTGCGGTATCGTCAACGGCACCACCAACTTTATGCTGACCAAGATGAAGCGCGAAAATATGGGCTTTGACGAGGCGCTGCACATTGCCCAGCAGCTCGGCTATGCCGAAACCAAGGACCCCGGCGACGATGTGGACGGGCGCGATGCCTGCCGCAAGATCGCCATCCTTGCCAGCCTTGCCTGCGGGCATCACGTCTACCCCGACAACATCCCCGCGCGGGGCATCCGCGATATCACGGTGGCGGACATCAAATCTGCCGAGCAGATGGACAGCGCCATCAAGCTGATTGCCTGGTATGAGGAAAACGCCGGCGGCGCTATGGCGGCCGGGGTCGAGCCGATGATGGTCAGCAACGCCAACCAGCTGGCAGGCGTGGACGATGTCTTTAACGCCGTGCTGATGCGGGGCGATATGCTGGGCGATGTCGTGTTCTACGGCAAGGGCGCGGGCAAGCTGCCCACCGCCAGCGCCGTGGTGGCGGACGTGATCGATGCCTTAAAAGAGGGCGTAAAAATCCACGACAGCCTGTTCTGGACCGAGGCAGAAAAGCCGGCGGGACAGCTTCGGGATACCGGCGTGTACCCGTGGTATGTCCGCGCGGCGGGCGTTTCGGGCGCGGTGCTGCAAAGCGTGGCGGGGGCCGGGCAGCTTCTGTGGGAAGCCGACGGCGAGGCTGCCTGCCGCATCGACGCCGCGACCGAGGCGGAGATCGACGCCCTGCGCCAGAAGCTGGCGGTGCTGGGCGGCAGCGTAAAGCTGGCAATGAAACAGCTGACGGAATAAAGAGGGGCGGCATAGTATGGTAACAGTAAGCGTACCGGCAACCAGCGCCAACGTGGGCGCGGGGTTTGACTCCCTGGGGTTGGCGGTTTCGATGCACAACGTTTTTACGTTTGAGGAGAGCGACCGTATCCAGATTACCTCGGTGGACGGCACCCACGTCCCGGCGGGTTCCAACAATCTGGTGTTCCGCTCGGCGCGGGTCGTCTATGACCAGCTGGGGCTGCCCCTGCGCGGGCTGCGCATCACCCAGCGCAACGATATCCCGATGGCGCGGGGGCTTGGCTCCAGCTCCGCCTGCATTGTGGCGGGCATTCTGGGCGCCAACGCCCTGCTGGGCAACAAGCTGACCCGCCGCCAGATGCTGACGCTGGCGACATCCATTGAAGGTCACCCCGACAACGTCGCCCCGGCGATGCTGGGCGGGTTTGTCACCAGCGTGATCGACGAGGGGCAGGTGTACAGCGTCAAGAAAAACATCGACCCCGAGCTTGCCTTTGCGGCGTTTGTGCCGGATTTTCGCCTGCTGACCAGCAAGGCGCGCGCGGCGCTGCCCCAGATGGTCAGCCACAAGGATGCCGTGTACAATCTGTCCCGCGCGGCGCTGGCGACAGCCGCCTTCTGCGAGGGCAACTACGCCCTGCTGGGCGTGGCAACCAAGGATGTGCTGCACCAGCAATACCGCCTGCCGCTGATCGAGGGCGGCGACGAGGTGTTTGAGCTGGCGCAGGACCTGGGCGCGCTGGCGGTGTATATTTCCGGCGCAGGTCCCACCATTATGGCGGTGGTGCATAAGGACGATGAGGAGTTTTTTGCCCGCGCCGAAGCCGCCCTGCAGCAGCCGGGCGCACTGAACCACTTTACCGTGCATCGTCTGCTCGCCGACAACACCGGCGCAGTGGTAAGATGATATAGAGGAGGAAAAGGATAGCTATGGGTCTGATTGTACAAAAATTCGGCGGCAGCTCGGTCCGCGACCGCGACCGCATCTTTAATGTTGCCCGTATCGTCCGCAACACCCGCAACGCGGGCAACGATGTGGTGGTCGTGGTTTCGGCACAGGGCGACACCACCGATGATCTTATCGCCAAGGCGGCGGAAATCAGCTGCAACCCCTCGCACCGCGAGATGGATATGCTGCTGGCGGCAGGCGAGGAAATTTCCATCTCTCTGCTGGCGATGGCGCTGCAGGAGCTGGGCGTTTCTTCCGTCAGCCTGACCGGCTGGCAGGCGGGCTTCAACACCGACCGCGCATACTCCAAGGCACGCATCAAGCGCCTGAACACCGAGCGCGTCGAAAGCGAGCTGGCACGCAACCGCGTGGTGGTCGTGGCGGGCTTTCAGGGGCTGAACCGCAGCGATGACATTACCACGCTGGGACGCGGCGGCAGCGATACCTCTGCCGTGGCGCTGGCGGCTGCGCTGCACGCCGACCGCTGCCAGATCTTTACCGATGTCGAGGGCGTCTACACCGCCGACCCGCGCAAGATCCCCAAGGCGACCAAGCTCAAGGAGATCACCTTTGACGAAATGCTGGAGCTTGCATCGCTGGGCGCACAGGTGCTGAACAACCGCAGCGTGGAGCTTGCCAAAAAGTACAATGTCGAGCTGGAGGTCATTTCCAGCATCAACCCGGTGCCCGGCACCGTTGTTAAGGAGGAAACCAAAGTGGAAGGTATGCTGATCAAGGGTGTTGCCAAGGACACCGACATTGCTGTTTTGACCATCCGTGACGTGCCCGATGTGCCCGGTATGTCGTTTAAAATCTTCAGCCTGCTGGCGCAGAAGAACATCAACGTCGATATCATCTTGCAGACCACCGGACGCGACGGCAAAAAGGATATGAGCTTTACCGTGCCGCTGGGCGACGCCGAAAGCGCCGTGGCAGCTTTGCAGAGCGCGACTTCCCGTTTTGGCGGCGGCGAGATCATCGTCAACAAGGGCTTTGCCAAGGTATCCATTGTGGGCGCGGGTATGCAGAGCCATTCGGGCGTTGCCAGCACGATGTTTGAGGCACTGTTCAACCAGAACATCAACATCCATATGATCTCCACCAGTGAGATCAAGATCAGCGTCGTCATTGACGAACAGGATGCCGACAAAGCTGTGGCAGCCATCCACGACGCCTTTATCAACTAAGCGTAACTGGGTTTTTATAGAGGGGAAAGGGTAGACCCCGGCAACCGAGAAGGAACTCGGTCGCCGGGGTCGTTTGGTTATAAGGGAGGTCGTCAAAAAATCTGCCGACCGTCCACAAATTTTGCCGTCAGGCTGCCCTTGCCCAGATAGGCGTAGCGCTCCAACCGCTCGGCGGGGGTGAACTCCCGCTGGTTGCGCAGGGTGCTGTCGTCCAGAACCAGCGCGTCCAGCGCGTAGCCCGGCTCAAACAAGCCCAGCTGCACGCCGTAGTCGCGCCAGAAATCGCCGCCGCCCACGGTGGCAAGGTACAACGCCTCCACCATCGTCAGCGGGGCCTCGGTCTGGTCCACATAGCGCCAGCGCAGCTTGCTGACCTGCACGGCGGATGCCATCACGGCAAATAGGTCCAGCGTGTGACCGCCCGCCACATCGCTGCCCAAGCCGATGCGCCAGCCGCCCCGCAGATAGTGCGCGGCGGGGGCAATGCCGGCGATCACGTTTTCGTTGCTGGTGGGGCAGTGGGCGATCATCACGCGGTTGCGCTTCATCAACGCCTGCTCTTCCTCGCCGCTGTAAATGCAGTGCGCCATCACGGTGGGAACATCGCCGCCAAACAAGCCGTGGCGGCTGTAGCTTTCGCCGTAAAAACGGGTGCCGGGGCAAAGCTCGGCGACCCACGCGATCTCAGACGGATTCTCCGAAAGATGGCTCTGCGCGGGGACCTTGTATTCGGCGGCGAGCTTGCCCAGCCCCGCCATATATTCGTCGCCCGTGCTGGGGGTAAAGCGCGGGGTCAGCATCGGGCGCACCGCACCGCTGTGCAGCATATCCTCGGCGCGGCAGGCATCCAGCCAGCGGCGCGTTTCGGCAAGCCCGGCAGCGGCGCTCGGCTCACGGTAGCTGTCGGGGCTGTTGCGATCCATCGCCAGCTTGCCCACAAAGGCGCCCAGCCCGGCGTCCTTCAGCTGGTGCATCAGCTCCAGCGTGGCGTCGGTGTGCAGCGTGGCAAAAATGCAGGCGCGGGTCGTGGCGCTGGCTTTTAAGTCGCGCACAAAATAGCCGTAGCCCAGTTTGGCATAGCCGGGGTCGGCGTAGTGGGCTTCCTCGGGGTAGGTGTAGCGCTGCAGCCAGTCCAGCAGCTCCAGGTCCATCGCCGTGCCGCAGTAGCTGTACTGGGGCGCGTGCAGGTGCAGGTCGACAAGACCCGGCGTGATCAGCTGCCCGGCGTAGTCCCGCACCGGTACCCCGGCGGGGGCATCGGGCGAAAATCCGGCGCAGACGCCGTCCTCACACAAAAGATAGCCCGTGCGCACCCGCAGCGCATCGGGGGTGGGCGTGTCCACAAAGGTGCCGTGTAAAGCAAAGCGGTTCATAAGAGTGACCTCCGATTCATACTGTACCTTCTATTATACCGTACCTGCCGCCAAGCTGCAAGTCTGCAAGGGCAACACCGCACAATTCCCGCCTTACGGCTCAAGCACCGCTCCGGCGGCTGCGGCACGGCATCTGCGTTGCCAAAATGCTCGCTAATACACAAAGTATTGCCTGCGCTTTTGGCTTAGCAGCTGCCGCACCTCGCTCGCCGTATCGGCACTTAGAATTATGCGGTGTTGCCCAAGTTATGATTTACTTTTTCATAAAATGGGCGTATAATATAAAGGATTATTGTTAAGTGAGGATTTACAATTGGAACGCAAACAACTGGCACCCGGCGTGCATATCACCACGCTGGAAGCCGATAAATTCAACCGCTGCCGCATCGCCATCCATCTGCGGTTCCCCGCGCGGCGCGACACCGCCACGCTGGACGCCGTGCTGACCCAAGTGCTGGAGCGCGGCTATGCCGCCTGCCCCGATATGACCGCGCTGTCCCGCAAGCTGGCGGGACTGTACGGCGCCGATCTGGGCGTGGAGCTGAGCGGCGCGGGCATAGACCGCGTGCTGTCGGCGGATATCTGCGGCATCAAGGATGCCTACGCGCTGGCAGGGGAAAATTTGACCGACGCCTACGCCGATATCGTTTTCGGCACCGTGTTTGAGCCGTACCTTGTGGACGGCGTCTTTGATGCCGAGGCGGTGCGCATCGAAACCGAAACCCAGTCCCTCCGCCTGCAGGCGGAGCTGAACGCCAAGCGGCTGTACTGTGTGCGGCAGGCGCGGCGCAAATTTTACGGCGATTCCCCGGCAGGCATTGAGCTGGGCGGCTACCCGGACGAGCTGTCCGCCGTCACGCCCGAAGCCCTGAAAGCCGAGTATGACCGCATTCTGCGCCAGTCCCGCATCGACGTGATGGTGCAGGGTACCGATGCCGAGCGCGTGGCGGAAAAGCTGCTGCGCCGCCTGGACGGTGTGCCGCGCGACCCGCAGGAGCCGGGCGCGCTGGTGGCGATGCCCCGCACGCCGCTGCGCCGCTACACCGAAAAGCTGCCCGGGCTGACGCAGGCCAAGCTGTGTATGCTGTTTACGACGGGCAGCGCCGACAACGTACCCACCGTCAGCGCCCTGCGCGTGGCGATGAACCTGCTGGGCGGCGCGTCCACAAGCCGACTGTTTATGAACGTGCGCGAAAAGCAATCGCTGTGCTACTACTGCGGCGCGGCGGCGCACCGCGCCACGGGCGCTATGATGATCGACTCCGGCGTGGAGCCGGGCAAGGTCATGCAGGCGGAGGCGGCGATGCTGGCCGAGTGGGAGGGGCTGAAAAAGGGTCCCATCACGCAGGAGGAAATGGACGACTGCCGCAGCGGACTGCTTTCGGGTATGGACGCGCTGGAGGACAGCCTTTCCGCCTTGGAGGGCTGGTACTACGGGCAGATCCTGCGCGGCGAGCCGCTGTATCCGCCCGCCTACGGCAAGGTGCTGACAAGCGCCGTCACCATCGACGAGGTGCGCCGCGTGCTGGAGCAGTACAGCTACTCGGTGGGGTATGTGGTCACCGCCCGCCCCGGCACCGAGGGAAAGGGGACACCCGATGAGGAATAACACAGCCAACCCGGCAAGCAGCGCCGTGGGCTGCCAAAGCGTCACGCTGCCCAGCGGGCTGCGCGTCATCTGCCGCACCATGCCGGGCTACAGCTCGGTACACGGGTTCTATGCAGCGGATTTTGGCTCGGTGCATCGTCAATTTACGCTGGACGGGCGCACGGTCACCCTGCCCGCCGGAA
Source organism: Subdoligranulum variabile (assembly GCA_004552305.1). GTDB lineage: Bacteria > Bacillota > Clostridia > Oscillospirales > Ruminococcaceae > Gemmiger > Gemmiger variabilis_A. The sequence goes on along the minus strand of SFOX01000025.1, from coordinate 30,629 downwards.
CGGCACATTTTATGGAGCATAAAATGTGCGAAACCGCCGCGGGCGACACCTTTGCCCTGTACGCCAAGACCGGTGCATCCGCCAACGCCTTTACGGGCTATGACCGCACCTGCTATGTCTTTTCCGCCACCGAAAAAATCGACGAAAATCTGGACATTTTGCTGGGGCAGGTGGGCAAGCCGTGGTTCACCAAGGCGAGCATCGCCAAGGAGCAGGGCATCATCGCGCAGGAAATCAAAATGTACGATGACAGCCCCGACTGGCGGCTGCTGAACGCCCTGTTCCGCGGGCTGTACCGCGCCCACCCCCTGCGGGAGGACATCGCCGGGACCGTGCAGAGCATTGCCGAGATCACCCCGCCGCTGCTGTACGACTGCGCCAAGGCGTTTTACGCGCCGGAAAATATGGTGCTGTCGGTGGCGGGCAAAATTACGCTGGGGCAGGCGGTCGAAGCCTGCAAGCGCAACGGGCTGTACCGCGCGCGTAAAAACCACGCTGTAGCGTGGGATATCCCGGCGGAAACCGGCGCCATCCCGCAAAGGGAGCAGCACTTTACCATGCCGGTCAACCGCCCCTGCTTCGGCGTTGCCTACCGCGAGCCGCCGCTGGAAAAGGGCGACCTCAAGCGGGAGCTGCTGCTGGCGATGCTCAGCGATCTGATTTGCGGCGGGCTGACGGAGTTCTACCGCAAATTGTACGATACATCGCTGGTAAATCCCGGCTTTTCCGGGGATTGCGTCACCGCGCCGGGCGCGTGCTGCGTTGCCTTTACCGGCGAGAGCGAGCAGCCCCGCCAAGTGGTCGCGCTGCTGCAGCAGGAAATCGAGCGCCTGCGCCGCGATGGCATCGACCCGGAGATTTTCCGTCTTGTCAAAAACCAGATGTACGGCGAAACGCTGGGCAGCATGGAACAGCCCGACGAAGCCGCCGAGGACGCTGCCGACGCCTGCCTGAAGGGACGCACGCTGGCAGAGGAAATTGAGGCACTGGCGGCGCTGACCGTGCAGGACGCCGATGCGCTGCTGCGCACCGCCCTGCGGGAGGAAACCCGCGCCTATGTGCAGATCGACCCCGCCGAGGACGGGGATTGAGGAGGCAAATACCCATGATCTATCATGTGCAATTCCCCGCCTTGGGGTGGGAGTTTACCATCAACCGCGTGGCGCTGTCCATCGGCGGGTTCAATATCTACTGGTACGGCGTCATCATCGCCGCCGGTATGCTGCTGGCGCTGCTGTTCGCCTTCCGTATGGCGGCGGATTTCGGCATTGACTCCGACCGTCTGGTGGATGTTGTCGCCGTCGGCACCGTGATGGCAATCGTCTGTGCGCGCATTTATTACGTTGCTATGGCACCTTTTGAATACCAGAGTATCTGGGAGATGATCGATATCCGCCAGGGCGGCATTGCCATCTACGGTGCAGTCATCGGCGCATTTGTCTTTGGCGGGCTGGCTGCCAAGTGGCGCAAGGTGCCGCTGCTGCCGCTGTTTGACTTGGCGTCCATGGGCTTTTTGATCGGGCAGGGCATCGGTCGCTGGGGCAACTTTGTCAATCAGGAAGCCTTCGGCACCAACACCACCCTGCCGTGGGGCATGTACAGCGAAGGCACCGAGGCGTATCTGAAATCCATGCAGGTCACCCTGAAGGCGGGCGTCACCGTGGACCCCGCGCTGCCGGTGCATCCCACCTTTTTATATGAGAGCCTTTGGTGTCTGGTCGGCTTTGCCATGCTGGCGGCGCTGATCAAGCACCGCAAATTTAACGGGCAGATCTTCCTCAGCTATGCCGTGTGGTATGGTCTGGGACGCTCGTGGATCGAGGGGCTGCGCACCGATTCGCTGCTCATCGGCAGCACCGGGCTGCGCGCCAGCCAGCTGTTTGCCATCGTCACGGTGCTGGTGTCGCTGGTGCTGCTGGGCATCGGCTTTTACCGCACGCGCGGCAGTCAGCTGTGGGTCACGCTGGCAGTAGCCGACCTCAAAAAGCGGGAGCAGGCGGGCGAGCGTTTTGCCCCCGATACCCTGCTCGCCAGCGCCTCCCACGCGGAGTTCGTCAAGGCTACCAAGGCGATGAACGACCGCTTAGCCGAGCTGGATCTGACCGTTCCCGATGTGGAGGAGCTGGAAAACCCCGAGGAATAAACGAGGAAAGAGGGAAAGTGTATGGCAATTATTGACGGAAAAGCATTGGCAGCTGCCACCAAGGCGGAGGCCGCCCAAAAGGTGCAGGCGCTGCGCGAAAAAGGCATCGTCCCGTGCCTGGCCGTGGTGCTGGTGGGTGAAAACCCCGCCAGTCAGGTGTATGTGCGCGGCAAGGTGAACGACTGCGCCGAGTGCGGCATCGAGAGCCGCAGCATCCGTATGGCGGAAACCGCCACGCAGGACGAGGTGCTGGCGCAGGTGCGTGCGCTGGCGGCGGATGCGTCGGTACACGGCATCCTTGTGCAGCTGCCGCTGCCCGCGCAGATCAGCGAAAAGGCGGTCATCGACGCCATCCCGCCCGTAAAGGACGTGGACGGGTTTTCGCCCGTCAATGTGGGGCGTATGCAGATCGGCGAGCCTTGCTATCTGCCCTGCACCCCGGCGGGCTGCATCCGTATGATCGAGTCCACCGGCACCGAGATCAGCGGCAAAAATGCCGTGGTCATCGGGCGCAGCAACATTGTGGGCAAGCCTGCCGCCATGCTGCTGCTGGAGAAAAACGCCACCGTTACCATCTGCCACTCCAAGACGAAAAACCTCAGGGAAATCTGCGCCGCCGCCGATATTCTGGTGGCTGCCGTGGGGCGTGCGGGCTTTGTGACCGGCGATATGGTCAAGCCGGGCGCCGTCGTCATTGATGTGGGCATCAACCGCGGTGCCGATGGCAAGCTGCACGGCGATGTGGATTTTGCCGCCGCTGCCGAAAAAGCCGCCTTTATCACCCCGGTGCCCGGCGGCGTAGGTCCTATGACCCGCGCTATGCTTATGCTCAACACCGTGCAGGCGGCTGCCCGTCAAAATGGTTTAACATAAAGAAAAACTTTGCAGCCTGTCAAAAAAGCAAATTTTCAATCCATTTTCATCGGCGGACATGTGCCGACGATGAAAATACCGCTAGAGTCAAAAATCGCGTTCGAGTCGCCGTCAGGAATGAGAACGTGATTTTTGGCGATAGGGTGAATCCAAAGGAGGGGTGCAGGAGCGTGGCGCAGCCACACTGCGACGAACCCCTTCTTTGAGCTTGTCGGGTGCCCCGACAAGCTCAAAACTTTGTCTTGCCGTGCAAAATGCGCTTGACAAAGCGCAATTTGTGTGGTAAGCTATATAAGCCGCTTGGTATGGGCTCTGGAAGTGTGCGGTTTTGCCGCAACGCCCTATTGTCCAGCGAGACTTTTTGAAAGAGGTTTTCCTATGTACGCAGTTATCAAAACCGGTGGCAAGCAGTACAGCGTTAAGGTCGGCGACGTCGTTTATGTCGAGAAGCTGAACGCCGAGGCTGATACCGAAGTCACCTTCGATCAGGTTCTGGCTGTTGGCGAGGAGGGCGCTGTCAAGGTTGGCGCTCCCGTCGTTGAGGGCGCTAGCGTTGTTGCCAAGGTCGTCAAGACCGGCAAGGGCAAGAAGCTCAACATCCTGACCTACCGTCCCAAGAAGGGCAGCATGGTCCGCAAGGGTCATCGTCAGCCCTACACCAAGGTGGAAATCACCGCGATCAACGGCTAAGGAGGTAAAACACAATGGCACATAAAAAAGGCGTAGGTTCTACCAAGAACGGCCGTGATTCTGAGTCCAAGCGTCTGGGCGTAAAGCGCGGCGACGGTCAGTTTGTTCTGGCCGGCAACATCCTGGTTCGTCAGCGCGGCACCCACATCCATCCGGGTGAGGGCGTGGGCATCGGCAGCGATGACACGCTGTTTGCTCTCGTCGATGGTCGCGTTCACTTCGAGCGCATGGGCCGCGACCGCAAGCGCTGCACGGTCAAGCAGTAAAAACCAAGACGGGCGGGTCGGTATGACCTGCCCGTTTCTTTTTGCAACGAGGTAATAAACTATGGCTACCAGCAATTTTATTGATACTGCTACCATCTCAGTACGCGCCGGCAAGGGCGGCGACGGTGTGGTGACCTTCCACCGCGAAAAATTCGTCGCGGCGGGCGGTCCCGACGGCGGTGACGGCGGTCGCGGCGGCGATATCATCTTTGTGGCGGACGACAACCTTTCCACTCTGATGGACTTCCGCTACAAGCGCAAGTACGCCGCCCAAGACGGCGAAAACGGGCGTGCTAAGCGCCAGACCGGCGCCGACGGTGACGACCTTGTCATCCGCGTACCCCGCGGCACAGTGCTGAAGGAAGCCGACTCCGGTCTTGTGATGGCGGACCTCTCCGGCAGCGAGCCGGTCACCGTTGCCAAGGGCGGGCGCGGCGGCTGGGGCAACAGCCACTTTGCCACCCCCACCCGCCAGATCCCCAAGTTCGCCAAGCCTGGCTTGCCCGGCGAGGAATTTCAGCTTAAAATGGAGCTGAAGGTCATTGCGGACGTGGGGCTGATCGGCTTCCCCAATGTGGGCAAATCGACGCTGATCAGTATGATCAGCGCCGCCAAACCCAAAATCGCCAACTACCACTTCACCACCCTGACCCCCGTGCTGGGCGTGGTGCGCGTCGGTCCCGAGCAGAGCTTTGTCTGCGCCGACATCCCCGGTCTGATCGAGGGCGCCGCCGAGGGCGTGGGTCTGGGTCATGCCTTCCTGCGCCATGTCGAGCGCTGCCGCCTGCTGCTGCACGTTGTGGATGTTTCCGGCTGCGAGGGGCGCGACCCCAAGCAGGACTTTGAGCAGATCAACCACGAGCTGGTCGGCTTCAGCGCCGAGCTGGCGCAGCGCCCGCAGATCGTGCTGGGCAACAAGTGCGACATCGCCACCGAGGAGCAGATCGCAGACTTCCAGGCGTATGTCGAGGAAAAGGGCTACACCTTTATGCCCATCTCCGCCGCGACGCGGCAGGGCATCGACAACCTGCCCGCCATCGTCTACGCCCGCCTGAAGGAGCTGCCCCCCGTCAAGGTCTACGAGGCAGAGTACAAGCGCCCCGACAAATCCGCCGAGGGTCAGCGCCCCTTCACCGTCACCCGTCTGGGCGACCACGACTTCGATGTGGACGCCCCCTGGCTGGAGCGCATCCTCGCCGGCACCAACGTCGAGGACTACGAGAGCCTGCAATACTTCCAGACCCAGCTGGGCGATTCCGGCATTCTGGACGAGCTGGTCGCGCAGGGCGTCGAGGAGGAGGACACCATCCACATCGGCGAGTACGAGTTCGACTACCTGTACTAAGCACAGGGGGTCGCTATGCTGTTTGAAACAAAACCCGAGGTGGATATCCACGAAATGTCGCCCGTGGCGCTGGCCTTTGTGGGCGATGCCGTGCTGGAGCTGCTGGTGCGCGCCCGTCTGGTGGGCAGCACCCGCCTGCAGCCCAACCGGCTGCACACCGTTGCCACCCATTATGTAAGCGCCCACGCGCAGTGCCGCGAGCTGGAAATCCTGGAGCCGCTCTTGACGGAGGCGGAAGCCAACATTTTGCGCCGCGGCAAAAACGCCAGCAAGGCAAGCGTTGCCAAGCACGCCACCGTGCAGGAATACCGCGCCTCCACCGGGCTGGAATGCCTTTTGGGCTGGCTGTACCTGCGGGGTGAAAACGACCGCATCCAGCAGCTTTTTGACGCTGTATGGACAGAATATGAGCCGGAACGGAAATAACCGCCCCGGCTTGCAGGATCACTTGGTGCTGTTTTTGCTGCCCGCTGTCTGGGTCGTGTTTGCCGTGCGGCGGGGTGCTTTCTGGGTGTTTTGGTTCTTTTTGGCATCGGTCGTGCTGTTGGCAGCGCGGCTGTTCTCGGTCTGGTTCTTCGCCATGGGTCAAAACTCCTTTCAAAACTCGGTGCTGTGCGGCTGCGGTTTGCGGCCGCACAGTTAGTTTGCCCGCCCATCATCCATTTATGCAAGGAGCCGTTATGCAGTTTCCACAGGATTTTACCGCGCGGGAACGCGCCCTGCTGGGGTCGCGTTTTGACGAGGTGTACGCCTACGCCACGCCCAGCCCTGCGCGCGGCGTCACGGTCAACGGGCTGCGCTGTACGCCGCAGCAGTTTGCACAAAGCGTGGATTTTGACGCTGCGCCGTCGGTATTTTGCCCCACGGCGTTCACCGTTGCGCCGGAGCTTCGCCCCGGACGCCACCCGTGGCACCACGCCGGGGTCTTTTACGCGCAGGAGCCAAGCGCCTCCGCGCCCGCCGCGCTGCTGGACGTACAGCCCGGTATGCGGGTGGCGGACCTCTGCGCCGCGCCCGGGGGCAAAACCAGCCAGCTTGCCGCCGCTTTGCAGGGGCAGGGGGTGCTGCTTGCGAACGAATACGCCGCCCCCCGCGCCGAGATCCTGCGCCAGAATCTCGAGCGTATGGGCGTGACCAACGCCGTCATCACCAACGAGGACACCGCCCGGCTGGCAGCCGCCATGCCCGGGCGGTTTGACCGTGTGCTGGTGGACGCGCCCTGCTCGGGCGAGGGAATGTTCCGCAAGGAGCCTGCCGCCGCCGGGCAGCACAGCGACGCCTTGGTGGCGCATTGCGCCGCGCTGGGCGCGGAAATTCTGGAAAACGCCGCCGCGCTGCTGGCACCGGGCGGGGTGCTGGTGTTTTCGACCTGCACCTTCGCCCCGCAGGAGGACGAGGGGCAGATCGCCGCTTTCCTTGCCCGCCACCCCGAGTTTGCCCTTTGCGATTTGTCGTCCTGCGGCTTCGGCAGCCCGGGCGAAGCCAACCGCGCCCCGGCAGGCTTTGCCGCCGGGCAGTGCCGTCGCATCTGGCCCGCCGACGGGGGCGAGGGGCATTTTATGGCAAAGCTGCAAAAATCCGCCGATGCCCCGGCACCCGCCGCACCGCGCATCAAGCCCGGCAAGCCGGCAAAGCCGAGTGCCGAATGGCTGGCGTTCGCCAAGGAATACTTTCCGTTTTTGGCGGATGCCCCGCTGACCGCAGCGGGGGACAGGCTGATTCTGCCCCCGGCAGGCGCAGCGGCGCTCAACACCGCTAAGCTGCATCTGCTGCGCTGCGGCGTGCCGCTGGGCAGCGTGCTGAAAAAGCGCTTTCAGCCCGAACACGCGCTGTTTATGGCATACGGCAGCCGCTGCGCCAACACCGAGCGGCTCACCCTTGCCGACCCGCGCACCGCCGCGTGGCTGCGCGGCGAGGAAATCGACGCCGCCACCGCCCAAAACGGCTGGTGCGCCGTGCTGGTGGACGGCTACCCCTTGGGCTGCGGCAAGGTCAGCGGGGGCAGGGTCAAAAACCACTATCCCAAGGGACTGCGCAACCTGCAATAAAGGGCTTGAAAAGCACGTTGAAGTGTGGTATAATAATTAACTGGAAATTGTCGGCTTGCCTCTGACAAGCCGGTGGAATACAAACTAGGGGGATTCTTCCAATGTCCGGACATAGCAAATGGAACAACATCAAACGTAAAAAAGAAAAAACCGACGGCGCCCGCGCCAAGGTCTTTACCAAAATCGGTCGCGAGATCGCCGTTGCCGTTAAGGAAGGCGGCGCTAACCCCGCTGCCAACTCCAAGCTGGCTGCCCTGATCGCCAAGGCGAAGGCAAACAGCGTGCCGAACGACAACATCCAGCGCATCATCAAGCGCGCCGAGGGCGGCGACAAGACCGAGTACGAAGCCATCACCTACGAGGGCTACGGTCCCGGCGGCGTGGCCGTTATGGTCGAAACGCTGACCGACAACCGCAACCGCACCGCTGCCAATATGCGCCACTACTTTGACAAGTTCGGCGGCAATCTGGGTCAGATGGGCTGTGTCGGCTTTATGTTCACCCAGAAGGGCGTGATCGTCGTGGACCTCGAGGACAAGGACCCCGATGAGCTGATGATGGACGCACTGGACGCCGGTGCCGATGACTTTGATGCCGGCGAGGATGCCGCCGAAGTCACCACCACGCCCGAAGCCTTCACCGATGTCTGCAACGCGCTGGAAGCCAAGGGCTACACCTTTATTTCCGCCGATGTGGCGCAGGTTCCCAGCACCACCACCACCCTGACCGACCCCGATCAGCTGGCGCAGATGGGCAAGCTGCTGGACGCGCTGGACGACGATGACGACGTGCAGAACGCTTGGCACACCCTCGAGAATGAGGAAGATCTGGATCGCTGATCAAGCGCAGCATCGCAATAAAAAGCAAGAGAAGATAGAACAGAAAAGAGTACCCGCAGCATCTCTTTTGTGGCGATATCTTCTCTTTTTTGTTACAGCCCAAGACCAAAGGAGTGTTTCGCCATGCCGCAACATCTGTGTCCCCATTGCCTGCAGGCGCTGCCGGGCGGCTTTCACGGAGAATGCCCCCACTGCGCCCGCTCGCTGGAAAACAAAAACCCCGAGGGCGCGCTGCCGCTGGGTACGGAGCTGGTGGGCGGCAAATACACGGTGGGCAGCTACATCAGCGCCGATGGCGATGGGCTGACCTACCGCGCCGTGCTGAACGAGGAAAAGCGCTTTGTCCTGATCAAAGAATACTTCCCCGTGACCCTGTGCAACGGGCGCAGCCCCGAGGGTGCGCTGATGCCCAAAGAGGGCAGGGAGGTGCTGTTCAAGACCAGCCGTATGGATTTTAAGGATCTGTACGATGACCTGCGCGAGCTGACCCCCGCCACGGGACTTTCCACCATTTTGGACGTCTGGGAGGAAAACAACACCGTCTATGCGGTGGAGGAAACCCAAAAGGGGATGACGCTGACCCATTACCTGAGCCTGCGCAGCCGCACGCTGACCCCTGCCGAGGCGCGCACCCTGCTGCAGCCGATTATGGAGGGTGTGGCGCTGCTGCACACATCGGGGCTGATCCACCGCGGCATCTGCCCGGACAACATCCTGCTGCCCATCGACGGCGCTGCCCGGCTGACCGGCTACGGCACGCTGGCGCTGCGCACCGGCGAAAGCGAGCTGAAGGCGCAGCTGTACCCCGGCTACGCCGCGCCGGAGCAATATTCGGCGGCGGAATTCAGCGGGCGGTACACCGATGTGTACGCGCTGGGCGCTGTCTGCTACAAGATGGTCACCGGACAAACGCCGATTGCCGCACCCCAGCGCAAGGTGCGCGACAGCTTAGAGTCCGCCCACAGCTTGGAGGCGGGCGTGCCGACCTGGTTTTCGCAGGTGCTGGGCTGTTCGCTGCGGCTGGACCCCGCCCGGCGTATGCAGACTGTACCCGAGCTGATGAGCGCCCTGACCGACCCCAATGTTGCCAACGCGATGTTTGAGCGCGGCGAAAACCAAATCAGCACCCGCAAAATTATGGCGGTGTCGCTGGTGGTCATTGTGGTGCTGATGCTGCTGCTGGTGTGGAGCTTTGCCCGCCGCCGCGACGACACGCCCACGCCGGTACCCACCCCGCCGCCGGTCACCTCACAGGATGCCGACTCCGGCAGCGAGATTCAGACTGTGCCGAATCTGGTGGGCAAAAATTACGCCGATGAGGTCAAGGACAGCGACCTGTATGCGGGCTACCGCTTTGTGCTGACCGAGCAGAACTCCTCCGACGTGGCGGCAGGCGTGATTATCAGCCAGGACCCGCTGGCGGGTACGCTGAAAACCGAATCCAACCAGATTTTGCAGATCGTCGTCAGCAAGGGACCCAATCTGGTGGAAATGCCGGACATCCTCGGCTACACCCAAGCCAACGCCAGCAAAAAGCTGGACGCGCTGGAAATTCAATACAAGATGACCATTGTCGAAAACGACGGCACGATGGCAGCGGGCTGCGTGGCGGAAACCAGTGTTTCGGTCGGCACGCGGTTCAACGCGGGCAAGGTGGTCGTCATTGTGAGCATCGCGGGCGAACGCGATGATTCTCTGGTCGCCTCCGCCGCCAGCAACGAACCCGAAAGCACCGACCCGGTGAGCGAAAGCGCCGAGTCAGCGTCGGAATAAGGCGTGCCTGCGCGTAATATCCCAAAACAAAAGGTCTATGGAATGTGTAGTAGCTCGTTAAAATTAAAACTTCGCCCTTTTTCGGCAGGCTTGTAGGGGACGCATATATGCGTCCCGTGCGGTTTACCCGTTATACCGCATTATCGGGACGGCTGTGGCGGGCGGCATATATGCCGCCCCTACAAGCCAACCCATTCTATTCATTATAGTATATGGTAGCGGGCGGGGCAAGCCCCGCCCGCTATGCGTCCCCTACAAACCTACCGAAGGTTTGCAAGCGACCCATTCAGTTTATTGACAGGCAAAAAAGGAAGCCAGTAGGGCATCAGAGCCATATAACGGGCACGCTTGATGGCAACCGTCAGCTCACGCTGATGGAAAGCGCAGGTACCGGTCACACGGCGGGGAATGATCTTGGCGCGCTCGCTGACGTATTTACGCAGGCGGGGCAGATCCTTGTAGTCGATATGCTCAACGCGATCAATGCAGAAGCTGCAAACCTTCTTGCGGCCGCGATGCATCGGACGGGAAGAACGATCCATAGCCATTGTGGTAACCTCCTTTTAGAGTTGTACGTTTGATTTGTTGAATTAGAAGGGCAGGTCGCCTTCGTCCTCGATCAGCGCAAAGTCGTCATTGCTGCCGGCAGAATAGCTGGCGGCGGACGGCTGCTGCATGGCGGGACGGGCAGCGGGTTCTGCCATGGGTGCGCCGTAACCGGCATCACCCATCGGGGCGGCGTTTGCGGATTTAGGACCGGCAAAATTGACGTTGTTGGCTACGATTTCGATTGCCGTGCGGTTATTTCCGTTTTTATCCTGATAGGAACGGCTCTGCAAACGACCGTCAACGGCAATCAAAGAGCCTTTCTGGAAATATTTGCACACAAACTCGGCCGTGCGGTCCCACGCCGTAACGGGGATCCAGTCGGCCACATTCTGACCGTTGGCATCGCGGCGACCACGGTCACACGCAATGGTGAACGAGGCAACGCTCTTGCCGGTGGTAGTCTGACGCAGCTCGGGGTCACGCGCAAGGCGACCCATAATGGCAACAACATTCAGCATTTTGGTACTCCTTACTCCTCAACAGCAATGGTCATGCTGCGAAGAACGCCTTCAGTGATCTTGAAAATACGATCCAGCTCCGCCGGGAAATCGGGGTTGCTGGTAAAGCGGATCACCGTGTACACACCCTCGGTCTCATCGTTGATGGGATAAGCAAGACGCTTCTTGCCCCAATCATCAACAGAATCAATCGTACCGTTTGCTGCGATCAGGTTCTTGAACTTGTTCACGAGAGCAGTAGCAGCTTCCTCGTCAACTGCAGCGGTGGTAACCATCATGGTTTCGTACTTAGCCATATTCTGTGCACCTCCTTTTGGACGTATGGCCTTTCTGCAAGAGAAAGGCAAGGATAAACTGTGCCGTTCAGCACAGCAATTTATTATAGCAAATACCGGGAACTTTGTCAAGCAAAAACCGGCATTTTTCCTTACCGCGCGTTGTTTTTGTAAATGCGCACACACACGGCGCCGCTTGCCGCATACAGCGCCAGCACGGCGGCAAAAATCAGCACCACCCAAAGCCAGACCTGCTGCTCGCTGACGGCATTCAGCGCAGCGACGGTGTCGTGTATAAAGCCCGCGGGCAGGCTGCGCATCAGCAGAAATGCCAGAACGAACAAAACCAGAAACGCCGTGCCCACAAAGCTGCGCGCCCGCGCCCCGCCGAATTTGTAGGAGATGGGCAGGGTAAGGCTGCTGGCCAGCAGCGACACCGCACCGCTGCCCAAAATGCCGGAAAGCTGATCCGGCAGGGGAACGGCAGCGGCATCCCCGACGATACCGGCGCTCAGCGGCAGCAGCGCCGACAGCAGCAGGGCGCACACCGCCGCCGCCAGCATAAATACAAGGTTCAGCAGGTACTTGGCTGCCACGATCTGCCCGGCCGAAACCGGCAGCGTGCGGGCGTAGCTGTCCCAATGCGCCTGCTCGTCAAAGCTGATGGTGGACGAAACGTATACCCCCGCCAGAAAAACCAGCGCATAGGCGACAAAAATCTGCCGTGTAAGAAGGATAATGGCTGCGTACAGCAGCAGAACTGTCAGGATATTGCGGCTGTAGCTGTTGCGCAAAAGCTGAAAATCTTTATAAAGCAAGCCCTTCATTGGTCGTCCCTCCCACTGGTAAAGCGCATAATATCGTCAATTCCGGCGGGGTCGCAGACGGCGTCCGGCAGGGCGGCGCACGCGGCGGCGCGGCTCTTGACCAGCGTTTCGCAGCCGTAAGCCCCCTGCCTTGTGTACACGGCGCAGCCTGCCGGCAGGCGCGCTAAGTCACCTTGGGCGCAGCGCAGCAGACCGTACTGCTGCAGCAGCTCGTCCTTGTCCTCGCAGAACAGCAGTCTGCCACGGTGCAGGTAGGCAATGCGGTCGGCGATCTGCTCCAGATCGGTGGTGATGTGGCTGCTCAGCAGCACGGTGCGGCGCTCGTCCTGAATGTAATCCAGCAGCAGGTCCAGCAGCTCGCCGCGCACCACGGGGTCCAGCCCGGAGGTCGCCTCGTCCAGCACCAGCAGCTCGGGGTCGTGCGCCAGCGCCGCCGCAAGGCTCAGCTTCATCCGCATACCGCGGCTGTACTCCTTGATAGGCTTGCCGCTGTCAAGGGCAAAATTGTGCAGGAAGGCGTTATATTTTTCGTCGCTCCAGCGTGCACCAAACACGCCGCGCAGGCATTTGCCCACCTGCTTGGCGGTGAAGCAGTCCGGGAAAAAGGCGTCCTCAAACACGGCGCCGATGCGCGCCCGCGCGGCAGCATCGGCGGGGGAAGTATCCCACAGGGCGATTTGCCCGGCATCGGGGCGCAGCGCGCCGCACAGCATTTTCAGCAGGGTGGTCTTGCCCGCGCCGTTCTCGCCCACAAGCCCTACGATCATCCCGGCGGGCAGCTCCCAGTCCACGGGACCCAAAGTAAACGATGTATAGTGTTTTTCTATGCCCTGCAGCTTAGCAGTGTATGGCATAACTCAACCCTCCCACAAAAGGCGAAGCGTTTCGCACGCTTCCTCGCAGGAAATACCGCCCAGCCGCGCCGCGTCTACGGCGTTTTGCAGGCAGCTTTCCATTCTTTTCAGATGTTCCTCGCGCAGCAGGGCGGGGTTTTGGGCAGCCACAAAGCTGCCGCGCCCCGCCTGCGTCACAATGAACCCGTCAGCCTCCAGCTCCTCATAGGCGCGCTTGGTCGTGATGACGCTGATGCGCAGCTCCTTGGCAAGCAGCCGGATGCTGGGCAGCGGCTCGCCCGCGCGCAGCTGCCCGGACAAAATCTGCTGCTTGATTTGCCGGGCGATTTGCGCGTAGATCGGCTCCTGCCCTGCGTTGGACAGAAAAATTTCCATAAAAATGACTCCTTAGGCTCGAACTGTACACATTCGATATATACAGTATACACACAGTATACACAGTTGTCAAGAGGGCAGCGCAAAAAAAGCGGCTGCCCCAAGGGCAGCCGCCGGTAAACGTTTAAAAAATGTCGTTATTTTGTAAAATTGGGGTTCCACGTCGGCATATTGGGGAAAACCTCCTTCGCGCTGAACAGCGTGCCGTCGCGGTACATCTCAAAGTGGCAGTGGCTGCCGAAGGAATATCCCGTGCTGCCCACATAGCCGATCAGCTGCCCCTGCTCGACGGTGTCGCCCATCTGCACGACGTAGCTGGTCATATGGGCATACAGCGTCTTGTAGCCGTTGCCGTGGTCGATGACCACATAGTTGCCCCAGCTCTGGGGGTGATGGTGGTACTCGGCGGTGATGACGGTACCGGCGTCGGAAGCATAGATCGGCGTGCCGGAGGGCGCGGCAATGTCCACGCCTTGGTGGTAGCCGCGGCTGCCGCGGTTCAGGTTGGCCCAGCGGCTGATATGGCGGTAGTTGGGCACGGGCCAGATAAAGGTGCCGGTGCCCAGCTTGCCGATCATACCGTTTTCCAGCCGGGTGCCCTCGTGGACGACTTCCGGCACGGCGTCGTTTATGGTGGAAATGCCGATGATCTGCATATCGGTCACCTCGCCGTTGACGGTTGTGGTTTCATAGGTGACATAGCGGCTGCCGGGCTGCCCCTCCTGCACTACGACCATCTGTCCAAAGGGCAGGCTGTCGTCGGGTACGGTCTGGGTTTCGTAGTCGATGGGCTGGGTGTAGGTGTCGTGGGTCACGACCTTGGTCTGCAGGGTGTCCGCCGATGCCAGCAGCCCCGCCAGCACGTCCTTGTAGCCGGAAACCGAGGCGGTCAGGTAGATGCCGTCCACCAGCTGCAGGTCGTGTACAAAGCCCACGGTGCCGCCGGCGGGTGTGCGCCATGCCGCCTTGATGTTGTCCAAAAAGCTGCGCAGGTGGTTGCCCTCGGTGGTGATGTACAGCAGGGTATCGTCCAGATACACGGCGGTGGCTTGGGTGATCTCACCACCGCTGGCAGTCAGAATGGCGTTGGTGATCTGGCGCTCGTTCATCACGGTGCTGCCCGGCGGCGCAATGGTCAGCGTGTAGCTTGGCTCCATATCCCAGTCGGGCGTGGGCTGCCCGGCAGCCTGCAAAAGCGCCTGTGCCGCCTGCACGCGCGCCAGCACATCGCTGTGGGCGGCGTCAAATTCCTGCTCGCTGGCAACCAGACCGACATCCTGCCCGGCAACGCTGACCCGCAAAACAAAGGGCAGCGTCAGCCCGGTACGCACAAACACAACAAGCAGTGCGCACAGCGCAGTCAGAACGGTCAACTTCAGCAGCTGCAGCGGGTGGGCAAGGGTTTGCCGCAGCGCCAGCAGCCCCTGCACCAGCGGGCGCAGCACGAGCAGCAGCAGGTTTTCCAGCGATTCGGCGGCATAGCCCGCCGCCGAGGCAGTACTGCGCCGGATGCGCACCAGCGTGTATTCGACCCAAAAGCCGACATCATATAAAAACTGCCCAAGGGTAAAACGGCGGACAGCGCGGGGAGTTCTGATGGCAGTGGAAGTCATAGAAAAAGCCTCAATGCGGAATGTAGTTCAGCGAGTTGGCGCGGACGTTGTTGATGCGGATCTCCAAATGCAGGTGGTAGCCGCCGTAGGCGCCCCACACGCTGCCGGTGTTGCCCACATAGCCCAGCAGGTCGCCCTTGGCAACGGGGGTCCCGGCGGAAACGACATAGCTGCTCATATGCGCGTAGAGGGTTTCGTACAGGTTGCCGTCGTCGGCACGTCCGTGGGTGACCATAACGTAGTTGCCGTAGCTGGAATGCGAGCGCGCCACGCTGACGATACCGTCTGCGGCGGCGTAGATGGGCGTGCCGTTGCCGGCGGCAAAGTCGGTGCCGTTGTGCGGCTTGCCCCACGGGTCGGGGCTGGAAAAGGTGTTGGTGATGGTGTAATGTCCGGGCAGCGGGTTGCCGAAATCCAGGCTGGTAAAATGCAGGTTGGCGCCGTACTTGTCGCCTTGGGCGCGGTTGTAGGCGTCCAGCTCGGCTATCGCCTTATAGTAGGCGGCTTGGGCTGCCTTGGTCACAAGGTTTTGTGCCTCCTGCGCAGCCTGCTGCGCCGACAGGGCAGAGTTTGCCTGCTGCAGCGCACTTTCCAGCTGGGATTCCGAATCGTTCAGCTGCGCTTCCTGCTCTGCCAGCGCGGCTTCGGCGGCTTCCGCCTCGGCGGTGGCAGCCTCGGTAGCCTGACGCGCCAGCTCCAGCGCGTCGGCTTCGTCGTTCAGGCGGGTCAGCGTGGCGCTGTTTTGGGCGCTCATCTGGCGCAGCGTTTCGGAAAAGGTCAAAACCTCGTACAGGCTCTTGGCCTGCGCTATGTACGCCAGCGCGCCGCCGTTGTCCAGCATCTGCATAGCCCCCATCTGGGTCTTGCACTGGGCAAGGTTGGCATCGTACTCGGCTTGCTTTTGGTTCAGCGCTTCCGCGGCGGCAGCCTCGATGTTGCGGCGCTCGGCGACCAGCTGCTGCGCCTCCTGCTTGGCAGCGGTCACGGCTTCGATCTGTGTGGTGATCTCTGCGATCTGCCCCTCCAACTGCCCGATCTGCCCCTTGGTGGCGCTGGTCTGGCTTTGCAGGGCAGCCAGCTGCTTTTTGGCATCCTCGTATTCCTGCTGCGCCTGTTTTTTCTGTTCGGTCAGGGTTTCCTGCGTTTCATCGGCAAGCGCCGCAAACGGACAAAGCAGGCAGGCTGCCAACAAAAAGGACAGCATACCCGCCGCAAATCTTTTCTTCATCGCCTGTAACCTCTGAAAAAAGTGACAACTTAATTACAATCGTATAATACAGTATACCACAGGAACCCGCCTGCCGTCAAACGCAAAGCGGGGGCAGGAATGTGAAATTTGCCCGCCAACAAAAATGTGTCCGCACAAGCGGACACATCAAAACGGTTCCCAAGGTTATTTGCGCCAGCGCAAACCCGGCGGGTAAACCGCCCGTATGGCTTCCCCCTGTGGGGGAAGCTGTCACCGCAGGTGACTGATGAGGGAAAATTTGCGGCTGCCGGACATTTGCCCCTCATCCGGCGCGCAAGCGCGCCACCTTCCCCCACGGGGGAAGGCTTTCTCGCCGGCTCAAATCACCTTATGCTCCATCCACTTTGAAAAGCGTTATTCGGGGGCTTTCATACTTTCGACCATCGAAATTTTTTTCAGCTTGCGCCCCATCACAAGGTTGACCGCCGTGCTGAAAACCAGCGTCAGTGCCACGGCGTACAGAAAGCTCTGCGGGGCGATCTGCCGCCCGAACATCACCGAATCCACCTCCACGGTGGTAATGATAAAGGCGTGCAGCACCTTGCCCAGCGCAAGCCCCAGCAGCGTGCCGATGCAGCTCAGCGCGGTGCTTTCGCGGTTGACGTAGCTGTACACCTCGCGGTCATAGAAGCCCAGCACCTTGATGGTGGCGATCTCCTTGACACGCTCGGCAATGTTGATATTGGAAAGGTTGTACAGCACCACAAACGCCAGCATGGCGGCGCAGACGATGATCAGCACCACCACCGCATCAATGGAGCGCAGCATATTCAGCACCTGCTTAATGGCGTCCTGCGTAAAGGTCAGGCTGACCACCGTGTCCGTATCCAGCAGCTTTTCCGAAATGGCATCGCGGCTTTGCTGCGATGCATCACGCAGCGTACTCAACACGGCGTTGTAGCCCGGCGCTTTGCCGAAGGCGGCGGTGTACACGGCGGGGGTAATGTAGGCGTAGTTGCTTATATAATGCTCGCAGACGCCGGTCACGGTAAATTGGGCGGCGTCGCCGTCGGCGTTTTTCAGCGTCACGGTGTCCCCGGCAGCAACGCCCAGCGTCTTGGCAAGCTTTTCGGTCAGCACAATGCCGTCATCGGTCAGCGGGGTCGGCTTGCCGCCCAAGCGCTCGTGCAGGTCCATCAGCTGCGCAAAGCGCGTCAGATCCTGCGGCACCATCAGGTACAGCTCTATCTCGCCGTCGGCGCTGTCGCAGTGGGTGGATTCCACCGCGGCCGCCATCGAAAGGGGAAAGGTCTCGCTGTCGCCGAACAGCGTGTCATAAACCTCGCCCTCGCGCAGGGCGCTCTCCTTGGAAACGATGGTCATCAGGTCATAGTGCGATACATGGTCAAATTGCTTGGTGATAATGCCGTTCAGCGAGTCGGACAAGCCAAAGCCTGCCACCAGCAGCGCCGTGCAGCCCGCCACGCCGATGACCGTCATCCAAAAGCGCTTTTTGTAGCGCATCAGGTTGCGGCAGGTCACCTTCCAGGTAAAGGGCAGCCGCCGCCAAAGCGGGGTGATGCGCTCCAGCAAAATGCGCTTGCCCGCCTTGGGGGCGCGGGGCAGCATCAGGGCGGCGGGTACCTCGGCAAGGGAGGTGCGGCACGCCATCGCCGTAACGCCCAGCGAAAGCCCAATCAGCGAAGCACCGGCAAAAACCGCCTGCTGCAGCCGCCACGGCGTGGCGATTTCAGGCATATAGTACATTATGGAATACCCCGACCAGATGATGGTGGGGAACACCCGGAACCCGACCGCCAACCCCACGACCGCGCCCAGCGCCGATGCACCGAGGGCATACCAGAGGTATTTTTGCATAATGGTGCCGCGGGCATAGCCAAGGGCTTTCAGCGTGCCGATCTGCAGGCGCTCCTCCTCGACCATACGGGTCATGGTGGTCGAAACCACCAGCGCCGCCACAAGGAAGAAAAACACCGGGAACGCCGTCGTGATGGCGGTCAGCTTGTCCACGTTGGACTTAAAGGAATGGAAGCTGGTGTTTTTGCTGCGGTCCCAGATGTACCAGACGGGTCTTTCCAGCTCGTCCAGCTTTGCCTCGCCGTCCTCGATCTCGGCGCGGGCGTCCGCCAGCTTTTGCTCTGCCTCCGCCTTGGCATCGGCGTACTCTGCCTCGCCGTCTGCCAGCTTTTGTTCGTTTTCCTCGATTTTGCGCTGCCCGTCTGCCAGCTCACGCCCGGCGGCGTCCAGCTGCCTTTGGGCGTCCAGCAGCTTGCCTTGGGCGTCGCCCAGTTCCTGCATTTTTTCCTGCAGCAGCCGATAGGCGGCGTCCAGCTCGGCGCGCGCATCGTTCAGCTGCTGCAGCCCGCTTTGGTACTGCTGCAGCCCCTGCTGAAACTGCACCAACCCCGCCAGCGCGGCGGCAAGCTGATTCATTTCATCGCTGTTTAAAAGCTGCAGCAACAGGGCGTTCAGTGCCTCGTACACTTCGTCGGGCAGCAGGTCGCGGTGCGCCTGCAGCCAGCTGTACAAATCCTGCAGCGCATCCCACATTTCGGCGGAGGTTTCCGCATTAGCGGCAGCCTGCACCAGCGCCTTGACCTCGGTCAGCAGCGCCTTTTGGTCGTTGGGCAGGGCGTCGGTGGGGATGCTGTCCAGCCGGGTCACCAGCTCGGCAGCACCGGCGCGAAGCTGCGTCAGCTGCTCGTCCGAAAACTGCGGCAGGGGCAGCCCCTTGCCGTAGGTCAAAAGCAGCGCCAGCATCCCCTGCGCGTCGGTCGGCGGGGTGATGCCCTGCGCAATGCAGTAGGCTGCCAAATCGGCGACCAGCTTGTCCACCTCGGCGGCATCGGTACCCAAGGCATCGGCAAGCTGCTGCACGCCGTCCCGGTAGGCAGGCTCGTTTTCGTCCAGCTGCGCCTTGGCGGCATCCAGCTCCTGCTTGCCCTGCTGCCACTGCGCATCGGCCTGCAGCCACTGCCCCAGCGCATCGTTCAGCTGCGCCTGCCCGTCCAGCATCTGGTTGGTTCCGTTTTCCAGCTGCGCCTTGCCGTCGTTGTATTGGCGTCTGCCGTCTGCCAGCTTGTTTTTGCCGTCCTGCAGTTGTTTTCTGCCGTCCGCAAGCTCGGCTGCGGCATCGTCCAGCTGGGCGTCGGCGTCCGCCTTCGCCTCATCGTATTGCTGCCACGCATCGTCCAGCTCGGCGCGGGCATCCGCCAGCAAGCCGTCATAGCGGGCTTGGCAGCGGGCGTCCTGTATAGCGGCAAGGTTGTCTGCCACCGTCTGCACGGTCTGGCGGTAGGCGTCGGTCAGGCTGTTCTGCGCCTTGGCACCGGCGGCGGTCAGGTAAATTTCGGTGTACGCTTCATAGGCAAAGGCTTCGGGCTGCAGGTACATGACCACCTGCACCGCGCCGCTGCCCACGCTGGCAGGCTCGCGCTCATAGCTGAAATAATTGCTGCTGTGTACCAGCCCCACCACGGTAAACCGGGTGCGGTTCAGCTTGCTGTCCAAATCCACGTTTTCGGCGGTCACGGTAAAAACCGTACCCACCGGGTAGGTGGGGTTCAGCCCGGTGGCGCCCACCTCCACCAGACATTCGTCCGGGCTTTGGGGCATCCGCCCTTCGGTCAGCACCAGCCGGTTGATGGCATCGTCCGCATCGGGCGGCAGGCTGTGGGCGCGCGCCACGGCGCTGTCGTCCCGGGTCTGCACCAGCAGATCGGCAGAATAGGCGGGCTGCACATTCTGCACGCCGGACACCTGCTGCAGTGCCTGCACATCCTCGTCAGTCAGCCCCAGGGTGGACACCACGCGCAGGTCGTAGAAATTGCTGTCGTCCATATAGCGCTCCATGGATTCCTTCATATCCACGGGGGTGGCGCTTAGCCCGGCTAAAAATCCCACGCCCAAGGCAACGATGGAAAATATGGCAAAAAACCGGCTGCGCGTGCTGCGGAAGGTGCGTATTACATTTTTGTTGTAGGTACGCGGCATTTACCATTCTATCCTTTCTACGGGGGTGGGGTTGGGGTTCACGGTTTCGTCCAGAACGCGCCCGCTGTTGATGCGGATCACCCGGTCCGCCATGGCAGCCAGGGCGCTGTTGTGGGTAATTACAATGACGGTGCGCCCTTTTTCGCGGCAGGTCGCCTGCAAAAGCGCCAGCACCTGCTTGCCGGTTTTGTAGTCCAGTGCGCCGGTCGGCTCATCGCAAAGCAGAATTTTGGGATTCTTGGCAAGGGCGCGGGCAATGGACACGCGCTGCTGCTCGCCGCCCGAAAGCTGCGCCGGAAAATTGTTTTTGCGCGCTGAAAGCCCGACCTCCTCCAGCACGGTGTCGGCGTCCAGCGGTTCGCGGCAGATTTCGGCGGCAAGCTCCACGTTTTCGCGGGCGGTCAGGTTTTGCACAAGGTTATAAAACTGAAAAACAAACCCCACGTCATAGCGGCGGTAGGTGGTCAAACGCTTTTGGTCGAAATCGCTCACGCGCTCGCCGTCCAGCAGAATGGTACCCTCGTCGCAGGTGTCCATACCGCCCAGCATATTCAGCACGGTGGTTTTGCCTGCGCCGGAGGGTCCTAAAATGACACAGAATTCGCCCTTTTGTATCGAAAAGCTGACGTGATCCGACGCGGCGATGCGGGTGTCACCCATCTGGTAATATTTACACACGTTGTCAAATAATACATACGGTTGCGGCATGGCATCCTCCGAAGCATCAATAATTCATTATAGTATATCATACTTCGCGCCGGAATGTATGATTTTTCGGTAAATTTTCAACGGGTCAATCTTCGGGGATACAATCCTCCTCGGTATAGAATGTCACGGTGCTGCCCCGGCGGGCGCTGACCCCGGCGGCGGGGTACTGGTGCAAAACCGTGCCGCCGCTGCCCTGCACGGCAGCGGCAAAGCCCAACTCGCCCAAGGCGGCTTTGGCATACGCGGTACCCCGCCCGGAAAAATCCGGCACGGCGGCAAACAGCCGTTGCTGCTCGTCCTCGGTGTATTGGGGCGCGATCCCCAGATAAGGCAGGGCTTTTTCCAGCACCTCGGCGCAGACGGGGGCGGACAGCGCACCGCCGCCGGTCGTCCAGCTGTGGGGTTCGTCCAGGCAGACCAGCACCGCCAGCTTGGGGTCGTCAATGGGGGCAACCGCCACAAAGCTGGCAATGCGCGCGCCCTCGTTTTGGCTGTCCAGCTTTTGGCTGGTGCCGCTTTTGCCGCCCACGCGGTAGCCTGCCAGCGCAGCGTTTTTGCCGGTGCCGGAGGTCACGACCCCTGCCATCAGCTCGCGCATCGTGCGGGAGGTTTCCTCACTTATGACTTGGCGCACCAATTTTGGCGCTGTATCGGTGGTTTTGCCGTCCGGTGCGGTGATGCGCTGCACAAGATACGGCTGCATCAGCCGCCCGCCGTTGACCACGGCGCAGACGGCGGTCAGCATCTGCAAATAGCTGATTTTGCTGCTCTGCCCAAAGGCGCAGGATGCCAGCTCCACCGGTCCCATACGGTCTGCGGTGTAGTATTCGCTGCGGCGAACTTCGCCCGGCAGGTCGATGCCGGTGGCGGTGCGCAGACCAAAAGCCTCGAAATAGCGGCAAAAATTCTCCTTGCCCAGCCGTGCGCCGATTTGGATAAAGCAGGGGTTGCAGCTTACCGCCAGCCCTTGGGCAAAGGTTTCGCTGCCGTGGATATGCCCGTTGGCGCAGCGGAACCGCGTACCTGCCACCGAAATTTTGCCCGCGCAGGTAAAGCGGTCGGTGGGGCGGCAGCAGCCGGTGTCCAAGGCGGCAGCGGCGGTGATCAGCTTGAACACGCTGCCCGGCTCGTACAGATCGCTGATCGCCTTGTTGCGCCACTGGGCTTGCTGCGCTGCCTGCAGGGCGGTGCTGCGCTCTTGCCCCTGCAGGGCGTTGACCTGCTCCCGCACGGTACTATTAATAAGGTAGCGCGGGCGGTTGGGGTCGTAGTCCGGCTGGTTTGTCATGGCAAGCACCGCGCCGGTGTTGACGTCCATCACAATGCCCACGCCGCGCTGCGCCACATGATGCTCCTGCACGGCGGCGGACAGCGCACTTTCCAGCCAGTGCTGCAGGTTGGCGTCCAAGGTCAGCGTCAGGCTGCTGCCGGGTACAGCTTCCGCCAGCGTCTGGTAGTGGGTGGGCATATCGTAGCCCCAGGCGTTCTTGGCGGTCAAAATCTGCCCGTTCTGCCCGGTCAAGACATCGTTGTAGCGCAGCTCCAGCCCCCAAAGCCCGGCGTTGTCCACGTCGGTAAAGCCCAGTACCCCGCCCAAAAAATCCCCCTCGGGGTAAACGCGCTTGGTGTCCTGGCGGATCTGAATGCCCGCGGCACCCTGCGCAAGGCACCAGCTGCGCACGGCATCGGCAGCCTCGCGTCCCACCCGGCGGGCGAGCAGGCAGTCGTTGGAGGTGCGCACGCTCAGCTTTTGCAGCGTATCGGCGTAGTCCAGCTCCAAAATCTTGCTCAGCGCCGCCGCGGCGGGCTGCACAAGGGCATCGTCCAGCTCACGCGGGGCGGCGCGGATGGTCCAGCAGGTTTCGCTGGCAGCCAAAAGCGTGCCGTCAGCAGAAAATATCTCGCCCCGCGCGGCAGGCAGGGTAGTGCCGCGCAGCTGCTGGTCGGCAGCGCGGCGGGCGTAACCGTCGGGGTCACGCAGCATCAGCACCGCCAGCCGCAGCAAAAGCCCGCCAAAGCACACCCCTGCCAGCACGGCGCAGAGCAGCCGCGCCCGCCAACGCATAGTGCGGCTTTGCTGCGGGGTCAAAAAGCGCATGGCAGATCCCTCCTTTTTGCCAAGGCTATGCGCTGTCAATCGGCAAAATGACGAAAAAGTGTTTAAAAATTCTCTCCAATGTCAATTGATTTTTATGCAAAAGGGGAGTATACTGAACGCAAATAGGTTGACAAAAGATTGTCAAACCCCAACAAAACCGTATCGAGGAGGCTATTGTTATGGCTAGATTTACTCTCCCCCGTGACCTGTACCACGGTCCCAATGCGCTGGAAGCGCTAAAGACCCTGCCCGGCAAGCGCGCTATGATCTGCGTGGGCGGCGGTTCTATGAAGCGTTTCGGTTTCTTGGACCGTGTCGAGGCTTACCTGAAGGAAGCCGGCATGGAGGTCGAGCTGTTTGAGGGCATCGAACCCGATCCCTCCGTCACCACCGTTATGAAGGGCGCCGAAGCGATGCTGAAGTTCGAGCCGGACTGGATCGTTGCCATCGGCGGCGGTTCGCCCATCGACGCTGCCAAGGCGATGTGGATCAAGTACGAGTATCCCGACATCACCTTTGAAGAAATGTGCAAGGTTTTCGGCATCCCGCCGCTGCGCCGCAAGGCACACTTCTGCGCTATTTCCTCCACCTCCGGCACCGCGACCGAGGTGACCGCCTTCTCCATCATCACCGACTACGACAAGGGCATCAAGTATCCCATCGCGGACTTTGAGATCACCCCCGACGTCGCCATCGTTGACCCCGAGCTGGCGCACACCATGCCCAAAAAGCTGGTCGCCCACACCGGTATGGACGCCATGACCCATGCGATCGAGGCGTATGTTTCCACCGCCAACTGCGACTTTACCGATCCCTTGGCGCTGCACGCCATTGAGATGATTCAGGCTGACCTTGTCGGCAGCTACAACGGCGATATGGAAAAACGCGATGCTATGCACAATGCACAGTGCCTGGCAGGTATGGCGTTCTCCAACGCGCTGCTGGGCATCGTCCACAGTATGGCGCACAAGACCGGCGCTGCCTTTGCCGATTACGGCGCACATATCATCCACGGCGCTGCCAACGCCATGTACCTGCCCAAGGTCATTGCCTACAACGCCAAGGACCCCACTGCCAAGGCACGCTACGGCGTCATTGCCGACAAGATGCACCTCGGCGGCAGCAACGATGACGAGAAGGTCGAGCTGCTGATCAAGTACCTGCGCGGAATGAACGATGACCTCAACATCCCGCATTGCATCGCCCACTACGGTCCCGACTCTTACCCCTGCGAGCAGGGCTTTGTGCCGGAGAACGTTTTCCTGGAGCGCCTGCCCGAGATCGCCAAGAACGCGATTGCCGACGCCTGCACCGGCTCCAACCCCCGCCAGCCCAACCAGGAAGAGATGGAAAAGCTGCTGAAGTGCTGCTACTACGACACGGAGGTCGATTTCTGATTTTCTGATTTAGTATACGCTTATGCGCCGCCCCTCTGCCATGCAGAGGGGCGGCGCTTTTGCTGTGCGGTAGGGGCGGGGCAAGCCCCGCCCGCGGTTTTGCGGCAACGCGAAATTTACGGGCAAACCGCGTGTATGGCTTCCCCCTCCGGGGGAAGCTGTCACCGCAGGTGACGGATGAGGGGGAGCCTGCCGGACATTCGCCCCTCATCCGGCGCGCGGGCGCGCCACCCGCAATATTTGCAAGAATCTGCGCAAGAAATCACAGCTTGACTTTTGCCCGGGGGATGGTATACTCTTATTGTACGTTTTCAAACAGTTAGAAACTGAACAATTCGAAACCGAACAGCTTGCACAAAGCTGCAGCCACAACAGAAAAGCAGGTGATTTTCAACGAGCAACCAACCAAACACCGCACCCGACTGCAAGGCAGAACACGTCGGCGCCTTGGTGTCCGAGGTTTCCCGCACCATCCGCCGCGCCTTGGACGCCCGCGTTTCGGCGGAGGTCGCCCCCGAGCTGGGCGGCATACAGGGCATGGTGCTGGGGCGCATTGTCGCCGCCAACCGTGAGGGTAGCGACCTCTACCAGCGCGACATTGAAAAATGGCTGCATATCCAGCGTTCCAGCGTCACTTCCATGCTGCAAAGTATGGAGCAGGCGGGGCTGATCACCCGCAGCGCCGTGCAAAAGGACGCCCGCCTCAAGCGGCTGCAGGCAACCCCCAAGGGCGTTGCCTACCACGACCGCGTACACGATACCATCGACCGCTACGAGGCCGAGCTGCAGGCCGGGCTTTCGCAGCAGGAGCTGGCAGCGATGCGCCGGGGGCTGGATGTCCTTCTGCAAAATGCGCGGACCATCATTGAATCCTCTGCCGGAATAAGAAAGGAGTAACGAAATTTGCTGAACACACTTGCCAAAGAAACAAAAGGCGTTCGTCTGGTTTCCATCCTGACGCCTGTTTGTATGATCGGCGAGGTCATCATGGAGATGATCCTGCCCCGATTGATGTCCACCATTATTGACGACGGCGTCACCGCCGGCAACCTGTCCGTCATCTACCGCGTCGGCGGCTGGATGATCGTGGCCGCCGCCGTGGGTCTGTTCTTCGGCGTTATGGGCGGTGTGCTGGGGGCAAGGGCCTCCACCGGCTACGCCCGCAACCTGCGCCGTTCGATGTTCAAAAACATCCAGACCTTCAGCTTTGCCAACATCGACAAGTTCTCCACCGCGGGTCTTGTCACCCGTATGACCACCGACGTCACCAACCTGCAAAACGCCTACCAGATGATTTTGCGTATGGCGATCCGCGCGCCCGCCAGTATGATCATTGCCATGTGTATGGCATTCTCCATCCATGCGGGGCTTGCCAGAATTTATCTGGTTGCCGTTATTTTCTTAGGCATTTGTTTGGTCATCATTATGACCCGCGCCAGCCGCTATTTCTCGAACGCCTTCAAAAAATATGACGATCTGAACGAGAGCGTGCAGGAAAACGTTTCCGCCATCCGCGTGGTCAAGGCGTATGTGCGCGAGGATTTTGAGAGCGAAAAGTTCAAAAAAGCCTCCGGCAACGTGCAGCAGCTGCTGCTCAAGGCGGAAAAGGTGCTGTCCTACAACGCACCCCTGATGATGGCGACCGTCTACACCTGCATTTTGCTGATTTCCTGGCTGGGCGCGCGGATGATCGTGCTGTCCGGCGCGACGGAGTTCACCACCGGCGAGCTGATGTCCATGCTGACCTACTGTATGAACATTCTGACCAGCCTGATGATGCTGTCGATGGTTTTTGTTATGATCACCATGTCCGCCGCCAGCGCCCGCCGCATCAGCGAGGTGCTGACCGAGCAAAGCACCCTTGCCAACTGCGACAAGCCCCTGACGGAGGTCAAGAACGGCGCCGTGCGCTTTGACCACGTCTGCTTCCGCTACAAGGACGACGGGCGCGATGTGCTGAGCGATATTTCGCTGAACATCCGCTCCGGCGAAACCGTGGGCATCATCGGCGGCACCGGCAGCTCCAAGACAAGCCTTGTGCAGCTGCTGCCCCGCCTGTACGACACCACCGCCGGTCACGTTTACATCGGCGGCGAGGACGTGCGCAATTACGACCTTGACACCCTGCGCAACAGCGTGGCGATGGTTTTGCAGAAAAATGAGCTGTTTAGCGGCACCATTGCCGACAACCTGCGCTGGGGCAACAAGAACGCCACCCAGCAGGAGTTGGAGGATGCCTGCAAGCAGGCCTGCGCCGATGAATTTATCGAGCGCTTCCCCGACAAGTACGAAACCCACATCGACCAAGGCGGCGCAAACGTGTCCGGCGGTCAGAAGCAGCGCCTGTGCATCGCCCGCGCCCTGCTGAAAAAGCCCAAAATTTTGATTCTGGACGACTCCACCTCCGCGGTGGATACCGCCACTGACGCCAAGATCCGCTGTTCCTTCGCCGAAAAGATCCCCGGCACGACGGTGTTTATCATTGCGCAGCGCATTTCCAGTGTTGAGAACGCCGACAAGGTGCTGGTGCTGGACGGCGGTCGTGTCAGCGGCTTCGGCACACCCGCCGAGATGCTGGCAACCAACCCCATCTATCAGGAAGTGTACAACAGCCAGACCCAAGGCTCCGGCGACTTTGACGAAAAAGGAGGCGAGGCATAATGGCAGAAAAAGCAAAGGTGGTCAAAGTCGGTCCCGGCGGCGCCCGCGGACCCCGCCCCAAGGTCGAAAACCCCGGCAAAATTTTTATGCGCATTATGCGCTATGTCGGTGAAACCTACACCCCCGCTATGGTGGCGGTAGGCATCTGCATCGTTGTCAGTGTGCTGGCTACCGTGCAAGGCACGCTGTTTATGCAAAAGCTCATCGACAACTACATTCTGCCCCTGCTGGCAGAGCAAAGCAGCGATTTCTCCGGCTTGGCGGCTGCCATCGGACGCACCGCCGCCTTCTACGTCTGCGGTATCATTGCCAACTTCTCGCAGGCGCGCATTATGGCGCACGTCACCCAAGGCACGCTGAAGCGTCTGCGCGACGATCTGTTCACCCATATGCAGACGCTGCCCATCCAGTATTTTGACCGCAACGCCCACGGCGACATTATGTCCATCTACACCAACGATACCGACACCCTGCGCCAGATGATCAGCCAAAGCATCCCGCAGCTGTTCAACAGCAGCATTATGGTCGTCAGCGCGTTGGTTTCTATGATCGCACTCAGCCCGCTGCTGACGCTGGTAACGCTGATTATGGTCGGCGTTATGCTGCTGGCGACCAAGTACCTGACCGGAAATTCCGGCAAATACTTTGTGGCGCAGCAGCGCGACCTCGGCGCCGTCAACGGCTTTATTGAGGAAATGATGAACGGGCAGAAGGTCGTCAAGGTGTTCTGCCACGAGGACGAAGCCATCCAGCAGTTCAACGAACTGAACGACGCCCTGTTTGAGAGCGCCGACAAGGCAAACCGCTACGCCAACCTTGGCGGTCCCGTCAACACCCAGCTGGGCAACCTGTCCTATGTGCTGGCGGCGATGATCGGCGGTGTGCTGGCGCTGGGCGGCGTTGGCGGGCTGACGCTGGGCAAGCTGGCAAGCTTTTTGACCTTCAACCGCAGCCTGAATATGCCCATCAGCCAAATTTCCATGCAGTTCAACTCTGTCATTATGGCGTTGGCGGGCGGTCAGCGCGTCTTTGCCCTGATGGATGAAAAGCCCGAAGTTGACGAAGGGCAGGTCAAGCTGGTCAACGCCAAGCGTTTGGCGGATGATAGCGTCACCGAAACCGACGAGCGCACCAACCTGTGGGCGTGGAAGCGCGTCAATGCCGACGGCACCGCCGACTACCGCGAGCTGAAGGGCGACATCGTCTTTGAGGATGTGGACTTTGGCTACTACCCCGAAAAAATTGTACTGCACGACGTCAATTTGTACGGACGTCCCGGGCAGAAAATTGCCTTTGTCGGCTCCACCGGCGCGGGCAAAACGACCATTACCAACCTGATCAACCGCTTCTACGATATCCAAAAGGGTGCCATCCACTACGACGGCATCGACATTACCCATATCCGCAAGAGCGACCTGCGCGCCTCCTTGGGCATTGTGCTGCAGGACACCCACCTGTTCACCGGCACCGTGCTGGAAAATATCCGCTACGGACGCCTGACGGCCACCGATGAGGAATGCCGCGCCGCCGCCAAGCTGGCGAACGCGGACGAGTTTATCCGCCGCCTGCCCGAGGGCTACAACACGATGCTGACCGGCGACGGCACCAACCTCAGCCAAGGTCAGCGCCAGCTGCTGGCGATTGCCCGCGCTGCCGTTGCCGACCCGCCCGTGCTGATTCTGGACGAGGCAACCTCCAGCATCGACACCCGCACCGAGCGCTTGGTGCAGCAGGGTATGGACGGCTTGATGTACGGGCGCACGACCTTTGTCATTGCGCACCGTCTGTCCACCGTGCGCAACTCCGACTGCATTATGGTTCTGGAGCAGGGACGCATTATTGAGCGCGGCACCCACGATGAGCTGATTGCCCAAAAGGGTAAGTATTATACGCTCTACACGGGAAATTTTGCCGAAAATTCGTGATCGAATCAAACAAAATTACCGGGATGGATTGACGCCATCCCGGTTTTTTTGTGTAAAATGCCGCATTAACGCGAAAAAGTTGACAGATTGGTAAAAAGTGGCTATAATAGTACGCGTAGACACGTAAAAATCGTGTTGGTTTACCTGCCGGACGCCGTATCCCGCGCCGTCCGCCGTTATATAAGGAGGAGAGCCATTATGGCAACCAAGAAGAAAATGACCCAGACCGTCATCGAAGCCGGCAAATTTTATACCATCAGCGCCGCCAACGGCAAAGTGATGGAAGTCGCTGACTTCAATATGGACAACGGCGCCAAGATCCAGCTGTGGGACAACGCCAATGTTGAGTGGCAGCAGTGGGGCTTTGTCGCCGCAGGCGACGGTGTTTACCGCCTGAAGAACCGCTTCACCGGCAAGATGCTGGACCTGAATATGGGCGGCGTCAGCGACGGCACCCGCGTTCACCAGTGGGAAGGCGCCCCCGCCAGCAGCCAGCTGTGGGTGGTTGAGCCGACCAACGATGGTCGCGTTAAGATCAAGTCCAACCTCGCCGGCAAGCTGCTGGACGCCGGTATGACCGCCGACAACGGCACCGCCCTGCAGATTTGGGCTGACGTCAACGGCGACAACCAGTTCTGGACCATCGCCGAGGTTACCCGCAAGCCCAAGTCCAGCGCCAAGGCCAGCGCCGCCAAGGCAAAGGCTGAGCTGACTGCCGCTGCCGAGAATGCCGCCGAGGAAGTGACCAAGGCTGTCAAGCCCGCCGCCAAGAAGGCTGCCAAGGCAGTGGAGGAAACCGTCAAGACTGTGAAGCCCGTCGTCGAGGAAACCGTCAAGGCTGCCAAGCCCGTTGTCGAGCAGGCTGCCAAGACCGTGAAACCCGTGGTGGAGGAAACCGTCAAGACCGCCAAGCCCGTGGTGGAGCAGACTGTCAAGGCTGCCAAGCCCGTTGTCGAGCAGGCTGTCAAGACTGCCAAGCCCGTTGTCGAGCAGGCGGTCAAGACTGTGAAGCCCGTGGTGGAGGAGACCGTCAAGGCTGTCAAGTCCGCTGCCAAAAAGACCGCCGGCAAGAAGAATCACAAGAAGTAATTACGCGGCAGGGGCGGGGCAAGCCCCGCCCGCGGTTTTGCCGTAATGACAATTTTGCGGGTACTCCGTAGGGGCGGCATACATGCCGCCCGCCGCAGCCATCCCGATAATGCAACCTAACGGGCAACCCGCAGGGGACGCAACTATGCGTCGGGGTCTTGACCCCTCCTTGCTACTTTGCGGCAGCCGCCGGATTCCACGGCGGGGTGGGGTCACCCCGCCCTACAGGGCAATAAAAATTCATCGCGCGGTAGGGGCGGGGCAAGCCCCGCCCGCGGTTTTGCCGTAATGACAATTTTGCGGGTACTCCGTAGGGGCGGCATACATGCCGCCCGCCGCAGCCATTCCGACAAAGCGATGTAACGGGCAAATACCACGGGACGCATTTATGCGTCCCCTACAAACCTGCCGGAAATGGTTGCCTTGCCTATAACTGCTCACCTCCCGATTGTTCTTAGGGAGGGGTCTTGACCCCTCCTTGCTACTTTGCGGCAGCCGCCGGATTCCACGGCGGGGTGGGGTCACCCCGCCCTACAGGGCAATAAAAATTCATCGCGCGG
>SFOX01000024.1 GCA_004552305.1 Subdoligranulum variabile | reverse complement strand
CCCGCGGTTTAGCGGTGGTGACAATTTTGCGGGTACTCCGTAGGGGCGGCATATATGCCGCCCGTTGCAGCCTTCCCGGTAAATCAACCTACCGGGGAAACCGCACGGGACGCAACTATGCGTTCCCTGCAAACCTACCGGTGATTCGCTGTCCTCGCAAAATTTTGCAACTGCCGCAAAACTCCCCGGCGGGGTGGGGTCACCTCGCCCTACGGGGCCCGCGGTTTAGCGGTGGTGACAATTTTGCGGGTACTCCGTAGGGGCGGCATATATGCCGCCCGTTGCAGCCTTCCCGGTAAATCAACCTACCGGGGAAGCCGCACGGGACGCAACTATGCGTTCCCTGCAAACCCGCCGAAAGTTCGCAATATTTCTATTCAGCGTTTCAACAGCCCGCCGGGCGGGCGCATCCTTTAAAAATCCAAACTCTTACCGCAGGATCAGTCGCGGTATTCTTCCATCTTGAAGCACTCGAATACATCGCCCTCTTTGATGTCCTGGAACTTGTTCAGGGTAATGCCGCACTCGTAGCCCTCGGCGACTTCCTTGGCATCATCCTTGAAGCGTTTCAGGCTGGCGATGGAATCCTCGCAGATGACGATACCGTCACGCACCAGACGCAGCTGGGCATCGCGGGTGATCTTGCCGTTGGTAACGCGGCAGCCGGCAACGGTGCCGACGCTGGAAATCTTGTACACCTGACGAACCTGTGCTTCACCCAGCGCGACCTCGCGCACCTTGGGTGCCAGCATACCCTTCATAGCATCAGAAACATCGTTGATGGCATCGTAAATGACGCGGTACATACGCATTTCCACGCTGGTCTGCTCAGCTTCCGCCTTGGCGACAGCGTCGGGGCGGACGTTAAAGCCGATGATGATGGCGTTGGAGGCATCCGCCAGAGAAACGTCGGACTTGGAGATGGCGCCGACACCCGCATGGATGACGCGGACGCGGACTTCCTCGTTGGAGATTTTCTCCAAGCTCTGCTTGACGGCCTCGGCAGAACCCTGCACATCCGCCTTGACGACGATGGGCAGTTCCTTCATATCGTTGGCAGCCATCTGGTCGAACAGGTTATCCAGCGTGACCTTGGTGTAGGCAGCAAACTGCTTTTCCTTCGCCTCGGTGGTGCGGCGGTCCGCCAGCTCACGGGCAAGGCGCTCGTCCTCGACCGCCTCAAACAGCTCGCCCGCTTCGGGGACCTCGGTCAGACCGGTGATCTCCACGGGGGTGGAGGGACCTGCCTCGGTAATTTCCTGACCCTTGTCGTTGCGCATGGTACGCACACGACCCACGGCGGTACCGGCAATCAGGCAGTCGCCCTTATGCAGGGTGCCGTTCTGCACCAGCAGCGTGGCGATGGGACCCTGACCCTTGTCCAGACGTGCCTCGACGACAGCGCCCTTGCCGCGGCGGTTGGGGTTCGCCTTCAGCTCCATAACTTCGGCTTCCAGCACGATGCGCTCCAGCAGGTCGCTGATGCCCATACCGGTCATTGCCGAAACGGGGATGCAGGCAACGTCGCCGCCCCAATCCTCGGGTACGATCTCGTACTTGGTCAGCTGCTCCTTGACGCGCTCCGGGTTGGCGGTGGGCTTATCCATCTTGTTGATGGCAACGATCAGCTTGACGTTGGCAGCCTTGGCGTGGTTGATGGACTCAATGGTCTGGGGCATAATGCCGTCGTCCGCGGCGACGACCAGCACGGCGATATCGGTCATATTGGCACCGCGGGCGCGCATGGCGGTGAACGCCTCGTGACCGGGCGTGTCCAGGAAGGTGATCAGGCTGTCGCCGCTCTTGACCTGATACGCGCCGATGGCCTGGGTAATGCCGCCGGCTTCGCCCTTGGTGACGTTGGTCTTGCGGATGGCATCCAGAATGGAGGTCTTGCCGTGGTCAACGTGACCCATAACGACAACGACCGGCGGACGCTCGACGAGATCCTCGGCGTTGTCCTCCTCCTGCACAAACAGGCGCTCCTCGATGGAAACATGGACCTCATGCTCGACCTTGGCGTGGAATTCCTCGGCGATCAGGGCGGCGGTGTCGAAATCGACCACGTCGGAAACGGCGTGCATCTCACCCATCGCCATAAACTTGGCAACGACCTTGGCGGCGCTCTGCTTCAGGCGGGTAGCCAGCTCGCCGACGGTGATCTCATCGGGGATGGAAATTTTCAGCTGGGCATTGCGCGCCTTTTCCAGCTGGATGCGCTGCAGGCGCTCCGCCTCGGTTTCGCGGCGGCGACCGAACTGCTGACCGCGCTGGCGGTTGCGGTTGTTGAACTTTTCCTTCTTGCCGGTGGGTTGGTTCTTGCGCTTGCTGGGCATATTGCGGCTGTCCGCCAGATCGTCATAGCGGGCGTTGAATTTATCCACGTTGACGTCCACGGTGCGGGTGTCAACGGAAACGCGGGCGCGGTTGACCTGCACCTGCTCGGTGGCGGCAACAGGCTTTTTGATGCCGGTGTCGGCTGCCAATTCCTGGAAGGTGACGCGCTTTCCGCTGCGCTTCTCCGCCTGCTTTTCGGGCTTGCGGGCTTCCTTCTTGGGTTCCTCCGCCTTGGGGGCGGGCTTCGGCTCCGCCTTTTTCTCGGCGGGCTTCTTTTCCGCCTTGGGGGCAGGCTTCGGCTCCGGCTGTGCCTTGGCGCTGTTGAGGTAGGCGTCCATGCTGGTTTCGGCGTTGGTGCGGGTCAGGGTTTCCAGCAGAACATTCAGCTCCTTCTCGCCAAAGGTGCCGCCGGTCTTATAGGTTTCGCCCGTCAGGGGGGCGACGGTTTCGATAATTTTTTTTGCCGGCAGGTCGAACTCCTTGGCAACATCGGTAATCTTATACTTAAAATCCATAGAGTGTGATCCTCCTTGTACTTCAAATGAGGTGCTTTGCGCAAAGCTGCGCAAGGTGTTCGTCTGTAATGCCGAACACAGCGGCGGGTTTCGGTGTCAGCATGGCAAGCTCGGCGCTGGTCAGGGGCATCTGCTCGCAGGCAACGATCCCCTCACAGGCGTCTTTCATATGGCTGACGGTGCGCTCGCTCGCGTCGGCAGTCAGCAGCACAAGGGCCACCTTGCCGCGCAGGGCGTTTTCCTGCACGCGGTCGTACCCGTGCAGCAGCTTACCGGCTTTGCGGCAAAGCCCCAGCGCACCCAGCAGGGGGTGTTGGTCATTCGCCATGGGGCATCGCCTCCTTTGCGGTTTGTTCGGCGCATTGGATCTCCTCGGTCAGGCGCTCATAGATGGCATCGGGGATCGGCACCTCAAAGGTGCGCTCCAGCCGTTTTGCCTTGCGCGCCTTTGCCAGGCACGCCGCGCTGGGGCAAAGGTACGCGCCCCGCCCGGGTGCCTTGCCGCGCAGATCGATGCTGATCTCGCCCTCGGGGCTGCGCACGACCCGCACAAGCTCGCGCTTGGGACGCTGGGCATTACAGCCCACGCAACGGCGCACCGGTATTTTCTTTTGCTTTTGCTGCTGCAACTGGCAGACCTCATTTCTTTAACTTGTATAGAGTGTAAGGTTAAGAGTTAAGAGTTGAGATATTGTGCCGCCTTCGGCGGCGTTCCTTATCTGAACTCTGCACTCTGCACTCTCCACTCTTAGAATAAACCGCTGTGCGGTTTATTCTTCCTCGCCATAGTAGCCGGACTCGGGGCGGATATCAATGTTGTAGCCGGTCAGGTGGGCGCACAGGCGGACGTTCTGACCCTTGTTGCCGATGGCCAGGCTCAGCTGCTGGTCAGGCACGGTGACGCGGCAGCTCTTGTTCTCGCCGGGCAGCAGCTCGACCTTGACGACCTTGGCGGGGCTGAGTGCCGCGGAGATGAACTCGGTGACGTCCTCGCTCCAGCGGATAACGTCGATCTTCTCGCCGCCCAGCTCCTGCACGATTTTTTCCACACGCACGCCGCGGGCGCCGATGCAGGCGCCGACGGGGTCAACGTCGGGGTTCTTGCTCCAGACAGCCAGCTTGGTGCGGGCGCCTGCCTCACGGGCGATGGCCTTGATTTCCACCGTACCGTCGTAGATTTCCGGCACCTCCAGCTCAAACATACGCTTGACAAGACCCGGGTGGGTGCGGCTGATGGTCACGCGGGGACCGCGCTCGGTAGCCAGCACATCGACCACATACACCTGCACGGACTGCCCCTCGCGGAAGCTCTCGCCGGGGACCTGCTCGTTGCGGGGCAGAACGGCGCTGCCGCCCTTGCCCAGATCCAGCACGATGCTGCCGTTTTCGGGGTTGACGGCGGTGACAGTGGCGGAGATCAGCTCATGCGCGCGGGACTGCATCTCGCTGCACTGCAGGCTGCGCTCGCCCTCGCGCAGACCCTGACGGATGACGTGCTTGGCGGTCTGGGCGGCGATGCGTCCGAACTCCTTGGT
The DNA here is from genome assembly GCA_004552305.1 of Subdoligranulum variabile. Classification (GTDB taxonomy): domain Bacteria; phylum Bacillota; class Clostridia; order Oscillospirales; family Ruminococcaceae; genus Gemmiger; species Gemmiger variabilis_A. Next base: position 17,666 of record SFOX01000024.1, on the reverse strand, counting down.
TTTCAGCTGGGTGACCATACGCTGACCGACCTTGTAGCTCTTGCGCACCTTCTGGGCGTCCTCCAGGCTGATCTGCGTGTGGGGGTTCTCGACCTCCTCCACGATGTCGCGCAGCAGGCTGGCGCGGAATGCGCCGATTTCGGGGTCAATGTCCACAACGACGTTGTCGTCCTCGACCTCATAGTCCTTTTTCACAGCAATGACGATGGCGGCCTTGATTTTTTCTACCAGATAATCCTCCGGCAGACCGCGCTCTTTTTCCAGTGCGGAAAGCGCCTCAAAGAATTCGTTGTTTGCAGTAGCCATTTTTCGGTTTCCTCCCAATTCTATATCTTGCGGATCAATCAAACAGATTTTCGTCGTCACAAAGCTTTACATAGCCCGCCATTTTGACCGGGAAGGTGCAGCTTTCGCCGCCGTCGGTCAGGGTGACGTTGCCCTCGGCGTCCAGCCCCTGCAGGATGCCGACCAGATCGCGGCGTCCGGCTTCGTCGGGGCGGATAAGATGCGCCGCGCATTTCTGCCCGCGCAGTGCCTCGTAATGTTCGGGGCGGGTCAGGCGGCGTCCCAGCCCGGGGCTGCCGACCTCCAGATAATAGCTTTGCTCAATGGGGTCAGCCTCGTCCAGCAGCGGGTCGATGGCGCGGGACACTGCCTCGCAGGTGTCGGTGTCAAGGGGTTCGTCGCGGTCGATCAGCACGCGCAGGAACCAGTCCGGACCTTCTTTTTCAAAGCGGACATCCCACAGGCGCAGACCCATCCTCTCCACGGTGGGGCGAACCAGCGTTTCCACCGTTTTAGCGGCGCCGCCGGCATTTTGCTGTTTTGCCATATAAATGCTCCTATCATAAAAAGAAAGCGGACCTCGCGGCCCACTTTCCAAATACACATCATCGAACAATCAAACTATACCATATCCGCCGCAAAAAAGCAAGCCCTGCGGGCAAAAATCTTTGTGCAGTGTACTATTTGGGGCAAAATCGGGGCAAAATTGCCGCACCGCCCGCGACAAAACGGCAATATGAACATTACAGGGTACTCCGTAGGCACGGCTACTATGCCGCCCGTTGCAGCCATCCCGGCCAATCGGCCTTCCGGGCAAACCGCACAGGCGAGCAATGCTCGCCCCTACAGCCTAACGTGCAAATTTGCGCCAACCGAACAATTCCTCGGCGGGGTGGGGTCACCCTGCCCTACGGGGAAATATATAAAGGTATCGCGCGGTAGGGGCGGGGCATTGCCCCGCCCGCGGTTTTTCGGTTGCGCGAAAATCACGGGTAAACCGCCCGAACGGCTTCCCCCTTTGGGGGAAGCTGTCACCGCAGGTGACTGATGAGGGGGCGTCTGCCGGACATTTCCCCCTCATCCGGCGCGCTAGGCGCGCCACCTTCCCCCTTGGGGGAAGGCTTTATCGCGCGGTAGGGGCGGGGCATGCCCCGCCCGCGGTTTTGCGGCAACGCCAACCCAACGGGTAAACCGCCCGAATGGCTTTCCCCTTTGGGGGAAGGCTTTCCGCCCTACCCCCGCACATTTCCCAACAAATCTTATAGATTCGCTTGACCAAAACGGCGCAGCGTGTTATTATTTTAACATACGGGGCTTTTTCCCGCTTGTATTGTAGAAAACGAGGTGCTGTAAAATGAATTTTGAGGACCTGATTGCAAAAGTAAAAACCTGCGGCAAGCAAAAGCTGGCTGTCGCCGCCGCCGAGGACGACGCCGTTCTGGAGGCTGTTGACGCTGCCCACAAGCAGGGCATTGCCGATGCCATTCTGGTCGGTGACGAGGCTGCCATCCGCAAGATCGCTGCCGAGCTGAACATCGACCTTTCCGACTATGAGATCATCAACGAGCCGGACAAGGTGCAGGCTTCCCTGAAAGCCGTCAAACTGGCGCACGACGGCGTTGCCAATATGTACATGAAGGGTCTGCTGGACACCAAGACCTTCCTCAAGAGCGTTTTGGATAAGGAGGTCGGTCTGCGCACCGGCAACACCCTGTCCCACGTTGCCGTGTTTGAGGTCAAGGGCATTGAGCAGCTGCTGTTCCTGACTGACGTCGCCTTTATGACCTACCCCACCTTGGAGGACAAGGTCCATATCATTGAGAACACCGTCGCCGTTGCCCATGCCTGCGGCGTGGAATGCCCCAAGGTCGCCCCGCTGGCCGCCGTTGAGGTCGTCAACCCCAAGATGCCCTGCACCGTGGACGCCGAGGAGCTGCGCAAGATGAACGCGGAAGGCAAGATCACCGGCTGTGTTGTCGATGGTCCCCTGTCCATGGACATCGCCATTGACCCCGAGGCTGCCCACCACAAGGGCGCGCAGGATCGCCCCGCCGCCGGTCACGCCGACATTCTGCTGTTCCCCGACATTCAGGCCGGCAACCTCGTCTACAAGACGCTGGTCCACACCGCCGACTGCAAGAACGGCTGCATCCTGACCGGCACCAAGGTGCCTGCCATCCTGACCAGCCGCTCCGACTCTTTCCAGACCAAGGTCAACTCCATCGCGCTGGCCGCCGTGGTCGCCGCCGGGCTGAACGGCTGATACCTTTATAACAGAGGGAGATTGCAATTATGTCTATGAAAGTTCTAGTCATCAACCCCGGTTCCACCTCCACCAAGGTCGGCGTTTTTGAGGATGAAACCCTGCTGTTTGAGGAAACCCTGCGCCACCCCACCGAGGAAATTGCCAAGTACGCCACCGTCATTGACCAGAAGGATTTCCGCAAGGAGATCATCCTTGACTTTTTGGCAAAGAAGCACTGCGACCCCAAATCCTTGGACGTCATCGTGGGACGCGGCGGCTTGCTGAAGCCCATCCCCGGCGGCACCTACGCTGTGTCCGATGCCCTGCTGGCTGACCTGAAGGCCGGCGTGCAGGGTCAGCACGCCTCCAATTTGGGCGGCATTCTGGCACGCGAGATCGGCGACAAGCTGGGCGTACCCAGCTTTATCGTGGACCCCGTCGTTGTCGATGAATTGACCGACAAGGCGCGCCTGTCCGGTATGCCCGAGCTGCCCCGCCGCTCGATTTTCCACGCGCTGAACCAGAAGGCGGTCGCCCGCCGCTTTGCCAAGGAGTCCGGCAAAAAGTACGACGAGCTGAACCTGATCGTCATCCATATGGGCGGCGGCGTGTCCGTCGGCGCACACGACCACGGTCACGTTGTGGACGTCAACAACATCTTGGACGGCGAGGGCTGCTTCAGCCCCGAGCGCAGCGGCACCGTGCCTGTGGGCGATTTGATCCGTATGTGCTTCAGCGGCAAGTACACCCAGCAGGAAATTTACAAGAAGGTCTGCGGCAACGGCGGCTTTAACGGCTACCTGCATACCAACGATGCCCGCACCGTGGGCGAGCGTGCCGCCGCCGGTGACGAGCTTGCCAAGCAGGTTTGGGACGCCTTCTTCTACCAGATTGCCAAGGACGCCGGCGCCATGGCTGCCGTGCTGCACGGCAAGGTGGATCAGATCATCCTGACCGGCGGCATTGCCTACAACCCGTACACCGCCGAGGTGCTGAAGGATTACCTCGGCTGGATCGCCCCCATCACCGTTTACCCCGGCGAGGACGAGCTGCTGGCGCTGTGCCAGGGCGCCCTGCGCGTTATGCACGGCGAGGAAAAAGCCAAGGAATATTGATTTCGCATCGTTTATAACAAAACAGGCGCTGCCCTTGCGGGCAGCGCCTGTTTTGGTTTTGAGGGAAATAATAACGCTAAATTACGGGTCATTCGTAGGGGCGGCATATATATCGCCCGCTGCAGCAATCCCGGCAAATCGACCTAATGGGTAAACCGCACGCAACGGTCAAGACCGTTCCCTACAAACCTGCCGGGAATGCCGAATCATCACGGGATTGCGGGGTAATAAAAATCATTGCGCGGTAGGGGCGGGGCAAGCCCCGCCCGCGGTTTTACGGCGATGATAGTTTTACGGGTTACTCCGTAGGGGCGGCATATATGCCGCCCGCCGCAGCAATCCCGGCAAATCGACCTAACGGGTAAACCGCACGCAACGGTCAAGACCGTTCCCTACAAACCTGCCGGGAATGCCGAATCATCACGGGATTGCGGGGCAATAACAATCATTGCGCGGTAGGGGCGGGGCAAGCCCCGCCCGCGGTTTTACGGCGATGATAGTTTTACGGGTTAGTCCGTAGGGGCGACCATTGGTCGCCCGCCGCAGCCGCACCGATAATGCAACCCAACGGGTAAACCGCACGCAACGGTCAAGACCGTTCCCTACAAACCTGCCGGGAATGCCGAATCATCACGGGATTGCGGGGTAATAAAAAACATCGCGCGGTAGGGGCGGGGCATTGCCCCGCCCGCGGTTTTACGGTTATAACAACATTACGGTTACTCCGTAGGGGCGGCATATATGCCGCCCGCCGCAGCCGCACCGATAATGCAACCCAACGGGTAAACCGCACGGGCGAGCAATGCTCGCCCCTACAAGCGAAGGGCAAATTCGTGCCAACCGCCAAATTTCCCGGCGGGGTGGGGTCACCCCGCCCTACGGGGCAATAACAATCATTGCGCGGTAGGGGCGGGGCATTGCCCCGCCCGCGGTTTTACGGTTATAACAACATTACGGGTACTCCGTAGGGGCGGCATATATGCCTCCCGCCGCAGCCGCACCGATAATGCAACCCAACAGGTAAGCCGCACGGGCGAGCAATGCTCGCCCCTACAAGCGAAGGGCAAATTCGTGTCAACCGCCAAATTTCCCGGCGGGGTGGGGTCACCCCGCCCTACGTCGCAACACCCCACAACAAAAAAGCCGGTGCAGATGTTTCCATCTGCACCGGCGGTCTTACTTCTTCGGAGTCATAAGCCTCATAACCCTTATTCGTTATTTTTCGGACTGGTCACTCAAAATCATAGGAACCGCATCCTATCTGTTGCGAAGTTTTTTAACCCTTGGCTAATCTTACACGTTCATGGGAGTATCCCTTGTCTGAATGGCTCGTAGTTTCGGGTCTGGGTCTGATGCTGAGGGCAGCCCCTCTTAGCTCTTGTACATTGGAGTATCTCCTTGTTGATCAGGTGAATTTCAGGCTCCTTGGGTTCGGTGGAGTGATAGTGGTCATCTCTACCAGCCTTCTTTCTCTTGATCTATGTAACACGCTGAGGTCTTTCGGGTGGGCGGCCTCTGCGCTTTGCTAATCAAAAGTTGGTGAACCATGCATCGCTAAATTTTCTTTTACAGGGTATGCCCTGCGGCTTTGGATGTGGTTCTCACTTTGTCAGCCAGCGCAGACCCGCCGGTGATGAATGGGATCTTTAAAGTTTGCCATCGGGTCTGAGCCTCCTTTCTTACGAATCCTGCCGGCGAGCCTTTACTTTGTCTTTCCTGCTCTGTTGCCCTCATGCTTTTGGATCGGAGTCCCTAAAGTGTTTCTGTTTGATTTTTCAATCTCAGAAAATCTTCTTTAAGCTGTCGATCGTTCCATGACCGGTCTTTGTGTGAGCTTTGGGAAAGTGGCTTCACTTGGAAGTTTGTCTTCCTTATCTCCGGCTGTTTTCTTTCTGTGACTATACTATACCATACCCTTAGTGGTTCGTCCATTCGCAAAATCGCCAACGTTGCAAAGAAAGATTTGTACATATTATGGATTGATAAGTGCATAAGCCTGTGGTATACTAGATATGTTGGGCGCGTGTAAGCACCGCCCTGTATGCCCAAGATTCCTGCCTATACAACAAATCCCCTGCCGTTTGCGGCAGGGGATTTTTCATTCTGCGGTTTTACATCGTTTCGGGGACGCTGACCTTGAACATCGTCAGGATGTTATAGATCACGCTGCGCACCGCCAGGCACAGGGCAATGCGTCCCTGCTGCACGGCGCCCTCGGCGTCCAGAATGCGGCAGGAATTGTAGAAGCGGTGGAACGCCGTCGCCACATCAATACAGAAGCGGGTGATGCGGGCGGGGTCGTACTTTTCGGCAGCGGCGACGATTTCCGCCGGGAACGCTGCCAGCAGGCGGATCAGCGCCTGTTCGCTGGCGTCGGTCAGCACCGAGGCATCCACGCCCTCCACGCCGCCGAACTTGACACCCTCGCTCTCCAGCTTTTTCAGGATGGAGCAGATGCGGGCGTGGGCGTACTGAACGTAGTAGACGGGGTTTTCGCTGTCGTTGCGCACGGCAAGGTCGAGGTCAAAGTCCAGCGTGGAGCTGCTTTCGCGCTGGTTGAAGAAGAACCGCGCGGAGTCGATCGGCACCTCGTCCAGCAGGTCGGTCAGAGTGATGGCCTTGCCGGTGCGCTTGCTCATACGCACGGGCTTGCCGTCGCGCATCAGGTTGACCATCTGCATCAGCACAATGTCCAGACGGTCGCCGTCCAGACCGATGGCGTCCATCGCGCCCTTCATACGGGCAACGTGACCGTGGTGGTCGGCCCCCCAGACGTCGATGGACTTGTCAAAGCCGCGCACGGCGAGCTTGTTGTAGTGGTAGGCGATGTCGGCGGCAAAGTAGGTGGGGATGCCGTTGGCGCGGACAAGCACCTCGTCCTTAGCCTCCTCCTCGCTGCCGTCGTCGGTCTTTTTCTTGTTGGCAACGCCGTACTTGGCGGCATACTGGGCGCTGCGGTACATAATGGCGCCGTCCTCCGCCTTGTAGCAGGCACCGATCTCCAGCAGCTTGTCCACCACAGCCTTGACCGCGCCGGAATTGTGCAGGTCGCTCTCGTGGAACCAGACGTCATACTGAATGCGGTACTTGCCCAGATCGCGCTGCAGACCGGCGATGTTCTTGGGCAGGGCATCGGCAACGATGGCCTTTTTCAGCTCCTCGAAATCCTTTTCGACATAGGCATCGCCGTGGATCCCGGCAAATTCCTTGGCGCGCTGCACAATGTCGGCGCCCTGATAGCACTCGGCGGGCAGCGGGCAGGCATCCTCGCCCTTGTAAAGCTGCAGGTAGCGGATGGCAAGGCTCTTGCCGAACTTTTCGATCTGGTTGCCGGCGTCGTTGATGTAGAACTCGCGGGTCACATCGTAGCCCGCCCAGTCCAGACAGGCTGCCACGCCGTCGCCCAAGGCACCGCCGCGGGCGTTGCCCATATGCATCGGTCCGGTGGGGTTGGCAGAAACAAATTCCACATTGTATTTTTTGCCCTTGCCGGCATCGGTGCGCCCGTACTCGGCATCCGCCACGGCGGCGCGCACGACATCGGTGAACCACTCCTGCCCTAAGAACAGGTTGATAAAGCCGGGGCCTGCGATCTCGGCGCGGGCAAACAGGCTGCCCTCCAAATTCAGCTTGGCGGTGATCGCCTCAGCGATCTGGCGGGGTGCCTTGCGGAAGGTGCGGGCGCCCGCCATGGCAATGTTGGACGCAACATCGCCGTTTTTCACATCTGCCGGAATCTCCACGATAAAGTCCGGCAAAGCAGCCTCGGGCAGAGAGCCGTCCGCCACAGCGGCACCGGCAGCCTGCACCAGCAGGTTGCGGGCGGCATCCAAAGCGGCCTGGCGGGGGTTGTAGTTTTTGTATTCCATAATGGCAAGCTCCTTTTCAGGGTTTGTGCCGCGTTGCGGCGTTTTATACAGTTTGTAGTATTTACTCGGCATTTTCGGGCAGGGGTTCCACCGCAATGTCCACAAGGTTGCGGCTGATAAAGTTTTCGGCACCGGAATCCAGCGTGTAGCTGAACCGCAGCCGTCCCCCCTGCTCGGTCAGGGCGTGTTCGATGGTATCCGCCGCCACGCCCAAGCTGACCGCGCCGTAGCCGGTTTCGTAGTGGCAAAGGTGGCGGGTGCCTTTTTCGATGATAAGCTGGCTGTGGTTTTTGCCGAACCGCGTCATCGACACCCGGCGGGCGTCCTCCGCCACCTTGACGGTGGTGGTGCAGCCCGCGTAGCCGGTGGTTTCGGTTTCTTTATAAACGATGTAGTAGGCGTTTTCCTTGTGTACCAGATTGCCGCGGGTCATCAGTTCCACGGTGTCGCTGTCGCCCCGCTGCTCCATGGTGCCTTTGATGGTGATAAGAAATTTTTCGTCCATGGTATCGCCTCGCTTTTAATAGGACTCAATGGCGATGCGCTCCACCGGCACGTCGCCGCTGCCGGCGTACTCGCCCAGGAACATCCGCGCCTGGCGGGCAAATTCATACGGTACATCGCTGACAAAAAACTGCGCGCTGCCGCCGGTTTTGCGCCCGTTCAGCAGCCCCAGATCGTCCAGCGCCGCCGCTGTGGCTTGCGCCGTGACCTTGCCGGAGTCGATCAGCGTGACCGCATCGCCCATAAATTCGCCGATCATCCGCTTGATCAGCGGGTAGTGGGTGCAGCCCAAAATCAGCGTATCTACGTTTTTATCGCGCAATTCCTGCAGGTATTCGGCAATGACCATCTTGGTCACGGGGTTGTCGGCATCGACATAGCCGTTTTCAACCAGCGGCACAAACAGCGGACAGGCGCGGGCATAAATTTCAGCGCCGGGGCAGATGTCCCGGATGACCGCCGCGTAGGAGCCGCTGCGCACGGTGGCTGCCGTGCCGATGATGCCGATCTTGCCGCTGCGGGTCGCCTGCACGGCGGCGCGGGCGGTGGCACCCACCACGCCGGTGTAGGGTACGGGCAGGCGGGCGGCTTCCTCCGGCGGGTAGGTGGAGGACACGGTGCCGCAGGCCGCCAGCACAAACTTGACGCCGCGGCTGAGCAAAAAGCGGATATCCTGCCGCGCATACTGCACAATGACATCCCGCCCGCGCGAGCCGTAGGGTACGCGCCCGGTGTCCCCGAAATAGACGATATCCTCGCCCGGCAAAACCCGGCGCAGCTGGCGCACGGCGGTCAGCCCGCCAAGACCGCTGTCAAATACGCCGATGGGTCGTGTATCCATCAATAGGCCCCCTTGCGGCGGTGTACCGCCAGCTGCAGCAGCTTGTCGATCAGTTCGTCAAAGCCGACGCCGATGCTTTCCATCAATTTGGGATACATACTGATGGCGGTAAAGCCCGGCAGGGTGTTCAGCTCGTTGCACAGCACGCGCCCGGTGCCGCGCTCGACAAAAAAGTCGCAGCGCGAAAGCCCTGCGCAGCCCAAGGCAAGGTAGGCGCGGCGGGCTTCGGCGCGGACTTCGTCCAGCTTTTCCTCGCTGAGATGCGCGGGAATAACGGTCTGCGACACGCCGTTTTTGTACTTATCCTCGTAGGTATAGAACTCTGCGCCCGCCAGAATTTCGCCGGGGCGGGTGGTTTCAATGTGGGCGGGGTCGTCGGGGTTACCGATGGCGGCGCACTCGACCTCCTGCCCGTCGATGAACTCCTCAAACACGACCTTGTCGTCCTCGTTCAGGGCGACCAGCACCGCCTTTTGCAGCAGCGCGCGGTCGGTTGCCTTGGTGATGCCCACGCTGGAACCGGCGTTGGCGGGCTTGACAAAGATGGGATAGCCCAGCTTTGCCTCAACAGCGTCCAGCACCACGGGACCGTTCAGCTCCAAGTCGGCGCGGCTGGCAGCCACCCACTTGCAGTGGGGTACGCCCGCGGCGTCCATCAGGGCATTGGCGACCGCTTTGTCCATGCAGACGGCGCTTGCCAGCACGCCGCAGCCCACATAGGGGATGCGCGCCAGCTCGAACAGACCCTGAATGGTGCCGTCCTCGCCGTTTTTGCCGTGCAGAACGGGTGCGCAGATGTCAAGGGGCAAAAGCTCCGCCTTGCCGTCCTTCAGCAGCCACAGACCATGGTCCTTGCGGTCGGGACTGAGCAGGCAGGGTACGCAGTCTGGGCTTTTCTCCCAGCTGCCGTCCGCCATAGCGTCGGGTGTCAGGGTCGGACACGCCAGCCAGCGACCGTTTTTGGTGATACCCACGCAGATGACGTCGTATTTGTCGGCACAGGGGCTTTTTTGCAGGGCACGCAGCCAAGTGGAGGCAGAAACACAGCTGACCTCATGCTCGCTGGAAACGCCGCCGAAGAACAGCGCCACGCGCTGCTTGGATTGTTTGTTCATCTATAAGGACTCCCTTTTTCGGAATTGGACACACTTATAAGTATTCATCTTAGTATAATACCATATTATGCACGGTTTGGCTATATCAAAACGAAAAAAGTTTTGGGATTTACGCCAAAAAAGCGCCTGCCCTGCATAGCAGGGCGGGCGCTTGCTGAGAGTGGATATTTTTTTATTGCCCCGCCGTGCAAATAGGCGGTTGTCACAAATTTGCCCTTTGCTTGTAGGGGCGAGCATTGCTCGCCCCTGCCGTTTACCTGTTAGGCTGCATTGACGGGATGGCTGCAATGGGCGGCATATATGCCGCCCCTACGGATACCCCGTAATGTTGTTATCGCCGCAAAGCCGCGGGCGGGGCATGCCCCGCCCCTACCGCGCAGGGAAAGCCTTCCCCCTTTGGGGGAAGCCATATATACCATCCGCCTTACAAAATCCTTCCGCTGCCGACGACCACATCGCCGTCGTACAAAACCACCGTTTGCCCCGGGGTGATGGCGCGCTGCGGGGTGTCAAAAACCACCTCTGCCCTGCCGCCGCCCAGCGGGCGAACGGTGGCGGGCTGCTCGGGCTGGCGGTACCGCGCCTTCGCCTTGACGCGCAGCGGGGCGGTCAGATCGGGGATGGAGATCCAGTTCCAATTGTCCGCCGTCAGGGTCGTGGTAAACAGCACGGTTTCCGGTCCCACCGTGACCGTGTTGGCAAGCATATCCTTGCCGCAGACGTAGACGGGCGCACCCAGCGCCAGCCCCAACCCCTTGCGCTGCCCGTTGGTGTAGCGCACCGCACCGCGATGCCGCCCCACGACCTTGCCGGTCACGTCCACAAAATCCCCGGCAGGGTAGCTTTTGCCGGTAAAGCGTTCCATAAAGCCGACGTAGTCGCCGTCCGGCACAAAGCAGATATCCTGGCTGTCGCCCTTGTGCGCATTGCAGAACTGCAGCGTTTCCGCCAAGGCGCGGATGGACGGTTTGTCCATATCCCCCAGCGGAAATTTAACGTGCGCCAGTTGTTCCTGGTTCATTACCGCCAAAACGTAGCTTTGGTCTTTTTCGATATGCCGTGCTTTTTTCAGCAGCCAGCGTCCCGTTTCGGGGTCTTGGTCAATGCGGGCATAATGCCCCGTGACCAGATAATCCAGCCCCTGCTGCCGCGCATACTCCAGCAGCCTGCCGAATTTCATTGTGCGGTTGCAGACAATGCAGGGGTTGGGCGTACCGCCCGCCTCGTAGGTGCCGATAAAGTCCGCAATGACGTTTTCGCGGAATTCGGCGGTGTAATTCAGCACGGTAAAAGGCATCCCCAGCCGCTGCGCCACGGCGGCGGCGTCCTCGACATCCTGGGAGGAACCGCAGGTTTGCAGACCGTCCGCACCCGGTTCCTCGTTTTGATACAGGCGCATCGTGGCGCCCACACAGCGGTAGCCTGCCTGCTGCATCAGGTAAGCCGCCACCGAGCTGTCCACGCCGCCGCTCATGGCGATCAGCGCGCCGGGCTGTTGTAACATATCGGTTTCTCCTTTTCATCAAAAAATGGGCAGACACGGCGTCTGCCCATTTGCATTATAACAAAACGGTAGGATTTTTTCAACCGAATCCGCTTAATCTGCAAACAGCGGGGTGGAAAGATAACGGTCGCCGGTATCGGGCAGCAACACCACAATGTTTTTGCCCTTGTTTTCGGGGCGTTTGGCAAGCTCGATGGCTGCCCAGACCGCCGCGCCGGAGGAAATGCCCACCAGCACGCCCTCCTTGTGACCGACCAGCTTGCCGGTGGCAAAGGCGTCCTCGTTGCTGACGGTGATGATCTCGTCATAGACTTTTGTGTCCAGAACATCGGGTACAAAGCCCGCGCCGATGCCTTGGATTTTGTGTGCGCCGGCGGTGCCTTTGCTCAAAACCGGGCTGGTGGCAGGCTCGACCGCCACGACCTTGACGGCGGGGTTCTGCGCCTTGAGGTAGCTGCCCGTGCCGGTGATGGTGCCGCCGGTGCCGACGCCCGCCACAAAGATATCGACCTTGCCGTCGGTGTCGCGCCAGATTTCGGGACCGGTGGTGCGGCGGTGCGCTTCGGGGTTGGCGGGGTTGACGAACTGCCCCGGCACAAAACTGTCAGGGATTTCCTTTTCCAGCTCGTCCGCCTTGGCGATGGCGCCCTTCATGCCCTTGGCGCCGTCGGTCAGCACCAATTCGGCACCGTAGGCTTTCATGATCTGGCGGCGCTCCACGCTCATCGTTTCGGGCATGACGATGATGATGCGGTAGCCGCGCGCGGCGGCGACGCTTGCCAAGCCGATGCCGGTGTTGCCGGAGGTCGGCTCAATAATGACCGAGCCGGGCTTGAGCTTGCCCGCTGCCTCGGCGTCGTCGATCATAGCCTTGGCGATGCGGTCCTTGACGGAACCGGCGGGGTTGAAGTATTCCAGCTTGGCAAGGATTTTTGCCTGCAGGTTTTCGGTCTGTTCGATATGGGTCAGCTCCAGCAGCGGGGTGTTGCCGATCAGCTGGTCTGCGGATGTATAAATGTTGCTCATAATGCGTTCCTCCAAATGTATTTTCTATTCAACGTTACAGGCGGGCGGCACAGCGGTGACATCGCCCATAGGGAGTCAGGCAAGCGTTCATTTGCATTCCATACCTTTCTTGTAGGTTAATAGGATTATATACCCATTTTCCTGCCTTGTCAATAGGAAAATATTCTTTTTATGCTTGATTTATCCTTGATTTTTCATCAACCAATCGGTATAATAGGAAAAAGAGATTTTTGCCAACTAGGAAGGAGTGTTCCTACCCTATGATGATTTCCACCAAAGGTCGCTATGCGCTGCGCGTGATGATCGACATTGCCGAAAACCAGCACGATGGTTACCTGCCCCTGCGCGAGATCGCCGCGCGGCAGGAGATTTCCGAAAAATATCTGGAGGCGATCGTCAAGAGCTTGGTAAAGGCGCAATATTTGACGGGTCTGCGCGGAAAAGCGGGCGGCTACCGCCTGACCCGCCCGCCGCAGGAGTATACGGTGGGCAGCATTTTGCGCCTGACCGAGGGCAGCCTTGCCCCCGTGGCGTGCTTGGGCGACAACCCGCCGGATTGCCCGCGCATGGCGGATTGCCGCACCCTGCCGATGTGGCGGGAGCTGAACACGATGATTCAGAATTATTTTGACGGCATCACGCTGGCGGATTTGACCAAGGGCGCGCAGCCGGGCAACGATTATGTGATATGAAAAAAGCCTGTGCAGCGCACAGGCTTTTTTGGTTGTTGGGTTGTTTGGCGCAAAATTGCGGGGGGGGGGAAGCCATGCAGGTGGTTTACCCGTTAGGTTGGCGTTGCCGTTATGTCGCGGGCGGGGCATTCCCCGCCCCTACCGCGCGACGTATTTTTATTGCCCTGTAGGGCGGGGTGACCCCACCCCGCCGGGGAGTTTTGCGATAACAGGAAATTTCCGGCAGGTTTGTAGGGGACGCATATATGCGTCCCGTGCGGTTTACCCGTCAGATTGCATTGTTGGGAAGATTGCACGGGCGGCATATATGCCGCCCCTACGGAGTACCCGTAATGTTGTTGCTTCCGTAAGACAGCAAGGAGGGGTCAAGACCCCTCCCTACAAACAACCGGAAGGTAAGCGGTCATAGGGGAAAATGCAAATTTCCGGCAGGTTTGTAGGGGACGCATAGATGCGTCCCGTGCGGTTACCCGTTAGGTTGATTTGCCGGGATGGCTGCAACGGGCGGCCTATATGCCGCCCCTACGGACTAACCCGGTATATTCATTATAATACACGGTTGCGGGCGAGCAATGCTCGCCCCTACCGCGCGACGTATTTTGATTGCCCTGTAGGGCGGGGTGACCCCACCCCGCCGGGGAGTTTTGCGATAACGGGAAATTTCCGGCAGGTTTGTAGGGGACGCATATATGCGTCCCGTGCGGTTTACCCGTTAGGTTGATTTGCCGGGGCGGCTGCAACGGGCGGCATATATGCCGCCCCTACGGACTAACCCGGTATATTTATTATAATACACGGTTGCGGGCGAGCATTCCCCCGCCCCTACCGCCTTGCAAAAACTCACTTCCGGGTCAGGCGCAAAATTTCTGCCATCAGCAGCTTCACATCCAGCGGTTTGCCGACGTGGCTGTTCATACCCGCGTCCAGGCAGGCTTTTACGTCATCGGCAAAGACGTTGGCGGTCATCGCAATGATGGGTATGCCGGTTTCCTTCGGCTTTTGCTGCCACTCGCGGATGGCGCGGGTCGCCTCCAAGCCGTTCATTTCGGGCATCATCACGTCCATCAGCACGGCGTCAAAGGCACCCGGCGGCGCGTCCTTGACCGCCTCGACCGCCTCGCGTCCGTTGACCACCGCTGTAATTTCGGCGCCCTGCGCTTCCAGCAGCGCCACGGCGATTTCTCGGTTTAACTCGTTATCCTCTGCCAACAGCAGATGCAGTCCATGCAGGTCGTCGGGCGTGTTGTTGCGCTGTGCTTCGTTGTACACCGCCTTACCCAGCGGCAGCGACAGCCGCACGGTAAAGGTCGAACCCTTGCCCGGCTCACTTTCGACATCCAGCGAGCCGTGCATCTGATCCACCAGCTTTTTGGTGATCGCCATACCCAGACCGGTACCCTTGTAGGTGGTGCGGCTGCCGTGCGCCTCCTGCGTGAACGGCTCAAAGATATGCTGCAAAAATTCCTCGCTCATACCGATGCCGTTGTCGCGAATCTCCATGCGCAGGTGAACCAGCCCCTCCTCGCAGAGGGTTTCGCGCGCGCAGAAGTTGATGGTGCCGCCGTCCGGGGTGTATTTTACGGCGTTGCTTAAAATGTTGATGAGTACCTGCCGGATATGCAGCTCGCTGCCGCGCAGGAAGGGATGCCAGAACGGACCGATCTGCTTGGTAAAGGTCAGGTTATGCTCGGCGATCTGCCCCTCGACAATGGCGCAGCAGTTATCCAGCAGCACGCGCAGGTCAAAGGGGTTGTCCAGCATTTGCATCGTGCCGGATTCCACCTTGCTCATATCCAGCACGTCATTGATGAGCGACAGCAGGTGTGTTGCCGCGCCGCGCATCTTTTTCAGGCAGTCGGCAACGTGCTCGCGGTTGTCGAAATCGCTTTGGGCAATGTCGATCATACCCATAATGCCGTTGATGGGCGTGCGGATATCGTGCGACATATTGGACAAAAATTCCGTTTTGGCGCGGCTGGCTTCCTCCGCCTTGTGCAGCGCCTGCTCAATGCCGGCGCGGGTGCGGCGGTCACGGATGATCAGCAGCATGCAGCCGATCAGCAGCACCACACAGACGGATGCCAGCACAATCAGCGTGGGGTACTGGTAAAACAGACGTACAATCGAAAATTCCAGCTGCCCCAGATTGGTGTAGTCGTTGGTGACGGCAAAGACCTCGCTTCGGGTCAAGCTGGCAATGCTCTTGTTTAAAATGCCGATCAGCCCAACATCCAGCTGTTGGGAAACACCCACCGCAAAAGCTACGTCGCAGTCGCTGTCCACGGTTTTCAGGTCGTTGCGCGTATCCTCGTAAATCAGGCGCTCTGCCTGCGTGTGGTAGGTAAAGTAGGCGTCCACCTCGCCGTCGCGCAGCGCCGCCAGACAGGCATCGTAGGACGGGTAGGAAACGCATTGGTATCTGCGCGACCAATCCTGCGAAAAATCAAACAGGCTGCTGTCCGCCACCGCCACCTTGCTGAAATGGTTGTCGCTGCTGCGCAGGGTGACCCAGCTGCAGTCGGCGGTCAGGTAGCTATTGGTCAATTTATAGCCCGCCGCTTCGGCTGCGGCGGCGTCCTTGGGCATATCCAGGCAGAGATCCGCCTCGCCGCTTGCCAGCACCTGCTCGTACTCGGCGCGGTCGGCAACGCCCAAAATCTGGATATGCAGCCCGGCACGCGCGGCGATCTTGCCGATCAAATCGACCAAAATGCCCGTAGGTGCGCCGTTTTCATCCAGATACGAATACGGGGCGCTGTCGGGGTTTGCCAGCACGGTAAAGACCCTGCCCTCGCTGTTGAGCTTTTGCACAAACTTCGACTCTTGATCCGTCAGCGAAATTTTGCTGCTGGTGTGGTTGCTGCTGTATTTTTCGGTCAGCGCGCTGCGCCAGCCCGGCTCGGCGCGGCTCAGCTTTGCCAAGGCGCTGTTGATCAGGCTTTGGGTTTCGTAATCCTTAGGGCGCATTACGATGTAGCTTTCCTGCTCGTCAAAGGTTTCCAGCACCCACTCGTTTTTGGTGGCGCGCATACCGTTGCTGACGGCGGCATCAATTTGCCCCTGCAGCAGCGCGGTTGCCATCAGGTCGTCGTTGTCAAAATAGATCGGTTCGTAGGTGAAGCCGTTTTCGGCGGCAAAGTTCTCGAAGCTGAGGTTGCGGTTGTTGCCGGTGTGCGACATACCGACCTTCATCCCGTTGTAGCTGTCGTAGTCGCCCGCCGTAATGCTGCTGTTGCCCGCCTTGACGGTAAGCATAGTGCAGATGCTGCCGGTCGGCTGGGCAGAGTAGACAAAGCGCTCCTCGCGCTCGGGGGTTTTGCGCAGGTTGATGACAAGGTCGAGTTTCCGATCCTCCAGCATTTGCAGCACGCCTTCGGTGTCCTTGTCATAGCCGATATACTCGTAGGTAAAGTTTTCGTACTCTGCCAGCTTTTGCAGGACGTCATAGTCGTACCCGCAGGGGCGGCCGTTGGCGTCAAACATATTGTAGCCGTCGTAGCTGTAAAACCCAACACGCAGATGATGCACCTTGGCGGCAGCGGGGTCAGCGCTGACTGCGGGGGCAGCCAGCACCGCCGCGCACAACAGCACGCACAATGCCAGCAAAAAAGCGGCAACTCGCCGGGGAGAAAACGCCTTTGTCTGCATGATAAAACTCCTTACCCGCCGCGCCGCAGCGGCAAAAACTGCCTGTTCCGGCTGCTGTTACAGCTGCGCCAGCGCCTGCAAAACCTGCTGGTGCGCCTGCTGTACCGGCGGCCAGAGCGCGGGGTCCGTCAAGGGCTTGGGACCGCGCACGGCATCGGTCAGGGCGGCGGATACCTTGTACAGATTGTCCAGACCCAGATTTTGCGCCACACCCTTTAGCGTGTGGGCGGCGCGGAACGCGGTTTCCCAGTCCTGCGCTGCCAGTGCGGCTTCCAGCTGGGCATAGCTGGGGTCGGCGGGGTATTTGAGCAAAAACTTTTTTACCAGTGCCTCGCTGGGCAAGCGACCCAGTGTTGCGGCGTAGTCGCCGCCGACCATGGGATAAAATTCCTGCAAAGTCATGGTGCGTTTCTCCTTTTTGCGGGCGCAAGGCGCCCTTATTTAGCGTGTAGAGTTGAGAGTGTAGAGTTAAGATAAGGTGTGTCCGCTGCGCGGACACGGTTTTATTTTATTGCAATTATTCCTTTGGTTGTAGGGGCGAGCATTGCTCGCCCGCGGGGTTTACCCGTTGGGTTGCGCTGTCGGGATGATAGCACGGGCGGTCAATGACCGCCCCTACGGATAATCCGGTATTTTCGCGTCACCATTTGACCGCGGGCGGGGCATGCCCCGCCCCTACCGGGTGGTGGTTTTTTAATTTGCGGTAACCGCAAGGCGGCAAGGAGGGGTCAAGACCCCTCCCTACAAATTACCGGAAGGTAAGCAGTTATCGACAGGACGCCTATTTTCGGCAGGTTTGTAGGGGACGCATAGATGCGTCCC
>SFOX01000004.1 GCA_004552305.1 Subdoligranulum variabile | reverse complement strand
CCAAAATGCTCGCCAATACACAAAGTATTGCCTGCGCTTTTGGCTTAGCATCTGCCGCACCTCGCTCGCCGTATCGGCACTTAGAATTATGCGGTATTGCCCCAAACCGTTGACATAAGACCGTTGACATAAGGAGGAATTTACTATGGCAGAGCATCCCATTCAGGGTATGATGGGCGTTACCATCGACAAAATTCGTGAAATGGTGGACACAAGCACCATCATCGGCGACCCTATCCACCCGGACGAAAAAACCACCATCATCCCGGTTTCCAAGGTTACCTTCGGCTTTGCTTCCGGCGGGTCGGACGTAGGTCCCCAGTCCAGCAAGCAGATGTTCGGCGGCGGCAGCGGTGCCGGTGTGTCGGTTACGCCGGTGGCGTTCCTCGTCATTGCCGACGGCAACGTGCGCACCGTGCAGCTGATCGACAAGGTCACGGCGGTCGATAACGTCGTGGCGTCGCTGCCCGAGCTGGTGGACAAGGTCACCGCACTGATCAAAAAAGAAAAACCCACCCCCGTGCAGGACAACAAGGAGTAAACGATGGCAGAACAACGCATCCAAAAAGTATTGGCAGATCAGGGCATCTGCTCCCGCCGTGAGGCAGAGCGCCTGATCGCCACCGGCAAGGTCAAGGTCAACGGGCATCCCGCGGGTCTGGGCGATAAGATGGACCCCGACTTCGACAAGGTGTCCATCGACGGCAAGACCCAGCGCATCGTGCGCAAGCGCCAGTACACCTATATTATGCTGCACAAGCCCCGCGGCTTTCTGACCACCCGCAGCGATGACCGCGGGCGCAAGACTGTGATGGACCTTGTGGCGGATGTACCCGCCATGCTTCGCCCGGTCGGACGTCTGGATAAGGACAGCGAGGGTCTATTGCTGCTCAGCGATGACGGCGCGTTTATCAATCTGCTGACGCACCCGTCCGGCGGCGTGGGCAAGCTATACCGCGTTACCGTCAACCCCCGCGCCACCGAGGAGCAGATCATCGCTATGTCCAGCGGCATCGTGCTGGACGACGGCGTCAAGACCCAGCCCTGCGTGATCCATGTTGTCACCGATGAGCCGGGGCGCACCGTGCTGGAGATCACCCTGCACGAGGGGCGCAACCGCCAGATCCGCCGTATGTGCAGCGCCGTGGGGCTGCAGGTCGTGCGCCTCAAGCGCACCGCGCAGGGACCCGTCAAGCTCGGTATGCTGCAGCCCGGCGAGTATCGTGAACTGAAAAAGAGCGAGGTCAGCGCCCTGCGCAACGCCGCCCAGAAATCCGGCGGCAGCGCCAAGGCGGCACCCCGCCGCCCCGGTCCGCTGCCCACCAGGGAAAACTGACGGCAAAAATCCTGAAAAATGTAAGAAAATTCTCTTGTCTATTTTTATACAAAGTAGTATAATTGTTGTATATGGCAGATTTTTGTAACAAGGTTATAACGTCTGCCGCTTTTACCATAGGGAGGAAACTGTATGGCAGCAAATAAGCCCGGCAAGGCAGAGATCCTTGCAGCATTTTTTGACGGCGGTGTCTACTCTCCGCTGTTTACGGACGGTGCCGTAAGTGCAGCTTTCGGCAGCGCCAACGGTCAGAGCGCCTACGCCGTTTTTGAGGATGGCAGCGCTGTGGGCGTACAGGACATCGAAAAAAATATCCGCGTGCTGGAAATGGCAGCACAGACCGGTGCGCCGGTCGTGACCTTCTACGACTCTGTCGGCGCCAAGCTGGAGGGCGGTCTTGAGCTGCTCAACGCCAACGCCCGCCTGACCGCCGAGATCGCCCGCGTGTCCGGCGTTGTACCCCAGATCGCCGTTGTCACCGGCACCTGCGCCGGCACCAACGCCATCAACGCTGCTGCCGCTGACCTGTGCATTATGGCAGAGGACGCCGAGCTGTTCCTCAACGCGCCCTTCAATGCCGAGGATAAGCTGGCAGGTGCCGGCTCCGCCGCTTTTGCCGCCAAGGCAGGCGTGGCTGCCGCCACCACCGCTGACGCCGTTGAGGCTGCCAAGAAGGCTGCTGAGATTGCCGCGCTGCTGCCCGCCAACAATCTGGCGGGTCCCGCGCTGTTCGACTTCGCCGCCCCCGCCGCTGCGCTGAACACCGCCGCCTACACCGCTACCGATGCCGTCAAGGCTCTGGCTGACGAGGGCAGCGCTGTCACCCTGTACGCAGGCTACGGCAAGAACGTTGTCACCGCGCTGGCTACCGTCAACGGCAGCACCGTGGGCATCGTCGCCACCGAAAAGGACGCCCTGTGCCACAAATGCACCGCCAAGGCTGCCCGCTTTGTGCGCCTGTGCGATGCGTACAGCATCCCCGTGATCACCGTAGTCAACACCGAAGGCTTTGTCAAGAGCGAGGGTGATGATCAGGCAGGCGGCATCCGCCAGGCTGCCCGTATGGCAGGTGTCTACGCCGAGGCTACCACCGTCAAGGTGGCTGTGCTGGCCGGCAATGCCGTGGGCGCTGCCTACACCGTCTTTGCCGCCAGCGCTGACTGGCGCGTTGCCGTCAACGGCTGCACCGTGGCACCTCT
Organism: Subdoligranulum variabile; assembly: GCA_004552305.1. GTDB lineage: Bacteria > Bacillota > Clostridia > Oscillospirales > Ruminococcaceae > Gemmiger > Gemmiger variabilis_A. Next base: position 60,585 of record SFOX01000004.1, on the reverse strand, counting down.
GGCACCCGAAGCCGCGGTCACCGTTCTGTACAAGGACGAGATCTTTGCTTCCGACAATATCGTCAATGCCACCAAGGCGAAGGCTGCCGCCTACGCCAAGGACGTTTGCAGCGCCGAAGCCGCCGTCAGGAACGGTGCCGCCGATCTGGCTGTGAACGCCGCCGATGCCCGTGCCGCCGTCGTGCAGGCGCTGGATATGCTGGCCAGCAAGCGCGCCGTCCGCCTTGCCAAGAAGCACGGCAACATCACGCTGTAAAAATCAACCCGCTGATTTAAGGAGGATATTCCTATGAAAAACCTGATCGTTACCGTAAACGGCGTTGCTTATAATGTCACCGTTGAGGAAGGCACCGGCGCCCCCGTGGCAGCTGCTGCCCCCGCCGCCGCACCTGCCGCTGCCCCCGCACCCGCTGCGGCTCCGGCTCCCGCCGCTGCCCCCGCCGGTGCCGCCGGTGCTGTTTCCGTCAATGCCCCCATGCCGGGCAACATTCTGGATGTCAAGGTCAAGCCGGGTGACTCCGTCAAGGCCGGCGACACCCTGCTGATCCTCGAAGCCATGAAGATGGAGAACGAGATCAGCGCTCCGCAGGACGGCACCATGGCAAGTGTCAACGTTCGCAAGGGCGACGTGGTCAACTCCGGCGACCTGCTCTGCACCATGAACTGAGAAAGACGGGGTGAATGACATTGGCTAAGAAACCCATCAAAATTACTGAGGTCGTTCTGCGCGATGCCCACCAATCCTTGCTGGCCACCCGTATGACGATGGACGAAATGCGTCCCATCCTGCCCGAAATGGACAAGATCCCTTACTTCTCCGTAGAGTGCTGGGGCGGCGCAACGTTCGACTCCTGCATCCGTTTCCTCGATGAGGATCCGTGGGAGCGTCTGCGCATCCTGCGCAAGGAGCTGCCCCACCAGAAGCTGCAGATGCTGTTCCGCGGTCAGAATATGCTGGGCTACCGCCCCTACGCCGATGACGCTGTCGAGTACTTCGTCAAGAAGTCCGTCGCCAACGGCATTGACGTCATCCGTATTTTCGACGCCCTGAATGACCCCCGCAACCTGCAGACTGCCATCAAGTCCGCCAACAAAGAGGGTGCTCATGTTCAGGCTTGCATCAGCTACACCTTGAGCCCTGTCCACAATAACGAGTACTTTGCCAAGTACGCCAAGACCCTGGAGGAGATGGGCGCGGATTCCATCTGCATCAAGGATATGGCGGGTCTGCTCAAGCCCTACACCTGCTCTGAGCTGGTCAGCGAGCTGAAAAAGACTGTCAGCATCCCCGTGGACATCCACAGCCACTACACCGCCGGTCTTGCCTCCATGTCCATCCTGAAGGGCATCGAGGCCGGTGCCGACATCGTTGATACTGCCATGAGTCCCTTGGCTCTGGGTACCTCCCATATGCCGACCGAGAGTCTGGTCGCTGCCCTGCAGGGTACCGATTACGACACCGGTCTGGATCTGAACCAGCTCAATGTCGTGCGCGCTTACTTCAACAAGCTGCGCGAGAAGTACATCGCCAACGGTCAGATCAACCAGAAGTCCTTGGGCGTTGACGCCAACACCCTGTTGTATCAGGTTCCCGGCGGTATGTTCTCCAATATGCTCAAGCAGTTGAAGGACGCCGGCAAGGAGGACAAGCTGCAGGACGTTCTGGAGGAGATCCCCCGCGTTCGTGAGGATGCCGGCTACCCGCCGCTGGTCACCCCGACCAGCCAGATCGTTGGTACGCAGGCCGTGTTCAACGTGATCATGGGCGAGCGCTACAAGATGGTCACCAAGGAGTTCAAGGGTCTGGTCCACGGCGATTATGGCAAGACGCCCGCCCCCATCAAGAAGGAATTCAGCGACTTTATCCTCAAGGGCGAGCAGCCCATTACCTGCCGCTTTGCCGACACGCTGGAGCCTGAGATGGAGAAGCTGAAGGCAGAAGCCGCCAAGTACACCATCCAGGAGGAGGACGTGCTGACCTACGCTATGTTCCCGCAGGTTGCGCCCAAGTTCTTTGAAAAGCGCAACGCCCGCCTGCAGGGTGTCGATGCGCTGCACGCCGACTACGAGAACAAATCCCACCCCGTTTGATCTGTAAAACCATTTGCCGCCTCTGCCGCCAAGGCAGGGGCGGCTTTTTTGTGTTTAAGCTGTAAAAGAACGCCTTTTTGCTTGCATCTTGCGGGGAAAAATAGTAAAATATATGATATATATGTGTGCCCGGCGGCAGAACCGCCGAATCTGATACCGAGGTGTAAGGCGTATGGTTTTAAGTATGACCGGTTACGGACGTGCAGGGGCTTTGCTGCACGGTCGAGATATCAAGGTGGAGCTGCGCAGCGTCAATGCGCGTTTTTTTGAGTATTCCTCCCGTCTGCCACGCTCCTGCGCATTTTTGGAGGATAAGCTCAAAAAGCTGGTGGCTGCCAAGGTCAGCCGCGGCAAGGTGGAATTGAGCCTGTCCATCCAGACCGTCACGGCGGCGGACACCGTTGTGTCGGTCAACTGGTCGCTGGCGCAGGGCTACCGCGCTGCGCTGGATTCCCTGATTGAAAAAATGGAGCTGAAAAACGACGTCACAGCGGGTATGATCGCCCGTTTCCCCGAGGTTCTGACCCAGACGGCTGCCCCCACCAACGAGGACGAGCTGTGGCAGGACGTGCAGAGCGTGGCTTTGCAGGCAGTTGATGCCTTTGTGGCGATGCGCGCCGCCGAGGGCGAAAAGCTCAAGGCGGACGTGGCAGGGCGTCTGGACACGATCGAGGAACTGGTTGCCAAAATCGAGCAGGGAAGTGCCGGGCGCGTGCAGGCGTACAGCGACAGATTGTACGCCCGCCTGCAGGAGCTTTTGGGCGATCGCAGCATTGACGAAAGCCGCCTTGTGACCGAGGCTGCCCTTTTTGCCGACAAGACTGCCATTGACGAGGAAACCGTGCGTCTGCACAGCCATGTGGCGCAGTACCGCGAAATTTTGACGCTGGACGAGCCGGTGGGGCGTAAGCTGGACTTTTTAACGCAGGAGCTGAACCGCGAATCCAACACCATCGGCTCCAAGTGCCAGGATGTCGCCATCACCCGGCTGGTCGTCGAGCTGAAATCCGAAATCGAAAAAATCCGCGAGCAGATCCAGAACATCGAGTAAGGAACCGCTATGAAACTGATCAACATCGGCTTTGGCAATATGGTCAACGGTGACCGCGTTATCGGCATCGTCAGCCCGGACTCCGCCCCCATCAAGCGTCTGGTGCAGGATGCCCGCGAAAAGGGTGCGCTCATTGATGCCTCCTACGGGCGGCGCACGCAGGCGGTCTTGATCATGGACTCGGATCATGTGATATTATCGGGCATTGCGCTGGAAAGTCTGACCGGTCGCTTTGCCCCGGAAGAAGAGGAGAAGAACGTATGAAAGGCGAAAAATATTTGTTTGTCGTGTCCGGTCCGTCCGGCACCGGCAAGGACACCGTGGTGGCAAATCTTTTGAAAAAGCACCCGGAAATCCAGCACACCGTTTCCGCCACCACCCGCGCCCCGCGCGAGGGCGAGAAGGACGGCATCAACTACCACTTTATGTCCACAGCGGACTTTGAGGACCATCTTGCCCACGACCAGATCGTCGAGCATACGCAGTATTGCGGCAACTACTACGGCACGCTGCGCAGCGAGATTGAGGGGCGTATGGCGCTGGGTATCCCGGTGATTCTGGTCATTGAGGTCGAGGGCGCGGGCAACATCAAAAAAATGTACCCCGGTGCCACCACCATCTTTGTGCTGCCCCCCGATATGGAGGAGCTGGAGCGCCGCCTGCGCTGCCGCGGCACCGAGAGCGAGGAAACCATCCGCCGCCGCCTGCAGCGCGCCGAAACGGAAATCGCCAACTCGGTCAACTATGACGAACATATCGTCAACAACCAAGTCGAGGCGTGCGCGGACAGCCTGTATTCCATCATTCAGTTCAAGCTCAAGCATGGCGCCGACGAATGAGCCTGCAGATTGCCCAAGCGGCGGTAAACGACGCCAACATCCACTTTGACAGGCTGTATTCCTACTGCGTGCCGCCCCGCCTTGCGGGCAGGCTCTGGCCCGGTAGTATGGTGCTGGTACCCTTTGGACGCGGCAATAAACCGCGTATGGCGGTCGTTCTGGATGTGCAGGAGGTCGAGGACGCGCCCGACAACCTGAAAACCCTGCTGGATGCCGCGCCCGAGGAAGCCCGCCTGACCCCCGACCTGATGGAGCTGGTGCGCTTTTTGAAGGAGCGCACCTTCTGCACTTGGTTTGAGGCGGTCAAGGCGGTCATCCCCTACGGTGCACAGTACCGCCCCGCGGTGGAGAACGGGCGTCCGGTCATGCAAAGCCGGCTAACCCGCTCAACCGAGCGGCTGTACACCCTGACCGGCGAGCTGCCCGCCGCCCCGAAACCCGGACCGCGGCAGCTGGCGGCGGTGCAGGCGCTGCGCCAAGGTCCCCTGACGGCGCGCCAGCTGGACAAGGTGGGTATCTCCAAGTCAACGCTGGACAGCCTGTGCAAAAAGGGCGTGCTTACGGCGTGCGAGCAGGATAAGGAAATTGACCTGTTCGCCGCCATACCCTTTGACCCTCGCCCCATCACCCTTTCGCCGGAGCAGCAAGCGGTTTTCTGGGAGCTGCTGCCGAAACTGGAGGACGCGCAGCCCCACGCGGCGCTGCTGCACGGGGTTACCGGCAGCGGCAAGACGATGGTGTTCCTAAAGCTCATCGAGCGCACGCTGGAATTGGGGCGCAAGGCGCTGGTGCTTGTGCCGGAAATCAGCTTAACGCCGCAGATGATCCGCCGCTTAAAATCCACCTTCGGCAGCCGGCTGGCGGTGCAGCACTCGGCGCTCAACAATACCGAGCGACTTCTGCAGTGGCGGCGCATCCAGCAGGGGAATGCCGACATCGTGGTGGGTACCCGCAGCGCGGTGTTTGCCCCGCTGCAAAATATCGGGCTGATCATCATGGATGAGGAGCAGGAGCATACCTACCAAAGCGAGTCCGCCCCCCGCTACGATGCCCACGACATCGCCAAAAAACGCGCTGCGATGGAAAATTCCCTGCTGCTGTTCGCCTCTGCCACGCCGCTGACAGAAACCTACCACGCCGCGCAAAGCGGGCGCTTGCAGCTGGTGCGGCTGCAGCACCGCTACGGCGGCAAGCCGCTGCCGCAGGTGGATTTTATCGATATGCGCGCGGAGCTGGCGGCGGGCAACCCGCGCGAGGTCAGCGGGCGTCTGGCGCAGGAGCTGCAAAAAAACCTCGACCACGGGGAACAGAGCATCCTGCTGCTGAACCGGCGCGGCTACCGAACGGTGGCCATGTGTACCGCCTGCGGTCATGTGCTGAAATGCCCGCATTGCAGTGTGCCGCTGGTCTACCATAAGCCCCAACAGGCGCTGATGTGCCACCACTGCGGGCATACCGTGCAGCCCGCGCCCACCCTTTGCCCCGACTGCGGCGGCAAGCTGGCGTACAGCGGATTCGGCACCCAACGGGTGGAGGAGGAGCTGTCCCGGCTGCTGCCCGCGGCGCGCATTTTGCGGATGGATCAGGACTCCACCACCAAAAAGAATGCCCACGAAACCATGCTGGCGCAGTTTGCCCGGCACGACTACGATATCCTGCTGGGAACCCAGATGGTGGCAAAGGGGCTGGATTTTGAAAAGGTTTCGCTCGTCGGTGTTTTGGGCATCGACTCGCTGCTGTTCGGGCAGGGGTTCCGCGCGTATGAAAGCGTGTTCAGCCTGGTCACGCAGGTCATCGGGCGGGGCGGGCGCGCCGACATCCCCGGGCGGGCACTGATCCAGACCACCGTACCCGACCACCCGGTTTTGCAGCTGGCTGCCGCGCAGGATTACGAGGCGTTCTACCGCGAGGAGATCACCTTTCGCAAATTCGGGCTGTACCCGCCGTTCTGCGCCTTCTGCGTGGTGGGCTTTGTGGGGGACAAGGAACCCGAGGTCCTGACCGCCGCCGTGCGGTTTGGGCAGCTCCTGGGCGAAATCGCCGCCCAAAACCCCCAAATGCCGCTGCGCATTCTGGGACCCGCACCCATGAACATTGTGATGCTCAACAGCAAATACCGCTACAAGCTGACTTTGAAATGCCGCAACGATGCACAGTTCCGCGCCGTGATGCGGCAGACACTGGATGCCTACGATAAGGAAAAACTCCCCGCCAGGGCATCGGTGATTTTGGACTTCAACTCTGACGGGGATATTTAATCTGGGAGGAAATTATTTATGGCACTGCGTACTATCGTGCAGGACGGCGACCCGATTTTGAAAAAGGTCTGCCGCCCCGTAACCAAATTTGACGACCGTCTGGGCATTTTGCTCGATGATATGAAAGAAACACTGCTCGACGCCAACGGCTTGGGTCTGGCGGGTCCGCAGGTGGGTATGATGCGCCGCCTGTTCATCTGCCTGGATGACCGCGATATGCCCGAGGACGTACCCGCCAACTACGAGTACAAGTTTATCGAGTTCATCAACCCCGAAATTCTGGAGCTGAGCGACGAAAAGGTCGAGCTGTACGAGGGCTGCCTGTCCTTCCCCGGACACAACGGCGCTATCTCCCGCTCCAAGCACGTCAAGGTCAAGGCACAGGACCGCCACGGCGAATGGTTTGAGATGGAGGCGGATGATATGCTGGCCCGCTGCATCCAGCACGAGAACAACCACTTGGACGGCATCACCATCATGGATCTGGCAGAGCATTTCTATGAGGACGACTACCCCGAAGAAAACGAGGACTGATTCTATGCGCATCCTTTTTATGGGTACACCCGATATTGCCGCCGACAGCCTGGCAGCCCTGCTGGGCGCCGGGCATGAGGTGTGCGCCGTGTTTACCCGCCGCGACAAGCCCGTGGGGCGCAAGCAGATCCTGACCGCGCCCCCGGTCAAGCAGCTGGCGCAGAGCCACGACATTCCGGTCTACCAGCCCCGCACGCTGCGCGACGGTTCGTCCGATGCGCTGATTGAGCAGCTGGCACCCGATATTATTGTCGTGGTGGCGTATGGCTGCATCATCCCGCCGCAGCTGCTGCATATTGCCAAGTACGGCTGCATCAACCTGCACGTTTCGCTGCTGCCCAAGTACCGCGGCTCGGCGCCCATCCAATGGGCAGTGCTGAACGGCGATGCCGAAACCGGCGTTTCCATTATGCAGCTGGACGAGGGGCTTGACACCGGCGATGTGCTGATGGTCGAGCCGGTCGCCATCGACCCCGAGGAAACCAGCGGCGAATTGTTTGACCGCGTCAGCGCCGTGGGCGCCAAGACGCTGGTGGACGCGCTGGCAAAAATCGAGGCAGGGCAGCTTACCCCCGTGCCGCAGGATCACAGCAAGGCAACGCTGGCACCGCCGCTGTCCAAGGACACCGCCCGCTTTGCCTTTACCGAGGACGCCACCCACATCCACAACTGGGTGCGCGGTATGAACCCCTGGCCCACCGCGTGGTTTGAGCAGGACGGCAAGCGCATCAAGGTCAGCGAGTGCCGCCTGGCAGAAAACCCGCAGAACGCCGCGCCCGGCACCGTGCTGGCGTTAAAGCCGCTGACGGTGGCGGCACAAAACGGCGCGGTGGCGCTGCTCAGCGTCACGCCCGAGGGCGGCAAGCCGATGGCGGGTACCGCTTGGGCGGCAGGCCGCCGCCTGAAAACGGGGGACTGCCTGTGACGCCCCGCCGCCTGGCGGTGCAGGCGCTTTTGCATCAGGAGCAGGCGGGCTACGCCAATCTGGTGCTGGACGCCGAGCTGAAAAAATGCACCCCGGCACCTGAGCCGCGCGATGCTGCCTTTGCGGCGGGTATCTTCTACACGGCGGTGGAGCGTATGCCCCTGCTGGACTACCTTCTGGGGCAGTTCCTCAAAAAGCCGCTGGCAAAGCTGGATGCGCCGGTGCGCGCGGTCTTGCGCGCGGGGCTGGCGCAGGCGCGGTTTATGCAGGTGCCGGTTTCGGCCGCTGTGAACGAGAGCGTCAAGCTGACCAAGGCGTTCGGCAAAACCAGCGCCGCCGGTATGGTCAACGCGGTTTTGCGCCGCGCCGCCGTGCAGCCCGTCAGCGAGAGCGATTTTGCCGACCCGCAGCAGCGCCTGCAAATCTACTACTGCCTTTCCGCGCCTGTGGCAGCGCTTTTGTACAGCCAGTACGGCGACGAGGCATTTGCCATGGCAGCGTCCTTTTTTGAAAAGCCTGCCGCCGCCGTGCGGGTCAATACCCTGAAAACCACCGATGCGGCGCTCACCGCGCGCCTGCAAAGCGAGGGCTGCGACGCAGCGCCGGGACCGTGGGCGCATTGCCTGCTGACGAAATTCAGCGGCTCCCCGGCGGCGACAAAAGCCTTTGCCGAGGGGCTTTACCATGTGCAGGGGCTGGCAAGCCAATTTGCCGCCCTTTGCGTGCAGGCGCAGCCGGGGCAAAAGGTGCTGGATCTGTGCGCTGCGCCGGGCGGCAAAAGCCTGACGCTGGCACAGTGTATGCAGGACAAGGGGCAGCTCATCAGCGGCGAGTTTGTGCCGGGGCGGGTATCGCTTTTGCGCAAGGCGTTTGACCGCTGCGGCGTACACTGCGCCGAGGCGCTGCAAAACGATGCCACCGTGCCGCGCCCGGCGTGGGGAACCTTTGACCGCGTATTGTGCGATGTACCGTGTTCGGGTCTTGGTGTCATAGCCAAAAAACCTGATATCCGCTGCAAAGATTTGGCAGGTATGGAGAATTTGCTCCAAACCCAGCAAAAAATCCTGCAAAACGGTGCGGACAGCCTTGCCAAAAACGGCAGGCTGGTGTATTCTACCTGTACAGTCAACCGGGACGAAAACGAGCGTCAGGTGCAAAAATTCCTGACCGCCAACCCGGATTTCACGCTGGCTGCCCCGCCGATGGCGTACCCCGGTGCCGTGGATACCGGCTTCGGCACGCTGTTTTTGCCGCATAAGACCCATACGGACGGATTTTTTGTGGCGATCCTGCAAAAAAATCACTGATTTTTCCGTTACTAGTATTTAGGAGGGCTTCCCCCATGGAACAGGCCGCAGGAATTTGCCTTTCGGATATGACCCTTGACAGGCTGACGGCATATATTGTCAGCCTCGGTCAGCCGAAATTCCGCGCCAAACAAATCTTCAAGTGGCTGCACCAAAAGCTTGTCACCGAATTTTCGCAGATGACCGACCAGCCCAAGGCGCTCATCGCCTTGCTTGAGCAGCAGTGTTCGATCGCCGCGCCCGCTATCCGCCGCCGTCAGCAGTCGGCGGACGGCACGGTAAAATACCTGCTGCAGCTTGCGGACGGCAACTGCATTGAAACCGTGCTGATGCGCTACAAATACGGCAACACCGTCTGCGTGTCCACCCAAGTGGGCTGCGCTATGGGCTGCCGGTTCTGCGCGTCCACCCAAGCCGGGCGCGTGCGCGACTTGACGCCGGGGGAGATCGCCTCCGAAATTTACACCGCACAAAAGGATACCGGCGAGCGGGTGTCCCACATTGTTCTGATGGGCATCGGTGAGCCGCTGCACAATTTTGACAACGTGATGGACTTTCTGGAGATCATCTCCTGCCCGGAGGGTGTCAACATCGGGATGCGCAACATCAGCCTGTCTACCTGCGGCTTGGTGCCGAAAATTGACGAGCTGGCAAAGCGGCATCTGCAGCTGACGCTGTCGGTGTCGCTGCACGCGCCTGACAACGCCGTGCGCTCCTCGATGATGCCGGTCAACGATGCCTTCCCGCTCGAGCAGCTGATCCCGGCGTGCCGGCGCTACCAAAAGGAAACCGGGCGCCGCATCAGCTTTGAGTATTCGATGGTGCGCGGTGTCAACGATTCCTCCGAGATGGCGCAGAAGCTGGCGGACTTGATCCGGGGCATGGGGGCGCACGTCAATCTGATCCCCATCAACCCGGTGGACGGCAGCCCTTACTCCGCCACCGACGATGCCAATGTCCACCGCTTCCGCAAGGAACTGGAGGCGCTGGGCGTCAACGCCACGGTGCGTCGGCGTCTGGGTACCGACATCAGCGCCGCCTGCGGGCAGCTGCGCCGCGAGGATGCCCAAGAGAGTTTACAAGGAAAGGACGAAACGCAATGAAGCTTGCAGCCATCACCGATATCGGAAGCTGCCGCCAGGAAAATCAGGACAATTATTGTGCGCAGCAGCTGCCGGGGGGAACTGCATGGGGCATTGTGTGCGACGGTATGGGCGGCGTAAACGGCGGGCGGGTCGCCTCCCGCATTGCCACCGATACCATGCAGCAGTATTTTGCCAAGGAGCTGCCGGAATTGCAGCCCGGTGCAGAAAAAGCCTTCCTGCTGCGCGGGTTTGACATCATCAACCGCGCTGTATATGACAAAGCCACTGCCTCCCCCGAAATGCTGGGTATGGGTACCACGGGTGTCTGCGCCTATGTGGGGGATAACGGTGTGGCGCACATTGTACACGCGGGCGATTCCCGCGCGTATCTGTACCACGCGGGTGAGCTGACGCAGATCACCCACGACCACTCGATGGTGCAGCAGCTGGTGGACAGCGGGCAGATCACCCGCGAGCAGGCAGCCCAGCACCCGCAAAAAAACCTGATCACCCGGGCGCTGGGGGTGTCCGCCAATATCGTGCCGGAATACAGCCGCTGCCAGGTGGCGGTGGGGGACATCCTGCTTTTATGCACGGACGGGCTTACCAATATGATCCCGGACACAGAAACAGCGCGGATTTTGCGCGATGCAACGTTTTTTGATGCCACAAGAATTCTTGTGGATCACGCTTTGCAGGCAGGCGGGCAGGACAACATTACCGTCCTGCTGATGGGTGTGGAAACTACGGAGGTCAACCATGGATAATATGATCGGTAAGCGGCTGGATGGTCGCTATTCTATAGAAGGTCTGGTGGGCGTCGGCGGTATGGCGAACGTCTACCGCGGCACCGATCTCAAGACCGGCAACGCGATTGCCGTCAAGGTGCTGAAGGAAGAATTTCTCGACAATGAGGAGCTGGTGCGCCGCTTTAAAAACGAGTCCAAGGCAATCTCGATTTTAAACCACCCCAACATTGTCAAGGTGTATGATGTTTCAGTTACCGACAAATTGCAGTATATCGTGATGGAATATGTGGACGGCATCACCTTAAAAGAGTACCTGCGCCAGCGCGGCGGCACCCTGACATGGAAGGAAACCGTCTACTTTGCCACGCAGGTGCTCAGCGCCCTGCAGCACGCCCACGCCAAGGGCATCATCCACCGCGATGTCAAGCCGCAGAATATTATGCTGCTGGCGGACGGCTCCATCAAGATGATGGACTTCGGCATTGCCCGCTTCTCCCGCGCGCAGAGCCAGACCGTCAGCGACAAGGCGATCGGCTCGGTGCATTATATCAGCCCCGAGCAGGCCAAGGGCGAGCGCACCGATGCCCGCACCGACATCTACTCGGTCGGCGTTATGTTGTACGAGATGCTGTCCGGCAAGCTGCCCTTTGACGGTGACGGTGCAGTTTCCATCGCCATTATGCAGATTTCCGACAAGGCGCGCCCGCTGGCAGAAATTGCCCCCGACGTGCCGGAGGGGCTGCGCCAGATCACCGAGAAGGCGATGGAAAAGGACCCCGCCAAGCGCTTTCAGAACGCGCAGGAAATGCTGGACGCCATCGAGGCGTTCAAGAAAAACCCCTCCATCCATTTTGAATACGAGTACAGAAATATGCAGGATAATCCCGAAAAACAAATCAGCCGCGTGGTAAACGGCGCCAAGACCGGCAGCAATCTGCGCACCGGCGGCGCACGCCGCGCCGGCGCTGCCGCAACCGGAGCCAAAAAGAAAAAATCCAAGCGCATGGAACCCAAGCCCTTTGCCATGTTCCCGATTTTTGCGGGTATGGCGGTGGCATTTGTCATCGGTGCCGCCATTTTGGTGTACCTGATTTTTACCAACTCCAACAACCTCCTGTTCTCCAACCGTGAGGACGTCACCCTCATCAACTTTGTGGGGATGACCAAGGACGAGTACCTGGCGTCCGACTACAACAAACTGCTGAAGGCGGAATTTGACGAAACCTACGACAGCTCCAGCGCGGCGGGAACGATCATCCGCCAGACGCCCGGCGCCGGGCGAACCGTCAAGGAAAAGCAGAAGGTGACCCTGACGGTCAGCCTCGGCACCGAGTATATCACGATTCCTGAAACAAAGAATATGGACGCGGACGACGCCAAGCAGACCCTGCTGGACAAGGGGCTGCGTGTGACCAAAAAGCCCATTGTGGACGCAACGGTCGCCACCGGCGCGGTGGTGTATACCGAGCCTGCCGCCGGGGAAACGGTGGAGGGCGGCTCCACCGTTATTATGTATGTCAGCCGCGAGGAAGCCAAGACCGAGGTCATTGTACCCAGTCTGACCGGACGCACCATCGAGGAAGCCCGCAACGAGGTCAGGGACAGCCTGATTTCGCTGTATGTCGAGGAACAGCCCAATGAACAGCCTGCGGGTACCGTGCTGAGTCAGATGCCCGAAGCAGGCACCCCGGTGCGTGTCGGCAGCGCCATTACGGTGTATGTGTCCACCGGCGTACCAGAGGTGGTCGTGCCGGAGCATGACCCCAACCTGCCCGAGGGTACTATGGGCGACCCGGAGGAAGGTATGACGTGGGACGCGCAGTACTGGCTGCCGGACGGCAGTGTCATCTGGCGTAAGGTGTACAAGCACGACTTTGGTGTGTACTTCTACGACACCCATGAGCCGTATACCGAAAGAGCGCCCGCGTAAGAGGAAACCGGCATGGACTATATTACAAAGGGCATCGGCGGATTTTACTATGTAAAAACGCCCGACGGCATCGTGGAGTGCAAGGCAAGGGGCGTGTTCCGCAAGCGGGGTATTACCCCGGTGGCGGGGGATATGGTGCGTCTGTCAGCGGACGGCGCTGCCATTGAGGAGATCCTGCCCCGCAAAAATGTTTTTGTCCGCCCGCCCATTGCCAATCTGGATGTACTGTTTATTGTTGCCAGCACGGTGCAGCCGGTACCCAGCACGCTGGTGCTGGATCAGCTGGCGGCGGCTGCCGTGTACAAGGACGTGCAGCCGGTGCTTGTCATCACCAAGGCGGACCTTGCGGCGGCGGACAGCCTGCAGCAGGCGTATGCCGGCAGCGGCATCCCGCTGATCATGCTCAACTACGAAACCGGCGAGGGGCTGGCGGAGATCCGCGCCCAGATCCAAGATCATCTGTGTGCGTTCTGCGGCAACTCCGGTGTGGGCAAGTCAACGCTGCTCAACCATCTGGCGCCGGAGCTGAACCGGGAAACCGGGCAGATCAGCCGCAAGCTGGGGCGTGGACGCCACACCACCCGCGAGGTGGAAATCTTTGAGATTTGCGGCGGGCGCCTGGCGGACACACCGGGTTTTGCCAGCTTGGAGGCGCAAAAGCTCTGCCGCATCCCCAAGGAGGATTTGCAGCACACCTTCCCGGAATTTGAACGCTATTTCGGGCAGTGCAGGTTTACCGGCTGCTCCCACCGCAGCGAAACCGGCTGCGCCGTGCGCGAGGCGCTGGCACAGGGCAAAATCAGCCAAAGCCGCTACGCCAGCTATCTTTCGATGTACGCCGACGCCGAAGCGAGGAAAGAATGGGAAAAATAACAAAGACCGCCGTCATTCTGTCGGCTGTGCCGGTGGGCGGGGCAATGTGCCGCTATCTTACGCCGGATGCCTTTGTGGTGGCGTGCGATGCAGGCTACCGCAACGCCGTGCGCCTGGGCGTGCAGCCCGATCTGATCGTGGGGGATTTTGATTCCGCCCCAAGACCCGAAACCACGGGCAAGACCATCGTTTTGCCCCACGTCAAGGACGATACCGACACCCACTACGCCGCGCGCTGGCTGCTGGAGCAGGGCTATACCCGCATCACGCTGCTGGGGGCTTTGGGCGGGGCAAGGCTGGAACATAGCCTTGCCAACATAGCCTCCGGGCTGTTTCTGGCGCAAAACGGCGTCGAGGTCCTCTTGGCGGACGAACGAAGCGAGCTGCATTACCTGCTGCCCGGCACCCCGCTGACGCTGCAAAAGAGGGATTGGCAGTATCTTTCGCTGTTCCCTTTGCAGGGTGCCTTGCAGGGCGTGACGCTCACGGGCGTGTACTATCCGCTGCAAAACGCAGCCCTTACCGCCGATTATCCGCTGGGCGTCAGCAATGAATTTGTGCAGGATACAGCGCAGCTTTCCTGCACAGCGGGCTGCGGGCTGGCGGTGCTGACCCGCGCCGACGGGTAACACGGCAGCCGGAACCGGCATAGTATGGCGCAAACCCGAAAGTGAGGTGTGCGCCATGAATGTTGTTGTGATCCGCTGCCCCAAGGCGCTGCGATGGCTGCTGCGCATGACGTTTAAAGTATAAAGATGATTCCCCCGCTGCTCCTTTTGGGGCGGCGGGGGTATTTTTTTGCCTCGGCGACCATATAGATACACAAGAGGTTTATGCTGCCAGAAAAAGGGAGGTATCGTGTATGGAACTCAAGGTGTTCAAGGACACCGTGACCGCCTACGCCGGGCGCTGGGAAACCCGGCTGGAGCTGCCGGTGGAAACCGAAATCCTCATCCCCGACTATCAGCCCGCCGTGTTCAAAATCGTAAAATGCAGGATCGTGCCGGTCATTCTGCAAAATGCGGTGGCGGACGGGCGCTGGACGGCGCAGGGATATCTGCGCTGCACCGTGTATTATCAAAGCGACGAGCCGGGCAGCCGCCTGTGGCGTATGGAGCAGAAGCTGCCCTTTGAAAAATCGGCGGAGCTGCCTGACGGAACCTGCGCCGAGGGGGCAGCCACCGTGGACGGTGAGATGGAATACTGCAACTGCCGCGCTGTCAGCGAGCATCGCATAGACCTGCGCGGGGCGTACATTGTCACGGTATCGCTGCCCACCTTCCACACCGGCGAGGTGCTGACCGCCCTAGCAGATTGCGGCATTGAGCAGCGCACCGCCGTTTTGCAGGGGCTGCAGCGCATCGCCGCCGAGGAAAAGACCTTTACCGCGCAGACCGGCGTGTCCCTGCAGGGCGGTGAAACGGTGCTGGATGTGGACGGCACGTTTGTTTCCGGCAGCGCCGTGGCGGGCGCAGGGCAGCTGCATATACAAGGGACGCTGCGGGTGCAGCTTTGCTGCCAGCCGCCCGACAGTGAGCAGCTGACCGCCTTTACCAAGGAGCTGCCCGTGCAGCAGACCTTGGAGCTTGCCGCCGTGCAGGACAACGACCGGGTGCTTTTGTGGGGCGATGTACCGGCGTGTACGGTCAGCCGGGATGACGCGGGGCAGACAATGCTTGCCGTCACTTGGCGGCTGCACACCGAGGTGTGGCGGCAGCAAACGCGCACCGTGGTGGCGGATGCCTACTCTACGGTCTGCCAGACGCAGACGGTGGGAACGGTTTTTCGTATGCTGGAGGAAACCGCCGACCTTTCCGGTTGCGTTTCGGTCACGGTCGAGGACGATCTGCCGCAGGAGGACGCGCAGGTGCTGGGCTGTTTTGTCACGCTGGGCGCGGCGGGTCTTGCGCCCGGCGGCGAAACCCTGCAAATCGAGGGCAAGGGCACGGCGCACGTGCTTTGCGCGGACGAGCGCGGCGAGCTTACCTGCTATGACAAGCCCTTTGTCTGGCAGCTGGGCAGCGGCTTTTCCGGCAAGCCGGAGGACTGCTGCCTGTGCCTGCACGCCGCGGCGGCGCGCATCCAAAGCAGCAAGGCGGGCGCAAGGCTGCGGGTGGAGCTGGACATTGAAACCACCGGCAGCCTTTTGCAGGTGCAGCCGATGCAGCTGCTGACCGACGTGGAAACGGGGGAGCAATACCCCGCCGAGGACACCGCCCTCTACCTCTATTACGCGCAGGAGGGCGAGCGCATCTTTGACATTGCCAAGCGTTACCACGCCCGCGCCAAGGATTTGGCACAGGCAAACGATATGGACTGCGCCGACACCGCCCCGCAGGAGCTGACTGCCCAAACCGCCGTGTTGCTGATCCCGGCGGCACTGTAAAGGAGGAACGGTCTGTGACACAGGAACAACTCTACCAAAATATCGCCAAGCGCACGGGCGGGGATATCTATCTGGGGGTCGTCGGTCCGGTGCGCACCGGCAAAAGCAGCTTTATCAAGCGCTTTGCGGAGCTTATGCTGCTGCCGCATATCCAGAACGAAGCACGCCGCACCCGCGCGCAGGACGAACTGCCCCAATCCGCCGCCGGGCGCACCATTATGACCACCGAGCCGAAATTCATCCCCGAAAAAGCTGTGTCGGTGGAACTTTCGGGCGGGGTGAAATTCCGCGCACGGCTGATCGACTGCGTGGGCTATATGGTGCAGGGGGCTTTGGGCAATGAGGAAAACGAAGCCCCGCGTCTGGTCAAAAGCCCATGGTTCGACAAAGAGGTTCCCTTTGACCTTGCCGCCGAAACCGGCACCCGGCGGGTCATCCGCGAACACGCCACGGTGGGCGTCGTTGTGACCACCGACGGCTCGGTTGCCGACCTGCCGCGCGAAGCCTACTGCGAGGCGGAGCAGCGCATTTTTGCCGAGCTGGACGAGATCGGCAAGCCCTATGTCATTCTGGTCAACTGCACCGAGCCGGACAGCGACGAAGCCCGCAAGCTGGCAGCGCAGCTGAGCGAGCAGACCCACCACACGGCGCTGCCCGTCAACTGCCTGACGATGACCGCCGGGGAGGTGGACGGCATTTTGCAGGCGCTTTTGTACGAGTTTCCGCTGCAGGAGATCGCCGTGCAGATGCCCGGCTGGGTCACGATGCTGGAGCCGGGTCACTGGCTGCAAACCGCCGTGTACGAGGCAATGCGCGCGCTTGCCGGGCGTTTTCGCAAAATGGGGGACGTAAGTGCCGCCAACCTGCGCCCCGACTGCCCGTATATCACCGGGCTGCGTCTGCTGGCGGCGGAGCCTGCCACCGGTCGTGTGCGGGTGGCAGCCGGGCTGCAGCCGGATATTTTTTATAAAATCTTGGGCGAGCAGACGGGGCTGGACATCGTGGACGAGGCGGGGCTGCTGCCCTGCATCGTAAGCCTTGCCAAGGCAAAACGCGCTTATGATAAAATCAAGCCCGCACTCGATCAGGTCGAGGCAACCGGCTACGGCATCGTAATGCCGGGGCTGGAGGAGCTTACGCTGGAGGAGCCGCAGATCGTCAAGCAGGGCGGGCAGTATGGGGTGCGGCTCAGCGCCAGCGCCCCCAGCCTGCATATTATGCGCGCCGCCATCCGCACCGAGCTTTCGCCCACCGTGGGCAGTGAGCAGCAGGGAGAGGAGCTGATCAAAAACCTGCTGGCGGATTTTGAAACCGATCCCGGCAAGCTGTGGAACACAAATATCTTCGGCAAAAGTCTGGACGTTCTGGTCAACGAGGGGGTGCAGGCGAAGCTGCTGCATATGCCGCAGGCGGCGCGCAACCGGCTGCAGCAGACGCTGGAACGCATCATCAACGAGGGCTGCGACGGGCTGATCTGCATTTTGCTGTAAGGGGGTGGCGGAGTGTTTCACCGTGTGTCAAGGCAGGAAAAACAGCGCCGCGCCGCGAAGGCGGAGCTGACGCGCACGATGCAGGCGTTACAGCGCAACGAAAACGAATTCAATGAGGCGCAGGAGCCGTTTTATATCGAGCAGCTGACCTACCAGCACGCCGCGCTGCAATGCCGCTGCCGCGCCCTGCTGCGTCTGCTGCGAAGCAAAGGGCAAAGCGTATGAGCCTTGGCGTATATGCCGCGGCGGGGGCGATGCTGCTGGTGCTGCTGCGCTGCGCCTTGGCACAAAAGCGCGGTATGCGGTGCTTTTTGGCGGGCAGCGTCTGCGGGCTGGGGGCGCTGGCGGTGCTGGCGCTTTTGCAGCCGGTGACAGGGGTGGCGCTGCCCCTGACCCGCTTTACCGCCTTTGTCGCGGCAGTGCTGGGGGTGCCGGGCGTGGCGGCGGTGCTGGTGCTGCGGGTGATTTTGCGGGTATAGGCGGCTCTGCGCCAAATATTTCCGCTTGCCAAAGAAAAGGCGGTATGGTATAATAACCACGAAAACGAGTGGAACATACGGCGGCGGGACAGCCCGCAAGGGCTGCCTGAGGAAAGTCCGGGCTTCACAGAGACAGAGTAACTGCTAACGGCAGCCGGGGGTGACCCCAGGGATAGTGCAACAGAAAGAAACCGCCGCGTTTCGCGGTAAGGATGGAAAGGCGAGGTAAGAGCTCACCAGCGCACTGGCGACTTTGCGGCTATGTAAACCCTGCTCGAAGCAACATCCGTATGGGACATTATGCGGAGTCTCGCGCGTCCCGGTGATGGCGTGAGCCTTGCGGTGACGCAAGGACAAGATAGATCGTCGTTTGATACAGAACCCGGCTTACGGTCCAGTCGTTTTTATGGGGAAATTGCGGCACATTTGCTTGGAATTTTTGGGCAAATGTGCCGTTTTTGCGTGAAATAATTGCAACGCACCGCAATTTGTGGTATAATCAAGAAACCTAGGCACAAAAAAGGGGGCGCTTATGACCAAGCTGGAATACACCTTGGCGCCCGGTATGCCGGCGCAGCGCCTGAACCTTTTTTTGCGCACACAGGGCTTGACCGCCGGGCTGATCAAGGCGGTCAAGTATGACGGCGGAGGCTTTTTCTGCGACGGCGCCCCGGTACATACGGACCATATTGTGCGCCCCGGGCAGACGGTCAGCTTTGTGCTGCCGCCGGAGCCGCAAACCGATGTGGTGCCGCAGGATATCCCGCTGCACATCGCCTACGAGGATGCGTTTGCCGCCGTGCTGGACAAGCCGGCGGGCATTGCGGTGCATCCCACCCTCAACTACCCGGACGGCACACTGGCGAACGGCTGGCTGTATTACCTGCAAACGCAGGGACGCAGCGGGGTGTTCCGCCCGGTCAACCGGCTGGACAAAAATACCAGCGGTCTTGTGCTGTGCGCCCAGAATGCCTTTGCCGCCCCGGCGCTGGCAGCCTCGGCGGAAAAAACCTATCTGGCGGTCACGGCGGGTACGCTGCCGCAGCGCCACGGGTTTATCGAGGCACCCATCGGTCGGCAGGGGGATTCCATCATCGGGCGGTGCGTTACGCCGAACGGCAAATATAGCCTGACCGAGTATACCGTCCTTGCCGAAACGGACCGCTACACGCTGGCGGCGTGCCGGCTGCACACCGGCAGGACCCATCAGATCCGGGTGCATATGGCGTATATCGGGCATCCGCTGGCGGGGGACAGCCTGTACGGCGGACCTGTGCAGGACATCGCCCGGCAGGCGCTGCACTGCGCCGTGATGCGCTTTCAAAACCCCTATACCCACGCGCGGGTACGGGTACAAAGCCCGCTGCCGCCGGATATGGCGGCGCTGCTGGGCGCAGGGGGGCTGCTTGACAAATGGCAGCCGGATGCGCTATAATGCAGCACTTGTGGGGCAATGCGCCCCGAAAACAGAGAAGGCAACGCCGCACAACTCCCGCCGGAGCGGCACTTGGAATTGTGCGGTATCATAAAGGAGCAAATTTGTTTTGAACCCTACGCAAACGGAACATAAGACCGATCACCCTACACAAAAGCCCGGCGTAAAACAGCGGCTTGTCACCTTCTGGGTGGATAACGCCGTGGGCGATCTGCTGTACCGCATCGGCTTCTGGTTTGAATATGTGCTGGTATGTCTGGCTCGCAAGGTCAAGGCGGTGGCGCACGGCGCTGTGGTCACGGTGCGCAACCTGCTGATGATGATCCTGCGTCCCTTCCTGCTGGGCGTGCTTACCCTGCTGGAGGATCTGCTCAGCCCGTTTCTGCATATTGCATCGGGCTTTCGGCATATCCGCGAGCTGCCGCAGACACTGGAGGAACGATCCGACACCGAGCTGCAGCCCAAGGACATACGCATCGCCAAAATGGAATACTTTTTCCGCGGTGTCAAGCGGTACCTGCCCACGGTGTGGGTGGCAGGGACCTACTTTTTGCCGGCGCTTGCCGCAGCGGTGCTGGTAGTGGTCGTGCGCCGAGGTCTGGGGCTGCAATTTGTGCTGAACGTGCAGGTCAACGGCGAGACCGTCGGCTATGTGGCAACCGAACAGGTCTTTGAAAAAGCCCGCGACGATGTGCAGGGTCGTATCCTTACGGCAGAGCGCCTTTTGCAGGGTACCGACGATGCCCAGACCGAATGGGACGTCAACCCCACCTTTACGCTGGCAGTGGCGGAGCAGACGATGACCGAGCGCGAGATCGCCAACGCCATCCTGAAAACCGCCAGTGACGAGATCGTCAACGCCACGGCTGTCTATATTGACGATGAGCTGCAGTTTGTCACCACCGAGGGTGACCATCTGCGCAGCTATCTGGAAAACATCAAAGCCCCCTACGAGGATCCGATGGATACCTCGGTGACGACCGGGTTTGTACATGATATCCGTATGGTGGACGGCGTGTTCCTGCAAAAATCCGTCAGCTCCTACGCCGATGTGATACAGGCGCTCAATGCGGGCGCAGGGCTTACCAAGTACACTGCCAAGGACGGCGACACGGTGCAGGACGTGGTGGATGCCACCGGCGTCAGCTTTGACTCGCTGGCGCAGATCAACCCCGAACTGCTCACGCTGGATCAGGAGATCCCCGCCGGCACCACGCTGGTGACGGGTGCGGTCAATGCCGACCTGCTCCAGGTCAAGGTCGTGCGCCACGACACCGAAACGATTCCCGTTGCCTACGAAACCGAAAACTCCACCTCCTCCGAGTACGCCTACGGCAAGGTGGTCGTTGTGCAGGACGGCGTGGAAGGCACGGCGGATATCACCTACGAAACCACCTACATCGACGGTGTACCCGTGGATCGCCAGGCGGTGGACTACAAGGTCATCACGCCGCCGGTGAACAAGATCACCGTCACCGGCACCAAGCTCAAAACCGGTATGGTGGCGCAGGTCGGCTCCGGCAGCTTTATGTGGCCGGTACCCGGATACAGCTATGTCAGCCGCTGGGCAAGCCTGCCGGGCGGACACCGCGGCGCGGATATCTGCGCCCCCTACGGTACGCCCATTCTGGCAGCGGATTCCGGCTCTGTGGTGGCGGCGGGCTGGCATTGGTCCTTCGGCAACTATGTCGAGATCGACCACGGCAACGGCTACCGCACGCTGTATGCGCATATGTCCAGCATCGGCGTCACGCAGGGTCAGGCTGTGTCGCAGGGACAGGAGATCGGCAAGGTGGGTTCCACCGGCAATTCCACCGGCAACCACTGCCATTTTGAGGTGTACAGCGGCGGCACGTTGATCAGCGCCCGCCAGTTCTTCCCCGGTATGTAAGCCGTTTGGGCGAAAATCCGCAAACATTTTGCGGGTTTTCGCCCTGCGGTACTTTTCAAACCCGGAAAAATAGTGTATAATCTATAAGGATATAGCGATTTTTGCCGTGCAGCACAAGGCTGTGGGCAGCCGGCAGCACAAAGGAGAGCTATCTTGGAAAAATATGTCATTCACGGCGGGAAGCCGCTGTCAGGCGAGGTTGTGATCGGCGGCGCCAAAAACGCAGCGGTCGCCATCTTGCCCGCCACCATTCTGGCGGGGGGCAAATGCCTGATCGAAAACCTGCCCTGCATCAGCGATGTTATGGCATCGCTGCAGATATTAAGCGAGCTGGGTGCCGGCATCCGTATGGTCACCCGCAATATTTACGAAATCGACACCACCAACATCAACAGCACCGAGGTTTCCAACGAGCTGTCGCGCCAGATGCGTGCCAGCTACTACTTCCTTGGCGCGCTGCTGGGGCGGTTCGGCTCCGGTCAGGTCGCCATGCCCGGCGGCTGCAATCTGGGTCCGCGCCCCATCGACCAGCACCTGAAAGCCTTTACCGCCTTTGGGGCAGAGGACTCGGTGGAATATGGGCAGATCCGCGTCAAGGCGGATCATCTGGTGGGCAGCCATGTATTTTTTGACACGGTGTCGGTGGGTGCCACGATGAACGCCATGCTGGCCGCCGCCACCGCACAGGGTACCACCGTGCTGGAAAATGTCGCACGGGAGCCGCACATTGTGGACCTTGCCAACTTCTTGAATATGATGGGTGCCGACATCCACGGTGCAGGCACCGATGTCATCAAAATCCACGGCGTCAAGCAGCTGCACGGCTGCAATTATTCCATCATCCCCGACCAGATCGAGGCGGGCAGCTATATGGTGGCTGCTGCCATTACCAAGGGCGATGTGACGCTGCGCAACGTGACCCCCAAGCATCTGGAGCCGATCACCGCCAAGCTGCGTGCTGCCGGCTGCGAGATCGAGGAGTTTGACGATGCCCTGCGCATCCGCCGCACGGGCGACCTGCATCCGCTGAAGATCAAGACGATGCCGCATCCCGGCTTTCCGACCGATATGCAGCCCCTGATGACCACGCTGCTGACGCTGGCGGACGGTACCTCCATCGTGACCGAGGGCATCTGGGAAAACCGCTTCCGCTACGTCGATGAGCTGCTGCGTATGGGCGCAAACATTCAGGTGGACGGGCAGGTCGCTGTCATCGAGGGCGTCAAAAAGCTGCGCCCCGCGCCGCTGCGTGCTACCGACCTGCGCGCCGGTGCCGCCATGATTATGGCAGCCCTTTCGGCGGACGGCATCAGCGAGGTGGACGAAACCATCCACATTGAGCGCGGCTACGAAAATATCGTAGAAAAATTGCAGCTGCTGGGCGCGGATATCCGCCGTGTTGAGACACCGTGCAATGCCATTACCCGCGCGATCTGACCACAGCATCCGTAACATTTTTGGGTCGACCCTTTGCGGCGACCCATTTTTTATGCGTCAAAGGCAATACCGCACCCTTCCCCATGCCGATACGGCGCAAAGAAAGAGGACAACCCTATGGCACTGTTTACCACGCTATACTCCGGTTCCTCCGGCAACTGCGCCTTGGTTCGCTCCGGGCAGCAGTATCTGCTGGTGGATATGGGCAAAAGCTGTCGCACCACGCTGTCGGCGCTGAAATCGCTGGAGCTGCCCGTCAGCGACTGCGCCGGTATCCTGATCACCCACGAGCATTCGGATCACGTTTCGGGGCTGGGTACCTTTTTGAAAAAGCACCCGCTGCCGGTCTACGGCTGCGCCGACACGCTGGATATGCTGGAATCCCGCGGCACGCTGCCCCCGGCGGTGGAGAGAACTGCCATCGACGGGCAGACGGTGGAGATCGGCGGCTTTACCGTGACCTGCTTTCCCACCAGCCACGACGTACCCTGCTGCGGCTACCGCATCCGCACGCCGGACGGCAGTGTTATGGCGCTTGCCACCGACCTTGGGGTGCTGACCGGGGTGGTCATTGACAACCTTTCTGGCTGCGACCTTGTGGCGCTGGAGGCAAACTACGACGCCTTCAGCCTGCACGGCGGTCCGTACCCGTACTACTTAAAGGTGCGCATTGCCAGCGACCGCGGGCATCTGGACAACAAGGCCTGCGCCGCCGAAATTCTGGAGCTGATTCAGGACGGCTGCAAAAAGTTTGCGCTGTGCCACTTGAGCCAGACCAACAATTCGCCGGAGCTGGCGCTGACCACCGTCTACAATGTGCTGCTGGCGGCAGGCATCCAACCGGGGCGCGATGTGCTGATCCAAGCGCAGAAACGCAACGAGGTCAGCCCGTACATTGAGTTTTAAGGAGGGCGTATGCAGAACATTGACCTGATTTGCATCGGCAAGATGAACGCTGCCTACTTTGCCGCCGGGGTCGAGGAATACCGCAAGCGGCTGGGCGGGTTCTGCAATTTCCGCATCATCGAACTGCCGGAAACCGCCCTTGCGGACAAAAACGCCAGCGACAAGCAAATCGCCAAAGCCCTGCAAAAGGAGGCGGACGCCATCCTTGCCTCGGTGCGCAAGGGAGCGTATCTGGTGGCGCTCTGCGTGGAGGGCAAGCAGATCTCCAGCGAGGAGCTTGCCGAAATGCTGGCGCAGCGCGCGGGCAGCGGGGCAGGGGATATCGCCTTTGTTATCGGCTCCTCCCACGGGCTGGACGACCGCGTCAAGCAGGCTGCCAAGGCACGCATCAGTATGGGACGCATCACGCTACCTCACCAGTTGGCACGCCTTGTGCTGACCGAGCAGCTTTACCGCGCCTGCACCATCAACGCCGGAATGAAATACCACAAATAACCGCAAAAAGCCCGCGCCTTGGCAATACGCAAAGGCGCGGGCTTTACTGTACTATATTAGTAGTGCAAAAGATCCAAGGAATCCTGGAACGGGGTTTCGGTGGCAACCTTCATCTCGGCTTCTGCCTTGTACTTGTTCAGCATCGCAATGCTCTTGGCAGGGTCGGCAAGAGTGCCGGCACCGGCAATGCAGCCGCCGGGGCAAGCCATACCTTCCAGCAGGTACCCGTTGTACTTGCCGGCCTTGGCCATGGTCATCATCTTCTTGCATTCGGCAAGACCCTGAGCGCTGGCAACCTTGACCTCGCGGTCGGGATCCATCTTCTTGATGGCATTGACAACCGCCTGTGCAACGCCGCCGGAGGTGGCAAAGCCGCGGGCGTCGGCACTGGCGCTGTGGAAGGCATCCTCGGGGTTGTCAGGCAGCTCGGCAAAGTTGACTTCCTTTGCCTCAAACAGACCCATCAGCTCCTCAAAGGTCAGCACAAAGTCAACCTCACTGCGCACGGAACGGCGGCTGGCTTCCAGCTTCTTGGCGGCGCAGGGACCCACAAAGCAGATGCGGGCGTTGGGATGCTCCTTCTTGATCAGGCGGGCGGTCAGGACCATCGGGGTCATCGCCATGCTGATGCACTCTGCCTGCTGGGGGAACAGCTTCTTGGCCATAACGCTCCACGCGGGGCAGCAGGAGGTACCCATGAAGGGGATCTTGGCGGGGACTTCTTCCATAAAGTCCTTCGCCTCATCGATGGTGCAAAGGTCGGCACCGATGGCAACCTCGGTCACATCGCTGAAGCCCAGACGGCGCATAGCCTCCTTCAGCTTGGCGGGGGTCATACCGGGGAACTGGTTGATGAAAGCGGGGGCAACGATGGCAATGACATCATCGCCGCGCTTGATGCTCTGGATGAGCTGGAAGATCTGACCCTTGTCCACGATGGCGCCGAAGGGGCAGTTGACCAGGCACATACCGCAGGATACGCACTTATCGTAATCGATCTCGGCACGACCATGCTCATCAGAGTGGATGGCACCCATACCGCAGGCGGCGGCGCAGGGGCGCTCGGTCTTGACGATGGCGCTGTACGGGCAGCTGTTGACGCAGCGGCCGCACTTGATGCACAGGCTCTGGTCGATGTGGCTCTTGCCGTTGCGGAAGCTGATGGCGTTCTTGGGGCAGACCTCCTGGCAGGGATGCGCCAGGCAGCCCTGGCACATGGCGGTGACCTTGATGATCTTTTCCGGGCAGGCGTTGCAGGCGAACTTGATGACGTTGATCAGCGGCGGCTCGTAGTACTTGTCGGCGCTGATGCTCTCCTTCAGACCGTCAGTGGCAGGCACGCTCTCGTCCAGAGGACGCAGGGACATACCCATCGCCAGGCGAACACGCTCGGACACGATGGCTCTCTCCAGAAAGATGCTGCTGCGCAAAGATTTTTCCTCACCGGGAATGATCTTAAAGGGCAGCTCGCGCATCAGATACTCGAAATCACGCATCTCGTTGACCTCATAGGCCATACGGGCGACCTCGGTGAACACCTTACGACGGATATCCGTTACGGGGGTGTAAATGCCTCTCATTGTTTTTGCTCCTTTTTTGCTTTACAGTTACTCTCAATGCTCTCTGTCGAGCGTCAGCACAGGGCAATGGCGCTCCTGTTAAAATTTTACCAAAAAACCGCGCCCTTGGCAAGGGGCGCGGCAACGTTTTTTGGTAAAAAGCAAAAGATTTTACGCACTTTTTGCCAAACAGGCATTATTTCAGCGCGGCGCGGCAGCGTTTGCCGTCCCATTCGCCCAAAGCAACACGCACAATATCGCCCGATGCGTGTCCGGCGGCGTTCACCAGAACCGGCAGATACTGCTTAGTGTAGCCGGTAAACAGCGTGGCGGACAGCGGCGTTTCCAAAAGCACCTCGGCGCTGCGCCCCTGCATACCGGCAGCCAGCTCGGCGCGCATGGATTCTACCGCCTCGGTCATACGGCGGCTGCGGGCTTCCTTTTCGTGCTCCGGCAGTTGGTCGGCAAAGTCGTAGGCGGGGGTACCCTCACGGCGCGAATAGGGGAAAACGTGAACCTTCAGGAATTTTTGCGAAAGCACAAAGTCCATACTGGCTTTAAAATCCTCCTCGGTTTCGCCGGGGAAGCCCACGATCACATCGGTGGTAAAGCTGACGTTTTCCGCGCCGAACGCGGCACGCAGCTTGGCGGCGATATCGGCAAAAACGGCGGTGGTGTAGGGGCGGCGCATCGCGCGCAGGGTCTTGTCGCAGCCGCTCTGCAGGCTCAGATGGAACTGCGGGCAGAGCTTTTTGACGGCTGCCATACGGCGGATGTCCTCATCGTGCAGCATATCCGGGTCCAGGCTGCCCAGACGCAGGCGCTCAATGCCCGGCACGGCGGCGGCTTTTTCGATCAGCTCCACAAGGCTGGTGCCGGTGTCGGTGCCGTAGCTCGGCAGGCTGATGGCGGTCAGTACGACCTCCTTGTAGCCCGCGTCCGCTAAACGGCGCAGCTCCTGCAAAATGCTCTGCTCATCGCGGCTGCGCACGGGACCGCGCGCGCGGGGGATCACGCAGTAGGCGCAGCGGCGGTTGCAGCCGTCCTCGACCTTGACAAAGGCGCGGGTGTGGTCGGCAAATTTGTTCATCGGCAGTTCTTCAAACCGCTCGCCCTTTTCGTGGGGGCGGATATCCACCACGCGCTCGGCATCGCCGTTCAGCACCTTCTGCACATCGGTCAGCACGGCGTGGCGGTTGCCGGAGCCGGTCACCACGTCCGCCTCGGTGATGGCGGCAGCCTCCTCGGGGAAGGCCTGCGGATAGCAGCCCGTCAGCACGGTGACAGCGCCGGGGTTCTCGCGCTTGGCGCGGCGCAGCCATTTGCGGCTTTTCTGGTCGCCGAAATTGGTCACGGTGCAGCTGTTTACCACATACACGTCCGCCGGCTCGTCGTTGGGCACCACGGTGTAGCCGTTTGCTTCAAACAGCTGCTCCATAGCGCCGGTTTCGTTCTGGTTGACCTTGCAGCCCAAGGTATAAAATGTTACCCGCATAAATACGATCCTTTTCTCTAACATAGTACCTCTATTATAATAAAAGCGCCGCAAAAGCGCAATACTAATCTGACCCACCGCTGCATAGGCTGAAACAAAGCGATAGCATGGGGGTGACCTATGATGAAAAAGAAGATCGTGCTTGCCGTTTTGTGCCTGCTGCTGGCGGTAACGGCGGTGCTGCGCAGCTATGCCGATGCGGTACCCGGCGTACAGGCGGCGGGGGTGCAGGATTTTGATGTACCCTGTGCCGCCGCCGTGCTGATCGATGAGGATTCCGGCACCGTTTTGTACGAGAAAAACGCCGATGAGCGCCGCCCGGTGGCGTCCATCACCAAGGTGATGACGCTGCTTTTGACCTTTGAGGCGCTGCAGGCGGGCAAAATTGCGCTGGGGGATATCGTGCCGGTCAGCGAACACGCCTACCATATGGGCGGCAGCCAGATCTGGCTGGAGCCGGGGGAGCAGCTGACCCTGCAGGAGATGCTCAAGGCAATCTGCATTTCCAGCGCCAACGATGCCGCCGTGGCGGTGGCGGAGTTCGTGGCAGGCAGCGAACCGGCGTTTGTGGACGCGATGAACGCCCGCGCCGCCGCGCTGGGTATGACCGCTACCCACTTTGCCAACGCCTGCGGTCTGGATGAGGAGGGGCATCTTTCCAGCGCGCGGGATGTCGCCGTGATGAGCCGGGAAATGCTTTTGCATCATCCCGAGGTGCGTGAGTACTGCACCGTCTGGATGGACACCCTGCGCGGCGGCAGAACCCAGCTTGTCAACACGAACAAGCTGCTGAAAAGCTACCCCGGCATCACCGGGCTGAAAACCGGCACCACCGGCAAGGCGGGGGTGTGCATCACCGCCAGCGCCGAGCGCGACGGGCTGCGGCTGATCGCCGTTGTGCTGGGTGCCTCCTCCGGCAAGGAGCGCTTTGAAGCCGCCAAAACGCTGCTGGATTACGGCTTTGCCCACTACGACAGCGCCGAGGTCACCCTGCCGGACGATGCGCCGGAAGAACTGCCGGTGAAACGCGGCACCGCCGAAACGACCACGCTCGACTACGCCGCGCCCGAGCGCCTGCTGGTACCCAAGGGGGAGGGCAGGAACCTGCAGACAAAGATCCTGCTGCCGGATACGCTGCAAGCCCCGGTACGGCAGGGAAGCCCCGTGGGCAGCTGGCAGCTTTTGCGCGGGGAAACCGTTTTGCAGGAGCTGCCCATTTGCGCCGCACAGGACGTTCAGGCGTTGAGTTTTGGATATTGCCTGCGATATCTTGTGCATACCGTGCTGCTGGGCGGAGCGTGATTTGTGCATAATAAATGAAAACTTGGAAAAATTCCCGGTTTTTTGCTTGACAATGACCAGATAAAACAGTATCATTATGGTATATAAATGACAAAGGAGGAACGGAACAATGGCTGTTGCATTCAATGGCAAGCATCTGACTAAATTTATCCGTCCTGAAGAATATGAATCGATCTTTCCGCAGGTCAAGCTGGCACACGATCAGCTGGAGTCCAAGACCGGCTCCGGCAATGATTTTCTGGGCTGGCTTGACCTGCCTGTTACTTATGACCGCGAGGAATTCGCCCGCATCAAGCAGGCGGCGGAAAAGATCCGCTCCGACTCCGATGTGCTGCTGGTAGCCGGCATCGGCGGCTCGTATCTGGGCGCGCGCGCCGTGGTCGAGGCTGTCAAGGGTCAGTTCCACAACGAAACCGAGAAGGGTCCCAAAATCTACTTCTGCGGCAACACCATCTCTCCGTCTGCCCTCAATGACATCATCAAGCTGACCAAGGGCAAGCGCTTCTCCATCAACGTCATCTCCAAGTCCGGCACCACCACCGAAACCGCGCTGGCATTCCGCGTGCTGCGTAAGCTCTTGGAGGATTCTGTCGGCGCCGAGGAAGCCAACAAGCGCATCTACGCCACCACCGACCGCGCCAAGGGTACGCTGAAGCAGCTGGCGGACGAGCAGGGCTGGTCCACCTTTGTGGTGCCTGACGACGTCGGCGGGCGCTATTCCGTGCTGACTGCCGTGGGACTTTTGCCCATCGCCTGCGCCGGTATCGACATCGACGCCCTGATGCAGGGCGCTGCCGACGGACGCGAGAAGTTCAGCAAATGCACCATGGACAACGATGCCTACCGCTACGCTATGACCCGCAACATCCTGTACCGCAAGGGCAAGAGCGTGGAAACGCTGGCGTGCTTTGAGCCAGACTTTACCATGATGAACGAGTGGTATAAGCAGCTGTTCGGCGAGAGCGAGGGCAAGGACCAGAAGGGTCTGATGCCCACCTCCTGCATCTTCTCCACCGACCTGCACTCGATGGGGCAGTTCCTGCAGGACGGCAGCCGCATTATGTTTGAAACCTTCGTGGATATCAAAAACACCCGTGAGGACTTCTACATTGAGCCGCTGGAGGGCAACTTCGACGGGCTGAATTTCCTCGCAGACCAGAATATGAGCGTTGTCAACCGCAAGGCGATGGAGGGTACCATTCTTGCCCACACCGACGGCGGCGTGCCGCTGGGTCTGATCGAAGTGGACAGCCTGAACGCCCATGATGTCGGCGAGCTGATCTACTTCTTCTGGAAAGCCTGCGCCGTGTCCGGCTACCTGCTGGCAGTCAACCCGTTTGACCAGCCCGGCGTTGAGAGCTACAAGAAGAATATGTTCGCCCTGCTGGGCAAGCCCGGCTACGAGGATCGCAAGGCAGAGCTGGAAGCAGCCCTGAGCGAGTAAACCCAA
The DNA here is from genome assembly GCA_004552305.1 of Subdoligranulum variabile. Lineage (GTDB taxonomy): Bacteria > Bacillota > Clostridia > Oscillospirales > Ruminococcaceae > Gemmiger > Gemmiger variabilis_A. The sequence goes on along the minus strand of SFOX01000004.1, from coordinate 30,618 downwards.
GGAACCATGGCGCGCAAGCGCTTACGAAATAAGGAGGTAACCCCTATGTTGAAACTCATCGTTGGTACCAAAGGCTCCGGCAAGACCAAAACTATGATCGATATGATCGACAAGGCCACCAAGACCACTTCCGGCAACATCGTTGTCATCGAAAAGTGCATGAAGCTCACCACCGAGATCAACCACGCCGCCCGTCTGGTGGATGTGGACGAGTACGGCGTCGCCGGTGCCGATATGCTGTACGGCTTTGTTGCCGGCGTTCTGGCGGGTAACTACGATATCACCGAGCTGTTCATCGACGGCATCCTGCGCATCATCGACCACGATATGGACGCTGCCGCCAAGGTTCTGGCAAAGATCGACAAGGTCACTCAGAACATTGAGGTCGTCGTCACCGTGTCTGCTGATGCCGCCGCCCTGCCTGAGGAACTGAAGAAATACGTCATCTGACCTCGTTTACCCCCGCAAACCGCAAATTTTGGGGCAGGAAAGCCGGCTTTCCTGCCCTTTTTTTCGTAAAATAATAAAAAATCGCAACTTTTTGTGTTTTAGTTGTTGACAACCCCCCGCAACTTGTGTATACTATTTAAGCAACCTTTTGAGGTGTACTATGCAATTTAATCTGCGTTCCTTTTTAGACAGCGCCTGCAAACCCTATGAAACAGAATTTGCGGCGGATATGTCCGGGGCGGATTTCGGCGCTTTTACGCTGAATACCCCTGCACAATGTACCTTTACGGCAACGCCCACCGAGGATGGCGCGGCGTTGCTGCTTTGTGTAAAGGCGGATGTCCGATCCGAATGCGCCCGCTGTCTGGAGCCTCTTTCCCGCAGCTATGACTTTGAGAGAGAGTATTTTGTGCGTCGGCGCGATTTGGACGACCCGGATTTTGAATTGCCCTGCAGCGAACAAGGTTGCCTCGATCTTCAGGAACTGGTGTTTCAGGAACTGCTGTTCGAGGTTCCGCCGGTACTGCTTTGCAGTGCGGATTGTCAAGGTCTATGCCCCGTCTGCGGTAAGAAAAAGTCGGCAGGCTGCTCCTGCCAAACGGCAGAAGAAGCTGCCCCTGTGGATGCACGGCTTAGCATATTAAAACAACTGCTCAGTTGAATTTCGCCAAGGAGGTGTCCGATTATGGCTATCGTACCCAAGAGAAAGCATTCTCAAGCCCGCCGCGACAAACGTCGCTCTAATGTCTGGAAACTGGAGGCGCCTACGCTGGTGAAGTGCCCGCAGTGTGGCGAACTGAAGGTTCCCCATAAGGTTTGCGGCAAGTGTGGCTACTACAAGGGTCAGGAAATCATCAAGAAAGAGGCTTGATCTCTTTTTTGAAGGATGTGGCTTTTCCGCTCCTGCATGGCTGATTTTCAGCCGGGGAGTGTAAGGAGACTGCAGGGGAGGGCGTTGCCTTCCCCATTTTTTTGTCATTCTGACGCGAAAGGAGGGCGCCTGATGCCGCTATACGTCACGGCGGTGGACGAAAATTCCCCCGCCCAGAGGCTGGGCATCCAGCCCGGCTGCGCACTGTTGACCATCGACGGTCACCCGCTCAGCGATGCACTGGACTACCAATTTTATACAACGCCCCCCGCCTTTGCGCTGGAAATCTGTGCGGACGGGCAGCAGCGCACCCTGCAGGTGCAAAAGGGTGAGTATGAGCCGCTGGGCTGCAACTTCAAAACCTATCTGGGCGACGAAAAGCACAGCTGCTCTAACCATTGTATGTTCTGCTTTATCGACCAGCTGCCCCCCGGTATGCGGGAGCCGCTGTATTTTAAGGATGACGATGAGCGCCTGTCCTTTTTGTTCGGCAACTATATCACGCTGACCAACCTCTCCGAGCATGAGATCGACCGCATCATTCAGATGCACATTAGCCCGATCTTCGTTTCGGTACACACGACCAACCCCGCGCTGCGCGTGCGGATGCTGGCAAACAAGCGGGGCGGGGAGGTGCTGCAGTATCTGCCCAAGCTGGCGGCGGGCGGCATTGAGCTGAACTGCCAGCTGGTTTTGTGCCGCGGCATCAATGACGGCGACGAGCTGCGCCGCACCTTAAACGACCTGCTGGCGCTGCGCCCGCAGGTGGGCAGCATCGCCGCCGTGCCTGCCGGTGTGACCGACTACCGCGAGGGGCTGTACAAGCTGACCCCCTACGATCAGCAGTCCGCCGCCGAAACGCTGGACATTTTGGAAGAATTTGCCCAAAAATGCCGCGCCGAATACGAGCGCAGCATCGTATATCCCAGCGATGAGTGGTACCTGACCGCCGAAAGGGAAGTGCCGCCCGCTGAATTTTACGACGAGTTTGCCCAGCTGGAGGACGGCGTGGGGATGTGGCGGCTCTACCACGACACCTTCCTGCAGGAGCTGGAGGCGTACCGCGGTTTGGTTATGCCCCATGCGCTGGACGTTGCCACCGGTACGCTGGCTGCCCCTTTAATAAAGGAATGTATGCAGGCGCTGATGCAGCGCTACCCGCAGGTACAAGTCACGGTACACGCCATCGAGAACCGCTATTTCGGCGGCAACGTCAGCGTGACCGGTCTTGTGACCGGCACCGACATTGCCGAGCAGTGCCGCGGTGCTTTGCAAAGCGGAACGCTGGCGGTGCCTGAAGTGATGCTGCGGGACGAAAAAGACCGCTTTCTGGATGACGTGACCCCTGCCGGTCTGGGCGAAAGCCTGGGCTGCCGGGTCATTACCATCCCCACGGACGGCGCGGGCTGCTGCAAGGCAGTGCTGAGTACGCCCCGCCGCAAACGACTGATACGAAAACCGACAAAGGAGGAAAGCTGATATGGCAAAACCGATCGTAGCCATTGTGGGACGCCCTAACGTGGGCAAGTCCACCATCTTCAACAAGCTGACCGGTCAGCGCCTTGCCATTGTGGAGGACACCCCCGGTGTCACCCGCGACCGCATTTTCTGCGATTGCGAATGGTGCGGGCATAAATTTTTGCTGGTCGATACCGGCGGTATCGAGCCGCGTATCGACGACGGTCTGCTGGCGCATATGCGCGAGCAGGCGCAGATCGCCATTGACTCGGCGGACTGCATCGTTATGGTCACCGAGCTGACCAACGGCGTCACCCCGCAGGATCAGGACATTGCCGGTATGCTGATGCGCAGCGGCAAGCCTGTGGTGCTGGCGGTCAACAAGTGCGACAAGATCGGCGAGCCTCCCATGGAGCTGTACGATTTCTACTCGCTGGGTCTGGGCGAGCTGGTTCCGGTTTCCGGCGTTCACGGGCACGGCACCGGCGATCTGCTGGATGCCGTGTGCGAGCATCTGCACTTTGAGGATGAGAACGAGGACGAGGACGACCGTATCTCGGTGGCGGTCATCGGACGCCCCAACGTGGGCAAGTCCAGCCTGATCAACCACATTCTGGGTGAGAACCGCCTGATCGTTGCCAACGAAGCCGGCACCACCCGCGATGCCATCGACACGATGGTCGAAAACAAATACGGCAAATTTATCTTTACCGACACCGCCGGTCTGCGCAAAAAGGGCAAGGTCGAAAGCGGTGTCGAGCGTTACAGTGTGCTGCGCAGCCTGGCTGCCGTGGAGCGCAGCCGTGTCTGCGTCATTATGATCGACGCCACCGTCGGCTTTACCGAGCAGGACTCCAAGGTGGCGGGCTATGCCCACGAGCAGGGTAAGGCGTGCATCATCGCCGTCAACAAGTGGGATGCCGTCGAAAAAGACAGCTACACCATGGATACCATGCGCAAAAAGCTGCAGGAGGACTTCAGTTTTATGTCCTACGCGCCGATCCTGTTTATCAGCGCCAAGACCGGGCAGCGCGTGGACAAACTGTTTGAAACCATCCATTTTGTGGACACCCAGAACGGCACCCGCATCCCCACCGGTGCGCTGAACGAGATGCTTGCCCGCGCCACCGCCAAGGTGCAGCCGCCCTCCGACAAGGGCAAGCGGCTGAAGCTGTTCTACATCACCCAAAGCACCACCCGCCCGCCGACGTTTGTCTGCTTTGTCAACCAGAAGGTTCTGTTCCATTTTTCGTACCAGCGTTATATCGAGAACCAGATCCGGGAAACCTTCGGGCTGACGGGTACCCCCATCCGTATGATCACCCGTGAACATGGCGACGGCGTAGCCCGCGCCGGAAAGGTGTAACGGTTATGAACATTCTGCGTATCCTTGCCGCCTGCCTGTTGACCGCGCTGAGCGGGTACCTGCTGGGCAGCATTCTGTTTGGCGTTCTGATCTCCAAGGTGCTGTACAATGATGATGTGCGCAGCCACGGCAGCGGAAACGCCGGTATGACCAACGTTTTGCGTACCTACGGCAAGCTGGCGGCCGTTCTGACCACGCTGGGCGATGTGGGCAAAAGCGTTGCCGCCGTCCGGCTGGGGCGGCTGCTGTTTACCGCATTGCTCGGTGGGCAGACGGCGCTGGACCCCGTTTGCGGGGCGTATCTGGCTGCCATTTTCTGTATGATCGGACACAGCCGTCCGCTGTTTTTCGGCTTTAAGGGTGGCAAGGGCGTGCTGGTGGGTGCCGGTGCGGCGCTTGCCACCGAGCCGCTGGTCTGCGCCGTCCTGCTGGGGATTTTTCTGGTGGAATTTGCCATCACCCGCATCGTGTCCCTGGGCAGCATCATCATTGCCGCGCTGTACCCGGTGGCGACGCTCATCCATCTGCTGGCGCACGGTGCCGATGCCGCAACGGTCGCCTTCAGCACGGTGTGCTGCGCCATTATGGCAGCGATGGTCATCTGGCTGCACCGCTCCAACATTGAGCGCCTGAAAAACGGAACCGAGTACCGCTTTGGCGAAAAAAAGAACAGCAGCAAATAAATTTTCAGCGTTCGCGCCTTGGCGCGGACGCTTTTTTGCACAATACACCAGAATGTGAATAATCTGTTAAGTTGCACAAAAAATAAGAATTGCATAGCAATTACCTGTTGAAAAGTCAGGCACTTTCGTGTATACTGTTAATAAATCTTGGGTCTGAATCGGGGGTGCGCGTTGTTGTGAAAACCTTCTATGACATCGCCCGCCATCTGGTCTGGCTGACCCAGTTCGGTATGTCGGTGGCAGTGCCGCCGGTGCTGAGCCTGTGGGGGGCTGTGTGGCTGCAGCGCCGGTTCGCCTTGGGCGGCTGGGTCGTAGCGGCAGGCTTTCTTGTGGGTCTGCTGGCGGCGGTCGGGGGGCTGCGAAGCTCCCTCAAAGCCATCGACCGGCAGGCGAAGCCCCCTAAGAAAGCCGACCCGCCCCCGGTATCATTCAACCGCCACTAAGGCAGAAAGGAGCCGCCCTATGCAAAAACAACGGGAGGTTTTTCAGGAAATTGCCCGTGTGGCGGCGGCGCTTGCTGTGTGTGAAGGGCTGATGCTGGTCGTGTATGCGCTGGCAGGGCAGTTTACGCTGCGCACGCTGGCGGGGGCGCTGGTGGGCTTTGTGCTGGCGTTGGGTAACTTTGCGGCGCTCAGCATCACGGTGTCCAACGCTATGGACCGGGCAGTCCGGACAGGCGACGCCAAAAAAGCCCAGATGGAGATACAAGCCTCCAGTGTGGTACGCCCGCTGATTTTATTGGCGGCGTATGTTCTCATCTTTCGCATGGATCTGTGCGAGCCGGTGCCGGCGATTTTGCCGCTGCTGTTCGCCCAGCTTTCCTTAAAAATTTTGGAATTTTTCCGCAAAGACACAAAAGGCGGTGAAGCTGCAAAATGAACGGACCTAAAATTTACTGGACCCTGCCGCTGGGCATTACCATCACCCAGACCACGGTCGCCAGCTTTGTGGTCATGGTGCTGCTGTGTACGGCAGCGGTGGTATTGGGGCGCAATCTGGAAAAACGCCCCGGCCGCAGGCAGGTGCTGGTAGAAAAAGGCGTAACGATGCTGTATGACATGGTGGGCGACACCATGGGCAAGCACAACCTGTACTGGGCGCCGTATATGGGGGCGCTGTTTTTGTCCTCGGTATGCGGGTCTTTTATCGGTATGACGGGTATTTTCCGCTCTGCCACGGCAGACCTTTCCACCACGGCAACGTGGGCAATCATGACGAGCCTGCTGTGCTGGGGCTGCTCCATCAAGCGCAACGGCATCGGGGGCTGGCTCAAGGGCTTTACCGAACCTGTGGTGGTCATGACGCCGATGAATTTGGTTTCTGAGATCGCACAGCCGCTGTCGATGGCGTTCCGTCACTTCGGCAACATCGCGGGCGGCAGCGTGCTGACAAGCCTTGTCTACACCGCGCTGGCAACCTGCTCTGCCTTGTTGCTGGGGCTTGTGGGCAAAAGCGTCGTCATCGGCGCAGCGGTGCTGGTCATCGGCATTGCGCTGCTGGTCGCGGGCGTTAAAAACAAGAAGCTGGCAAAGAAAATTTTCGGCATTGTTTTTATCGCCACCGGCGCACTCTCTCTTTTGGGGCTGACAGGCGTTCCTTATCTGGAGGTCGGTATCCCCGGCATCCTGAGCCTGTATTTTGATGTGTTCTCCGGCGGGGTTCAAGCCCTTGTTTTCAGCCTGTTGACAATGGTGTATGTGGGCAATGCCTGCCCGCCGCCGGAGGAAGTATAACAACGTATTTTATAACTGGGAGGATTTCAATATGGAAACTGCAATCGTAAAAGCCGCCTGTGCGATCGGTGCCGGTATTGCCATGGGTTTTGGCGCTATCGGTCCTGCTATCGGTGAAGGCAACGCCGTCGGCAAAGCTCTGGAAGGTATGGCACGCCAGCCCGAAATGGTCGGCGACCTGCGTACCAATATGATCCTTGGCTGCGCCATTACCGAATCCACCGGCATTTACTCGCTGGTTATCTCCTTGCTGCTGCTGTTCCTTTTCCACTAATCGGGAAAATGAACATCACGAAAGGAGGGACAGCAAGTGACAGGCTTTGAAAGCTTTGTAGGCATCAATCCGTGGACAGCGCTGTTTACCTTTTGCAATATGCTGATCACCTTTTCCGTGCTGAAACATTTTTTGTTTGAGCCGGTCAAAAAGATGATCGACGACCGCCAGAACGAGATCGACACGATGTACGCCGATGCCGACGCGGCCAAGCAGAAAGCGGCTGCGCTGGAAACCGAATATCAGGCGCATCTGCAGTCCATCAAGGACGAGCGCGATGCCATGCTGCGGGAGGCAACCCGCCGCGCGCAGAAGCGTGAGGAGGAAATCGTGGGCGAGGCTAAGACCGAGGCCGCGAACATCCGCGCCGCTGCCGAGGCGGATATTGCGCAGGAACGCAAAAAAGCAGTCAATGACCTCAAGAACGAGATCGGCGGTATGGCCGTTGAGATCGCCGGCAAGGTCGTTGAGCGCGAGATCAAACAGCAGGATCATCAGGCACTCATTGATGAATTTATTCAGAATGTGGGGGATGCGTCGTGACCGAAACAGCCAAACGGTACGGCGGCAGCCTGTATGAGCTTGCCAAAGAAGAACAGCTGACCGACGAGCTGCTCAGCGAGTTGGAAACCGCTGTGACCTGCTTTGGCGAAAATGCGGACTATATGCGCTTGCTCACGGCAGAAAATCTGCCCAAGAAAGAGCGCTGCGATCTGCTGGACGCGGCGTTTGAGGGTGCGCATCCGTACCTGATCAACTTTATGAAGCTGCTGTGTGAGGAAGGTCTGCTGCCGGAGCTTTTCGGCTGCGTGCAGGCGTACCGTGCGCAGTATAACGCTGACCACGGCATAATCGAGGCCACGGTGGTTTCGGCAGTGCCTTTGCAGGATGCCAGCCGCGAAAAGCTGCTGGCAAAGCTGGCGGCGCTGACCGGCAAGACCGTTACCCTGAAAGAAAAAGTCGATCCGTCCGTGCTGGGCGGTTTGCGGCTGGATATGGATGGCAAGCGCTTGGACGGCACCGTGCAGCGCCGCCTCGAAACGATGCGGGATGAAATTGCCGGCGTCGTGATGTAAAGCAAATAAAAGATTGCGTGGTGAACCAAACAGTGCAACTGAAACCTGAACAAATTTCCCGAATCATTCGCTCGCAAATTAAATACTATCAGAATGCCATCGAGCAGACTGAAACCGGCACTGTGACCATGGTCGGCGACGGCATTGCCCGCGCCGCCGGTCTTGACAACTGTATGGCAGGTGAGCTGGTTCAGTTTGACGGCGGCACCTACGGTATGGCGCAGAACCTGGAAGAAAACAGCGTTTCCATCGTTCTGCTGGGCGATGATTCCGGCATCAAAGAGGGCAGCGTCGTCAAGCGCACCGGCAAGGTCGTTTCCGTGCCGGTGGGCGAGGGGATGATCGGCCGCGTTGTCAACGCGCTGGGTCAGCCCATTGACGGCAAGGGTCCCATTGAGGCCGCCGAGTATCGTGCCATCGAATCCCCGGCACCCGGCATTCTGGATCGTCAGCCCGTCAAGCAGCCCCTGCAGACCGGCATCAAGGCGATTGACTCGATGATCCCCATCGGTCGCGGTCAGCGTGAGCTGATTATCGGCGACCGCCAGACCGGTAAGACCGTTATCGCGACCGATACGATCCTGAACCAGAAGGGCAAGGATGTTTTGTGCATCTACGTTGCCATTGGTCAGAAGCGCTCCACGGTTGCCTCTCTGGTCGAAAATCTGGAGAAAAACGGCGCTATGGCGTACACAACTGTGGTTTGCGCCACGGCATCCGAGCTGTCGCCGCTGCAGTATATCGCCCCTTATGCCGGCTGCGCCATGGGCGAATATTTCATGCATCAGGGCAAGCACGTCCTCATTATTTATGATGACCTGTCCAAGCACGCTGTCGCGTACCGTGCGCTTTCTCTGCTGATTCGCCGTCCCCCGGGACGTGAAGCCTACCCCGGCGATGTTTTCTACCTGCACAGCCGTCTGCTGGAACGCGCGGCTAAGCTCAGCGATGCCAAGGGCGGCGGTTCTCTGACCGCACTGCCCATCATCGAAACGCAGGCGGGCGACGTGGCTGCGTATATCCCGACCAACGTCATTTCCATCACCGATGGTCAGATTTTCCTGGAAACCGAGTTGTTCCACGGCGGTATCCGCCCGGCTGTCAACCCCGGTATCTCTGTTTCCCGTGTCGGCGGCAACGCCCAGATCAAGGCAATGAAAAAGGTCGCAGGTACGCTGAAACTGATCTACTCCCAGTATCGTGAGCTGCAGGGCTTCGCCCAGTTCGGCTCCGACCTGGACGCCGATACCAAGGCGCGTCTTGCCCAGGGCGAGCGCATTGTCGAGGTCCTCAAGCAGGATCGCAACAGCCCCGTACCCGTCGAAAAGCAGGTGGCGATTTTGTACGCCACCATCCACGGCTATCTTAAGGATGTCGCCGTGGCGGACATTGCCGAGTACGAGCAGACGCTGTACACTTATCTGGACGAGAACGTCACCGCAGCGGGCGTGATGGAAACCATCCGCACCACCGGCGACCTCAAGCCCGAAACCGAGGAACAGCTCAAAGCCGTTCTGGCGGATTTTACCGCAAGCTTCATCAAGAACAAATAAACTGCAAAGGGGGTGCTGCCGGTGGCCGGTTCAATGAAGGAAATCAAGCTGCGCATCAAAAGTGTGCAGAGTACCATGCAGATCACCAAGGCTATGGAGCTGGTGGCGTCCAGCAAGCTGCGCCGCGCCAAGGAGCGCGTGGAACACAGCCGCCCGTATTTTGAAACGCTGTATACCACGCTGTTCGACATCGCCAACGCCGATTCTGAATTCAGCAGCCCGTATCTTGCCAAGCGCGAGGGACATCGGCGGCTGTATATCGTCATCGCCGGGGACCGCGGTCTGGCGGGCGGCTACAACGCCAACATCTTAAAGGCTGTGGCAGCGGACGCCGGGGACAGTGACTACTGCGTTCTGCCCATCGGCAAAAAGACCGTCGAGCATTTCGAGCGCCGGGGCGTACCCCTGCTGACCACGGCTTTTGCCGAGGCGGGCAGCCTTTCGGTGAGCGACTGCTTTGAAATTTCCCGCCTTGTCTGCGCAAAATTTTTGGCAGGGGAGTTTGACGAGATCCGCTTGGCGTTCACGCAGTTTGTTTCTATGCTGACCCAGACGCCGTCGGTGCTGTCGGTACTGCCCTTTGATGCGCCGCGTCCCAAACCGGGACACGAGCATAAGAGCCTGATGCTGTACGAGCCGAGCAGCGAAGCGGTCTTTGACGCCATCATCCCGGAATATTTGGCAGGTGTCGTTTACGGCGCCCTGTGCGAGAGCGTTGCCAGTGAGCAGGGCGCCCGCCGCACGGCAATGGATGCCGCCACCAAGAACGCCGGCGAGATGATCGACCATCTGAATCTGTATTATAACCGTGCCCGCCAGGCTGCGATCACGCAGGAAATTACCGAGATCGTTGCCGGCGCGGACGCCGAAGCCTAAAACAAAGGAGTGTGCGCTATGCCGGAAAAACACACCGGTAAGGTAGTGCAGGTTATGGGTCCTGTTCTGGACATTCGTTTTCCGGAAGGGGAGCTGCCTGCACTGCTGAACGCCATTGAATTGGATAACCACGGCAAAAAGCTGGTGGTCGAGGTTGCACAGCACATTGGCGACAATGTGGTGCGCTGCATCGCCATGGCCGCTACCGACGGTCTGGTGCGCGGCACCGAGGCTGTCGATACCGGTGCGCCTATCAATGTACCCGTGGGTGAAGAATGCCTGGGTCGCGTTTTCAACCTGCTGGGCGAGCCTGTGGACGAGCAGCCTGCCCCGCAGAACACCGAGCGCTGGCCCATCCATCGCCCTGCGCCCAGCTATGACGAGCAGGAATCCTCTACCGAAATTCTCGAAACCGGCATCAAGGTCGTTGACCTGATCTGCCCCTACGCCAAGGGCGGCAAGATCGGTCTGTTCGGCGGCGCCGGTGTCGGCAAAACCGTTCTGATTCAGGAGCTGATTTACAACATCGCCACCGCACACAACGGCTATTCCGTCTTTACCGGTGTCGGTGAGCGTACCCGTGAGGGCAATGACCTGTACGGAGAAATGCGCGAAAGCGGCGTTCTGGACAAGACCGCCTTGGTCTACGGTCAGATGAACGAGCCGCCGGGAGCGCGTATGCGCGTGGCGCTGTCCGGTCTGACGATGGCGGAGTATTTCCGCGATGTCAAGCATCAGGACGTGCTGCTGTTCATTGATAACATCTTCCGCTTCACGCAGGCAGGCTCTGAGGTTTCGGCGCTGCTGGGTCGTATGCCCTCCGCCGTCGGCTACCAGCCCACGCTGGCCACTGAAATGGGCGCCCTGCAGGAGCGTATCACCTCCACCCGCAAGGGTTCCATCACCTCGGTGCAGGCGGTTTATGTGCCGGCTGACGACCTGACCGACCCTGCGCCCGCCACGACCTTTACCCACCTGGACGCCACCACGGTTCTGAGCCGTGACATCGCCTCGCAGGGTATCTACCCCGCCGTGGACCCGCTGGATTCCACCTCCCGCATCCTTTCGCCCGAGGTCGTGGGTCAGGAGCATTACGAGGTGGCGCGCGCCGTGCAGGCGGTGCTGCAGCGCTACAAGGACTTGCAGGACATCATTGCCATTATGGGTATGGACGAGCTGTCCGAGGAGGACAAGATCACCGTCAACCGCGCCCGTAAGGTGCAGCGTTTCCTGTCCCAGTCCTTCCATGTAGCCGAGCAGTTCACCGGTATGCCCGGTCAGTATGTGCCGCTGAAGGAAACCCTGCGCGGCTTCCGTATGATTTTGAACGGCGAGTGCGATTCCATCCCCGAAAGTTGCTTCCTGTTTGCCGGCACCATTGACGACGTGCTGGCCAAGGCAAAGCAGCAGTAAGGAGGCGCGCCGATGACAGCCTTTCCGTTAAAGATCCTTACGCCGGACGGTGTCGCGTATGACGGCACGGTCACGGCTGTGTCCTGCCGCACGATCGACGGGCAGATTCAGCTGTTGGCGAACCATATCGACTACACTACCGCCTTGGGTATGGGCGAGGCGCACATCACCCGCGAGGACGGTACCAAGCGCCGTGCCGCCTGTATGGGCGGTATGGTCAGTATGATCGACGGCGAGTGCCGTCTGCTTGCCACCACCTTTGAGTGGGCGGAGGATATCGACAAGGAGCGTGCTGAGCGCAGCAAGGCGCGTGCCGAGGCGATTTTGGCGCAAAAGACCGACGCCCGCGAAATGGAGCTGGCACAGGCACGCCTGAAGCGCGCGTTGGTGCGCAGCAGCGTTGCCGCCCGCAAGGGACTGTAATTGAATCCGAAACGCCGCCCTGTGGTAGGGGCGGCGTTTTTTTGGTGTTGCCATAAGCAGCGCACAGATGCGTTTCAGACTATCAATAAAGTTAATGGGATGATTGCGCTCCTTCGGTCGGTTTGTAGGGAACGGTCTTGACCGTTCCGTGCAACTTAGCCGATAGTACGACGTATCGGGAAATGACGCGCCATTCGGCGCGATTTTATGCGCTGCGCGCAGCCAGCGGTGCGGATGGGTCACTGCGCCCGCAGGCGCGTTTCGGAGCGCAACCGCCGCCGTGCGGCGGCTCTTAGCGCGGAGATAGACCCATCCCTACATTACTACCCGAAAAAGGGCTTTTGATAAATTGCAGCGCGCGTGCGCGTTTTGCAAAATCCGCAAAAGGGGACACCCCTTGACGGAACGCAAAATTTATGGTATAACTAATCATATCAAATGCTTGGATGGGAATCAGTACCCGCGGCATAAGCGCCTTAGAGAAGCCCCGGTTGGTGCAAGGGGTCGGCGCGGGCAGCGGGGAATACAGCCCGGAGCAGCAGGCTGAACGCCGTTTGGGTCAGTAGGCTGTGCCGTGTGCGCACGTTACAGCGTTTGGGTGTCGCAGCGTATCCTTTGGTTGCCGCACCCGCGAAGGCTCGTTGCCGTGAGGGGCGGGCAAACAGAGGTGGTACCGCGAAATTTCGCCCTCTGCCAAATTTCACATTTGGCAGGGGCTTTTATTTTTGCCCTTGCCGCAACAAAACGGGAGGTCTATTATGACGATCTATGACGAACTGAAAGCCCGCGGTCTGATTGCCCAGGTCACGGACGAGGAAGAAATCAAGGAAATGATCAACAATGGCAAGGCTACCTTTTACATCGGCTTTGACTGCACCGCCGACAGCCTGACCGCCGGTCATTTTATGGCGCTGACCCTGATGAAGCGTCTGCAGCAGGCGGGCAACCGCCCCATCGCCCTGCTGGGCGGCGGCACCACGATGATCGGCGACCCCTCCGGGCGTACCGATATGCGCAAGATGCTGACCAAAGAGGACATCGACCACAACGCCGAGTGCTTTAAGCGCCAGATGGAGCGCTTTATCGAGTTCGGCGAGGGCAAGGCGATGATGCTGAACAACGCCGATTGGCTGCTGAACCTGAACTACGTTGACCTGCTGCGCGAGGTGGGCGCCTGCTTCAGCGTCAACAATATGTTGCGCGCCGAGTGCTACAAGCAGCGTATGGAGAAAGGTCTGTCCTTCCTGGAATTCAACTACATGATCATGCAGAGCTACGACTTCTACCACCTGTTCCAGAATTACGGCTGCAATATGGAGTTCGGCGGCGACGACCAGTGGAGCAATATGCTGGGCGGCACCGAGCTGATCCGCCGCAAGCTGGGCAAGGACGCCTACGCCATGACCATCACGCTGCTGACCGACTCTCAGGGCAAGAAGATGGGCAAGACCGCCGGCAACGCCGTCTGGCTTGACCCCAACAAGACCAGCCCCTTTGAGTTCTACCAGTACTGGCGCAACGTCGGTGATGCCGATGTGCTGAAGTGCATCCGTATGCTGACCTTCCTGCCGCTGGAGCAGATCGACGAGATGGACACTTGGCAGGGCGAGCAGCTGAACAAAGCCAAGGAAATCCTTGCCTACGAGCTGACCAAGATGGTTCACGGCGAGCAGGAGGCGGAAAAGGCGCAGAACACCGCCCGCACGCTGTTCAGCGGTGCCGCCGACCACGAGCATATGCCCAGCACCCAACTGGACGCCGCCTTGGTCAAGGACGGTGCCGTGGGTCTGCTGGCAGCGATGGTAGCTGCCGGGCTGTGTAGCTCCAACCGTGAAGCCCGCCAGCTGGTGCAGCAGGGCGGCGTGCTGGTGGACGGCGAGAAAATCACCGACCCCAAGGCGGTTCTGACCACCGAGAAATTGACCGAGGGCGTTGTCATCAAAAAGGGTAAAAAGGTTTACCACAAAATTACGCTGTAACAAACAAAAGCCCGGCGCGAAAGCGCCGGGCTCAGTTTTTCGAAAAAGCTTTTTTTCGGGCAGTGCAGTAGGGGCGGGGCAAGCCCCGCCCGCGGTCAAATGGCAGCGCAAAAATCACGGGTACTCCGTAGGGGCGGCATATATGCCGCCCGTTGCAGCCACACCGATACTGCGATATAACGGGTAAACTGCCCGGGACGCAACTATGCGTCCCCTACAAACCAAGGAAAAAACAAAAAATGATAGGTGATAGGTTGCAGAGCGGGGTGGGGTCCCCCTGCCGAAAACCGTCACTTATCCTTTGCCATCTCCACGGTGGTGGTCGGGAAGGCAAATTCGCACCCGGCGTTTTTCACGGTCTGCATAATCAGCAGGTTCAGGCGGTGGCGCTCCTTCAAATAGTCGGCGTAGGGCAGGGTGGTCAGGTAGACGCGCACCAAAATATCCAGGCTGTAATCGTTGAACTTGTCCAGCGTCACGGTCACGCCGTTGGGCTGTACGGTGGGCTGGTCTTGCAAAAGCTGCGTCAAATCCTGTGTTACGCGCTGAATCTGTTCCTCGGTCGTGTCGTAGGTCAGCCCTAAGGTGAACTGCCACAGGCGGCTGGTGCGCTGGTTGGCGTTTTGGATATACTCGGCGCAGACCTTGGAGTTTTCTATCGTGATAACGACATTGTCCACATTACGGATGCGGGTAGAGCGGAAGGAAATATCCTCGACCGTACCCTCAACGCTGCTTAAAATGATATAATCCCCGATGCCGAAGGGATGCTCCAGCACCAGCGTGATGCCGGCAATCAGGCTGGACAGGGTGGACTGCGCCGCCAGCGAAATAGCAAGACCTGCCACCCCGGCACCGGTCAGAAGCCCGCTAACGGGAACGCCCAGCTGATCCAGCGCCGCAATGCCCGCAAACACGACGACCAGCACCTTGTAAATATTCTCAAAAAAGCGCCCCATCGTCTTGTTGGTGGCAAGGTCAAGGTGATTCTCGGCGCTGCGCAGCAGCAGGTGGCACATCGGCGCTGCCCGCCATGCGCCGTACCCGATAAAGAAAATCACGCACAACCTGAAAAACAGCGCCAGCACGCTGTACACGGGAAATTTTTCGGCAAACTGAACGGGCAGGGCGTGCAGCGCGGCGTACCCCAAAAAGGTGCGCAGCAAAAGGGTAGTGGGTTCCAGATACGCTTCGGACAGAATTTGCAGAACCTCCGGCATAAGAGCGTGCAATTTTTGAAGCAGGCTCTTGGCAAAGCGGCGGTAGAGTACGGGCAGCAGGTAGGCGGATGCCCCCAGAATCAGCGCGGGCAGCAGCGCCGCCAGCGAAAAGTCAACAGATTCGATCAGCATAAAAAATCCTCCATTTGGCAAGATTATACCATTTTTCTTGCAATTTGTAAATTCTGTGGTATAATCTTTACCAGAAAGTCTGTTTCAGGGCGGGGTGAAATTCCCCACCGGCGGTAAGCGGCGTATGCCGTAAGCCCGCGACCGGTCGCTTTGCGACCGCTGACCCGGTGCGAATCCGGGGCCGACGGTATAGTCCGGATGAAAGAAACGGAAAGCTGTTTTTCTGTGCTTTTTGTTGCGCCCTGCCATTGTTTTTGGCAGGGCGTTTTTGTTTGGCACGGACCTGTCGGAAACGGCCTGCCGAAGTATGAAATCACAAACCGGCTTTCAATACTTTTTATTTGGAGGCATACTTATGCAAAAATCCACCAACCGTACCCGTGTCCTGACCGGCACCGCCATGCTGGGCGCTGTGGCAGCCCTTTTGATGTATCTGGAATTTCCCATTCCCATTATGCCGGCGTTCATCAAGCTGGACGTGTCCGAGCTGCCCGCCCTGCTGGCCAGCTTTGCCTACGGTCCGGTGTCCGGCATTGTCGTCTGCCTGATCAAGAACCTCATCAAGCTGCCCAGCACCTCCACCGCAGCGGTGGGCGAGCTGTTCAACTTTGTGATGGGCGCTGTGTTTGTAGGCACGGCGGGGCTGGTCTACAAGTTCCACAAAAGCCGCAAGGGTGCTATCCTCGGCGCGGCGGTGGGCGCGCTGGTTATGGCGCTGGTGTCGGTGCCGTACAACTATTTTATCGTGTATCCGGCGTATGTGACGTTCTACCACCTGCCGCTGGAGGCAATCATCGGGATGTACCAGGCCATCAACCCCGGCGTGGACGGGCTGTTGAGCTGCCTGCTGGTGTTCAACCTGCCGTTCACCTTCTTTAAGGGCGCTTTGGACGCTGCTTTGTGCTTTTTGATCTACAAACCGCTCTCTCCGCTGCTGCACGGACGCCGCTGATTTTGGTACGCCGCACCGCATTTGTGCGACTTTTGGGCAAAAACAGGGATATGTCCGACACAGCATCGTTGACTTTCTGCCCAATACCTGCTACAATAACACACGTCACAACAGAATAGCAACTTATCAAGAGTGGCTGAGGGAACAGGCCCGAAGAAGCCCGACAACCTGCTGTACAGCAAGGTGCCAAGTCCTGCGGGGAACCGAAAGATAAGCGTAACGCGCGCAGTCTTTTGGCTGCGCGTTTTTTTCTTCCTGACAGTTGCCTTTCTGCCCAAGACCACCATATTTTTTATTTTAGGGAGGCAACCAACTATGTCCAAGTTCCTGTTCACGTCCGAGTCCGTCACCGAAGGGCATCCCGACAAAATCTGCGACCAGATCTCCGATGCCATTCTTGACGCCATCCTCGAGCAAGACCCCGGCGCGCGTGTCGCCTGCGAAACCACCTGCTCCACCGGTCTTGTCCACATTATGGGCGAGATCACCACCAGCTGCTATGTCGATATCCCCGCCATCGCCCGCGAGGTCGTGCGCTCCATCGGCTATGACCGTGCCAAGTACGGCTTTGACTGCGACACCTGCGGCATCATTACCAACATTGACGGACAAAGCCCCGACATTGCGCTGGGTACCAACGATGATGTGGCAGGTGCCGGCGACCAGGGTATGATGTTCGGCTACGCCTGCGACGAAACCCCCGAGCTGATGCCCCTGCCCATCAGCCTGGCCCACAAGCTGGCAAAGCGCCTGACCGAGGTGCGCAAGAACGGCACCCTGAGCTATCTGCGCCCGGACGGCAAGAGCCAGGTCACCGTGGAATATCAGGACGGCAAGCCCGTGCGCGTGGATACCGTGGTCATTTCCAGCCAGCACAGCCCCGAAGTCACGCAGGAGCAGCTGCACGCCGACATCCTGCGCGAGGTCATTCAGCAGGTGATCCCCGCCGAGCTGCTGGACGAAAACACCAAGTATTTCATCAACCCCACCGGCCGCTTTGTCGTGGGCGGTCCGCAGGGTGACTCCGGCTTGACCGGACGCAAGATCATCGTCGATACCTACGGCGGCTATGCCCGCCACGGCGGCGGTGCCTTCAGCGGCAAGGACCCCAGCAAGGTGGACCGCTCTGCCGCTTACGCCGCCCGCTGGGTCGCCAAGAATGTCGTGGCTGCCGGGCTTGCCACCAAGTGCGAGGTAGAGCTGGCTTACGCCATCGGCGTGGCGCAGCCGGTTTCCATTATGGTGGACACCTTCGGCACCGGCACCGTGGCGGACGAAAAAATTGAGAAGGCTGTCGAGAAGGTCTTTGACCTGACCCCCGCCGCCATCATCCGCAATCTGGACCTGCGCAAGCCCATCTACCGCCAGCTGGCGGCTTACGGGCATATGGGTCGTGAGGATCTGGGCGTCAAGTGGGAGAACACCGACCGCGCCGATGCCCTGAGGGCTGCCGTGGCAGAATAAAAATCCGAAAGAAGTTTCCTAAAAAGGACGCTGCACCGTACAGGGCGGCGTCCTTTTTGTGTGCCGCCGACCTTGCCAAAACCTGCAATTTGAGGTATAATACAACTAATACTGTGTAAGTGTGTCAAAATCCGCATCATTTTTGAAGAAAGGAGGGGACACCTGTGGAAAATCAACCGGCAGAGCTGCAAAAGCTGGAGGGCGTGGTGGAGCGCGTCATCTACGAAAATGCCGAAACCGGCTACGCCGTGTTTGAGGTGGACGCCGGCGGCACCGATGTCGTAGTGGCGGGCAATGTCGGCAGCATCGACAACGGTATGAGCGTGACGGTCTACGGGCATCTGGTCAACCATCCCAGTTACGGCGAGCAGTTCAAGGCAGAAACCTGCGAAGCCAGCCTGCCGCAGGACACGCAGGCGCTGCTGAGCTATCTTTCCAGCGGGGTGCTGCCGTACATCGGACCCTCCACCGCGAAAAAAATCGTTGAAAAATTCGGCGAGGAAACGCTGACCATCATTGCCGAAACGCCCCAGCGCCTGTGTGAGCTGCGCGGCATCACCGAAAAAAAGGCGGAAGCCATCTCGCAGGAATTCCGCCGTATGTACGGCGTGCGCGAGGTCGTGGCGTGGTTTGCCCGCTACGGCTTGTCGGCGCAAAATGCCGTGACCGCTTACCGCGCCTTCGGTCCGCGCACCGTCGAGGCGCTGACCCAGAACCCCTACCTTTTGTGCGGCGAGCCGCTGCAACTGAAATTTTCCCAAGTGGACGGCATTGCCGCCGCCCTGCAATTTGAGCAGGGCAGCAGTCTGCGCATTTCGGCGGGGCTGCTGTACGCCCTGCGCCACAATGCGGGCAACGGTCACACCTGCCTGCCGCGCGAAAAGCTGCTGCAAAGCACCGCGCAGTTTCTGCGCGTTGCGCCGGAGGAAATTGACCGCAGCCTGGGCGATCTGCTGACCACTGAGGAGCTGCGCGAGCAGCAATTTGACGGAACATCGTATATTTACTTGCCGGATTTACTTTCTGCCGAAGCGGACATCGCCGCGCGGCTGGGCGAGCTTTCGACCTTTCCCACCGAAGCACCCAAGACGCTGGACAGTGACATCCGCGCGATGGAGATCGTGCAGGGCTTTGCCTATGCGCCCTTGCAGCGCGAGGCGATCCGTCTGGCGCTTTCCAGCCGGGTAATGGTGCTGACCGGCGGTCCCGGTACCGGCAAGACCACGACGGTCAATGCCATTTTAAGCCTGTATGAGGCACAGGCAGACCGGGTGGCGCTGTGTGCGCCCACGGGTCGCGCCGCCAAGCGGCTGAGCGAGCTGACCGGGCATACGGCATCCACCATCCACCGCCTGCTGGAGGTCGATTACACGACCGGCAATGTGCGGTTTATCCACAACGAAAAAAACCTGCTGAAATACGACGTCATCATTCTGGACGAGATGAGTATGGTGGACGCCAAGCTGTTTCAGGCGCTGCTTGCCGCGGCGCGCTACCACTGCCGCATCATTATGGTGGGGGACGCCGACCAGCTGCCCAGCGTGGGCGCGGGCAATGTGCTGGGCGAAATTCTGCGCGCCGGGGTCGTACCCACCGTAAGACTGACCGAGATTTTCCGTCAGGCGCAGAAAAGCCTGATCGTGCAGAACGCCCACCGCATCGTCGAGGGGCAGATGCCCCAGAAGGGCAGTGCGCAGGACGACTTTTTTATGATAGAATCGGCGGGGCTTGCCTGCCAGAAGCTGGTCTGTGACCTTGTCAGCACGCGGCTGCCCAAGGCGTACGGCTTTGATGCGGTCAAGGATATTCAGGTGCTGTGTCCGACCAAGGTCGGTCCCACCGGCAGCGTGGAGTTGAACCGCCGCCTGCAGGAAATCCTCAACCCCCCGGCGTTCGGCAAGCCGCAGATCGGCAGCGAAAAAACCGGCAAGATCCTGCGCCTTGGCGACAAGGTCATGCAGATCAAAAACGACTACGACATCACCTTTGAGCGCGCCGGGGCAGAGGCAGGTGTCGGCGCCTACAACGGCGATTTAGGCATCATCACCGCCGTGGACGCCGAAACGCAGAGTGTCACCGTAATGATGGATGACCGCAAATACGTCTACGGTGCCGACCAGCTTAACGAGTTAGAACCTGCCTACGCTGTCACGGTACACAAAAGCCAAGGCTCGGAGTTCCCAGCGGTCATACTGCCGGTGGCGGACGTACCCGCAAGGCTTTGCTACCGCAACCTTTTGTATACCGGCGTGACCCGCGCACGCAAGCTGTGCGTGCTGACCGGCACCGCGCGCACCGAGCAGACGATGGTGCAGAACGTGCGGCAGAATATGCGCTACAGCGGGCTGCGGTATCTGCTGCAGCAGGCGGCATCCTCACGGGTGCAGCAAGTATGACCCGGCGGGACGCCGCGGGGCTTTGCCAACGCGCAGCCGGCCTTTTGTATCCGCGCGTATGCCCGTTTTGCGGCGCACTGTTGGGGCAGCACGCCAAGGACGCTGCCGTGTGTCCGGCGTGCGTTGCGGAGGAGGAACGCCTTTCGCATCAGCCGCCGCGCCTGCCGGACGGCGACCACGACTTCTATGCCCTGAACGACAAGATGGCAGCCTACTACTATGCGGACGAGGTGCGCACGGCTATTTTGCGCTGCAAGCGCGGCGGGCAGTGGCATTTTGCCAGAGAACTGGCGGACCGTATGGCGGTGCGCATCTGGGGTGCCGACCCCGCGCAAAAGCCGGGGCAGCGCCCGCAGTACACCGGTGTGCCGGGTATGGCGCTGTACGGCTGCCTTGTGCCGGTGCCTCCGCGCGAGGCAACGGCGGAGCCGTCCTTGCCGGCGCTTTTGGCAAAAAGGCTGGGCGAAATTTTGCAGATTCCGGTCATAGATGCCCTGCAGACCACCCGCCCCCTGCGCCCGCAAAAGGAGCTGACCCGCGCCGAGCGCATTTTGAACGTGCGCGGCGTCTACGCTTGCCGCCCCGGTGCGGACATTGCCGACAAGCGGGTGCTGCTGGTGGATGATATTATCACGACCGGCTCCACCGTATCGGCGTGTGCGCTGGCGCTTTTGCAGGGCGGCGCGTTTGAGGTACACGCGGCCGCCGTTGCCGCCGACGAGGAATTACCCAAAAACAAACGAAGGTTATCTACGGAGAAAAAACCATGAAGCAACAGGATATCGGCATTGACCTTGGCACGACCTCGGTCATTATAGCTACCGAACAGCAGGGCGTTGTGTTCTGCCAGCCGACCATCGGCGCGGTGGACACCCGCACAAATTCGGTCATTGCCGTGGGGGACGAGGCCCTGCGTATGGTGGGGCGCGCACCCGCCAGCATTGATCTGGTGCGCCCCTTGCAGAACGGCGTCATCCACGACCACCGTATGACCAACGAGCTGATCTTGCGCTTTGTCAACGAGGTCTGCCGCTCCCGGCTGTTCAAGCCGCGCGTGGCAGTCTGCGTGCCGGCAGCCATCACGGGCATCGAGGCGGACGCCGTCGTCGAAGCGGTGTACACGGCAGGTGCCAAGCAGGTCTTTTTGGTTGATGAGCCGGTGGCGGCGGCGCTGGGCGCCGGGTTGCCCATCCGCGAACCGCGCGGCTGTATGGTCATTGATATCGGCGGCGGCTCCACCGACATTGCCGTCATCAGCATGGGCGGGCGGGTACGCGCCGCCAGCGTGCCGGTGGCGGGCAACGCCTTTGACCGCGCCATTGCCCAGTATGTACAGGAAAAATACCAGATCGCCATAGGTCCCCTGACCGCCGAGGCACTGAAAAAGCAGGTCGTCTGCTGCGCCAAAAGCGAGTTTGAGGGCGTTATGGAGGTGCGCGGACACTCGTGGGAAACGAACCTCCCCGCCCGCAAGGTCATTTACACCCGCGACCTGTACGAACCGGTGCAGGAGCTTGCCTCCCGCATTGCGGCGGCAGCCCGCGGCGTGCTGGAAGCCACCCCGCCCGAATTGCAGGCGGACATTGCCGACGGCGGCGTGCTGCTGACGGGCGGCGGCTCGCTGCTGCGGGGCTTGGCAGGGTATCTGGCGCAGACCCTGCACATCAACGTCACCATTGCGCCCGATCCGCTCAATTGTGTGGCGCGGGGTACGGCTATCAGCCTGAGTGAGGGCAAACACCTGAGCGCGGGCTTCCGCGATGCCACCCCCCGCGCATGGTCGCATCGCCGGCAAAACCTCCGCGAAACCTTTACCGCCGAATAACCGAAAGGAACCCTTATGTCCGATTTGAACCAAGAATACCGCGCCCTGCGCGATCAATATATCGAAGCACGCTTTTCCAAGCTGAACCCCATGCAGCAGAAGGCGGTCTTTTCCACCGAAGGACCCTTGCTGATTTTAGCGGGTGCCGGCTCCGGCAAGACCACCGTGCTGGTCAACCGCATTGCCAATATCATCCGCTTCGGCAGCGCCCACGGCAGCAGCGAGTTGCCGCGCCCCGTCACGCAGGAGGACCTGGAAGCCCTGCGAACGGCGGTGCAGACCGGGCGCGACCTGCCGCGCGAAACCGCCTACCTTGCCGTGCGCCCCGCGCGCCCGTGGAATGTGATGGCCATCACCTTTACCAACAAGGCGGCAGGGGAATTAAAGGAGCGTCTGCGCGCCATGCTGGGGGACACCGTGGGCGGCGATGTGTTTGCCTCGACCTTCCACTCGGCGTGCGTGCGGATGCTGCGCCGCGATGCCGAACGCATCGGCTTTCCCAAGAGCTTTACCATCTATGACAGCGACGACCAGCAGCGCGTGATGAAGCTGATTTACAAGGATCTGATGATCGACGATAAGTTCCTGCCGGTCAAGTCCGCCGCCGCGCAGATCAGCTCCTTTAAGGATAAGCTGCTCTCGGCGGAGGATATCGCCAAGGAGCAGCCCGCCAATACTAAGGCGGCGCTGGTTTCCAAAATTTACACGGCTTACGCGGGACGCCTGAAGGCTGCCGGGGCGATGGACTTTGACGATCTGATCTTTTACACCGTGCGGCTTTTGCAGCAGGACGCCGAGGCGCGGGAATACTACCAGCAGAAATTCCGCTATGTCGTTGTGGACGAATATCAGGATACCAGCGTTGCGCAGTTCCATTTAGTGCGCCTGCTGGCGGGCGGCACCAACAACGTCTGCGTGGTGGGCGATGATGACCAGTCCATCTACAAATTCCGCGGTGCCACGATTGAAAACATCCTGAACTTTGAGCAGGTGTTCGCCGGTGCCAAGACCATTCGTCTGGAACAGAACTACCGCTCCACCTCCAACATACTGGACGCTGCCAACAGCGTCATCAAAAACAACAACGGGCGCAAGGGCAAGACCCTTTGGACGCAGAACGGCGACGGCGAAAAGGTCCACCACTATACCTCCTCCAACGAGCAGGACGAAGCCAGCCATATCGCCGATGTCATCGGCGAGCATCTGCGCGAGGGGGCGCATCTGCGCGACCACGCCGTTTTGTACCGTATGAACGCGCAGTCCAACCCCATTGAAACCTACTTTGCCCGCGCGGGCATCCCGTACCGTATCGTGGGCGGGCAGCGCTTCTTTGATCGCAAGGAGGTCAAGGACATCAACTCCTATCTGGCGCTGATCGCCAACCCCCGCGACGATGTGCGCCTGCGCCGCATCATCAACGAGCCTGCCCGGAAAATCGGCGGCACCACCTTGGACAAGCTGGCAGAGCTGGCAGCCGCCGAAGGGGTGCCTATGCTGAAAATCATCGCAGATTCGCGCAATTACCCCGCTTTGCAGCGTGCAAGCGCCGCGCTGGAGCGCTTTTACGAAATGTACCGCGAGCTGTGCGACCTCTCGGTCACGCTGCCGCTGGATGAGTTTGCGGGCGAAGTCATCCGCCGTACCGGGTACGAGGCGATGCTCAAGGCCCAGAACGAGGAAGGACAGACCCGTCTGGAAAACCTGGGGCAGCTTGTCAGCAGCATCAAGACCTACGTCGACCAGAACGGCGAGGACGCGACCCTCTCCGGCTTTTTGGAGGAGGTTGCGCTGATTTCCGATCTGGACAGCTACGATACCGATGCCGACAGCGTCACGATGATGACCATCCACTCCGCCAAGGGGCTGGAATTTCCGTATGTCTTTGTGGTGGGTATGGAGGACGGGGTATTTCCCGGGGATTTGGCGCGCTACAACGAAGCCGATATGGAGGAAGAACGCCGCCTTTGCTATGTGGCGATCACCCGCGCCAAAAAAGAGCTGTATCTTTCCTCCTCCCGCAGCCGGATGATCTTCGGGCAGACTAAGCGCAACCCGCCGTCCTGCTTCTTGTCGGAAATTGACCCTGCGCTGCTGGACGAAACGCAAAGCCCCGAGCTTGCCTACAGCAGCGGCTTTGGGTCGGGCTACGGCGCCACGGTACCCGGCGGGCGCAGCGGCTATTCGGGCGCGGGGCGCGGCTATCTGAACAGCGAGTACAACGCCCGCCCCGGCGGCTTTGGTGCCGGTTACGGCTCCGGCTTTGCCAGCGGCGGACACGAAAGCCCACATTTCTCCGGCGGAAGGCATGGTGTGCAGTCTGCCGGGTTCGGCGCAGGCTACGGCAGCTCCCGCAAGGTGATGCCCGCCGGGGCAGGCACCTCCACCTTGGCGGGGTTGCAAAAGGCGGACACTGCCCCCAAGCCCAAGAGCGCCGGCTATAAGCCGGGCGATGTGGTCGAGCATCGCGTTTTCGGCAAGGGTACCGTCATCAAGGCGACCCCCATCGCCGGGGACTGCATCGTCGAGATTCAATTTGACCGGGTAGGCGTCAAGCGTACCATGGCTAACTACGCACCGCTGACCAAACTCAACGAAGAATAAGAAGGGGAGAACGCTATGCTGGTTCAACTGATCGCCCATACCAATGACCCGGAAAAAACCATTGCCGCCGCCGCCAAGCTGTGCTATTCCGATGCACACATCGAAACGCTGCTTGACGGTCTGACGCCCGAAAAAACCACCGCTTTTTTGCAAAAGCTCAGCGATTTGGGACACGCCAGCCCCATCGAACACGCCAGCTTTACCTTTGGCATTGAGGGGGTGTCCCGCACCTTTTTGGCGCAGGTGACCCGCCACCGCATCGGCAGCTTCAGCGTGCAGAGCCAGCGCTATGTCCGGCTGGAGGATTTCCGCTATGTGATCCCGCCGGAGATCGAGTGCATCCCCGAGGCAAAGGCGCAGTTCATCCGCTCCATGAACGACGATGCCCAAAAATATCTGGAGCTGGTCCACACGCTGGAGGATGCCCACACCGCCCGCCTTATGGCGCAGGGTTTGCCCGAAAAAGCCGCCCGCGCCAAGGCGAGCAAGCAAGCCAATGAGGATGCCCGCTTTGTGCTGCCCAACGCCTGTGAAACCAAGATGGTTATGACGATGAACTGCCGCAGTTTGCAGAATTTCTTTAACCTGCGCTGCTGCAACCGCGCCCAGTGGGAGATCCGCGCCGTGGCGGACGAAATGCTGCGTCTGGTTCTGCCGCTGGCACCGCACGTTTTTGCCTATGCGGGTCCGCGCTGCCTGACAGGCGCCTGCCCCGAAGCCCATATGTGCTGCGGCAAGCAGGCAGAGGTACGCCAAAAATATGAGCAGCTGAAAAGTGAGGCACTGAAAAATGGGTAAGCTGATTATTTTTGAAGGGCTGGATGGCTCCGGCAAGGGGACCCAGACCCACCTGACGGCGGAAAACCTGCGCGCGGAGGGGCGGGATCTGCGCCAGATCACCTTTCCCAACTACCAAAGCCCGTCCAGCTCGCTGGTCAAGATGTATCTGGGCGGCGAGTTCGGGCAGCGCCCCGACGACGTCAACGCCTATGCGGCGTCCAGCTTTTACGCGGTGGATCGCTATGCCAGCTATAAGACCGATTGGGGCAGCTTCTACCGGGAGGGCGGGCTGGTCCTGTCCGATCGGTACACCACCTCCAACGCGGTGCATCAATGCTCCAAGCTGCCGCCGATGCACTGGGACGGCTTTCTGAACTGGCTGTTTGATTTTGAGTACAAAAAAATCGGCATCCCCGCGCCCGACTGCGTGGTCTATCTGGCGGTGGACCCCGAGGTTTCCCAGAAATTGATGACCGAGCGCTACCACGGCGATGAGAGCCGGAAGGATATTCAGGAAAAAGACCGCGAGTATATGGCACGCAGCCGTGCCGCCGCCGAGTATTGCGCCCGCACGCTGGGCTGGCAGCGCATCGAATGCACCACCCTCGAAAACGGCGCAAAAACCATGCGCACCGTGCAGGACATCAACGCCGAGGTACTTGCGCAAATCCGACCGCTGCTGTAAAATAAACAGATAAGGGGAGGCGAGTTTTATGCTGCGCAAGGCAACCGTGCAGGATATTCCCGCGTTGGCGGCGCTGCGCTGCCAAACTACCGGCACCACCCCGCAGGAGGCAGCCGCCTGGCTGCAATCGGTAGCGGGCATCGAAAATATTCTGGTGCTGCAAAAGGATGATGCCCCGGCGGTTATGCTGGCGGCGGTGCCGGTTCAGTATTACCAGCACAAGGGGCTTTGGTTCTGCGGCTTTGCCGCCCAAAAAGGGTTGGACGGCAGCGCCATTTTGCCCAAGCTGCTGGCAGGGTGCCTGCGTGCGTATGCGGCATCCGGCATAGAATTTGCCGTCATCAACCCGGGCGATGCCAAACAGGCGGCGCAATTGCAGCCCTTGGGCTTTCAGGGGCTTTTGCCGCTGCGGGTGCTGCAAAAAGCGATCCCCCGCAACGTGGTGGCGCAGGCGGTGTTTGACAGCCTGACCGTACACAAGCTGCTGCAGCGCCGCAGCCTGTACCAGCCCGGCTGCGTCAGCCTGCCGGAGCCGGCTATGACCGAGGTTATGACCCAGCTTTACCGCCGCGGGCTTACGGTGGTGTCCTCAAACCGGGGATATGGGTTATACTATCTGCAGGACGGCGTCGTGCAGTGCATTGAGCTGCAGGCGGACAATGACTACTGCGCCGATGTGCTTTTGCAGGCAGTGCGCGAAAAAACCGGGGCGGAAAAAGCCCGCATTCTGCTCTCGGAAAACCAGACCCTGTACACCGGCGCGGGGCGGCGCTGTGCCTATGGTATGATCGCCTTTTGCGCCAAGCCCTTCCCCGTGACGGATATGTATTTTCGGGTGCTGCTGTAAGCGTCCCAGCCTATCGTTGAAAAATAAAGGAGCAACTGCTTATGAAAATCAATCGAAATTCCGGTGCCGAGCAGCCCAACCCGCTGCCCCAGCAGCCTACGCCGGTGCGCCGCGCACCCAAGGCTGCCCCCATCCGGCAGGAAACTTATGATGACCCCGAACCGGACGATGAGGAGGACGAGGAGGACGAGGAGGAGGAACGCCCCCGCCGCCGCTTCCCCTTCGGATGTCTGATCGTTTTGCTTATGCTGGCGCTGGTCGCATTTGGCGGCTATAAGGTCTACCGGTTCTATGGCGAGGTGGACGGCAGCGGCAATCTGGGCAAGGAGCAAACCGTTTCCATCCAGAAGGGCGCATCGCTGACCGAAGTGTCCGCCGCCTTGAAAGAGAACGGCATCATCGAGTATGACTGGCTGTTTAAGCTGTATGCCAGGTACAGCGGCAATGCGGGGGCTTTGCAGTACGGCAAATTCACCCTGCGCTCCGGTATGAGCTACAACGACATCATCGCCACCCTGTCGGAGGTGCAGCGTCGCAAGACGGTGGATATCACCATCCCCGAAGGCACGACCGCCGTGGGTGTTGCCAAAATTTTTGTCAACGCGGGTCTTGTGCCCGATGTGGACACCTTCTTAAACTGCGCCAACGGCACCGATGGCTCGGATTTCAGCCAGTATGATTTCTGGAACAACATCCCCGACAACGGACGCCTGATGAAGTGCGAGGGCTACCTCTACCCCGACACCTACAACGTCTTTGCAGACGAGGACGTCTACTATTATGTTGACACCCTGTATGCAGAGTTTGCCGACAAAACCTCACAGCTGGCAACCGAGCTTGCCGACAAGGGCGTCACGCTGGACGATGTCGTCATCCTTGCCAGCTTTATCCAAGAGGAAGCCGGCATTGCCTCCGAGGATGCCAAGGTCAGCGCCTGCTTCCACAACCGTATGGAAAGTACGGACCCGCAGTGGAGCAGCCACCGGTTGGAGTCCAACGCCAGCAGCCATTTTATGTACGACACCGAGAACAACTACCTCTGGAACTCGCCCACGGCGGAGTACTACGGCTGGCCCGCTGCCGGTGCCATCCCCGAGGATGTGCTGAACAAATACGACACCTACCGCGTCAGCGGCTTGCCGGCGGGTCCGCTTTCCAGCCCCGGCTTTGACTGCCTGAACGCCGCGCTGAACCCCGACCAGCAGTTTATGGACGAGGGATACTATTTCTTTGTCACGGGCAACCCCAGCGGCGATTATCCGGGTCAGTTCTTCTACGCCCGCACCGATGCCGAACACGAAGCCAACTGCGTCAAGGCAGGCTGGCGCTGATCCACACAGGAGGAACACTATGCTGCAACGGCCTGAGCTGCTGGCCCCTGCGGGCAGCTTGGAAACCTTAAAATACGCGGTGCTGTACGGTGCGGATGCCGTCTACTGCGCCCTGCCGGAGTTCGGTATGCGCGCCGCGCCCGTCAACCTGACGGTGGACGAGATGCGCGAGGGCTGCATTTTTGCCCACGCCCGCGGCAAAAAGGTCTACCTGACGCTGAACACCCTGCCCACCAACGGCGAACTTCAAAAGCTGCCCGAGTATATCGAGGCTGCCGCCGAGGCGGGCGTGGATGCCTTTATCATTGCTGACTTGGGCGTTCTGCGCCTTGCCAAAAAGTACGCCCCGCAGGTGGAACGCCATGTTTCCACCCAAGCGGGCATCACCAACTACGAGGCGGCGACCGTGGCGTATGAGCTGGGTGCCAAGCGCGTGGTGCTGGCAAGAGAGCTGCCCCTGACCGAGATTGCCCTCATCCGCGACAACTGCCCCAAGGAGCTGGACCTCGAAGCCTTTGTCCACGGCGCTATGTGTATGAGCGTGTCCGGGCGGTGCCTGCTTTCCAGCTATATGACCGGGCGCAGCGGCAACCGCGGCGAGTGCGCCCAGCCCTGCCGCTGGAAGTACAACCTTGTCGAGGAGCATCGCCCCGGTCAGTATATGGAGATCGGCGAAAGCGAGAACGGCAGCTATATCCTGAACGCCAACGACCTGTGTACCGCGCCGTTTCTTGACCTGATCTGCAAGGCGGGCATCGACTCGCTGAAAATCGAGGGGCGCGCCAAGACATTTTACTATGTGGCGTCGGTCACCAGCGCCTACCGCCGCGCGCTGGATACCTACCTTAAAGCCCCGTGGCAGGACGACTTCACGCTGCCTGATTCAGTCATTGAGGAGCTGAACCGCACCAGCCACCGCCACTACTCGCCGGGGTTCTACTTCGGCAAAGAGCAGGCGCTGCAGACCCCCAGCCACACCTATGTGCGCAGCTGGGATTTCATCGGCACGGTGGAATCCTGGCAGGACGGCGTTGCCCACTGCACCCAGCGCGGTAAATTCTCGGTGGGGGACACGCTCGAGGCTTTGCAGCCCGACGGCAGTGTGGTCACGCTGAACCCCGCGTGGATCGAAAACGCCGACGGGCAGCGTGTGGACGCCACGCCCCACCCGATGATGCAGTACACCATCCCCAGCGAAAACCCGCTGCAGCCCTACAGCCTGCTGCGTATGCAAAGAACCGAAGCCTAAACAAGAACCACCCTCCCAACCGGGAGGGTGGTTCTTGTTTATATAAAGCTGCTTCTCAGAAAAGCCCTACAGCCCTGTCAACTTCCGGGGCGCCGACCATTCGGCTGGGAATATACCGTGAGGTTATACCGTATTGGTACATAGCATCCGATACCGCGTGCGTGGGAAAGGATTCGCAAGGGAACTGCGTTGGCATCCGCAGGGTCAGAAATGTCAGCCCGTCGGCATCCGCAAATTTATACTGTTCGACGATCTGTGTGCTGACGGCGTGGCAGACCTGCCAGTTCAGATTATCGCGGTTGCTGTCCTTAAAAGTGACATAACCGGTGTTTATGCTGAAAAACACAAAGGTGGTCAACAGAGGAACTGCGATGCGGGTCATAGGATGATGCTCGGCATAATATGCCAAAAAGCAGCATCCCATCGCGAGAATCCAACCCATCGGAGCCAACAATACTTGTGTATATCCCATGTAAAGAGGATTGGATTTAGCACAGAGCCAGGCTAAAAACAAGGCAACCAGAACAAAGTTGATGGCGGCAAACCCTAAAAAAGTAAGCTCCGGAAGGGGCTGCTTGCAGTGGCAGCAATGTATAATATGCAGCACAAATAAAAGTGCCGTGCCAATCACGAACACCAGAAAAACCCGGTTCATGCTAAAGGGAAGAACGCGAAGCAGATGGAGGGAGGTAAGGAAATTGTGCCTGAAATCCGTGACGATGGCGGAACAAAACGGGTCGCCGCTGAATGCAAAAATCAGGGAAACCAGCCATGCGACAAACATGCCTGTCAACCACAAACCGTTTTGTAAGGTGCGCAGGAGAGCTTTTTGCAGAGTGTGTTCTTCCTGCAGGAAATATTCAAGAAATCTGCGCAGCAGTTGCGTGACAGCCCAGAAACCCAGCAGACAGGAGGAAAACACATGGGAAAAAATAGCAAAATACAGAACGACCAGCAGAACGATCTTTCGCAGAGAATGTC
>SFOX01000023.1 GCA_004552305.1 Subdoligranulum variabile | reverse complement strand
GCGATGCCGTTACCGGTGCCGCCACGGTTATTCTGGCGATGGGCGCCGGCAAGGAAGCCGCCCGCGCCATTGACGCCGCGATCAAGGGCAAGGAATAAATGGATTTATGTCCCCTGTACTGCACGGTACAGGGGCATTTTTTGCCAATACTAAGAGGGGCGGACGGTCGAAAAGCTCTTGTAGGGGCGAGCATTGCTCGCCCCTACAAACCAACCCGTAAGGTTGTTGTTTCCATACGATCGCGGTAGGGGCGTGCCCCGCCCCTACCGCAAAACACCCCGCCCTACATCGCACTGTATAAAAACGTGCGCGCACGGCGCGCACACCAAATTTATTATCTATTATCTTTTATCTATTATTTATTATTTGTATCACCCATCATATCAAAAAAGGCTTTTGCTATGTATCACCCGTTTTTCCAATTTGTTTTGCCCCGCGTGGGGCAGGCGGCGCTCAGCGCGCTGCTGTACTTTAACTTCCTGCAGCTGCCGCCGCTGCAATGGCTTGCCGGTATGCCGGTACTATATTACGGTATACCGCTGCTTTTGGTGGCGGGGCTGGGCTATATCAGCCGCGACCCGCTGGGGCTGGGCATTGTGTTCAGCGGGCATCTGACCGCCATTTACTGCGTAGGCACGGTCATTTCGCTGCTGCTGCGCCCGTTCGGCGGCGGGGTGCTGCGCGTCTGGAACCTGCTTTGGCTTGACGGTATGACCCCGTGGCTGCTCACGGGGCTGATCTTCTGGCTGGGACGCCGCCGCGCCGTGCATCTGCGCACCACAAAATATCACCTTGCTACGCACAAAAAACTGCCGGGCGGCAAGCTGCGCATCGTGCAGGTCAGCGATATCCACCCCCGCGCCTGCGCCGCCATGGACCGCACCCGCATCCCCGAGCTGCAAAAAAAGATCGAAGCCTGCCGCCCCGATATCTTTGTCCTGACCGGCGATATCTTTGACGAGTACACCTCGCCCGAGGATTTCGACGCCTTTTGCCGGATGTTCGGGCGGCTGCACCCGCGTATGGGCAAGTACTATGTGCTGGGCAACCACGACCTGTTCCACCACTGGCGCGAACCCAGCTTTGACCGCGCCATGCTGGAAAAAGCCCTGCGCGAGGCGGGCGTGCGCCTGCTGGAGGACGAAACCTGCCGCACCGGCAGCGGCACCGTGCGCATTGTGGGGCGCAAGGACTACCTGTTCACGGGCGGGCAGCGCTTTACGGCGCACCAGCTTTTGCCCCACGGCGCGGGCGATGTTTTTACCCTTTGGCTGGATCACGAACCGCGCGATTTTAAAAACGCGGCAGCCGTCGGCGCGGATCTGATTTTAAGCGGACACACCCACGGCGGGCAGGTCTGGCCCGCGGGCGCGGTGGGTATGGCGGCAAGAAATGAACGCAACTACGGCAAAAAGCAAATCACCGAAAGCTGCACCGCCATCGTCAGCGGCGGCACCGGCACCTGGGGGTACAAGTTCCGCACCCAAGGGCGCACCGAGATCGTGCTGGTGGAGATTACCCAATTGCCCTGTGGGGGCGGTCATTGACCGCCCGTTGCAGCCATTCCCGATGATGCAGTCTAACGGGTAAACTGCACGGGACGCATATATGCGTCCCCTACAAACCGCCGGAAATTTCCCCGGCGTGGTGGGGTCACCCCGCCCGCGACCGTATATTATAGTGGATATGACGGGTCGGTTCGTAGGGGCGGCATATATGCCGCCCGTTGCAGCCGTCCCGGCAAATCAACCTACCGGGTAAACCGCAGGGGCGAGCAATGCTCGCCCCTACCCACCTCTCAACGCCCTTTCGTTGACAAAAAATCAAAAAAGATGCAATTTTTTTGCAACAAAATTCGGTTTTGCTCTTGCACAAAACCGGATTTTGTTTTACACTAATAAAATACCCGGCACATCATTGCTTTAGAGGGGACAAATCGCCGGGACGTATAAGGGAGGATATGTATTATGAAAAAACTCGTCAGCGCAGTTCTTGCCGCCGGTATGGCGGTTTCTCTGGCAGCCTGCGGCGGTGCGACCGCGTCTGCCTCCGACTCCGGCAGCGACCTTGCCTACATCAAGGACAAGGGCAAGATGACCATCGGCTACACCGTCTACGAGCCGATGAACTACACCGATGCCGACGGCAACTTTACCGGCTTTGACACCGAGCTTGCCACCGCCGTCTGCGAAAAGCTGGGCGTGGAGCCGGACTTTGTCGAGATCAACTGGGACACCAAGATCGTTGAGCTGGACGGCAAAAGCATTGACTGCGTCTGGAACGGTATGACCCTGACCGACGATATTATGCAAAACACCGCCTGCACCAAGCCCTACGCCAAAAACGCGCAGGTCATCGTGATGAAGGCGGACGCCGCCTACACCTCCACCGCCGATCTGGCGGACAAGACGCTGGTCGCCGAGGCAGGCTCTGCGGGCGAGGGCGCTATCAGCGCGGACGAAAACCTTGCCAAGGCTGAGTACGTCAGCAAGAGCGTGCAGACCGACTGCCTGATGGAGGTCGCCGCCGGCACCGCCGACGCCGCCGTGCTGGACCTGACCCTTGCCACCGCCATGATCGGCGAAGGCACCGACTACGCCAACCTTGTCATCAAGGACGAGCTGAACGCCGAGGAATACGGCGTTGCCTTCCGCAAGGGCAGCGATGTCCCCGCCGCTGTCAACGAAGCCTTTGACGCGCTGAAGGCGGACGGCACCATGGACAAGCTGGCGCAAAAATACAGCTTGACGCTGGCAGACTGATGGCCGCCGCCGTAATTTGGGCGCGCCTGACGGAATCGTTCTGGCTGAACTGCCAGCTGTTCGGGCTGACGCTGCTGTTTGCCATCCCGCTGGGGCTGGTCGTCTGCTTTGGCTCGATGAGCCGCTTTACCCCGCTGCGCGGCGCGGTCAAGACCTTTGTGTGGGTCATCCGCGGCACGCCATTGATGCTGCAAATTCTGGTCATCTACTTAGGTCCCGGTCTGCTGGGCTTTGCCAGCCCGTGGCCCAGCGGCGGCAGCGGACGCCTGATCGCCGCCGTGGTGGCGTTTGCCATCAACTACGCCTGCTATTTTTCCGAAATTTACCGCGGCGGCATCGAGTCGGTGCCAAAGGGGCAGACCGAGGCGGGGCAGGTGCTGGGTATGACCCGCAGCCAGATTTTCTTTAAGGTCACGCTTTTGCAGGTCGTCAAGCGCATTCTGCCGCCCATGGGCAACGAGATCATTACGCTGGTCAAGGACACGTCCCTAGCAAACATCATCGCCAACAAGGACATCATCATGATGGCGAAGGAGTACGCCGCCAAGGGCTTGATTTGGCCGCTTTTTAGCACAGCTGTGTTCTTTTTGATTTTTGTCGGCGCACTGACGCTGCTGTTTGACCGGCTGGAAAAACGGCTGGAATATTTCCGCTAAGGGGGTGCGCAGATGGCATTATTACAAGTCGAGGACATCGGCAAGAGCTTCGGCGCCACCAAGGTGCTGGAAAATATTTCCTTTGACCTGCAAAAGGGCGAGGCGCTGGCGATCATCGGCTCCAGCGGTTCGGGCAAAACGACGCTGCTGCGCTGCCTGAATTTTCTGGAAACCGCCGACACCGGGCGCATCATCGTGGGCGGCGAAACGCTGTGGGATGCCGCCGACAAAGGCACCCAAAGCGAGGAAACTATCCGCAAAAAGCGGCTGCATTTCGGGCTGGTGTTCCAGAATTTCAACCTGTTCCCGCAGTACACGGCGCTGCAAAATATCACGCTGGCAGGTGAATTGTTGGCGCGTGAGCGCCCCGATTACCGCCAGAACCGCCGCGCCGTCCACGCCGAGCTGGAAGCCCACGCCCGCGAGCTGCTGGCGCAAATGGGGCTGAGCGACCGCGCCGGGCATTACCCGCACCAGCTTTCGGGCGGGCAGCAGCAGCGCGTGGCGATTGCCCGCGCTTTGGCGCTGCACCCGGATATTTTGTGCTTTGACGAGCCGACCTCGGCGCTGGACCCCGAGCTGACCGGCGAGGTGCTGCGCGTTTTGCGCGAGCTGGCGGACAACAAGACCACGATGATCATCGTGACCCACGAGATGAAGTTTGCCCGCGATGTGGCGGACCGCATTTTGTTTATGGATCACGGTGTGGTGGTCGAGCAGGGCGATGCGCGGCAGGTCATCGACCACCCGCAGGAGGAACGCACCAAGCAGTTTTTGTCCCATTACGGCGATTGAACGAGAAAAACAGGATTACCATTTCGGTGCGCCCGCCTTGCGGGCGCATTTTTTTGATGGGGGCAAAAGCCTTCCCCCAGAGGGGGAAGCCAAAATTGCGGTTTGCCCGGTAGGTTCGTGTTGCCGCAAAACCGCGGGCGGGGCATGCCCCGCCCCTACCGCGCGGTATAATTTTATTGCCCCGTAGGGCGGGGTGACCCCACCCCGCGGCAAAAGCCAAAATCCCGCTCCACTTTACACAAATTTTACATACACTTTACCTGTGTATGCTGGCAAAACACATACCGTTTCCTTTATAATAGAAACTGGTATAAGGTGCGGTATTCTGCCGCGACCCCACACAAACAACAGAACGGATGTGTAAACTTGCCATGAGCATTTTTAATGTGTTTACCCTGATGGGCGGCATTGCGATGTTCCTGTACGGTATGGATCTGATGGGCAAATCGTTGGAGCAAACCGCAGGCAGCAAGCTGCAGGGCATCCTGTCCACCATGACCGCCTCCCCGGTGCGCGCACTGCTGCTGGGTATGGCTGTCACGGCGGTCATTCAGTCCAGCGGCGCCACCACCGTTATGGCGGTCGGCTTCGTCAACTCCGGCTTGATGGAGCTGCATCAGGCCATCGGCGTCATTATGGGCGCCAACGTCGGCACCACCGTCACCGGCTGGCTGCTCTCGCTTTCCGGCTTGGAAGGGGACAGCGTTATCACCCAAATGCTCAACCCCAATGCGTGGAGTCCCATTCTGGGCTTTATCGGCATCTGGCTGTACACCTTCGGCAAGGACCGCCGCCGCGGTGTGGGCAAAATTATGCTGGGCTTCGCCATTTTGATGACCGGTATGGGCATTATGTCCTCCGCCATGAGTCCCCTCGCCGATGAGCCGTGGTTTATGCAGCTGTTCCTCAGCTTTAAAAATCCCGTGCTGGGCGTTATTGCCGGTGCGGTGCTTACCGCCGTGCTGCAATCCAGCTCTGCCAGCGTGGGCATTTTGCAGGCGCTTTGCTCCACGGGGGCGGTCACCTTTTCCGCTGCCGTGCCGATCATTATGGGTCAGAACATCGGCACCACCGTCACGGCGCTGATCTCCAGCGCGGGCGCCAACAAAAACGCCAAGCGCACCGCCTTTGTCCACCTGTATTTCAACCTTATCGGCACCGTGGTGTTCCTGCTGGGGTTCTACGGGCTGAACGCCGTCATCGGCTTCAGCTTCTTTAACGAAACCGCCAACACCTTCGGCATTGCCATTGTGCATACCGTGTTCAACGTGGTCACCACCGCCATCCTGCTGCCCTTCAACCGTGTGCTGGAGCGCCTTGCCA
Organism: Subdoligranulum variabile; assembly: GCA_004552305.1. Classification (GTDB taxonomy): domain Bacteria; phylum Bacillota; class Clostridia; order Oscillospirales; family Ruminococcaceae; genus Gemmiger; species Gemmiger variabilis_A. The sequence continues at coordinate 17,286 of SFOX01000023.1, read as the reverse complement.
TTATGACCGTGCCGGATTCCCCCACCGACAGCGGCGAGCAGCACTCCCTGCTGGACGAGCGTCTGCTGACCACCCCCTCCGTCGCCGTTGGGCGTGCGATGCTGGTCGGCGGCGATATGGCAGAGATCTGCCGCACGGCGCTTTTGCAGGCTATGTCCACGACCCGCGTCTGGAATGATGCCATTGCCGACGAGGTCACGCGCAAGGAGGATGCCGTGGACCACTACGAGGACGTGCTGGGAACCTACCTTGTCAAATTGAGCGCCAAGCACCTCTCGCAGGACGATAACCGCACCGTCAACACGCTGCTGCACACCATCGGCGACTTTGAGCGCGTCAGCGACCACGCCGTCAACCTGATCAAGGCCGCCAAGGAGATCCGCGATAAGTCGATCCAATTCAGCGAGGAAGCGCTCAACGACCTCAGCGTTCTGGAGGCAGCCGTGCAGGATATCGTAAACCGCACGGTGGATGCCTTCCAGAAAAACGACGTCTACGCGGCAAAAAAGATAGAGCCGCTGGAGGAAGTCGTGGACGGTCTGGTGCGCGAGGTCAAGAGCCGCCACATTATGCGCCTGCAGGCGGGCGCGTGCAGCATCGAGTACGGCTTTGTGCTGGACGATCTGCTGACCAACTACGAGCGCATCGCCGACCATTGCTCCAACATTGCCGTTGCGATGATCGAGGTTTCGCTGGATAGGTTTGACACCCACGAATACCTCAACGCCGTAAAGCACGGCGACGACGTTAAATTTGAACGCCGCTACGAGAAATACCGTGACCGCTATACCTTCGAGCCGGAGGTGTACAGCGGCACGGAGAACGCCGAAAAAGCCGAAAACGATGCGTAAATAACGACAATACCGCTATACAGTGCGCCGCCGCCGGGCTGCCATTTTCCAAGGGGATGACCTGACGAAACGCGCCGGAGGACGGCGCACTGTCTGCTTAGGGAGGATTACCGATGATTTTGATCGTGGAGGACGATGCCGGCATCCGCGAGCTGGAGGAATACGCCCTGCAGTCCAACGGGTTTGACGCCCGCGGCTGCGAGGATGCCGCCCATTTTTGGGCAGCGCTGCGCACCGCCGCGCCCGAGCTGGTGATTTTGGACGTTATGCTGCCCGACGAGGACGGCTACCAGATTTTGGGCAAGCTGCGCGCCGACGCCGCCTACAGCCGCGTGCCGGTGATTATGGTCACCGCCAAAACCAGCGAAATTGACGTGGTCAAGGGACTGGATCACGGCGCGGACGACTACCTGTGCAAGCCCTTCGGCGTGATGGAATTTATTTCCCGCGTGAAGGCGGTGCTGCGCCGCAGTGCCGCCGCTGCCCCGGCGGCGCATCTGCTGCATTTTGGCGAAATTGAACTGGACGATACCGCGCGCAGCGTCCGCTCTGCCGGTGCGCCCGTGGAGCTTACTTACAAGGAATACGCGCTGCTGCATCTTTTTTTGGAGCATCCCGGCGAGGTGCTTGCCCGCGAACGCATTATGAAGGAGGTCTGGGACACCGACGATTTGCTGGAATCCCGCACCATTGATATGCACGTTCGCACGCTGCGCCAAAAGCTGGGCGCGGCGGGGGATACCATCCGCACGGTGCGCAAGGTGGGCTACAAGCTCAGTATGGAGGGCAGCGATGACTGACGCAGGCAAAAACGCCCCGCAAAGTATGCGCCGCCGTTACCGCAGCGCCATGATGTGGGTCAATGCTTTGTGCGTTGCCCTGACATTTTTGCTTTGCACGGTGCTGTATCGGCAAATTTGCGCCCGGCGGGTGGACAGCTACCTGCAAAGCATCGGCTGCGCCGTTACGGCGGGGTTTGACGGCGATGCCGCCGCCCTGCCTGCCCGGCTGCCGCAAAATCAGCCGCTGCGCTTTACGCTGATCGCGCAGGACGGTACGGTGCTGTACGACAATGTTTCGCAGCAGCTGCCCAACCATGCGGACCGCCCGGAATTCAAGGATGCGCTGCAAAACGGCACCGGCACCGCGACCCGCACCAGCGCCACCTTGGGGCGCGAAAGCCGCTACTTTGCGCTGCGGCTGGACACGCCGAACGGGGTGCAGGTGCTGCGCGTGGGGCAGGATGTCGCCAATATCTGGGGCATCAGCCTCAACAGCCTGCCGCTGATTGGTCTGGCGCTGCTGCTGATTTTGGCGGGCGCGGCCATCATCAGCCGTGCGCTGACCCTGCGCCTGGTGCGCCCCATCACCCGTATGGCGGAAAACCTGGACAATATCGAGGCGAACGTCCCCTACGAGGAGCTGATCCCGCTGGCGCGCACCGTGCAGAGTGACCGCAAGCTGCGCGAGGACAACGAAACCATGCGCCGCGAGTTTACCGCCAACGTCAGCCACGAGCTGAAAACCCCGCTGACAAGCATTTCCGGCTATGCCGAGCTGATTGAAAGCGGTATGGCGAAGCCGGAGGATATCCCGATGTTCGGCGCGCGCATCCACAAGGAGGCGCTGCGTATGATCGCGCTGGTCAGCGATATTTTGCAGCTGAGCGAGCTGGACAGCAACCAGGCCGCCCACCCCAACGAGCAGCCTGTGGAAATGCAGCCGGTGGATCTGGCGGCGCTGGTCAAGGAAACCGCACAGGCGATGACGGTGAACGCCCGCCGCGCCTACATCACGCTGCAATACGATGCCAAGCCCGCCACTGTGCGCGGCAGCCGCGACCTGCTGGGCGAGCTGGCGACCAATTTGTGCGACAACGCCATACGCTACAACCAGCCCGGCGGTCACGTTGAGCTGCGCTGCGGCACCGGCGCGGACGGCTGCCCCTACCTGATTGTGGAGGATAACGGCATCGGCATCCCGCAGGACAGCCAAGGGCGCGTGTTTGAGCGGTTTTACCGCGTGGACAAAAGCCGCAGCAAGGCGACCGGCGGCACGGGGTTAGGGCTGGCGATCGTCAAGCACATTGCCCTTTTGCACGATGCCCGCATCGACCTGCAAAGCCAAGTCGGCACCGGCACGACCATCCGGGTGACCTTCCCGAAGATGTAATTATGGCTTCCCCCTCTGGGGGAAGCTGTCACCGAAGGTGACTGATGAGGGGGCAACTTTTGGACATTTCCCCCTCATCCGGCGCGCAAGCGCGCCACCTTCCCCCCAAGGGGAAGGCTTTCCGCTATAAAAAATGTGCCGCCCGGCGGGCGGCACACCCTATTTTTTATCTATTATCTCTTATCTTTTATCTGTAAAAATCCCCCTGTTTTCCAAGTCGGAAAACAGGGGAATTTTTTATTCCTCCACCTCGTTCACCAGCGGCAGCCCCAAGGCGAACGCCCGCGCGTTTTCCATCGTGGTAATGGCAATGCTCTGCATCGCCGTGCGGGTAAAAAACGCCTGGTGGCTGGTAATGACCACGTTCGGGAAGCTCAGCAAAATCGGCACGACCTCGTTTCGCAGCACCGTGTCGGAAAAATCCTCAAACACCTGCCCGTCCTCGTCCTCGTAAACGTCCAGCCCCACGCCGCCGAATTTCCGCGCACGCAGGGCGTGGATCAGCGCCTCGGTGTCGATCAGCCCGCCCCGGCTGGTGTTGACCAAAATCGCGTTGGGGCGCATCATTTGTATCGTGTCGGCGTTGATTAAATGGTAGGTGTCGGCAGTCAGCGGGCAGTGCAGGCTCACAAGGTCCGCCGTGCGCAAAAGCTCCTCGGGCGTAACGTAGCGTGCAATGTCCGCCAGCGCGGGATTTTGGTATTTATCGCACGCCAGCACCGTCATACCAAAGCCGTAGCAGATGCGCGCCATCGCCGCCCCGATGCGCCCCGTCCCCACAATGCCCGCCGCCGCGCCGTACAGGTTATGCCCCAGCAGCCCGTCCAGCGAAAAATTGTTGTTGCGCACCTTGATATACGCCTTGCAGATGCGCCGGTTCGCCGCCAACGCCAGCGCCATAGCGTGCTCCGCCACCGCCTCGGGGCTGTAGCCCGGCACGCGCAGCACCGTTATGCCAAAATGCTTGGCGGCGGGCAGGTCCACATGGTTGTACCCCGCGCAGCGCAAAAGCAGCAGCCGAATCCCCGCCCGCGCCAGAATTTCCAGCACGGGGGCGCTGCAATCGGCGTTGACAAACACACACGCCGCATCCCCGCCCTGCGCCAGCGGCGCGGTGTCGGCATCCAGATTCGCCGCCAGATACCGGATGCGGCAGCCATACGCCGGGTCCTGTGCCAACACGTCAAAATAATAGTGGTCGTATTCGTGCGTGCCAAAAAACATAATGGTAAACATCGCGCCGCCCCCCTTTGGGCTAGTGTACCCGCCGTGGGGGAAATTATGCGCCGTGTATATTCATACACGAAAACTCCGGTTAAGCTGCGATATTATACAAATTCACCAAAAACTGCCCGGAAATTTTTCATCCTTTGTGGGCTTTACCACTTGATAATTATACAGAAAGTTGTATAATATACAACATAAACCGCATAAATATACAGGCTCTCGCAGCCGCAGGATAAAGGGGCGTTACCTATGAAAAAGGATAAAAAAGACATCAAAAAGGTGGTTCTGGCGTACTCCGGTGGGTTGGATACCTCCATCATCATTCCCTGGCTGAAGGAAAACTACAACAACTGCGAGGTCGTCGCGGTTTCCGGCAATGTCGGGCAGGGTACCGAGCTGGACGGTCTGGAGGAAAAGGCGCTGAAAACCGGCGCCTCCAAGCTGTATGTGCTGGACCTGCAGAAGGACTACGTCGAAAACTACATCTGGCCCTGCCTGAAGGCGGACGCCAAGTATGAGGACTACCTGCTGGGTACCTCCCACGCGCGCCCCTGCATCGCCAAGGCGCTGGCGGACATCGCCAAGCAGGAGGGTGCCGACGCCATCTGCCACGGCTGCACCGGCAAGGGCAACGATCAGGTGCGTTTTGAGCTGACGCTGAAAGCCCTTGCGCCCGAAATGGCCATCATCGCCCCCTGGCGGGAGTGGAGCATCAAGAGCCGTGACGAGGAGATCGACTACGCCGAGGCACACAACATTCCGCTGAAAATCAACCGTGAGACGAACTATTCCAAGGACAAGAACCTTTGGCATCTCAGCCACGAGGGTCTGGATCTGGAAAACCCCGCGCTGGAGCCGCAGTACAATAAGCCGGGCTTTTTGGAGCTGGGCGTCAGCCCCGAGCAGGCGCCCGACACCCCGACCTACGTCACCATCCACTTTGAAAAGGGCATCCCCACCGCCGTGGACGGCACCGAAATGGACGGTGTAGCGCTGATCAAGTACCTGAACAAGGTCGGCGGCGCGAACGGCATCGGGATTTTGGACATTGTCGAAAACCGGCTGGTCGGTATGAAGAGCCGCGGCGTGTACGAAACCCCCGGCGGTGCCATCCTGTACAAGGCGCACAACGTGCTGGAAACCATCACGCTGGACAAGGAGTCCTTCCATTTTAAGGAGATCATCGCCCAGAAAATGGGCGAGCTGGTCTACAACGGGCAGTGGTTCACCCCCCTGCGCGAGGCGATCTGCGCCTTTACCGACGACCTGCAAAAGACGGTAACCGGCGATGTTACGCTGAAATTGTACAAGGGCAATATGGTCAACGCCGGTGTGACCAGCCCGTACACCCTGTATGACGAGCAGACGGCATCCTTTGGCGAGGACGAGGACTACAACCAGTCCGACGCCGCCGGGTTTATCAACCTGTTCGGTCTGCCCATTGCCGAGCGCGCCAAGTTGGCTAAAAATTGGAAAAAGCAGTAAACAAAACAGCTTGTCAAAGCCCTTTTCCGGGTAGTAATGTAGGGATGGGTCTATCTCCGCGCCAAGAGCCGCCGCTGTGCGGCGGTTGCGCTCCGAAACGCGCCTGCGGGCGCAGTGACCCATCCGCACCGCTGGCTGCGCGCAGCGCATAAAATCGCGCCGAACGGCGCGCAGTTTCCCGATACATCGTACTATCGGTCAGACCGCACGGAACGGTCAAGACCGTTCCCTACAAACCTACCGAAAGTTCGCAATCGTCCCATTAAGTTTATTGACAAACGAATGCGCCGCTTCGGCGGCGCATTTTTAACTTTTAACAATTTACGCACAAAACGTTGAAAATCAGGAGGAAATCGTATGCCCCAACTTTGGCAGGGTCGGTCGTCCAAAACCGTGGACAGCCGGGTCAACGACTTCAACTCGTCCATCCGGTTTGACGCCCGTATGATCGAGCAGGACATCCGCGGCAGTATGGTGCATTCCGCCATGCTGGGCAAGCAGGGCATCATTGCCCCGCAGGATGTTGACAATATCCACAAAGGCTTGCAGTCTATTTTGGAGGATCTGCACAGCGGCGCGCTGGAAATTGACCCCGCCGCCGAGGATGTCCACACTTTTGTCGAACAAACGCTGACCGCCCGCGTGGGGGATGCCGGCAAACGGCTGCACACCGGGCGCAGCCGCAACGATCAGGTGGCGCTGGATATCCGGCTGTACCTGCGCGATGCCGCCGCCCAGCTTACCGGGCAAATTGCCGAACTGATCGTCGTGCTGTGCGAGCAGGCCGAGCAGGGCGCGGGCTATGTGATGCCCGGCTACACCCATTTGCAGCGCGCGCAGCCCGTCAGCTTTGGGCATCATCTGATGGCGTATGCGTGGATGCTGCTGCGCGACAAGGGGCGTTTGCAGGATGCCGTGCAGCGTATGGATGCCGAGTGTCCCTTGGGCAGCGGCGCGCTGGCGGGTACGACCTACGGGCTGAACCGCTTTTACACCGCCGAGCAGCTGGGCTTTGCCGCCCCCTGCGCCAACTCCATTGACGGCGTGTCCGACCGGGATTTCTGCATTGAGCTGTGCAGCGCCATCGCAACCTGTATGATGCATTTATCGCGTCTTAGCGAGGAAATTATCCTGTGGTGCAGCTGGGAATTCAAGTTTGTGGAGCTGGACGACGCCTTTACCACCGGCTCTTCCATTATGCCGCAGAAGAAAAACCCCGATGTCACCGAGCTGATCCGCGGCAAGACCGGGCGCGTTTACGGCGACCTGAACACCCTGCTGGTGATGATGAAGGGCTTGCCCCTTGCCTACGACAAGGATATGCAGGAGGACAAGGAGGCAATTTTTGACGCGGTGGATACGCTGGCGCTTTGCCTGCGCACCATCACGCCGATGCTGGCAACCATGACCCCGCTGCCCGAGAATATGCGCCGCGCCGCCGCCAAGGGCTTTATCAACGCCACCGACTGCGCCGACTACCTGACCAAAAAGGGGATGCCCTTCCGCGATGCCTACAAATGCACCGGCACGATGGTCGCTGCCTGCCTGCGCGCCGGCAAGACGCTGGAGGAGCTGACGCTGGACGAATTGAAACAGTACAGCGACCTTTTTGAGCAGGATGTGTATGATGCCATCGACCTGACCCACTGCTGCCAGGGGCGCAGCAGCTACGGCGGACCGACCAGGGAAAGCGTGTTGCATCAGATTGCTGCCGTGAAGGAAAAGCTGGCGGGAAACTGAACAAAGGCTTCCCCTTGGGGGGAAGCTGTCACCGCAGGTGACTGATGAGGGGCAGCCTGCCGGGAGTTTCCCCCTCATCCGGCGCGTACCGCGCCACCTTCCCCCAAGGGGGAAGGCATTTGCTGTTTTTCGTCATTGCAACCGGGGTAAGAGAGTATGGGAAAGTACAAAATTTTTGTCGATGGCAGTGCGGGAACCACCGGGCTGCGCATCGCGGATCGGCTGGCACAGTGCCGTGATATCACCGTGCTGCCGATATCGGACGCCGACCGCAAAAACCTGCACGCCCGCGCGGCAGTCATCAACGAAAGCGACCTTTCGTTCCTGTGCCTGCCGGACGATGCCGCCCGCGAGGTCGTGCCGCTGCTGCGCAGCGATGTGCGCGTGCTGGACACCTCGACCGCGCACCGCACCGACCCGGCGTGGGTCTACGGTCTGCCGGAGCTGCACGGCACCCGCGCCAAGCTGAAAACCGCCGCCCGCGTGGCGGTGCCGGGTTGCCACGCCACCGGGTTTATTGCGCCCACCGCGCCGCTGGTGCAGCTGGGTCTGCTGCCAAAAACAACGCAGCTATGCTGTTACAGCCTGACCGGCTACTCCGGCGGCGGCAAAAAAATGATTGCGGAATACGAAGCCCCGCGCACCGACCCGGCGCTGGATGCCGCCCGCCCCTACGGGCTGGCGCTGCATCACAAGCACCTGCCGGAAATGGCAGCCGTCACCGGGCTGGACAAGCCGCCGCTGTTTGTCCCCGTTTTGGCGGATTACTACGCGGGGATGGAAACAATGATCCCGCTTGACCTGCCGGCGCTGGGCTTGACCGCGCAGCAGGTGGCGGACGCGCTGGCAAACTACTACGCCGACGAAGCGCTGGTGCGGGTGCATCCGCTGAACACCGGCACCGACGGCGGGTTTCTGGCGGCAAACAAGCTGGCAGGGCGGGACAGCTTGGAAATTTTCTGCCTTGCCAACCCGGACGGCACGCAGATGCAGCTGATCAGCCTGTTTGACAACCTCGGCAAGGGCAGCTCCGGCGCGGCGGTGCAGTGCATGAACCTGATGCTGGGAAGAAAGGAAACCGAAGGGTTAAACCAATAAAAGATAATATTAGATAAAAGATAATAGATAATAGATAATAAATAGGGTGTGCCGCCTGCGGCGGCACATTTCATACAGCGCATCACCCTTTTTTGGTTTGCGACCAAGGGGAGCAAACTCCCCCTTATTTTTTATCTTTTATCTTTTATCTATTCTTTAAAAATAAGGGGGTCCCCCATGTCTACCACAACCTTCACCGTTATCCCGGGCGGCATCTGCGCGCCTAAGGGGTTTTCTGCCGCCGGGGTGCATTGCGGCATCCGGCATAACCACACAAAACGCGATCTGGCGCTGATCGTTGCCGATGTCCGCTGCGCCGGGGCGGGCTGCTACACCACCAACAAGGTCTACGGCGCGCCCATCCAGGTGGATCGCGCCCACCTGCAGGACGGCTACGCCCGCGCCATTCTGGTCAACAGCGGCAACGCCAACACCTGCGCCCCCGGCGGTCTGGAGCTGGCGCAGGACACCTGCAAGCTGGTCGCTGACGCGCTGGGTATGGACGAAAATGACGTTCTGCCGTCCTCCACGGGGGTCATCGGTCAGGCGATGAGCCTGGAGCCGTTCGCCAAGGGCATCCCCGAGGCCGCCGCGCAGTTAAGCGCCGATGCCGCCGGCAGCCACGCCGCCGCCACCGCCATTATGACCACCGACACCCACCCCAAGGAATACGCGCTGGCGTTTGAGGTAGACGGCACGACCTGCCATATCGGCGCCATCGCCAAGGGGTCCGGTATGATCCACCCCAATATGGCAACGATGCTGCTGTTTATGACAACCGACGTCAAAATCGCACCCGCGCTGCTGCAAAAGGCGCTGTCCGCCGTGGTACCCGCGACCTTTAACCAGATCAGCGTGGACGGCGACACCTCGACCAACGACACCGTGCTGCTGCTGGCATCGGGTCTGAGCGGTGCGGAAATTGCCGAAAATACACCTGCCTACGATACATTTGTGGCGGCGCTGACCGCCGTTGCCGAGCATCTCTGCCGCGAACTGGCGGCGGACGGCGAGGGCGCGACCAAGCTGCTGGAATGCACGGTCACCGGCGCGCCCGATCTAGCCACCGCCCGCGCGGTGTCCAAAAGCGTCATCCACTCGACCCTGTTCAAGGCGGCGATGTTCGGCGCGGACGCCAACTGGGGGCGCGTGCTTTGCGCCATCGGCTACACGCCCGGCGACTTTGACATCAGCAAAACCGCCGTGCGGCTGCGCAGCAAGGCGGGCGAGGTCTTTGTCTGCGAAAACGCCGCCTACCACCCCTACAGCGAGGACGAAGCTGCCGTGGTCCTGCAGGAAAACGAAATTGAAATTCTGGTCGATCTCGGCTGCGGCAGCAGCACCGCCAAGGCGTGGGGCTGCGATTTGACCTACGACTACGTCAAAATCAACGGCGATTACAGAACCTGAGCAGGGAGTTTTCCCTTAAGAGGGCGCGACTTGTAAAAAGCCCTTTTTCGGGTAGTAATGTAGGGCGCGTGTCTTGACCGCGCCGTACCGCTGGCTGCGCGCAGCGCATAAAATCGCGCCGAATGGCGCGTGGTTTCCCGCGGAATCGTGCTTTTGGCAAGACGGCACGGAACGGTCAAGACCGTTCCCTACAAACCGACCAAGAGTTCGCAATCGTCCCGTAGGAGTATCGACAAACAGGATTTTCCCCTCCCGGGGATGGCAATTGAATGGTGGGAAGTGACACGATGAAAAACGAACAAATGGCGCTGCTGTTCAGCGAGGCAACGCCGTATATCCAAAAATATCACGGTAAAACGCTGGTTATTAAATACGGCGGCAACGCCATGGTCAATGATACGCTCAAACTTGCGGTGATGAACGACCTCGTCACCCTGACGCTGCTGGGCGTGCGGGTCGTGCTGGTGCATGGCGGCGGTCCCGCCATTAACGAGATGCTTGCCCGCGTGGGCAAGGAGTCCCGCTTTGTCGGCGGGCTGCGCTACACCGACAAGGAAACCATGGACATCGTGCAGCAGGTGCTGGCGGGGCAGGTCAACAAGGATCTGGTGGCGCTGCTGAAGGGGCGCGGAGTCGGGCTTTGCGGTATGGACGGGCATATGATCACCTGCCGCCGCAAGACGGATGCCGACCTCGGCTTTGTGGGCGAGATCGAAAAGGTCAACACCGCGCTGATCGACCACCTGCTGGACGACAGCTTTATCCCGGTCATCGCCACGGTGGGCATGGACCGCGACGGCGTGCCCTTTAACATCAACGCCGACACCGCCGCCGCCGAGATCGCCGTGGCGCTGCACGCCGAAAAGCTCGTCAGTATGACCGACATCGCCGGGCTTTTGTACGACAAAAACGACGAAACAACGCTGATACCGGAGGTGGAGCTTGGCGACATCGAGCGGTATAAGCGCGAGGGGATCATTGCGGGCGGTATGCTGCCCAAGATCGAGGGTATGGCGGATGCCATCCGCAAGGGCGTGCGCGAGGCGGTCATCATTGACGGGCGCGTGCCGCACTCGATCTTGCTGGAAATGTTCAGCGACCGCGGCGCAGGCACCATGTTTTACCGTCAGGATTGATACCAACAGGGGGATTGTATGACCACAACTGAAATCATCCGCCGCGACGATGCCCATGTCCTGCACACCTACAACCGCAGCCCGCTGGCGCTGGTGTCAGGGCAGGGGATGTACGCCGTCGACGCCGAGGGACGGCGCTATCTGGATTTTACCTCCGGCATCGGTGTAAATTCGCTGGGGTACTGCCACCCTGCGTGGGTCGCTGCCGTCACCCAACAGGCGGCAACGCTGCAGCACACCTCCAACCTGTACTACACCCAGCCGTGCGGTGCCTTGGCGGAGGCGCTTTGCGCGCGCACCGGGCTGGACGCGGTGTTTTTCGGCAATTCGGGTGCCGAAGCCAACGAGGGTGCCATCAAGGCGGCGCGCAAATACAGCGTGGATACCTACGGCGCACACCGCAGCAAGGTCATTACGCTGGTCAACTCCTTCCACGGGCGCACCCTTGCCACCCTGACCGCCACCGGGCAGGAGGTGTTCCACCACGATTTTGGACCCTTCCCGCAAAATTTTGCCTACGTCCCGGCGGGGGATTTTGCCGTGCTGCAAGCCGCCGCCGATGCCGACACCTGCGCCGTGATGCTGGAGCTTGTGCAGGGCGAGGGCGGCGTTGTGGCGCTTGACCGGGAATATGTTCGTTCTGTCGCTGAATTTTGCAAGGTGCGGGACATTTTGCTCATCGTGGACGAGGTGCAGACCGGCATCGGGCGCACCGGAACTTTTTTGGCGTGTGAGCAGTTTGACCTGCACCCCGATATCGTAACGCTGGCCAAGGGGCTGGGCGGCGGCTTGCCCATTGGCGCCTTTGCCATGACCCGCCGCGTAGCCGAGCCTATGGGTCCCGGTTCGCACGGGTCCACCTTCGGCGGCAACCCGGTTGCCTGCGCCGGCGCGCTGGCGGTGCTGGACACGCTGGATGCGGCGTGCCTGCAAAACGTCCGAGCCTGCGCCGCGCGGCTGCGCGCCGGTCTGGCACAGCTGCCCCACGTTGCCGAGGTCAGCGGGCTGGGCTTGATGGTGGGCATCGCCTTTGCGGACGGTATCAGCGCCGCAGCGGTGCGCACCGCCGCCGAGCAGCGCGGTTTGCTGGTGCTGACCGCCAAGACCCGCCTGCGCCTGCTGCCGCCGCTGATTTTGACCGGCGCGGACGTGGACAGCGCGCTTGCCACCCTGCGGGACGTGCTGCAGGAACTCTGAATCCAACCCCCAAACCGGCGCCCGGAAAATTTCCGGGCGCCGGTTTTTTATCGCACTGTTTTTGCCTTGCGTACAAACAGGCGCTTTGCGCCATAAATTGGACGTAAAGTAGGACTATTGTTCAGAATATAGGGCAGGTTGCACAAAATCATACATAGATTTTACAGCATATTGTACACCACAACCCCTTGAAATTCCGACAAAAATCGTGTACTATGTAAGCATCGAAGGATAACACAGGGGCAAAAAATACCCCCGTGGTTCGATAAAGAAGAGGAATACCAGAGCGCCCTGCCGGGTCTGAAGGAAGGGCATCTGCTTGTAGAGGGGTGGGTTCCGTTTCGTTGCAGGAAACGGCAAGACGTTCTGTTTTTCTCCTTCTTTTTATGAAAACGAGGCGGGGCAGTGGCCGCCTCGTTTTTGTTTTGCCGTAAAATTGCGGGACAATGATTTTTATTGCCATGCCCTGCCGTTTTGCGGGTAGTGCGAATTTTCCGGCAGGTTTGTAGGGGACGCATATATGCGTCCCGTGCGGTCTACCCGTTATATTGCATTGCCGGTACGGCTGCAACGGGCGGCCTATATGCCGCCCCTACAAACCAACCCGTTATATTCATTATAATATTCGGTCGCGGGCGGGGCATACCCCGCCCCTACCGCGCAACGTATTTTTATCGCCCCGTAGGGCGGGGTGACCCCACCCCGCCGCAGGAATCGTGCGGTTAGCGCAATTTGCCTATTCGGTTGTAGGGGCGAGCATGGCTCGCCCGTGGCGTTTACCCGTTATATTGCATTGCCGGTGTGGCTGCAACGGGCGGCCTATATGCCGCCCCTACAAACCAACCCGTTATATTCATTATAAGATTCGGTCGCGGGCGGGGCATACCCCGCCCCTACCGCGCAACGTATTTTTATCGCCCCGTAGGGCGGGGTGACCCCACCCCGCCGAGGGATTTGGCGGTTATTGTAAATTTTTGCGATAACAGCGAACCTTCGTTAGGTTTGTAGGGAACGGTCTTGACCGTTCCGTGCGGTCTAGCCGATAGTACGATATACCGTGAAAACGCGCGCCGTTCGGCGCGATTTTATGCGCTGCGCACAGCCAGCGGTGCGGATGGGTCAAGACCCATCCCTACATTACTACCCGAAAAAAGGTTTTCCCGGGCAAAACCACCCCCGGCAGCTTTGGCTGCCGGGGGTGGTTTTTTCAAAAAATCAGCTTAGTCCATATCCTCAAACGCTTCCAAGCCCTTTTTCGCCTGCGCCTTGGTGTCGCCGTGGCGCACAAAGCACATCGTCACAAAGCTCAGCGCCACAAAGGTCGCAGCGTAGGGGAACAGCACGCGGTAGTCAATGGCACGCATCAGGCTGCCCGCCACAATGGGGGTGATGACCTGCGCCGCCATCGAGAAGGTGTAGTAATAGCCGGTAAATTTGCCGATGTCGCTGCCGCGGCACATTTCCACGACCATGGGCAGCGAGTTGACATTGATGCCGGCCCACGCCAGACCCACCAGCGCAAACACCACATACATGATCGGCTGGATGGAGGAATACATCGTCGTCAGCAGGTAGCCCAGCATAAAGCAGGCGGCAAGCAGCACAATGCCGCACTGGATGGTGCGCTTGCGCCCGATCTTGGCAGCCAGCGCGCCGATGGGAATGTACGACACGATCGCGCCCGCCGTGGCGACCAGCAGGCAGGTGGACGCACCGCCCAGCCCCTCGCCCATAACGGCCTCAACATACTTGGTAAACCACGTTGTAACGCCGTTATAGCCGATAAACCACAGCGAGATGGAAATCAGCAAAAAGGTCAGGCTGCGCTTGACCGGCGCGGGCAGAACCTCATGCCCGGTGCCGTCGTCGGCGGCAAGGTTCCATTCGGGGTGCGCTGCCTCCAGCGCCTGGTTTTCCGCCCCCAGCTTGGGTTCCTGGATGGTCAGGTACAAAATCAGCACCGCCGTGACCATGATCATCGAAACAATAAAGAACAGCGGGCGGTAGCTGACGTGCGCCAGCCCCTTGGTTTTGGACGCGGGATACAGCACCGCCGCCAGACCCAGGTACAAAATGCCGCCCACGGCACCCATCAGGTTGATGATGGCGTTGGCGCGGCTGCGCAGCGGCTTGGGGGTGACGTCGGGCATCAGGGCGACCGCCGGCGAACGGTAGGTACCCATGGCAACCAGCAGCAGCCCCAGCACCACGATAAACAGCGCCAGCGTACCCGGCGCGGGGTTGGCGGCGTAGCGGTCATCCAGCAGGGGAATCAGGTTCATCAAAATGGCAGCGGCTGCCGTGCCGCCCACGATAAACGGCATACGCCGCCCGATCCTGGTGCTGGTCTTGTCAGACAAGGCACCGAAAAACGGCAGCAAAAACAGCGCCAGTACGTTGTCCGCCGCCATAATGGCACCGGCGAAGGTTTCGTTCAGCTGAAAGGTGTCGGTCAAAATCAAGGTCATAACGCTGTCGTACATCTGCCAAAAGGTGCAGATCGACAAAAACGCAAGACCCACCAAAATGGTGCGGCGGTTGTTCAGTTTCACAACAATTCTCCTTACTTGCGGGGCGGGATCGCCCCCTGTTGGCACTATTGTATCATCAATTGAACACTTTGTCTATATTTTTGCGTCAAATTACGAAAAATTTGCTGAAATTTGACGAACGCCAGCGCTTGCATTTGCGCGGCATTTTGGTACAATAAGGATAAGGCAATTGCTTATTTACTATATGGGGAGGTCATTTTATGCGACGCATTATTACCATCGCCCGCGATTTCGGTGCCGGCGGCAGCACGCTGGGACGCCGTCTGGCAAAGGATTTGGGCATTGAATATTACGACCGCGACATTATTCTGCAAACCGCCAAGGCCAGCGCACACCTGACTCCCGCGCAGGTGCGCCAATGGGACGAGCGCGTGCCGCACGAGTTCGGCTTTACCCAAAGCCTGTTCAACTTCTACAGCCGCCCGCTTGGCGAGGAGCTGTGGAACGCGCAGGTGGCGGCCATCCGCCAGCTGGCAGAGCACGAAAGCTGCGTCATTGTGGGGCGCAACGCGGACTATATCCTGCGCGAATTTGACCACACGCTGCGCGTTTTTGTACACGCGGACAAGTATTTCCGCATCCGCCATATGCAGGAGCTGATGCCCGACGCCACCCGCGACCAGATCGAAAAGGATATGCTCGCGGTGGACCGCGCCCGGCAGGATTTCTGCACCCGCTACACAGGGCACCTGTACGCCGACAGCCGCAACTACGACCTGACGCTGAACACCGGCAAGCTGGGCTTTGACAAAGCCTACGAGCTGCTGCTGGCGGCGGCGAAGGATATCAAGTAAGGGGTTCGTATGCTGATTGTCCGAGATATGGAGTTTTCGCCCAAGCGCCCGCGCGTCATTGTGCCGCTGTTTGCCCGCAATTTAGCGGCGCTGTCCGCGCAGACCGCTGCCGCCGAAGCCAGCCCCGTGGCGGAGCTTGCCGAGCTGCGTCTGGACCCGCTGCCGCGCGAAGCCTATACCGACGCGCTTTGTGCGGTGCGCGCCGCGCTGCACAAGCCGCTGATCGTCACCCTGCGCACCGCCGCCGAAGGGGGCGAGGCACCCTTTACCGCCGATGCCTACCGCGATGTCTGCCTGCAGCTGCTGCAGACGGGCGGTATGGACTTTTTGGACATCGAGTGGCTGCCTGCCGCCGCCCACCGCGCCGTGCTGCTGGCAGCCGCGCAGCAAAACAATGTGCGGGTGATTTTCAGCGAGCATCATTTTGACAGCACCCCCGCCACCGCCGCCATGACCGAAACGCTGCTGGCCATGCAGCGCGCGGGCGCGGATATCGCCAAGCTGGCGGTGATGCCGCGCACTGCCGCCGACGCCGCCCGGCTGCTGCAGGCAACCGCCGACGCCGCCGATGCCTGCCCCGGCGGGCATTTTTTGACGATGAGCATGGGCAAGCTGGGCGAAATTACCCGCTTTTGCGGCGGGGCGTTCGGCAGCTGCGCGACCTTCGGCACGCTGGGAACCGCCAGCGCGCCCGGTCAGCCCGCCGCCGCAGCCTTGTACGATTGGCTGGAAAAGCAGAAATGAGAGTGGGGTTGGGTTAAGAAAGACAAATCGGAATTTGTGGAGGTATTCATATGAAGAGAGCATTGCTTTTTATTTTCATGACGGTTTGTGTATTAGGAATGTCCGCCTGTAGCAGCAAAGACGCCATGCCAGAAACATCAGATTCTGCCAGCAATCCGGTTCAGAATACAGATATCAGTAATCTGAATGGAGGAAAAATCTGGTCTGAACAAGATATTGTGTCTATGTTCTCTCTTGTGCAAGAAACAGATTGGGAATACATAGACTGTGTTTTAATTCCAGATCATGCCAGTGACCGTGTTGGTGCAGTACTCTTCCGGAACGATAAGGAGCAATCAAGCAATGTTGCGTTCTTTGATGCAGACGGATACTTTCAACAGTATGGCACATATGCAAGAATGTCTGACGAACCTGATTTTCAGTATCTCGGAGGTGGTGCGGTAACATTTAAGCTGGAAACAGAAGATGGTATAATCTATAACTACACGATCACAATCTCGATCGATGGCAGTAATGTGAATTTTAAAGCGGAAGATGATTTGCCAAAATAAATTCCAGTTTGTCGGGCTGCGGTGCCGGGGCGGGACATAACGGCAGCTATGGCTTCCCCCTTTGGGGGAAGCTGTCACCGCAGGTGACTGATGAGGGGGAGCCTTCCGGACATTTCCCCCTCATCCGGCGCGCAAGCGCGCCACCTTCCCCCCAAGGGGAAGGCTTGCCCCGGCGCCCATACATCCCACAACAAGCAAAAAAGGACGCTTTCGCGTCCTTTTTGCTTTGCATCAACTTTACAAAATTATTCCTCGTCCTCTTTTTCGGGGACGATCTTGCGCGCCACCGCCCACAAAATTTTGCGGTCCTCGATGCTTTGCACATCAAA
>SFOX01000022.1 GCA_004552305.1 Subdoligranulum variabile | reverse complement strand
CGCAGAGTGCGAGGGGCTTTTGCCCCCGAAGCACGATGCGGGTACCGCAACCCGACATTATCGAGCATTTTGGCAACGCAGATGCCGTGCCGCAGCCGCTGGAGCGGTACTTAAGCCGTCAGGCGGGATTGTGCGGTGTTGACTTTATACAACTAATCCTATAATACCCCATTCTGCCCGTTTGCGCAAGGGGCGCGGGGGATTTTTTCGCGCTGCGCAAAAGCAAAAACGCCCGCCCCCGAAGGGCAGGCGTGCTGACGGTTATTCGCCCAGCCGTTTCATCGCCCTGCCCAGCGGCTTGCTTATCGCTGTCAGCACGGCAGCCAGCGCAAAGCTCAGCACGAGATACACCGGGAACATCGCGGGCAGCGGCAGACCTTTGCGCTGCACAAGCGGCAAAAAGGCAATCGTCAGCAGCACATGATGCACCAGATACACCCCGTAGCACCAGCCCGCCAGCCGCCGCAGCGCCGGACAAAGCCGCGCGGGCAGACGCTGCCCCGCCGCATACACCGCCCAAAACAGCACCGCCGCCAACAGCAGCAGCACGGGCAGGCGCGGCACGGCATCCACCCACAGCAGCGGCAGTACGCCCAGTGCGCAAAGCATCCATTTTGGCGGTGCAGTGTTCTTTTTTAAAAGGCTGCCGAACCACACCCCCAGCGCAAACGCGGGCAGACGTCCCAGCACCGTATGCCCCGGTTCCAACGCAGCGGGGCAAAGCGGCGGCCAAGCCACCGCCAGCACCGCCAGCCCGGCGGTCAGCGCACGGCGGCGCACCGGGGTTTGCAGGCACCACAGCAGCGCGGGGAAAATCAGATACAAAAGCAAAATCACGCCCAAAAACCACTCACCGATTTTGTAAAAGGTGGTTGTCACGGGCGCAAGGTAGCCGTCCAGCCCCAACACCGAAAACACGACCCGCCAGCGCGGGATATCGGCATTGTTGCCGTGCAGCACCTCACCGTACAAGAACAGCACCGCAAAGCCCAGCCAGAACGCCGGGTAGGTGGCGGCAGCGCGCCCCGCAAGGTACCGCCGCAGGGCAAACCGCCCCTGCCATTGCAGGCAGAGCGCCGCGCCCGAAAGCAGAAAAAACCACGCAAGACCCAGCTCCACCCAGTCCGCCATACCGCGCCCGATCAGCGCGGTGGGTACCGCAAAGCCAAGGCGCGCCGCCTCGATACAGTAGTGATAGCACAGCACCGGCAGCAGCGCCGCCAAACGCACAACGTCCAGCCCGGGACGGTAATTTTCCGGCATAAAGCATCCCCTCCGACCTTTTCTGCTGTAAGCGATACAGCATACAAAAAGTATACACGATTTTTCGCGTTTTTACAAGGGCGCGGGCAGCTGCAAACCGCACTTGCGCAGCGCCGCAAAAACGTGTATACTAGTAACATCTATAGGTATATTAAAATGTAAAAAAGGAGCGAAAAATGGCACCGATCCGCGTTTTACAGGTTATGCCCGCCATGGACGCCGGCGGCATGGAAACCTTCGTCATGAACGTTTACCGCACCGTTGACAGGGACAAGGTGCAGTTCGACTTTTTGTATCATTACGATAAACCGTGCTTTTTTGACGATGAGATCACCCGCCTCGGTGGGCGCATCTACAAAACCACCGTCCGGCAGGACAACAACCTGCCCCGCTACCTGCGCGATCTGCACCAGCTGTTTGCCGCTCACCCCGAATGGCGCATCCTGCACGGGCATTACAGCGGCTTTGGTATGTTCTACAACCCCGCCGCCAAAAAAGCGGGCATCCCCGTGCGGGCGGGGCACAGCCACAACACCGCGTATGAGCCGAACCTTGTCGGCACGCTGGACAGGCTGATGAGCAGCCGCTTCAGCGCCGGGCTGACCGACCGCTTTGCCTGCAGCCGAAAATCCGGCGAGATGCTGTTTGGGCATAACCCGTTTACCGTGGTACACAACGGCATCGACACCGCCCGCTTTGCCCCCGACCCCGTGCGCCGCGCCAGCCTGCGCGCTGCGCTGGGCGTGGCAGAAGGGGAGATCCTGCTGGGTCACGTCGGGCGGTTTTCGGCGCAGAAAAACCACCCCGGACTGCTGAAAATTTTTGCCGCGCTCTGTGCGCAGGACCCGCGTATGCGTTTGGTGCTGCTGGGCGGGGGAAATGCCGAGTATGTGGAAAAAATCCGCGCTTTAGCGCAGGAATTGCGGATAGATGACCGCGTGATCTTTGCCGGTGTGCGCAGCGATATCCCCGCCTTTTACGATGCAATGGACGCCTTTGTGCTGCCCAGCTTGTTTGAGGGGCTGCCCGTAGTGCTGGTGGAGGCGCAGTGCGCCGGGCTGCCCTGCTTTGTGTCCGACACCGTGGACCCCGACGCCGCCTTTACCGACCGGCTGCACTTTTTGCCGCGGAACGACACCGCCGCGTGGGTTGCTGCCCTCGGGCAGGAGAGCTTTGCACGCGATGCCGACGCCCCGCAAAAGGCGCTTGCCGCCGGGTATGATATACGCACCACCGCCGAATTTTTGCAAAACTTCTACCTGCGCCGGTACAAGGAGGTCACCCCATGAGCAGCCCCGAAATTGCCGTGATCGTGCCGGTTTTCAACGGCGCAAAATACCTGCCCGCCTGCGTGGAATCCATTGCCGCGCAGCGCTTTGCGGATTTTGTCTGCGTTTTGGTGGACGACGGCTCCACCGATAAAACCCCCGCCCTGTGCGATGACATCGCCGCCGGGGACGGGCGCTTTGTGGTGGTTCACAAGCGCAACGGCGGGCTTTGCGCCGCCCGTACCAGTGGCGTGCTGGCAGCCCGCGCTTACCACCCGCGGTGGTTCGCCTTTTGCGATGCCGACGACCTGCTGCACCCGGATTTTTTGGGGGAAATGCACCGCGCCGCCACCGAGTCCGGTATGCCCATTGCCTGTTGCCGCCGTGTGTTGTTTACCGACGATGCCGTACCTGCTCCCGGTCCGCTGACCGCAAAGTCCACACTTTACAGCGCGCCCGACCATCTGGACGCGCTGCTGCACAACCACAACATGGACTTTGGCGTCTGGAACAAGCTGTACACCGCCGACCTGCCGCTGGAGGAGCTGCTGGACAACAACATATTATATAACGAGGATTTAATGGCGAACTGGCGCATTTTCCTGCTTGCCAAGGGCTGTGTCTACCTGCCGTTTGCGGGCTACCATTACCGCCAGCACGCCGCCAGCATGAGCCACGCCCTGCCGCCCCAAAGTCTGGACGACCAGCGTGCCGTGGCGCTGCACATCCGCGAGAGCGTACCTGCCCAATGGCCCGCCTTGCAGCAGAGCGCCGACGCCTTTTACTACGAAAAGCTTGTCTACCTGACCAGTATGATCCTGCGCCGTGAGGACACCGCCCCCTACCGCGTGCAGTACGGCGAGATGCTGATCGCCATCAGCAGCGGTCTGAAGGACCGCCGTTTGGGGCGCAACCCCCGCTTGCCGCTTGTGATGCGCCTGTCCGCCGTTGCCACGGTGCGGTTTCCGAAATTGTGGCGCAGGATTTGCCAAAAATATTTGAAGGATCGTCAATAATGCAGTTTTTATTTGTGACCGACCGTGTCGAAAACCCTGCCAGCGTTGTGGTTTCCCTTGCGTACCGCACGCTGGAAGCCCTGCTGCGGCAGGGACACAGCGCGGATATTCTGGAACTGTGGGACGGCACGTCCCCGCTGCCCGATGCCCCCGCCGGGTGTACCCGCACGCTGCTGGACTTCCCCGATGAGCGGTTGATGAACGAGATTCTGGAGTATGGTGCCAAGGGCGGCACCCCTGTGCCGCTGCGGCTGGCAAGGCTTGCCTGCCACCCCGCCGCCGCCCGCGCCGCCGTTTTGCAGCTGGCTTTGCACCGCCCGCGCCGCACCACCGCCGCCAAAGCCGCCATCGAAAAGCTTTGCGCCGCCAAAGCCTATGACGCGGTGGTGTGCGTCTGCGCGCCCTACCGCGCGGCGTTCGCGCTGGAAGCTGCGCGTATCAGCGCTAAAAAGCTGCTGTGGCAGATGGACCCCTACGCCGGGCAACACGGCTACAAGGCGCCGGGCGGCTTTGCGCGGGAAAAACAGCTGATTGACGCGATGCACCGCGTCTTTATTGCGCCCACCGCCCTGCCGGACTACGCCCCCGGTGCGCCGTTGTACGAGGTGCGCGGCAAAATGCGGGTGCTGGGCTTTCCCGCGCTGGTGCCTATGCCCGACCCCGCCCCGCACGAGGGGCTGCGCTGCACCTTTTGCGGCAGCCTGTACCCGGGGCTGCGACAGCCGGACTTTGCGCTGGCGCTGTTTTCCGCGCTGGATGATCCCCGCCTGACCCTGACCATGGCAGGGCGCGGCTGGCAGCCCTTTGCCGATGCTGCCCGCAAAGCCGGGCAGGTGCTGGGCAGCCGTCTGGTGCTGCCCGGTCCCGTACCGCCCGACGAGGCCGCCCGCATGGAGCAGGACGCCGATATTCTGGTAAGCCTCGGCAACGCCCGTGACGAGCAGATGCCCAGCAAGATTTTTGCGTTTTTGGGCAGCGGCAAGCCGATTCTGCACCTGGCTGCCAGCGAGAGCGACCCCGTGCTGGGATTTCTGGCGCAGTACCCGCTGGCGCTGGTGCTGCAGCAAAAGGACGGCGCCACGCCGCAAACCGTTGCCAAGCTGCGCGCTTGGCTGGACAAAACACAGGGGCAGCGCCTGCCCTATGCCAAGACAGCCGCCCTGTTTCCCGCCTACACGCCCGACGTTACGGCGCAGACGCTGGCGGACAGCATCGAAAAGGAGAGCTTATGAAGGTACTTTGGCTGGTCAGCAGCATCCTGCCGCAGGCGGCACAGGCCTGCGGGCTGCCGGGCGACACCGTCAGCGGCGGCTGGCTGACCGGACAGTTGAACGCACTGCGCCCGGTCGGCGAGCTGCACCTGCAGGTGCTTTGCGTCACCGGGCAAAAAAGCCTGACCGGCACGCAGGACGGCGTCACCTACAGCCTTTTGCCGAAAAATTCCGATTTATCGGCATTTTTGGCATCTGCCAGACCCGACCTTGTCCATATCTGGGGTACCGAGTACCCCGCCGCCGCCGCGATGCAGCAAGCAGCCGCTGCGCTGCACATCCCGGCGCTCATCAATATGCAGGGCGTGATGCGCCGCATCGCCGACCACCTTTGCGACGGGCTGCCTGCATCGGTGCAGCACTCGCCCAAGCTGTGGCACTGGGTGGACAAGCTGATCCCCGGCGAGCTGGTGGACGATATGCGGGCGCGGTTTTACCGCCTTGCAGACGCCGAAACCAGCGTTCTGGTGCGCGCCCGCTATGTGACCGGGCGCACGGATTTTGACTGGCTTGCCGTCAATGAGGTCAACCACAACGCCCGCTACTACCCCTGCAACGAAACGCTGCGCCCCTGCTTTTACACCGGCTCGCTGTGGCAGCCCCGCGCCGCCGCCGCGCCCATCCTGTTTTTGCCGCAGGGCAACTATCCCATCAAAAATTTACATACCCTCATCCAAGCCCTGCCCGCCGTGCTGCAGGTCTACCCCTGTGCGCGGCTGCACGTTGCGGGCTGGGCGCCGCTGGACAAGGGACCGCTGCTGCGCCCTGTGACCGACGGGCTGTTTCCCTACAAGGCGTACTGCCGCAAGCTGGCGCAGCGCCTTGGCGTAGCGGAGCATATCCGCTATCTGGGACCCCTGGACGCCGCCTCGATGCGGCAGGCGTATCTGGATGCCGATGTCTTTGTGCTGCCCTCCACCTGCGAAAACAGCCCCAACAGTCTGGGCGAAGCGATGCTGCTGGGGCTGCCCTGCGTGGTCAGCCACGCGGGCGGCATCCCCGATATGCTGACCCACGAGCGCGAGGGGCTGATCTACGGCAACGCCACCGATGCGGGCGCCCTTGCCAACTACATCTTGCAGGTGCTGCAAAGCCCCGACGGCGGCGCCGCCCTGGGGCAGGCTGCCCGCGCCCGCGCCCTGCAGACCCACGACCCCCGCACCAACGCGCTGACTCTGTGGAAGATTTACGCGGATATTCTGGGGGTGTGCCAATGAACCTTGCCAACCTTGCCGTGATCGTACCCTGCTACCGCTGCGCTGACAGTCTGCCCCGCACCGTGCAGAGCATTTTAGACAACGCCCCCCGCGATTTGCGGCTTGTCCTTGTGGAGGACGGAAGCGGGGACGAAACCCTTTCGGTTAGCCGCCGCCTTTCCGCCGGCGACAGCCGTATCCAAGTGCTGTCGCGCCCCAACGGCGGGGCCGCCGCCGCCCGCAATACCGGGCTGGACGCTGTACCCGATGCCGAGTGGGTGATGTTTGTAGACTCTGACGACGAGCTTTTTCCCGGGCTGTGGCAGGAGCTTGCCGCCGCCCCTGTTCCCGCAGACTGCGGTATGGCGCTGTTTGGTTTTCGCACCGATTCAGGGTTTACCAGCGCCGGGCAGCTGCCCGCAGGCGGATTTTCCGGTCTGCCCGCCTTGGGGGCAGCGCTTTCTCCCTTGTTGTTCGACTTGGGGCTGCTGGCATCCCCCTGCATGAAATTTTATCGCCGAAGCGTGATCGGTACGCTGCGCTTTCATGAGGCGCTCAAAATCAACGAGGATGTTCTCTTTAATCTGCAATTTTTACAAAGCAACAGCGCTATGTACTTTTTGCAGGGCTGTTACTACTGCCAGCATGACGGGCAGCAGGGCAGCCTGTCCCGACGGCTGCGCGGGGATCTTTTGCAGGCAGAGGCAATTACCCGCCCGGAGCTGGCGCGTCTTTTGCGTCAGAACGGCATCGACCCTGCCCCTTATGTACAAACCAGCCGCGTGCGCGCCTGCCTGAACCAGTACAGTCTGCTGACGGGCTGCCGCGGTTCCATGCCCTTTGCCGAGCGCCGCGCCCTGTTTGCCGAAATTCTTGCCGATGCCGATGCCCGCGCCGCCTTGCGCGACCGTTTACGCTGCGACCCCAACCGCCTTCTGGCGCTGCCGTACCGGCTGGGTGTCGCGCTGCGCTGTCCGGAATTTCTGGCGTGCTACACAATGGCAAAGCAGCGTTTTTTGTAATTTTGCGTCTGCCCCGCCGAAGCCGGTAAAATTTGCGGTAAATTTACAAAACTTCTACCCTTTTTCTGTGATTTCGTGTATACTGTAAGTATTGATTCTTCTGCAAAGGAGTCCGCCATGAGCCTGACCCACCCCAAAATCAGTATCATCACCAACGTGTATGACGCCAAAGACTACCTGCCCAAAACCGTGCAGAGCGTGCTGGCACAGACCTTTACCGACTTCGAGCTGCTTTTGGTCGAGGACGGCAGCCCCAATGGCTGCGGCGAACTGTGCGATGAGCTTGCCAAGCTGGATCCGCGCATCCGGGTATTCCACAAGCCCAACGGGGGACCCGCTTCTGCCAGCAATGTGGGGCTGAAAAACGCTTGGGGCGACTATGTGGGCTTTGTGGATTCCGACGATCTGATCGAGCCGACCATGTACGAAACCCTGCTCAACGCCATAAATACCTCCGGCGCACGCATCGCTGCCTGCTGCGGCGGCACCATTGACGAGCAGGATCAAACCATCCCCGGCTTGGTGGTGGGGTTCAGCGGGGGCTACGGCACGCGGGACGCGCAGGAGCTTTTGCTGGATGCCTTTAAAACCGGCAGCTTTTACGGTCCCTTGAGCTGGAACAAGCTCTTTGACATCCGCACCTTCCGCGACAAGGGAATTTTATACGATGAAACGATGTTTTTTGGGGACGATGCCAGCGTGCTGCACCGCGTGTTTGAGGGCGAGCAATGCTGCTGCCTGCCCGATATCCTGTACCATTACCGTTCCCGCGCCGGGCAAATCACCACTGCCAAGGGCTTCAACCCCCGCAAGCTGGACGATCTGCGTATGTATTGGGACTGGTTTACCTACTTTGACAAGACCGCGCCCCGCCCGGGCTACGCCTCCTGGGCAGCCGTGCGGTACTGGCGCAACTACTATATCTTCTGGGTGCAATGCGGGGCAGCAGGTACCCAGCAGGAGCTGAAGCCCCTGTTTGCGCCCCACAAAAAACATCTGAACGCGCTGCTGCCCCGGCTGCTGGGCACAGCACTGCTGCCTGCGGGTGAAAAGCTGCGTCTTGCGACGTTCTGCCTTTCGCCCACGGTGTTCTACCGGGCCGCTGTGGCTTGGGGACGCATGGTTGATAAAAAGGAGGGGAAATAAGCCATGGATCGCTTTGAGATCAGCGTGGTCGTACCCATTTATAATGTCAAGCCTTGGTTGAGCGAGTGCGTCAACTCCATTCTGGAGCAGGAGATCGACGTGCCGTTTGAGGTCCTTTTGGTGGACGACGGCTCCACCGACGGCTGCGCCGAGGTCTGCGATGCCTTTGCCGCCAAGGACCCCCGCGTCAAGGTCATTCATCAGGAAAACGGCGGGCTTTCGGCTGCCCGCAACACCGGCATCGATGCTGCCCAAGGGCGCTACTATGCCTTTGTGGACGCGGATGACCGCATCTGCCCCGGCTTTTTGCAGACCCTGTACACCGCGTGCGAGGAAAACGACGCCTATATGTCGCTTTGCGCCGTTGAGGATGTGCGGGAGGACGGCTCCTCCTACGAGCCGAAGCAAACCACCCATCCCGTGGCGGAGGGGGTTTTCTGCGGCAAGGAGCTGTTGAAGGACTTTTTCTCCGAGGGAGGCACCGTCTACACCGTAGCGTGGAATAAGCTCTACCGCGCCGAGGTGTGGAAGCTGCTGCACTACCCTGAGGGACGCCTGCACGAGGACGACTTTGTAGCGCACCGGCTGTTCTGGCGTTGCGACAAGGTCGTCTGCGTGGACAAGATTTTGTACAACTACCGCAGCCGCAACGGCAGCATTATGCTGTCCAGCCTGCGCCCCGAAAGCTTTGACGCCGTGGACGGTCTGGTGGATCGCTACCGCTTTTATGTCGAAAAAGACACCGCGCCCGAGCTGATCGACGCCGCCTACGCAGCCTGCTGGCGGCGGTATATGAGCCTGTGCGGGCGCATCCGCCAGAACCCCACCCCCGAACTGGTCAAGGCGATCAGCAAGCAGCAGTTCGTGATGCAGGGTCTTTTGGACTGCCTGCCCAACTGCCGCGCCATGAAAATGTCGGACAAGCTGTCCGCCGCGCGCTGGAGCATGATGAGCGCCGAGAGCCTTTGCCCACTCAAGAAAGACTGAATGATGCTGCAAACAGATGCCCGTATTCCCCGTGTGCTGCTGGTGCCGCCGCCGGAGCTGCCCGTGCCCGCCGTGCAGGGCGGCGCGGTGGAAACCCTGCTGACCCACCTGCTGCGCGAAAACGAGCGCTGCGGCGAGCTGGAACTGTACTGCGCCAGCGTACCCGATGCCGCCGCGCAGGCTGCCGCCGCAGGCTGGCAGCACAATCATATGCTCTATCTGCCCGTACCGCCGGGTCACCGCCGCTGGCTGCCGCTCAACGCAGTGCAGCGGCTTTTGGGCGTGGAAAACCCGCCGTGGGAGCCGTGGTACCAAGCTTTACTTTTGACGCTGATGCGTCAAAAATTAAAACCGAACCTCGTTTTTGCCGAGGGGGGCAACCTGCTGCAGCTCAGCGCGATCAGCCGGCATTTCGGGCGCGGGCGCACGCTGGCGCACCTGCACGGCGAAACGCAGGCGACCCCTGCCGTGGATGCCGTATACGGGGGCGTGGCAGCCATCAGCGATTTTGTGCGCGGGCGCTATCTGGAAGATTCCGCCCTGCCGCCGCAAAACGCCTATGTGCTGCGCAACTGCATTGACACCGCCCGCTTTTGCCCCGCCCCGCGCGACAACGCCCTGCGCGCCCGCCTCGGCTTTGCCGAAAGCGATTTTGTGCTGATCTTCTGCGGGCGTCTGCAGCCCGAAAAAGGCATTGCCGAGCTGCTGCAGGCGCTGGCGCTGCTGCCCGACCCCGCCGTCAAGCTGCTGATCGTCGGCAGCCCATTTTTTGCCAAAACCGCCGACAGCCCCTTTTTACAGGCGCTGCAGAGCCAAGCAGCCGCGCTGGGCGACCGGGTCAGATTTACCGGGTTTATCCCCAACGACGAGCTGCCCGCCTACTACCGCATTGCGGATCTGGCGTGCGTTCCCAGCGTTTGGCAGGAACCCGCCGGGCTTGTTCCCGTGGAGGCTATGGCGTGCGCCTTGCCGCTGCTGGCGACCGTCAGCGGCGGTATGCCGGAATATATCCGCGATGCATCGCCTTATTTTGTGCCGATTTCCCCCAACCTGCCGCAGGATCTTGCAGCGGGCATCACCGCCCTGCGCGCTGACCCCGCGCGTAGAGCCGCTATGGCAGCCGCCGGT
Organism: Subdoligranulum variabile; assembly: GCA_004552305.1. GTDB lineage: Bacteria > Bacillota > Clostridia > Oscillospirales > Ruminococcaceae > Gemmiger > Gemmiger variabilis_A. The sequence continues at coordinate 13,817 of SFOX01000022.1, read as the reverse complement.
GCCGCCGCCGCCCGGCAGTATTCGCCGCAAGCCTACTACCGCGATTTTGTCGCGCTGGTCCACACCGTTTTGCAGAAAGGAGCCGCCCTATGAGCCAAGCCGCCGTCTGTGTGGTCGTGCCGGTATACAACGCCGCCGCCACGCTGGATCGCTGTGTGCAAAGCGTTGTCAGCCAGCAGGTAACAGGCGGGCTGCAGTGCGTGCTGGTCAACGACGGCAGCCCCGACAACAGCGGCGCGCTGTGCGATGCGTGGGCTGCCAGGGATTCCCGCGTGCAGGTGCTGCACCAGGGGGACTTGGGCGTTTCGATGGCGCGCAACAACGGGATGGCGCTGGCGGACAGCGAGTTTTTGGTGTTTCTCGACTCTGACGATGCGCTGCGCCCCGGCGCCCTGCAGGCGGCGCTGGATGCCCAGCACGCCGACCCGGACGCCTTTGTGGTGTGGAATTACACCCTCGATGCCGCCGACCCCGCGCCCGTAACGCAGGACGGCACCGTCCTGCCGCCCGCCAAGTTGGCGCGCCTTTGGCTGGACTGCTACCTGCCCATGCCGTGGAACAAGCTCTACCGCACGGCGCTGGCGCAGACGCTGCAATTTGACAAATCGTTTACTTTGGGCGAAGATTTACAATTTGTATTGGACTATGTCGCCCTGCTGCAAACCGCGCAGCCGCCGTGGCATTTCCGGCAGCTGACCGCGCCGCTGACCTTTTACGATTGCAGCCGCAGCGGCACGCTTTCGCACCGGTACCACACCGATTACTGCCCCGTGTGGGTGCAGCATTTCACCAAGCTGAACGCCGCTGCCGAGGCACTGCACGCCCCGGCGGAGGATCTGCACCTTTTGCACCGCACCGAGCTGCGCTTCTACGCCGAGGGGGTCGCCGACATCCTGCACCGCGACCCCGGCGCCCCCGCCGAGCGCCGCCGCCGGGCAGCCGAGGCGCTGCGCGCGCCGTGGCTGCGCACACTTTTGCGCACCCTAAAAGCCGAAAAAAGCTACTCGCCCTATTATCTGCCCTGCCTTTGGCGCAGCCTGACGGTGTTAAACGCGATGTACACCTCCAAAATCTACGGCAGTTCGTGGCTTTTCGGCAAGCTGGACTGGGCAGGGTACTACCTGTTTTTGGGCAAGCGCCAGCGGTAAGGCACACTTTTTTAAATAATAAAGAATAAATAAGAAATAAGAAAAAAGGTGGTGTTTGCGCCTTGGGCGCAAACAAAATTTTTGTTGCCCTTTTATAAATTGCTGCCTTTTTATAAAAACGTGCCGCCGCGGGCGGCACACCATATTTATTATTTATTATTTATTATCTCTTATTTCCTGTTTCTTATTTGCAATTTGCACACGCCATTTACCACAGAAAGGTCACCTCCTCCTTATGAAAATCTCCTCCATGTCCGCCGAGGAGCGCGTCCGCCACCTGACGGAAGCGCCCATCCCCGGCTTGATTTTAGAACTTTCGCTGCCCACCGTGATCAGTATGCTGGTCACCAGCCTGTACAATATGGTCGATACCGCCTTTGTCGGGCAGCTCAACACGCAGTCCACCGCCGCCGTCGGCATCTCCTACTCGGCGATGGCGCTGCTGCAGGCCGTCAGCTTTTTCTTCGGTCACGGCTCGGGCAACTATATTTCCCGCAAGCTCGGCGCGCGTGAGTACGACAATGCCGAGCGTATGGCATCGACCGCCTTTTTCTCGGCGGTGTTCTGCGGCTGCGTGCTGGCGGTGCTGGGCGTGGTGTTTATCACACCGATTTCCCGCCTGCTCGGCTCCACCGACACCATCCTGCCCTACACCGTGCAGTATCTGCGTTGGATTTTCGTCGGCGCACCGTTCATTATGGGCTCCTTTGTGCTGAACAACCAGCTGCGGTTTCAGGGCAGTGCCTCGCTGGCGATGGTCGGCATTGCGCTGGGCGCGGTGCTGAACGTTGCGCTGGACCCGCTGTTCATCTTTGCGCTGGATCTCGGCGTGGCGGGTGCCGCGCTGGCGACCGTCATCAGCCAGTTTGTCAGCTTTGCGGTGCTGCTGGTGCTTACCCAAAAGCGCGCCGCCATCCCCATCAAATGGAGCCGCTTCACCCCCAAGGCGCACTATTTCGCCTCCATTTTCAACGGCGGCGTGCCGTCGCTGTGCCGGCAGGGCATGGGCAGCATCGCTACCGTGGTGCTGAACTTCTCCGCCGGGGCGTTCGGCGGGGTCGATGCCGATGCCGCCATCGCCGCCATGAGCGTTGTCGGGCGCATCACGATGTTTGCCGGCTCGGCGCTGATCGGCTTCGGGCAGGGGTTCCAGCCCGTCTGCGGCACCAACTTCGGCGCGGGCAAAAACACCCGCGTGCGTGAGGCCTTCTACTTCTGCCTGAAACTCGGCGGCGCAACGATCGGCGTTTTGTCGCTGCTGGGCATCGCGTTTGCGCCGCAGATCATTGCGCTGTTCCGCAATGACCCCAAGGTCGTCGAGATCGGCACCGTGGCGCTGCGCGCGCAGATTCTCACGATGCTGCTGGCGATCTGGATCATCCTGACCAATATGATGCTGCAAACCATCGGCTACGCCGGGCAGGCATCGCTGATTGCGGCGTCGCGGCAGGGGCTGTTTTTCATTCCGGCGGTTTTCATTCTGCCGCAGTTTTTCGGGTTGTTCGGTGTGCAGATCGCGCAATCCGTGGCGGACGTGTTCAGTTTTCTGCTGGCGCTGCCCTTGGCATTGCGCGTGCTGAACGCCTTCCGCACGGATGCTGAGCCTGCCCAGACAAGATAAATTATCAAACGGAGGATTCCCTATGCTTGTACCTGTACTGTTATTCATCGTAGGTCTGTTGTTTTTGATCAAAGGCGGCGACTGGTTTGTTGACGGCGCTTCCGGCCTTGCCCGCCGCTTTCATCTGCCGGAGCTGCTGATCGGCGCCACGGTTGTGTCCATCGGCACCACCCTGCCTGAGGTTATGGTTTCCACCATGTCGGCGCTGTCGGGTCATGGCGAGATCGCCTACGGCAACGCCATCGGCTCGGTCATCTGCAATGCCGCGCTGATTGCCGCCATCACCATTGCGGTGCGCCCCGGCAAGGTGGACCCCAAGACGCTGCGTACCCCGGTGGCGTTCTTCTTTGCCGCTGCCGCCATCTACTGCTTTGCCGCCTATGTTATGGGGCGCTTTACCCGCGTGCTGGGTCTTATGATGCTGGCGATGTTCGTGGCGTATATGGTCGTCAACGTCAAGCAGATGAAAAACGCCCCCGCCGAGGAACCGGCGGAGGAAACCGAGGAAATGCCCCTGTCCAAGACGCTGTTGCTGCTGGTCGTGGGCGCTGCGCTGATTGCCGTGGGCGCCAACCTGCTGGTGGACAACGGCACCCTGATCGCACAGGCGCTGGGCGTACCCGAGAGCGTGATCGCCCTGACCTTTGTGGCACTGGGTACCAGCCTGCCCGAGCTGGTCACCGCCGTGACCAGCCTTGTCAAGGGTCACAGCGATTTGTCGCTGGGCAACGTGGTCGGTGCCAACGTCTTTAATCTGGTGCTGGTCAGCGGCGTGTCCGTGACGCTGGCGCCCTTCACCATCCCGCAGAGCAACACGCTGTTCGGCATCAATTCCAGCCTTGTGATGGATCTGCCGGTCATGCTGGCGGTCATGCTGATTTTGACCCTGCCCGCCCTGCTCAAGGGCAAGCTGAACCGCGCCCAGGGCATTTTGCTGCTGGCGGTGTACGCGGCGTTCTGCGTGGTACAGTTCGCGCTGTAACGCTACATAGAAAAAACCAAAAGTGCCGCCCCGGTCACGGGGCGGCACTTTTAGTTTGTAGAAAAGCCCTTTTACGGGTAGAAATGCAGGGCGCGCGCTTTCACGTTATATCGTACTATCGGTAAGACTCCACGGAACGGTCAAGACCGTTCCCTACAAACCTACCGGAAGTCCGCAATGTTCCCATTTACTTTTTCGACAGTCTGATGTGTCCGCTAAGCGGACACACCTTATCTAAACTCTAAACTCTTAACTCTCAACTTTCCGTCGCCCTCATATTTCCACCAAAAAAACGCCTGCGGTGTGGTATAGTTTGCCCGTAACCAACATAGGATAGGGGGCATTTGTATGGCGGTTTTTACAAGGCAGCGGCTGCGGCTTTCGGCGGGGGGCGCACCGCCCATGCGGTGGGTGCCGGGGGTGCGCACCTCGGTGTGGCTGTGGCAGGCGGCATCGGCGGCAGGGGGCGCCCTGCTGGGGGCCGGGCAGGTGTACGGCGGGGCAGCGCCGTTCGGGCTGGCGTTTGTGCTGGGCTGCCCGGCGGGGTATGCCGTTGCGGCAGGCTTGGGGGCTGCCACGGCGTCCCTTTTGCTGCAGCCGGGCATCTTGGGCATTGCGCTGGCGGGCAGCACCCTTTGCGCTGCGGTTTCACGGTTTGCCGTCAAAAATCGGCGCGTGGCTGCCGCTGTCGGGCTTGCCGTGCTGGCGGCGATGCCGCCGTCCTTCTGGTTTTTGCGCGGCTCGGTCACCCCGTCCGAGGTTGCCCGGCTGCTTTGCACGGGGCTGCTGGCCGCCCTGCTGGGTGTGGGGTTTGCCAAGCTGCCGCTGCGTCAGCCCAAGGGGCTGTGTCTGGCGCTGGCGGTCGCCGCCTGCTGTGTGCAGCGGTTTGCCGCGGCAGCCTTTGCGCCGGGGCTGGCGCTGTTTGCCGCCGCCGTGTTCTGCTGCGCGGTGTCCGGCACCTTGGAGCAGACCGCCGTCTTGTGCATTGTCTTTTGCGCCGCGCTGACCGCCGCTGACCGCGCCGTATGCCCCGCCGCCTGTGCCGTGGCGCTGGGCGGGCTGGCGGCGGGCTGCCTGTTCCCGGGGGATCGCCGCCGCTGTGCCGCCGTGTTTGCGGCAGGCTGCGGGGTGGGGGCGCTGGCTCTGCCGGATGTTTCTGCTCTGCTGCCGCTGGCAACCGGGGCAGGCGCGGGATTTGCGATCGCCTTGGCGCTGCCGCAATCGCTGCTGCAGGGGCTGTTTCCGCCGCCCGCACCGCCGCTGCAAGCCCAGCCGCTGCACGGTGCAGCCCGGCGTTTGGCAGGGGTGGCGGACACCCTCAGCGACATTGCCGACACCGTGACCGCCGTCTGTGACCGCCAAGCGCCGCCCAAGGGCGAAACCTTCGACTTTGTGGTCGAGCATATCGCGCGCACCACCTGCCAAGGCTGCACCCGCCGCAGCCAGTGCTGGGTGCGCGGCTATTCCACCGCCATGGACGGGCTGTATCAACTCAAGCCGACGCTGGAAACGCTGGGCAAGGTCGAGGTCGAAAACCTGCCGGGGCAGCTTTCGGTCTGCATCCATCCCGGCGATTTGTGCCTGGCAGCTAACCATGGGTACCGGCTGTGGCGCAGCCGCCGCCAGACGCGGGCGCGGGCGGTCATGCTGCGCACCGCCCTGACCGAGCAGTACAGCGCCTTGGCGGGGGCGCTGGCGCAGCTTTCGGCAAAGCTGAGCCAGGCGGGGCTGCCCGACCCCCGGCGCGGGGAAAAGGTCGCCCGCTTTTTTGCCGATCTGGGGCTGGAAACGCTGGAATGCTGCGCCGCTACCGACCTGACCGGGCGGCTGAGCCTGACTGTGACGCTGCCGCGCACCCGCTTTACTGAAACAGAATTGGACGCTCTCACGTCAGAAATCAGCCGTCTGTGCCGCCGGGATATGGCGCTGCCGGAGGTTTCGCACTGCCGCACAGTGACAACGCTCACCTTCAGCGAGCGCCCGCTGTTTGCCGCGCAGTTCGGCGCAGCGTCCCGCCCCGCCAAGGGGCAGACGGTCAGCGGGGATGCCTTTGACCAGTTTTGCGATGCCGCCGGGCGGGCGCAGATGCTGCTGTGCGACGGTATGGGTACGGGTCGCCCCGCTGCGGTGGACGGGCGGATGGCTGCCAAGCTGACCGCGCAGCTTTTGCGGGCGGGCTTTGCCGCCGAAAGCGCCGCGCGGCTTGTCAATGTGGCGCTGAACCTGAAAAGCGCCGATCAGGAATCCGGTGCCACGCTGGATTTGCTCACGGTGGATCTGTACACCGGGCGGGCAGGGCTGTTCAAGGCGGGGGCAGCGCCCAGCTTTGTGGTGCGTGGCGGAACCCCCTACGCGCTGGAAGGCAACAGCCTGCCCATGGGCGTGGTGGACACGCTGGTGGGGCGCAGCACGGCGTTCTCGCTGGACGGTGGGGATTGGGTGGTGCTGGTCAGTGACGGCGCACTGACCGATGGCAGCGAGTGGCTGCTGCAGCAATTGCAGCTTTGCGCCAAGCTGGGACACACCCCCGACCGCGCCGCCGAAACCATTGCCGATGCCGCCGCCCGCCGCGCCGGGGACAAGCAGGATGACATCACGGTGGAGGTGCTACAGCTGGTGCGCAAGGGACAGTGAAAATAAATAAGAAATAAGAAATAATAAATAATAAATATGGTGGAGTTTGCGCCGTGCGGCGCAAACAAAACAAAAGGGACGCTGCCCACGGCAGCGTCCCTTTTAGCTTGTTAAAAATGTGCTGCCGAGGGCGGCACACATTCTTTCTTATTTATTATTTAGTTTATCATTCTCCCACGCACGCCCAATTCTTGTCCTCCCGGTTCAGGACCTCGCACCCGGTTTCGGTTACCAAAACCAGATCCTCAATGCGCACGCCGAACTCGCCCGGCAGGTAGACCCCCGGCTCGATGGAAAATATCATCCCGGGCTTGGCAACCGCCGTGTTGGCGCTGCTGATATCGCCCTTTTCGTGGTCGGTCTGCCCGATAAAATGCCCCAGCCGATGGTTGAAATACGCCCCGTACCCCGCCTGTGCGATCACCTGCCGCGCGGCGGCATCCACGTCGCACAGCCGCACGCCGGGCTTGACCAGCGCTTCGGCGGCAAGGTTGGCGCGGTGTACCAGCTCATGCACGGCAGCCTGCTTTTCGGTGGGGGTTCCCGCAAACCAGGTGCGGGTCATATCGCTGCAATAGCGGTTTTTGCGGCAGCCCATATCCACCAGCACGCACTGCCCGGGCTGCAAAACGGTGTTGTCCGGCTCGTGGTGGGGGTCGGCGGCGTTCGCGCCGAAGGACACGATCGTCGTAAAGCTGTTGCCCTCGCAGCCGTGGGCAAGGTACTGCTCGTCCACAAAGCGGGCCACCTGCTTTTCGGTCATACCCACCCGCACATACTGCTTGACGGCGGCGTTGACCTCGTCATTGATGCGGCTTGCCTCGCGCATCAGCGTCTGCTCGGTTTCGTCCTTGCAGGCGCGGCAGTCGTCCACGCAGTCGCTTGCCAGCACCACCCGCATACCGGGGCAGTACTGCATCAGCGGAATCAAAAATTTGGCAGTCCACTCCTTGTCGATGCCCAAGGTCGCGGCGGCATTGACCACCCCGGAGATCTGCGCCACGGGGTCCTGCGCATCATCGTGCCACACAGCCTTGCAGGGCGGGTTCGGCACGTTGAACAGCCGGTTCAAAAACAGCACCGGCTCCCCGCAAACCGGCAGATACAACGCCAGCAGCCGCTCGTAAGGCTCTACCTCCACCCCGGTCAGATACCACACACTTTTGGGGTCGGATACGATCATCTGTGTCAGCCCCTGCACCTGCATGGCGGCGCGCACACGCTCGATACGTTGGTTCATTTTCAGGCACTCCTTTGCTTGGTTTGGATTATATTATAGCCCTTTGCGCGCAAAATGCAAGCTATCCGGCGCCGCATTACAGGTACTTTTTCGGCAGCACCACACAATTCCAGCCTGACGGCTTACGCACCGCTCCGGCAGCTGCCGTACCGCGCTCGCCGTATCGGCGTTTAGAATTATGCGGTATTGCCCTTATTCAAAATCGCTCAATTTCCAGCTGTCGCGCCAGTGGATTTTCGGCTTGCCTTCCTCAAATGTGATAGGCAGCCAGACGTAATTGGCGCGGGAAGTATTGGCGCTGGTCAGCATCGGGCCTTGCATCATGGTTTGCATTTCTTCGGACGTTGCCTTGTAGTGTTCGGGGTCAAAGCGTTGTGCGGTGCAGCGCTCCAGCAGATCCGCCAGTTTAGCATCCACGGGGTAGTCCGGCACCCAGCGGTCAGCCAGCGCAATGTAGAGGTCGCGCTTACCGGGAACTTTGAACACCTGCGAGATCTGGCTGTTGAAGGACGCATGGCTCGCGTCATCTGCGTGCGGGTCACCGATGCTCACAAACGGTTTGTCGGGCGCGTCGGACACGGCGCTGTCGCTCTTGTTCGGCACATACCCGGTCATGCCGGAGGTCAGCATATACCACTTGCCGCCATGCGCAAACACAGCCGGCGCTTCGCGGCTGAACGGCGCGTGCAGACCCTCGTACTGCCAGCAGATTTTTTCTTCCGCCTCCAAGAAGTCCCGCGTCAGGCGCATCGTCAGCTGACCGTTGTGGTTTGCGTCCATATAGAGATATGCCGTATCGCCGCAAACGGCAATGTCAAAGTCACCGACCTCGCAGCCAAACGGGCGGTAGTGGGCTTTGACAATTTCATAGGGACCTAAGAATTTGTCGGACTGCAAAACCGTAAAGCAGGCATCGGCACCGCAGTGCTTGATCCAACAGACATACTTGCCCGTGTACGCGCATTTGACAATGTGCGGGCGGTCAGCGCGGGACGTGGGATACAGCGGCGCGTCCTTGTCGGTCAGGTCGGGCTGGATGAACAAGCCCAAATCTTCCCAGTTACACAAGTCGGTGGATCGGTAGGCGCGCATTCCCCATGTCCAGACCGGGCATTTGCCGTCGGTGTGGTCCTTGTTTTCGCCGTACCAGTAGTAGACGCCGTCCTCGTAATACAGCGCGCCGCCGTGGGCTTGGATGCGGCGACCATTGGTGTCGCGCCAGACCTTGCCGGGGTAGATGGCGTCGCGGGGTGGTTCCGGCACGACCTCAGCCCCGTCTGGGGTCAGCGGCGTGTCGGACATTTCCGGCTCGGCACTGTACAGTTCGAGCGCACACAGGGCTGCGTCCAGCGCGTAGGCAGCTTCGGCAGGGATGGCTCCGCCCGAAAATTGCAGAATTTTACGAACGGAGAAGCCCAGCGCTGCGGGCTGCTTTTCTGCCATCGTGCGCATACCGGGCAGGAATTTGTCAAACACGGCGCGGCTTTCTTCATAGGTAAAAATCTCTTTCAATGAGCTGTCCAGTGAAAGCGCAACCTTCTTCATGGTTCATCCCTCTTTCTTGATTTTATTCAACGCAGCGTTCAGCTGTTGAATCATCGCGGGCGGCACAGCCTTGCCCGCCTGCTTCAGCAGGGATTGCAGCGGCATTTTTGCCATCTGGCGCTGCACGGCTTCGGGCATTTGGACATTTTTTGCAACGTCGCCGTAGCTGGCGGCAGCGCGTTCCATTATCTTTGCCAGCAGTGCGACGGTCTGCGGATTTTTCTGCAAATCGGCCATCGAATCCATAATGGAGTAATAGCCCTCTTTCATAAGCTCTTCCGGCTTATCGAACCAGTTTTCGACTTGCCCCTCGGCGCGGTAGGTCGGGTCGGGCTTGTCTGCCTTCGTGATCGTCATGCAGTCGGTGCAGCCGCCCGCCACGGCCTTGATTTCGTGCGTGCCGGAGATGGGCACCGTAAACTTGAAAATCTTGTCGCCGTCCTGCGCGGCAAACGCTTTGCCGTCCACAAACAGCGTGACGCGGGGCTGGTTGGCGTAGACCTTGATTTCGGTCTGGCTCTCGGTGCGGTGGACGTAGCGGCGTCCGCAGAGATGCACAAACGGGTCGCTGCTCAAATATGCCTTATAAATAAAGTAGGCGTCCTTCTTTGTCTTGCGGTCGAAGGTCACAAGACCCTTCTGGTTTTGACCGGGCTTGCCGCCCTCACCGCGTCCGTCCGCGCCAAAATCGAAGCCGTTCCAGACGTGCATCGCCCAGATGTAGGGGCGCTCCGACCACATTTTGAGCATATGCTCGTGGTAGACGGCTTGGTAGCTTTCCGACCAGTCGCCGCGCTCCGGGCGGGCGCTCTGGTAGGCGGGGTTTGCGTCCGCGCCGAACTCCGACAGACCGATGACGCGGTCGGGGTGGTTTTTGTGGAACGTGTCAAAAAATTCATCGTTCTGCTGCAATTCACCCAAGTACCAGCCGTAGTAGAGATTATAACTGCAAATGTCGGGCAGCTGCACAAACGGGTCGTTGGGGTCGAGCATAAAAGCGTGCGCCATTGTGGTGGGGCGGGTGGCGTCCAGGCGATGGCAGAGGTCGTTCAAAAGACGATGGTTCGCCGTCAGGTCTTCTGTCACGCCGGCGGTGACGGTAATCTCATTGGATAAGCCCCAGCAGATAATGGACGGATGGTTGTAGTTTTGCAGCACCAGTTCTTCCATTTGGCTCAGCGTGTTGGCAGTGGCTTCGGGCATATGCTCGGTGATGTAGGGAATCTCTGCCCACGCGACAAGACCGTATTTATCGCAGAGGTCATAGAAGTATTGCGCGTGCTGGTAGTGGGCAAGACGCACGGTGTTGGCGCCCATATCCCGCAAAATCTGCATATCTTCCTCATGCTCAGCGGCGGTCAGCGCATTGCCGAGTCCTGCGCGGTCCTGATGCCGCGCCGTGCCCACAAGGCGGACGTTCCTGCCGTTGAGCCAGAAGCCTGTATCCGGCTTGAACGCGATTTTGCGGCAGCCGAAGTGTACCGCCACCGCGTCACCGTCGGGCAGCGAGGCAGCTACACTGTACAGATACGGGTCCGTCACGCCGTCCCACAAATGCACATTTTCAATATCAAATACGGTCACAGCCTTGCCGCTCTGCACGGCGGCGGTCTGCTCCCCGACACCCTCGATGGCAAACAGCACCTCGGTGCCGTCGGGGGTGTTCTCGCAGGCGGCTTCCACCGTGACGGTGGCACGGTGCAAATCGTCAGACACCTCCGGCGTCACGCGCAGGGCGGGCGCGCCGTGGTTACCCAGCGCAAAGTGACTGTGCGGTACAATAAGGATATGTACATCGCGGTAGATGCCGCCATAGAAGGTGAAGTCCGCTTTCTGCGGGTAGACCGTGCGGTTGGCGCTGTTGTCCACGGTCACAGTCAGCGTGTTCTGCGCAGCCAGTGCGGGGGTCAGGTTGACGCGGAAGGTGGAATAGCCGCCCGCGTGGCGGGTCAGCTCCTGGTCGTTCAAGGTGACGACTGCCGTCATGGCGGCACCCTCAAATTCCAGCCAGACCTCCTCATCGTCGGTGTGTGCGGGGGCGGCGAATTTCTTGGTATAGGTGCAGGTCCCGCGGAAGTAATCGTTGCCGCCGTCGGTGCCGTCGGCGGCGTTCCAGGTGTGGGGCAGGGTCACAGCCACCGGTGCCGCGCCGGGCTTTGTGAACTGCCAGTCGGTATGAAAAGTACATTTCGTGCGCATGGGTGTTTCTCCTTTATATGGTGTCTGCTTTCGTTGCTTATAGTTTCTCACAAGCCGCAAAATCGCGTTAGAAACAAATTCGCTTTTTACGTTAAGAATTAGCGCAATTCGCAAAACAAAACGAATTATTATCCTGCTTTGCTAATTTCTTGCTAACTCTACCCACTTGCCCGCTGCTATACTGGCATCAGTGAGAAACCTCTACAAAATGTGAAGGAGAAAAATCATGGCAAGAAACAAAGTAAAAGACCCCAACAAATTGGGCTTTGGTCGCCTGATGGCGTTCAAAAGCTCGGACATTGTGGCGGCATGGATCAACCTGATCATGCTGAACTACCTCTCTATCTATGCGTCCGACACGCTGGGCGTTAACCTGCTGACCGTCAGTACGCTGCTGCTGGCCAGCAAAGCGGTGGATGCGGTCACCGATATGGTTGCAGGTGTCGTTGTAGACAACACCCACACCAAGCTCGGCAAAGGTCGCCCGTATGAGCTGTCCATTATCGGTATGACCATTTGCACGATTTTGCTGTTTGCGGGCAACCCCGCGTGGAGCAATGTTGTCAAGTGCGCATGGATCTTCTGTATGTACACGCTGACCTTCAGCATTTTTGCAACGCTGCGCAACGCCGCCATGAACCCTTACACCATCCGCACGTTCTCCAACAATCCTGTGCTGCTGAAGAAAGTTTCCAGCTACGGCGGCATTATCACGATGGCAGGTTCCATCGTGATGAGTACCCTTTTCCCGATCCTGATGGCCAAGATGGCCACAAGCGCCGCAGGCTGGACCCGCATGGTCGCCATCATCATGATTCCCGCCACCGTCATCGGCTTGGGGCGCTTCGTCTTCTGCAAGGAAGATCCCGCCGTTGACGCCGAGAGCAAGCAGGAACCCATCCGCCTGAAAGAGCTGGGTGAGCTGCTGCGCCGCAACAAGTATGTCTGGCTGTACGGTCTGATTATGCTGTGCTACAACATTATCACCAATCTGGCCGTCGGCGCGTACTATTTCAAGTGGATCGTCGGCAACATCGGTATGCAGGGTCTGCTCAGCGTTGTGAGCTTTGTGCTTGTACCCGTCATGCTGGTTTTCCCCGTTATCATGAAGAAGATGGGCTCTATGGGCAAGATGATTTTTACGTTCAGCATCATCGGTGTCGCGGGCTATGGTATCGCGTTCTTCTCCGGCTCTTGGCTGCCCGGCGTGTTCGGCGGTTATGTGCTGGGGCAGATTGCCACCCTGCCCATTGCCTACTACGGCGTTCTGTTCATTATGAACATCTGCACCTACAATGAGATGCTGGGTATGCCCCGTATGGATGGTTCCTCTGCCATCCCGGGCAACTTTGCTGCCAAGCTGGGCGGCGCGCTGGGCGCATGGATCACCGGTGTATTGCTGAGTCTTGCGGGCTACATCTCCGCCGAGGGCGTAACCGAGCAGCCCGCCGGCGCCTTGATGATGATCCGCATCGACTTTGCCATCGTGCCCGCCATTCTGGTTCTGATCATCGGTCTGTGCTGCCTCGCTTTCTCCAAGCTGGAAAAGCAAGCTGCCGAGTTTGAGGCGGAGAAAAAAGCCAAAGAAACGCCTGTGACGGAAGACGCATAAAGCATTTCGCCAAAAAAATACCGAAACCGCCGGTAAAGGCGATTTCGGTATTTTTTATGCGGTGTTGCCTTTTATTTTGTATTTTCCGCGCGGTATTCTGCCGGTGTTTGCCCTGTAAATTTTTTAAATTCCCGTGCAAAATAGCTGCCGCTGCAAAAATGCAGACGATCGGCGATTTGGGTCGCACTTTCATTCGTAGTATACAGCAGCACCTTGGCACGTTCTATGCGTGCGATTTTGCTGTAATCATTGATGGAACAGTGCGTTTCTTCTTTAAATTTGCGGGAGAGATAATATTCCGTATACCCCGTCATCCGAGCCAGTTGGGCAATGCCGACTTCTTCTTCTGTGTGCAGTTCCAGATAATCCATGCACTGCTGGACCCTTGGCGAAACGGACGGGTTGCAGCGCACCTTATGCACACGATGTACGAAGTCGTCATACATTGTGTGGTTGGTCTGGGCAACCTCCGGCAGTGTCTTGCAGTCCATAATCTGCTGGATGTAGCTATCGCCCACCGTGTAGGCAGCATCCGGCGTCAACCCTCCGGAGATCGCTGCACGCACACAGAGCGTCGTCAGCGTAATACCCGACACCTTCGCCTGCTGCAGGCTGTCACGCACCTTAACCGGTACACCATCGCTGATACGGGCAGACTGTTCCAATACTTTTTCATAGTCAAGGTTGCCCTCCCGCACCATATGCACAAGCGCCTGTTCCATCATCCATGTGCGGTGGCGGTCGTTTTTGTGCCGCGGCTGCGATGTGCCGGTAGCTGTATGCCGCGGCAAGCTCACCATGGCAACCTCACTGCGCGGGCGGCTTTGCCCGGTAAC
>SFOX01000047.1 GCA_004552305.1 Subdoligranulum variabile | reverse complement strand
GTCCATGATCTTACCCATGATCAGATCGGTAAAGGCGTCCACGATTTTGGCTGCCAGCAGCACATTTGCCGCCGTGGCGGCTGCAACACCGACTTTTTCAGTGTAGAAGTACAGCACGACCGATACCAGACCGGTCATGGCGTTCAGCGCAAACTGACCGCCGCAGTCTGCCAGATAATCGCCGGTGCGCATGGTTTTCTGGATGCCCATTTTGTCGACACCAAGAGGTTTCTTTGCCATAATGATTTCTCCTTCTCATTTCATGCCCAGTAGAGCGGGCGTTTTTCCTTGAGTACAGCCTTATTGTAGCGCATTCCGACGGATGCTTATATCGTTTTTATGATTATTATGTCTAAATTACGATTTTCTTTTTGAAAAGTAATCTCCATTCATGCCTGTCGTGTTATTATAGGGCGCTTTTTCCCCGTACTGCCAGCACCAGGTGGAAGTTGCCTTCCGCTTGCATGGTGTTACACCACCCCATTGCTTTATATTGACTTTTGTATCAATAGTATGATACCTTGTTAAAAGAGAGGGGGTTTTTCCATGGATTTTTTAAAAAGCTGTGAGGATCTGTATACGGTCTGCCGGATACCGCTGACGATTGTTACGGCTGCGGGTGAACCGCTTCTGGGTCTGCCCGGTCCGCATGATGAGCTGATCCCGCGCCGGGCCGTACACTGGGTGCTGACGGATTTTCTTTTGCAAAAGCGCGATACACTGCACCCTCTGGTGACATATGTAGAGCCGGGGTATTTCATTGGTGTGGCTGCTCTGCCGCAGGAACAGTTCTGTATTGTGGGGCTGGTCAGCCCATTCCAGCACCCGCGCAGGGAGATCCTACAACTTGCCTCTCAGGCCATTGACCCACAGCATCTGCAGGCATTCTGCGATTTGATGGCACAGATTCCTTTAGTGAATTTACACCAGCTGAAATCCCTGCTTTGCCTTATTGTGCGGCTGGCGCACGGACAGAGTATTACGGCTGAGAATATTTTATTTGTGGACAATACCTCTGCCCGCCCCGCCGATTTGAACGGTGCCATGTTTGAGCTGCGGGAGGAAGCGGCGTTTCATATCCCGGTGGATTTTGAGTCGGGCGTATGCAGTGCCGTGGAAAACGGTGATGCCGAAATGCTGCAGCGCCGCCTGCTGCAGCCCTCGCAGGGAAAAATCGGCAGAATGAGCTCCAGCCCTTTGCAGCAGCAGAAATATTCTTTTATATCCTTTGCCACGCTGCTGTCCCGCGCGGCGATTCGCGGCGGGCTGGATAGCGAAACGGCGTTCAACCTCAGCGATGTGTATTGCCAGCGCGTCGATGCGCAGATGGAAAACGAACCCGTACAAAAGCTGTCCTTTACGATGGCGATGGATTTCTGCAACCGCGTTGCGGATACCAAAAAAAGCGGCGCACAGAGCGCCGTCGTCAAAAACTGCTTACAATATATTTCCACCCATCTGCACGAGGACCTGCGTTTAGAGGAGCTGGCGCATGAATGCGGGCTGTGCAGCCGCAGCCTGTCGCTGAAATTCAAGGCGGAGGTCGGCTGCGGCATATCGGAGTACATCCACCGCGAAAAGCTGCGCGAGGCGCGCTATCTATTGACCCATACCGACTACAGCCTGTCCGACATTGCAGGATTTCTGAACTACCCGACCCAAAGCTATTTTACCCAAATCTTTAAGCGGTATGAGGGGCGCACGCCGCAGCAGTACCGCGATAACCCGCGCGGCGCATAAGAATCGCAGGAAGGAGGGGACACGATAATCTGCGACGGGGATTTTTACCGCCAATATCTGAACGGCGATGACGCGGGGCTGGAGGCTCTGATGGAAAAATACGGCGACCCGCTGACCGTGTACCTTGACGGTTACCTGCACGACATACACGAGGCAGAGGAGCTGATGCTGGATGTGTTCGCCTATCTTTTCACGAAAAAGCCCCGCATCCGGGAAGGCGGCTTCAAGGCGTATTTATATAAGGCGGCGCGGCACATGGCGCTGCGCCATAAAAGCAAACGAAGGCTGATGTTCAGCTTAGACGCGCTGACCGAGGAGTCGGACGGGCAGCAGCTGGCGGCGGAGGTCACAGGCAAAACCGTGAAGCAGATCACCAATCTGGTGCATCGCGGAAAAGAGAGCCTGCGCAAATTACTGGAACGGGAGGGAATCACCAATGCGGAGCCATGAAGAACGCGTTGCGGAAACAAAACGGCGCATCGCCGCAAGACAGCGCAGGGAACAGCGGCGGCGCAGTACGATCACTATGCTTTCTGCTGCTGCGGCGTGCCTTGTGCTGATTGTGGGGGTGTCCTTTGCCATGCCCGGTATGGTTGCCGGGATCCGCCCCGGTGACTACGCGGGCTATGAAACCGCTGCCAGTATGTATGGCGGCGGCGCGGTGCTTGCGGGCATTGCATAGCAAAAAATCGCAGACAGGCGACTACTATGTATCCTCCTTCCTAATAACAGAAAAAACCACCACAGTCAACGCGGAAGACGGAAGCACCAAAGACGTGACCGTCCTGGCCGCCATCGTCAGCCGGCAGTTTGCCGACAAGGTTACCTACACCAACAATAACCCCTACCGGCCGAACGCCCCCGATAATGCCACGCTGACATTCACCGGCAACGAGGTCATGCGCACCGCATGGCAGCCTGTGACAGATGCCGATGGATACCGCGTGACGATTTATCAGCAACAGAACGGCAACTGGGTCGATACCGGCTTTGGCTATGACTTGGACAAGGACACCACTGCCGTAGATATGGCGCTGACCGTGGGCGGCGAGGAAACAGAGGAAACCAAAAATCTGACGGTAAACCATACCTACAAGGTCGGCGTAAGCGCCTACCGCGAGCTGGAGGATGGCGCAAAGTATTACAGCGCAGAAACCGAATCCTCCGGCGTTCTCCTGCCGGAATACACGCCGCTGAACCTTGCCCTTTCCGTAAACGGCACTGCCTGTGCGACGGACGAAAACGGTGTGTACCATGCCTATGTGGGCGGCAGCAGCAATTCCCTTGCCGTGAGCTGCGCGGAAGCCGAAAGCATTACGGTCACGCGTATGGATACCGATGCGCGCCTCGCACCGGGCGAGGCAAACACCTTTGCCATCCCTGATTTTACCGGCACGCTGATGCTCCGCGTAAACGGCGTGAAGGGCAAGGACGTGACCAGCGCGTTCCTGCTGGTAAGCAGGGACACCACCGCCCCGGTGCTGACCCTTTCCGCCCCGATTTTCTACGCGGATAGGGCTGCGAGAACCTATCAAATTACCGGCACGGCGGATGCCGGAAGCAAAATCCTTTACGGAAAAAACAACGAAAGCGTTTATGCCGCAGCGGACGGCAGCTTTGCGGTGCAAGGAGCGCTGGCTGGCGTTTTCGTGATTTTCAAAAGGAAGCGCCGCAGATAAACAGCGCTTGACCGCATCATCACGGAATATGGCAACAAACATAGCGCGGTAGGGGCGGGGCATGCCCCGCCCGCAGTTTTGTGGCGATGCTAATTTTATAGGTTGGCTTGTAGGGGCGGCATAAATGCCGCCCGTTGCAGCCGTCCCGATAATGCGGTATAACGGGTAAACGGCACGGACGAGCATTGCTCGCCCCTACAAACCTGCCGAAGGTTCGCAGTTGTCCCATTAGGTTTTTTACAAAACAACAGGCTCCGCCCGATATTGGGCGGAGCCTGTTTGCGTGGTTTACGGGTTGGTGGTTTGATGACCTACAACGCTGACGGTAAAGGCTACCGTGCCGTTGTAGGTGTTGGATTCAACGATACAACGAAAGTATTTGGGGCAAATCCACATTGTGGATGGCGCGCACCGCGACCAGACAGCTGCGGTGGATCTTAATAAAGTCATCGCCTAAATGTTGCACCAGCTCCTCCATGGTGATGCGCGAGGTAAACACCGCGCCGTTCGCCAGATGTACCTCGGCGTAGTTGCGCTTCATTTGGATATAGCGTATCGTGTCGGTATTGATGACCAGCGGGGCGTCGCCGCCCTTGCGTCGCGGCGCAAAGGTAATGGTTTTTGCAGGCATAAGCAAGCCTTCTTTCTGCGGATTTGCTTGAAGTATACCACAGCAGGGAAACCCCGGCAAGGAATATTGCGGATTTATGAGGGGCGGTATCAGAGCAGCAAAGCCAATGTCAGTGAACCTATAAAAATTGTGAATAATTATCCCCGTTCCGTAATTTTTGGGTTCGCATCTTGGCGAGGTTTCTTTATAATATAGGTATTATGATATAAAGGAGTCCCTTGACGATGCGAGCAATACAATGTAAAACCAACCATCTGACCGAGCCTGTCGGCATTGACGCAGGAGCGTTGTTTTTGTCGTGGCAGTGCGCGGACGGTGTGCGCCAGACTGCCTATGAAATTGAACTGACCGCGAACGGCGAAACGGTTTGGCACAGCGGAAAGGTGCAAAGCGCCGCCATGCACGCCGATGTCCCGGCTGTAGGCGGCTCCCGTGTGCGTGGGTGCTGGCGCGTGCGTCTGTGGGACGAAAACGACATCCCCGGCGCGTGGAGTGCGGCGCACTTTGAAACGGGCTTGGCGCAAAGCGACTGGCAGGGCGAATGGGTAGACCCCGAAACGGAAGAACCCGACATCCCCGGGGATGATGCCATCAACGCCTTTGCCCGCCCCAACTGGGAGAGCAAGCAGGCGGAGAAAGAAGCCGCAGGCAAGGGCGCAGCCGAGCCGTACAAGCCCCACCGCCCGGCATCGTACTTGCGCAAGACTTTCACCGCGCCCAAGGGCGAGGCGCGGCTGTACATTACCGCCAAGGGGCTGTATGCGGTATGGCTGAACGGTGCGCGTGTCGGGAATATGGTTTTAGCCCCCGGCAGCTTTACCGGCAACAAGCATATTGCGGCGCAAACCTACGATGTAACGCAGTATTTGCGTGAAGGCGCGAACGAGCTGCTGGTTGCCCTTGGCGACGGCTGGCACCGCAGCACAGGCGGCGTGGACGGGGACCGTGACTTGTTCGGCGATACGCTGGGCGTGCTGTTTCAGCTGGAGGTGGACGGCAAGCCAGTCTGCGTTTCTGACGGCACGATGCAGGCAACGCAGGGCGGGGCGATCCGCCAAAACGATATGCAGCAGGGCGAGGTCTACGATGCACGGCTTGAAGGCAACTTGACCGGCTGGCACGGTGTGCGCGCCTACCGCGATGACCTGCCCATTACCGGTATGAATACCGTGCCGATTCTGGAACACGAAGCCTTCCCCGGCAAGCTGCTGCAAACGCCCAACGGCGAAACCGTGCTGGACTTTGGGCAGAACCTTGCCGGCTATGTGGAGATGACGCTGACCGCCCACGCCGGGCAAAAGGTCAAGCTGATCTGCGGCGAAGCACTGGACGAAAACGGTAATTTTACCCAAGAAAACTTCCAAGACCGCAACCGCCACAAGGAGGGCGGCACCGCCCAGATGCTGGAGCTTGTCTGCAAAGAGGGGGAAAACCACTTCAAGCCCCACTTTACGATTATGGGCTTCCGCTACGCCAAGGTCGAAACCGACGCCGATTTGACCGATGCCGTGTTTACAGCCCACGCGGTCTACTCGGATATGGCGGTGACGGGCGCGTTTACCTGCGGAAACGATGCGGTGAACCAGCTTGTCAAAAACAGCATCTGGAGCCAGAAGAGCAACTTCTGCGACATCCCTACCGACTGCCCGACCCGCGAACGCGCAGGCTGGACAGGGGATATGGGCGTGTTTATTGAAACCGGCTTGACCCTGATGGACTGCTACCCCGTGGCAGAAAAATGGCTGGCGGAGTGCCGCCTGAACCAATACCCGGACGGGCGCATGGCGAACATCGCCCCGCCGAATGCCCGCCCCGGCTATATGACCCCGATGCTGTGTATGTCCGCAGGGTGGGGCGATGCGGCGATTCTGGTGCCGTATGCGATGTACAAACGCACGGGTGACCGCAAAATTCTGGCGGACAACTACGAGATGATGCAGCGCTGGTACGGTTTTTTGCTGGGACGTGCACAGCAGACGACCGAGGAGCAGCAAAGCGGCGATTACGCCAAGTTCACGGTTTTAAACGGTATGGACTACGGCGAATGGTGTGAGCCGGGCATCACCCCCATGCAGGCGATGATGAACCCGCGCAAGAGCGTGGGTACGGCGTATCTGGCATACTCCGGGCGCTTGCTGGCGGAAGTAGCGGATGCACTGGGCAAGGCGGACGAGGCAGCCAACTACCGCGACTCCGCCGCCAACGCTGTAAAAGCCTACCGCGCGGCGTTTACCGAGAACGGCGTGATCAAGTCTGACCGCCAGTGCGAGTATGTCCGCGCCATTGCCTTTGCCCTGTTGGGTGAGGACGAAAGCAAAGCCGCCGCCGCAACGCTGAACCAAATGGTCATCGAGAACGGTTATCATCTGAACACCGGCTTTTTGTCCACGCCGTTTTTGTGCGATGTGCTGGCAAAATACGGCTATGCGGACACTGCCTACAAGCTGCTTTTGCAGCCCGACGCCCCCGGCTGGCTGTATGAGGTCGGCAGGGGCGCCACGACCGTTTGGGAAACCTGGACGGGCATTGACGAAAACGGCAAGCCGCACGAATCCCTGAACCACTACAGCTACGGCGCGATTTGCGGCTGGCTGTTCGGCGGCGTGTGCGGCATCCGGTACGCGGACGGCACCCTGACGATTGCCCCGACGCCCGACAAATCGCTGGGCTGGGCGAAAGCTGCCTACGATTCCCCGGTCGGGCGTATCGTAAGCTGCTGGCGTTATGACGGCGATGCGGTAACCTATGAGTTTGAGATCCCTGCCAATCTGACCGCCGACGTCACCCTGCCCGACGGGCGCAAGCTGACCCTTGCCCCCGGAAAGCACATCGTATAAGAAGAAAGCGCCTGCCCCGCCGTAAACTTTACGGCGGGGCAGGCGCTGTTTTTGATAAACTTGAATTTATTTGGAAGATTTTATTATCCATTCATCAAGAAATTTCATTTGTTCATCCGTATGAAACCAATGCTCTCCATTTTTCATAATAGAAAGTGTTGAATTAGTCCTCTGT
>SFOX01000046.1 GCA_004552305.1 Subdoligranulum variabile | reverse complement strand
GAGGTGCGGAAGGACGCTGCATACCGTTCGGCGCTTCGCCCCGCTGCCGCACCGACGCGCACAACGGCTTTGCCGCCCTGCAGGCGCAGTACCTTGCCGCCGCTGTGCAGTGCGTCCTTGGCATCTAAGGTGCCGTCCCGCAGATCCCGCAGCACGGCTTTGACCTCGCCGCCCAGAACCACGGCGCTGTCTGCCACGGCGGTCACGGCGTTCCCCTCGACAATAAGTTGGGCCGCTGCCGTGTGCAGCCCTGCATTTTGCACGGCATCGGTGGTAAAATCGTCCTGATAGCTGATCGCCTGTTCGACCCCGCGCACAGCGCTTTCGGCAGCGTCCATACCTCGGCAGACGGCGCTGCGGCCGTGGCCGCCTTGGGCGCACAGCAGATCGTAATAGGCGCTGCTGCGCTTGGCGCGGGGCGTGTTGGTGCCGACGATCAGGTTTTCCTCCTCGGCAGCGTCCTCCCCTTCCGAAATCAAATCCTTATGCGTGGTCGGTTGTATCAGCGGCGCTTGCAGTTTTCGGGTCAGTTCCTCCCCTGTTTCGATCAGCTTCGGGGGTTCGCTCTTGGTAAACACTTCAGGCATAGCAGGTACTCCTTACGGTTTCGATTCGGGGTTTGTGTCCATCAGGCGGAACAGCTCGGTGTTTTTGGGGAATGCGTTATGAAAGGGCACAACCGCCTTGTCCGCAATCAGCAAACCGCTGCCGACGTCGGCGTTTTCGATATAGCGCCGTTCCTCGTCCGAGATATGCAAGAGCTGCGCAATGTCGTTGGCATCGTCCGCAGACTGGTTCAGCAGCTTGATGTACCCGCAGTCGGACAGCATACGGCGCGCGTCCTCGTTGTTCAGGACCGAGCGCACATGCTGGGTGACCGATGTCAGGATCGCACCCCACTTGCGGGCACGGCTGGACAGTTCAAAGTAATAGTTCGTGCAGGCGCTGTTGCCCAAAAGCAGCTGGAACTCATCGGTGATGATCCAGGTACGCCGCCCCAGTACGCGGTTGCGGGTGATGCGGTTCCAGATCTGGTCCAGCACCGTCATCATTCCGATGGACTGCATACTTTTGCCCAGCTTTACGGTGTTAAAGCACAGGCAATGGTTGCTCATGTCCACGTTGGTCTGGTGGGCAAACAGGTCCATGGTGCCGTCCACATACAGACGCAGCGCCCGCGCCATGGCGTTGGCGGGTTCGCCCTGCAGCAGCAGATTTTCGTAAAAATCGTGCAAGGAGGGCATCTGCTCGCGCTCGGGGTGCAGCAGGTATTTCTGGTAGGTCAGCTGGGCGGCGTAGTCCACGATGCTGCGTTCTTCCCCTGTCAGCTCGGTGCCATTCATGGCAAGCTGGCAGAAGTCCCGCAAAAACTCGCTTTTCAGCCGAATGGGGCTGTCGTCATCGCCGTAATCCTCGGAGATATCCATCGGGTTGATGTGCGCCTTGCTGGACGGCGAAATCTCAATCACCTCGCCGCCGAACGCCTCGATCAGACGTCCGTATTCCGCCTCGGGGTCAATAACTACCAGATCGTCCTCCGGCCAGCGCAGCATAATGCCGGTCATCATCTGCATCACGGCAAAAGACTTGCCGAAACCTGTCATGCCCAGCACCATACCGGCGGGGGCAGGCAGCAATTTGCGGTTGAGCAAAATCAGGTTTTTGCTGCGGGCGTTGATGCCCTCGTACAAGCCGCCCGGCTGAAACAGCTCCTGCGTGGTGAACGGCACATAAATCGCCGTGTTCGCGGTCAGCAGCGAGCGTTCCAGCGCCAGCCACCGCTTGCCAAGGGGCAGCACGCTGTTCATCGCGTCGCGCTGCTCAAAGGGGATCGGCGTAAAGCGGCAGGTCTGCTGCTGCACCGTGCTGCAGATGCGGCGCACACGCTCGTCCAGTTCAGCATTGGTTTTGCCGTAGGTATGTACCAAAACGCAGACCTTGAACAGCTTCTGGTTGTTCTGCATCAGGTTGTCGATCAGTTCTTTCGTGTTCTCGACCTGATTGGTCAGCTCATACCGCACGCCCATGTAGGACGGCAGATTCATGCGGCGGGCTTTGTTCATGCCCTCGCTTTCCTCCTGCAGCATAAAGGCAAGCTGCCGCTGCGCCATCTGAATGGCCTCCTGCTGGTCGATAGCGTCCACATGCAGGGAAACCGCATTATCGAAATCCAAATCGCTCAGCAGGGAAAGCAGATTATCCCGCATCTGCGGGGCAATGTCCCGTAGGTACAGCACCTTGCCGTAATACTCACCAAAGCGGTAGCGGTCGCTGTAAATGGCGCGGGAATCATCGTGTTCGGGCTTCCAGTCATACCCGGACGGCGCGATAAAATCTTTGGTGGTCAGCCTATCGTCCGCCAGCAGCCAGTCGTAGGAAAACGGCATGACTTCGTTGGGAATCGTGATGCCGTGCAAAAGGTTCAGCCGTTCCAGCCCCGAAAGCACCCGCATGGAGCTGCCCATGCGCTTGAACAGGCTTTGGATATCCTCGGCCCGCTTGATCAGACGCACCTGCGCCCTGCGATAGCTTTCTTCCTGCAGGCTGATGGTGACATACCTTTCCCGAATCAGCCCGTTTTGCCCCTGCAGAGCCTTTTCGGAAATAACGCGGTTCATCTCGGCTGCGTATGCGTCGCGTCCGTCGCCGCGCAGGGGGAAAAAGGTATCCTCGCGGAATTCTTCCTCGTCTATGCGGCGGGTCACAAGGCTGATCTGCAGGTGCAGCGACGGGTCAAAATAGTTCAGGAACTCGCTGTATTTGGCAAAGATGACATTCTGTTCCTCCTGCCGCGCCAGCTGAAAGTTGACGTCGGTAAACGCCATCGTCAGCGAGTACAGCCCCGGTTCCACCTCGCAGATGCCGCTTTCGTACATGCGCTCATACTGCAGACAGTCGGCGGCTTTTTCCGGCGCGCGGTGCTTTTTAATGCGCTGCACGTTCTGCGCGGCGTCCTTTTTGTATTGCTTTGCGCAGCCTCGCAGCATCCTTGCACGATGCTTTTCTTCGGCTTTTCGCTGCTTTTTCGTTTCGGCAAAAGCAGAACTCCCATTCTGCCCCCTTGCCGATATGCTTCTTTTTATCATTGTGACACTCCTTATACGGGCGCAGCGGCACCTGCGGGTTTTCGCGGTGCCACGCCCAATAGATTTTGACAAGCTTTTCAAACGGATACCCGTCACGGCGGATAAACCCCAGCCCCATAAAGGGCAGGACCTCTGCCATGACAAGGTAGGAAACGACCTGCATATCCCAATGCAGCCCCTGCACGCAGACAAAGCAGGTCAGTACCGCCAGTGCGGCTGCCGCCGCAAAGCAGGCAAGCTGCCGCAGCGAAAGCCCCAGAAAGAACTTTTCCCGATAGGCGGTGATTTCAAGGTTGGTTTTTGCAGCAATCATAGCGGCTCCTTTACGCGATGGCACCGGTGACGGCTTTGGTGAACTTCCCGCTCATAAAAACAGCGACCAGCAAAATGATCGACTGCCCCAGCATCGCCCACGCCTGTTCGGTGATGCTGCCCTCGCTGCCGAGGGAGGCTGCCAGCGCAGGGTAAAACCCGATGACCAGATACAGCACCGCGCCCTGCAGCGCAACAGCCAGATAGGATTTGAGAAAGTTTACCGCCACACCGTGCAATTCCTGATAGCAGAGCGTCGCCATGGAGAGCGACGCCAGCGCATTGTACACATACAGCTCGATAAACCGCGCCGCCACAATGGTGTTGACCACGATGTTGACCAGGCGCAGCATCCAGCCAACCACCATCAGCTCCAGCGCCACCGGCATGTTGCCGATGCCGCCCGGCAGTGCCTCCACGGCGGCGTCAATGTCCGGCGCGGCGTTGACTTCTCCGCTGCCCACATAGCCGGATATGCCCCGCGTGACGGTGGCGGCGATTTCAAACAGGGCGTTCAGGATCTCGGTCGTGTGCAGCACCATCCAGCGGCAAAGCACGATTTTCATCATAACCAGCGCGATTTGCTGGATGGTATAGGCGTTGCTGCTGCCGTTCATGGCGATGCGCTGGGTAGCATTGTACAGCTCCAGCACCATAAACAGTGCCAGCAGGGTCAGCGCCACCGGCGTGACCACGCCGCTGCTGATACTCTCTGCGTAGCCTGCCAAAGTTCCGTTCCAATCGGTCAGGGTACTGAGCAGCCCGGAGTTTTGCCCCATGGCGTTGACGGTGTCCGATATCGCCGCCAACTGGCTGCGGATGCTATCCTCAAAAATAGTGCATCCCCCCTTATGCGACGGTCAGCGTACCGAAGTAGGCCGCCACCGCGATAATCAGGATACCGCCCGCCATAGCCCACGCACCGCTGCTGATGCCGGGGCCGTTGTGGTCCTTCAGGTTGGTACCCAGCGTCACCGCGCCGAACAGCAGCAGTAAGCCGCCCGCAAAGGTGACAACGTTAGAGATCAGTTTCGTAATTGCAGCTACCATTTCCATTTTGTATTTCTCCTGTTTCAGTGTTGTTATTCTCGGCACAGAGATGGATGGTTTTCACGTCCTTTACATTGCGGATAAAGTCCGCAAAACGCATCTTTGCGCGCTTGTCGTAATCAAAGGGTTGGTTATCCTGCGCTTGCACCAAAGGGTAGTTGGGGTGCTTTTGCAGGTCGTACTTGCGGGAATAAAACGGTGCAACGCCCGAAATCATCAAAAGGCACAGGTTGCGCGGCATCGTGCGGAGTTCCTCCGGCGTCATCAGCTCGCGTCCCAGCGCCTGGTAGGACTTTGTGTACGAGCCCTGCCCGCCCTTGTTTTCGGAGGTGTTCATCACTTCAATGGTCGCCTTGCCCAGCGCCTTGGAGAAGAACTCCAGGTTTTCGGGGTTGCTGCCCGCGCCCAAAACGATCAGCGAGTCGCAGTTTTCGTAGATGGTCGCCCAATCGTCCTTATACTGGCTTTTGAGCTGGCTTAAGGACTGGTAAATCAGCGTGCAGGCAATGTCGCGGCTGCGAATGGTGCTGATCAGGATCTGAAAATCCGGAATCATGCCGATGTTGGGGAACTCGTCCAGCAAAAAGCGCAGATGCCGCGGCAGCCGATGGTCAGGGCGATGGTCTGCCATATCCACCAAAACCTGAAAGCACTGCTGAAACATCACGGCAGCCAAAAAGTTGTACGCCGTCGTTGTGTCGGGCGTAACAACAAAGAGCGCCACCTTTTTTTCGCTGCCCAGCTCCCGCAGGTCGATGGTATCGTCCGCGCAGATGTCGGCAATGGACGGGACGTTGAACGCACTCATGCGCAAGCCCAACGACACATTGATGCTCTGCGCGGTTTTTCCGGGTGCCATTTTATACAGCTTGTACTGTTTGGCGGCAAAGGATTCCGGTTTCCGGATGCTCAGATCCTCAAAAATCAAGTCCAGCTGGCTCACGCTGTTGGGATTGCTGTCGGAGGTTTCCAGCATCAAAAGCAGCGTCATCACGCTGTTCATGTTGCGGTTTTCCGGTTTTTCCTCGTAAAAGACATAGCCGATCAGCGCTTCCAGCAGGGCGGTCATGCCCTCCTCCCAGATGGGGTCTGCCGTGGTCTTTGCGCGGGGGTCATCCTTGAGGTTCTGCACAAGGTTTTTCGTCACCACAAGGATATCGTCCTCGTTTTTGATGTAGGTAAACAGATTGTAGTGGTCGGATTTGTCGCGGTCTTTCAGGTTAAACACCTTAACCGTGTATCCCTGTGCCAGCAGTACATTGCCGTAGGTGTCCAGCAGCTCGCCCTTCGGATCGCTGAGAACATAGTTGCTGTTGAACTGCAATAGCTGCGGACCTGCCACGCTGTAGCTTTTGCCGGAGCCGGACGGACCGAACACAATGACATTTTTGTTGCGGTTGTAGTTGTCGTTGGCGGTGACCTTCATCTTGGGGGAAAGACTCAGGCTCTCGGTGGCGGTAAGCGGCAGGTTTTGCTGCGGGTCAGCGTCCACAAAAGGGGCAATGTCCTGCGGCGTACCCCAACGGGCGCTGCCGTACTCCTTTTGCGGCAGCAGACGGTGCTTGCCGTACTTGACGCACAGGTAAACAAGCCCTGCCAGCAGCACAGCCGCCGTACCGCACGCCAGAGAGAACCCATCGGCAGAAAGGCGCAGCGGGTGCGCCAACAGCATCTGCAGGTTCAGCGCTTCCGCCAGTTTTTGCGTGACCGTGCCGTTTGTGGTTTGGTAGATGCCGCCCATGCGGTTTCCCAGCCAGAACATCAGCAGTGCCGCCGCAGCCAACACGGCGCGGGATGTTGATTTTGGCGGTGTCATAGGCGTTCCCCGTGTTCCGGCACGGGCGGCGTGCGGGTTTGCCCTGCTTCGCGGGCGCGCGCTGCCAACCGTGCGGAAAGCTCCTGCAGCGTCGGGCGCTCCTGCCCGCGCTCTGCAATGCAGTTTTCCAGCGCCGTCTGGATACGATCCACGTCCTGCCCTTTGAACCATAGGTACATCCGCCCGCTGTCCTTGTCTTTTGTCACAGAAAAATCCACCGAATATTGGTTAAGCTGCCGCTTGACAAGGCGCAGCGTCCTGTCGTTCACGTCCACAGATGCCAGCTGCCGATTCTGCCGGTTGAGTTCTGCTAGCGATTGCTGCCCATAGCTGCGCCCCTGCATGGCCTGTACGGTCATGCGCAGGATATCCAAAATGCTTTGGCTTGCAAAGCGCGCGGCACTGATCTCCACACGCACAGCGGTTTCTTCCATCATAGTTTTTCACCATTCCTTCGTTTTGCAACCACCAGCAGCCTGCCGTTTTCTTGCGAGTACTCGCAGGTGGATAAAGTCAGCAGCTTGTCGCCGTATTGGGCGTTCACGCCGGTGTCGTACAGTGCCCTCTCCTTGCAGGCTGCCACATAGGCGGCAAAGTCCTTTGCGTCGGCGGCGTCCACAAACGTATAGAAAGCAAGCACATCGGCGGAAATCCTGCACACTGCCAGCACCTCGTACTCACCACGGCGGGTCAACGTGTCAAAGTGTATCGTTCGGTGGGTTTCCCAAAAAGAACGGCTCTGATACCGCACAAGGTCTGAAAACATCGACTTGTCTTTCATGTTGTGACCGTAAAGAATAACGTTGTCCGAGGGGGCTTGCACATCGCAGTTTGCCTGCGCAAAGGGGCAGCCGAAGTCGGTGTAGCGTCCCGCAAAGTCGTGTTTCAGGTAGTAGTTCGGCTCATC
>SFOX01000001.1 GCA_004552305.1 Subdoligranulum variabile | reverse complement strand
GTACCAGTAGTTGATGCTGACGTCAGTGGCGCCGGTCTCCTTGGCAGCAGCCTCGGCACCCTGCACAAAGCCGTAGCCGTAGCGGATAACGGCGGGAACCGCCATGCCGCCCAGAAAGCCCAGCTTCTTGTAGCCGTCGTAAACAGCGGCGTAGCCGGCCAGGTAGCCGACCTGCTCCTCACCGTCGTTTACGGCATTGTCCATCTGCTCCAGACGGGCAGAGTCAGAGTCCTCAGTGGGACGATAGTAGTTGGCGTTCAGGTTGTTGGCGGCGCAGAAATCTTTGACGCCCTGCCAGGTGTACTGGTTGAAGGACTGGTCATCGATGTTGCCGACGTCGGTGACGAAGGCAACGTCAGTCTTGCTGCCGGAGGTGGATCCCTCAGAAGCAGCGGAGGAAGCATTGCTGCTGCCGCCACAAGCTACCAGAGAAAATGCCATAGCAGCGGTCAGAACCATTGCAAGAAACTTTTTCATAGCTTTGTTCTCCTATTTCGGGGGGCTGTACGGTATGTATAGCCCGAGCATTGTTGTGAAGGGCGAATCCCTTCACTCTGCCCTTAGTATACCTTGTTTTACGATATTTTGCAACATTTTCGGCGGGATTTAAACATTACAAAACGATAACGAAACAAAACTTCGTCGCTGCATCGCCCATAAGCGCGGCGCTCACACCCCCTGCAGGTCAAAGGGCGGGGTGTATTCCTCGCGCGCACTGCTTTTTTGCTGCATATAGCCGTCCGTCAACCCAAGGCGCACAGCTTCATCAATGACCTTGCGGTATTCGTAGCTGGTGATGCGCCGCCCAAGCCCGTGGTCGGCGGCGTGGTAAAAGGGGGTAAACTGGCTCATCAGGCTCGGCACAAAAGGGGTGCCGGTTTCCTCGCGCAGCTGTGCCAGGGTTTGCAGCACAGCAAGGCTGTCCTGCGTGTGTCCGGGCAGGGCTAAATGCCGCACAATGACGCCGCGCTGCAGATAGCCGTCGGCATCATATACGGGTGCGCCGGTCTGCAGAAGCATCCGGCGTAAAGCCGCCTCGGCAACGGCGGGATAATCCGCAGCCGCCGAAAGCTCGGCACTGACAGCGGACGAGGCATATTTGAAATCTGCCAGCCAGATATCCACATACCCGGAAAGCGCCTGCACCGTTTCCACCGTTTCGTAGCCGCCGGTGTTGTAAACGATGGGCAGCCGCAGCCCGCGGGCGCGGGCGGTGTCCAGCGCCTCGGTGACCCACGGCAGAAACTGGGTGGCGGTGACAAGGTTGATGTTTTTGGCACCGCTCTGCTGCAATTCCAGAAAAATTTCCGAGAGCCGCGCAGCGGAAATCTCTTTGCCTACCCCCTGCTGACTGATGGGAAAGTTCTGGCAATAGCAGCAGCGCAGCGTACAGCCCGAAAAAAACACCGTGCCGCTGCCGGAGGCAGCCTCGGGGTCACCGCTTAGGCACGGCTCCTCCCAGTGGTGCAGGGCGGCGCGCGCCACCCGCAGGGTGTTCCCTGCCCCGCATACGCCGACGGCACCGGCGGCGCGGTTTGCCCCGCACGCGCGGGGGCATAAAGTACAGTGCTGCGGCAGCTGCATAGAAAAATCCACCTTTACACAAAAAATTCAGATTTAATTATACCATAAATCCATAAAATATGTTATACTATGTAGAACAAACTTTTTAAAAAGGAGAGAACTGCGAAATGTCTACCCCTCACAACCGCGCCGAAATAGGCGATTTTGCCAAAACCGTACTGATGCCGGGGGATCCCCTGCGCGCCAAATTTATTGCCGAAACCTTTTTGGAGAATCCGCGCCTTGTTACCGATGTGCGCGGTATGCTGGGCTATACCGGCACCTATCAGGGGCGTCCCATCAGCGTGATGGGCAGCGGTATGGGTATGCCGTCCATCGGCATTTACTCCTACGAGCTGTACAGCCAGTACGGGGTCGAGAATATCATTCGCATCGGCTCCGCCGGTTCCTACACGGACAAGGCAAAGCTGTTTGATGTGGTGCTGGCATCCGGCGCCTACTCCGAGAGCAACTATGCCGTGACCCAAAGCGGCGACACCGACGACATCCAGAAGCCCAGCGCCGAGCTGAACGCCGCCCTGAAATCCAGCGCCGAAGCGCAGGGCATCCGGATGATTGAGGGTATCATCCATTCCTCGGATGTGTTCTACCGTCAGACGACTGGTGTCAAGCCCACCTACTGGGAAAAGCTGCGGGACGAAAAGGGCTGCCTTGCCGTTGAGATGGAGAGCTTTGCCCTGTTCCACAATGCGCGGGTGCTGGGCAAGCGCGCTGCCTGCCTGCTGACCATTTCCGACAGCTTTGTTGCACCGGAAATCACCACGGCGGAGCAGCGTCAGAACAGCTTTACCGAGATGATGAAAATCGCGCTGGCGGTGGAGCAGTATCTGGAGAAATGAGCATGGAAAAAGCGGAAATTCAGGCTTTGATCCGCAAGGCCTTTGAAGGGCAGCAATTTGCCTACACCCCCTACTCCCACTTCCGTGTGGGGGCTGCGCTGCGTGCCAAGGACGGCAGGGTCTACACCGGCTGCAACATCGAAAACGCCGGCTACACCCCCACCAACTGTGCCGAGCGCACGGCGCTGTTCAAGGCTGTCAGCGAGGGCGTGCGCGAATTTGACGCCATTGCCATTGTGGGCAGCCGGCAGGGCGAGGTCAACACGCTGGTCACCGGTCCGTGCGGCGTCTGCCGGCAGGCACTGTATGAATTCGGCGGGGATGCGCTGACCGTTATTATGGCAAAAACCGAGGACGACTACATTGTGACGACCCTTGGTGCGCTGCTGCCCTACGGCTTTGGTCCCGCAAACCTAGAAAAATAAGGAGTCTTACCACAGTTTATGAAAAAATTCTTGGCATGGTTGGGTACAGCCGCCCTGCTGGTGGGTCTGTGCGGATGCAAGCCGACCCAAAAGCAAGCGGACAAGGCGGAGGCAGCAGCCCCCACGAACGACACCGAATATACCTTTACGGCGGCGGAGGACGCAGAACCGCTGCCCGGCGGTGCGGCAATCACCCTGATCACCGGTCCCGAGGGTGTGGAAGCGGGTGCCGATGCTGCCCTTTGGCAGGGAATTTCTGCCTTTGCGTATAACTTTGGCTATGTACCCAAAAATGCGGCGGCGGCATCGGAATCGGCAGAGGATCTGCAAGCTGCCTTGGTACAGGCGGCGGATTCCGGCTCCAAGGTCGTGGTCTGCCGCGGGGATGCCATGGCGCAGATCGTGTACACGCTGCAGGATCAGTATCCCGACACCTATTTTATGGTGGTGGATGCCGAGGCGCACAGCGCGGATTACAGCGACTACACCGTAAAGGACACCGTGCGCTGCGTGCTGTTCAGCGAAACACAGGCGGGGTATCTGGCGGGCTATGCAGCGGTAAGTGAGGGCTATCAGGCACTGGGTTTTGTGGGTGCCGAGGAAATGCCCGATACCGTGCGCTACTGCACCGGCTTTATGCAGGGGGCAGAAAAAGCCGCCGAGCAGCAGGGCAATCAAATCACCCTGCGCGTATGGTACACCGGCACCAAGGAATACAGCGATGCCGTGGCAGACCGTATGGCGTACTGGTATAACGACGGCACGCAGGTCATCTTTGCGGCGGACGAAGCCGCCTTGCAGGCAGTGCTGGCAGGCGCGGCACAGACAGAAAACGACGCCAAGGCGATTGCCGCACGGTGGGATCACAGCGCACAGGATGAGGCAATCTTGTTCAGCACCCTGCACTGCTACAATACGATGGTTCAGCAGGAGCTGTATGCCTTCTTCGCCGCAGGCGGGCAGTGGCAGCAAGCCGCCGACACCGATCACACCGAAACGGTCGGCTTGACCGAAAATATGGTCGCCCTGAGTGCCGACACCTGGCGGCTGAGCAAATTTACCAAGAAAAACTACAATACCCTATACGAGAAGCTGCGCAGCGGTGCGCTGAAAACTGAGGACTACGCCGGTATGGACAATCTGCCGGAATTGGAAAATGTGACCGTACAGCAATAAAAAAATCCCGCAGAAGGCTCTGCGGGATTTTTTTATGCCTTGCGTTTTTTGCTTTGGGTCGCGGTGCGCCGGGGCGCCTTGCGCGCAGCGGGCTTTTGCTTTTTGGGGGAAGCCTTGGGGGCGGGTACAGCGCGCACAAACTGGATGGGATTGCCGTTGGAGAGGATGCGCTCCTCCAATTCCAGCTCCGGTACCGATGCCAGAAACTTGTTCAGACTTTTGGCGCCGAAGTTGCGCACATCAAAGTCGGGGTAGCGCTTGATCAGCTGGTCACCCACGCGGGAGGTGCGCACCCAGCCGGTGCCGTCGTCCATCTCCTCGATCAGCCCCAGAATGATGCGCCCGATGGATTCGCGGTTGATGGCGGTGTCATCCCCGGTTGCCGTCTGCGGGGCGGCATCGGGGGCGGTAGTGTCGGAAACCTCGCCGTGGTCAAGGATCAGGTCCAGATACTTGAACTGGTCGCACGCCTTGACAAAGGGACCCAGTGCCTTGCTTTCGCCCATGCCGATGACCAGCTTGCCGCCCTCGCGCAGACGTGCAGCCAGGCGGGTGAAGTCGCTGTCGGAAGAAACAATGCAGAAGCCGTCCAGATTGCCGCTGTACAAAAGATCCATCGCGTCGATGATCATGGCAGAGTCGGTGGCGTTTTTGCCGGTGGTGTAGCTGTACTGCTGGATGGGAATGATGGAGTTGTTCAGCAGCGCATCCTTCCAGCTTTTTAAGCGCACATCGGACCAGTCGCCGTAAATTCTTTTGCAGGCAGCCACACCGAAGCTGGCGGCAACGTCCAGAATGACCTTGACATATTTGGGTGAAATATTGTCCGCGTCGATGAGGATCGCAAGTTTGAGATCTTCCATGCCGTTACCTCTTCTCGCGCTTGGGGGCGTCATAGTACATATACAGCTGGCAGGGAATCATACCGTTGTAGATTTTGCGGCGGCGGGCAGCCTTTTTGCCGAAGTGATCCTCAAACGCGGCATCGGCGGTGATGGCGTACAGCCCCTGTGCGGGGTGACGCTGCCAGACCTGCCCCAGCGTTTTGGCAAGGGCGGCAGCCTCGGATGCATCGCCCAGACGCTCGCCGTAGGGCGGGTTGGTCAGCACGGTGGCGTTCTGCAGGGGTGCAAAGTCCTTGACGTCTGCCACCTCAAAGCGGCAGCGCTCCCCTACGCCGGCAAGCTTGGCGTTGGCGTTGGCAAGTGCCACGGCAGCGGGGTCAATATCGTAGCCAATGCCCTCAAAGGCAGCGTCGGTGCGCACCTCGGACAAGGCTTTTTGACGCTGCTGCGTCCAGATGTCAGCAGGGATAAAATCAAAATGCTCGGCGGCAAAGCGGCGGCGCAGACCGGGGGCAAGGTTCATCGCCTTTTGGGCGGCCTCGATCACCAGCGTGCCGGAACCGCAGAAGGGGTCCTGCACCAGCGTGTCGCGGCGCACGCGCCCCAAGTCGGCAATGGCAGCGGCAAGCGTTTCCTTGATGGGTGCCAGCGTTGCGTTGCGGCGGTAGCCGCGCTTGTG
Source organism: Subdoligranulum variabile (assembly GCA_004552305.1). GTDB lineage: Bacteria > Bacillota > Clostridia > Oscillospirales > Ruminococcaceae > Gemmiger > Gemmiger variabilis_A. Next base: position 121,503 of record SFOX01000001.1, on the reverse strand, counting down.
CAGACCGTCGCCGGAAGTGTCCAGATAAATCTCCACGGTATCCTTGCGCAGGGCAAAGCGGATCTTGTAAACGCTGCCGGTTTCGGGCAGCGTGGAGGTTTTATGCCCTGCCATCAGGCGCTTGACGATCGCTTTTTTGACGATGCTCTGGCAGGCAGGCACGCTGGAAAGCTGGCTGGACAGGCTGGAACCCTTTACCGGGAAGGCGGCATCGGCGGGCAGCAGCTCCTCCCACGCAATGCGATAGCAGCCATCGAACAGTTCGTCAAAGGTGGTGGCCTTGTAGGTGGCAAGCAGCAGCAGCACGCGCTCGGCGGTGCGCAGATTCAGGTTGGCGGCGGCAATCAGCTCCGCCCCGCCCTGAAAAGCCACGCGCCCGTCGGTGACCTGAATGTTCTCAGCCCCCAGACGCTTGACCTCAAAGTTTAAGGTGGATTCCGTGCCGAAAAAGCACGGGGCGACCATAGTGTAAAGTGTGGACATAGTGTTCCTTTCGTTTTTGCAAAAAAGGCTCTATCCCGGGCGGAACGCTGCGCTGCCGTCAGGGGTAGAGCCATTAAAACTGTACGGGCAACCCTGTACGATTCTGCCGAAGCCATGCTTGGCATTGTGCGGGATTGCGCCTGCTATCTCAGCCGCGGCGGCGAGAATATCCGCCGCGATGGTTTTCGGTAACGCGCTTGAGGTCGGCAATCTTTTCTTCACTGCGGGACTTGTAGCGAGCCATCATATCCTCAAAGCTCAGATCCCCCTGCGGGGCAGCGGGTTTGGGCTGCCATACGCGGGGCTTTTCCTCGCGCTTGGGGCGCGGTGCCTGGGCGGGGCGGCTGCCGCCCTGCGGACGGGGGGCGCGCTCCGGTGCGGGCTGCGTGCGCTTGATGGACAGGGCAATCTTGCCGTCCGGTGCAATGGTAAGTACCTTGACAGAAACCGTCTGACCCTCGCTCAGCACGGTGGAAAGATCCTGCACGAACTCATACGAAACCTCGGAAATATGCACAAGACCGTTTTTGCCCTCCGGCAAGGCAACAAATGCGCCAAAAGGCTTGATGCCGGTTACTTTCCCCTCAACAATATCCCCAACTTGTAATGCCAAACTCAGATACCCCTTTTTCTTTTGTAATATGTTCAGCCCTGTAGCCGCAACTGCGCAGGGACGAAACCCACGGTTATTTGCCGCTGATGTCAACAAAAACACGCTCGTTGGGCTTGGCATAGCCCTGCTCGCGGGCGTAACGCTCAATAATAGCGTCCTCCCCCTGCTCCAGCGTGCTGGACAATTCGGCGTTTTCGGTCAGCTGGGCGGTCAGCTGGGTTTGCACACTGGCAAGCTCCTGCTGCTTGGAGCTGATGGCAACCTGACAGTTGATCAGCGTCATAAACAGGTAGCCGCACAGCACGGTAAATGCCAGCGGAAGCAGCCGAACCGGAAGCGGTCCGCGACGTTTCTTATACATATCAGACAGCCCCCATTTCCCGAAAAATAAAAATCTGTTCAGATATTTTAAGGCAATACCGCATAAATTCTAAGTGCCGCAGCCGCCGGAGTGGTGCTTAAGCCATCAGGCGGGAATTATGCGGTGTTGCCTTAATTATATAATATCTCGGTCGGATTTTGCAACTGCTTTTTTGCGGTTTTTTGCGGTTTTCGGCACTTTTTTGAAAGAAAATGGAAAATTTTCTGCTGCTGCATTTTCATTTCAACCGAAATCGGGGCAAAAATCCGCCGATGCAGCGGCGCAAGCGGCAACAACAGCAGCCCCGCAAGGCAGCCCAAAACGCCGTGAACCAAGGGTGCGGCGGCGGTACGCCAGCATACGGCACCCAGGAAAACTGCGGCGCTCATATACCAGCGGGCAAGCCCGGCAGCACTGACCCCGGCAGAAAAGCCTGCGACCAACACGGCAGCCGCGGCAAATGTCAGCAAGTCCCCCAAAAATTCCCGCACGCTGCCCTGCCCGAACGCAAGGCGCAGCACATCGCGCCCCAACCCCAAAAGGCAGCCCAGCCCCAGACACCACAGGATGTCCTGAACGGCGGCAACCGCCGACGGCGCGGCGGTCATATCAGCGGAACAGCCGCGCCAGCAGCCCGCCGGAGGACTCGCGGTTTTCGGCGTATTGCAAAAATTCAATCCTGCCGCTGATCTGCACCTGCCCGCTTTGCAGCGAAAGCTCACTGACCTGCAATTCCTGCCCGCCCACAGTCAGGGTGCCCAGGGCGGTTTCCAGCACGGCGCTGGCGTCATCACAGCTTACGATGCGCCCCACCCCGGTCACGGCCAGCTGGCGGCGATCCTTCAGGGCAAGGCTGTGTCCCTGCGGTGCGGGGTGTTTTTCACGAGCGGCAGTATCAACGGTTTCGGGCATGGCGGTGTACTCCCCTGTTCAGATTGGATTCTATCCGTACTATATGCACAGGGTGCGGCAGATATGACAAACCGGCAAAGATTACATCGCAGAACAGCGGTTTCCCTTAAGAATCAAAGAACCTCAAACAGCTCGCGCGCAACATCCTTGCCCTTGGGTTCCTCCACGGCGAGAACCCGCACCTTGATCGGGCGGTTGCCGAAGGTGACCTCAATGATGTCCCCCACCTTGACAGCATAACTGGCTTTGGCGGGCTTGTCGTTTACCAGCACGCGCCCGGCGTCGGCAACCTCGTTGGCAAGGGTGCGGCGCTTGATCAGGCGGCTGACCTTCAGGTATTTATCCAAACGCATACAAAAGACCTTTCTGTGCGGTATCACAAAGCCGCCCCGCCGCGCAGGCGCGGCGGGGCGGTGGTTTTTAAAAATCAGCAGCGATTACTGAACGCTGTCCTTCAGAGCCTTGCCGGCCTTGAAAGCGGGCAGCTTGGAAGCAGGGATGGTGATCTCAGCACCGGTCTGGGGGTTGCGGCCGTTGCGGGCGGGGCGCTCGCGGACTTCAAAGGTGCCAAAGCCGACCAGCGTAACCTTGTCGCCGGACTTCAGGGCGTTGGTGATGGCGTTCAGGGCGCTGTTCACAGCAGCCTCGGCGTCCTTCTTGGTCAGGTTGGCGTCGGCGGCAACAGCGGAAATCAGTTCTACTTTCGTCATAATTATTATACCTCCAATGAATTTATGGGCAGCACCGCAGTGTAGCAGCTGCCAACGCGGTAATGCCTATGGACAAAAAGCGGCGCTCAGCAGCTATGCGGAGGTTCCGCCTCTTGGCAAAAAGTGGGGTGCGCAGTAAACTGCGCGTTCTGGTATTGCAATGCCTGCTCGGGGTCTACTCCCAGACGGCGCGCCAGCGCAACGGCGGCAAAGAGCATCTGCCCTACGGCAGCCTGTCGGTCGGCTTCGTCAGCGGTCTGGGCTTTGCGGGCGGCTTCTGCCACGGTGTCGGCATCAGCCTGTACTTCTACCCCGCCGCGCGCAGCACGTTTTTGCAGCTTGGCGGCGCGCATCAGGGCAGGCAGCGCCAAGGGGACACTGTCCAGATCGTCCTGCAGTGTCACGCGACCCTTTTCTATATTTTTGAGCGTATCCCAGTCTTTTATGCCGGTATCGCCCCGAAAAATATGCGGATGGCGTTCTATCAGCTTGCGGCATACCCCATCGCATACCTGCGCAAAGGTGAAATGCCCCTGCTCCTGCTCCATCTGGGCGTGGAACACCACCTGCATCAGCACGTCGCCCAGCTCCTCGCACATAAGCGCGGGGTCATTCAGGTCGATGGCATCCACCGCCTCGTAGGCTTCCTCCAGAAAGTTCATCCGGATGGAGGTATGCGTTTGCACCTTGTCCCACGGGCAGCCCTTTTCGGGGTCGCGCAGCAGGGCGATGATGGCGGCTAAATCCTCGGACGTGTACTGCGTTTTTTCGGGGTAAATACTCATAAGTCACCGGAAAGGCGCGGCAAAAGCAACACGCAACATTTTACTCTCAAATTGAAATTTGTCAAGTATTACATAAAATACGGCAGCTGCGCCGGGAGAAAGACTCTCACATAGATAGTGCAGCTGCGCGTAATTTTGCAAAATCTGGCGCAGAAGTTTTACAAATTACAGTTGGGCGCCGCAGTGGTTGCAGAACAAAGCATCGGCGTCCACCTCGGCGTGGCAGACGGGGCAAATCTTGGTTTCGCCACGCAGCTTGACAGGCTCTTCCTCGATTTCCTCCTCGCTCTCCTCGCCGTCCTCGCTGACGACCGGCTCCTCGGCATCGGCGGCTTCCTGTGCCTCAGCCTCGGCGCGTTCCTCAGGGGTCATAGCAGCCTTGATGTCCTCAATGGCTTTTTCGACCTCTGCCACGGCGGCGATATACTTATCGACCAGCGGCTGGTTTTCCTCGCCCGCCTTGTGCAGGCTGTACACCAGCGCACCCAGCTGACGCTGCGCCTTGGACAGACGCGCCTGCTGGTTCAAAAGCTCAAGCTGGTTCTTGCCCTTGTCGGCAAGCTCTTGGGCGGCTTTTTTGGCAGTGTCAACAAACTGCAGACCCTGCTCCTTCAGCATTTCCATATCGATCTCGAACATAAGGGAACACCTCTTTCATGATTTTACGCTTGCGGCAACACCGCATAATTCCCGCCTGACGGCTTAAGCATCGCTCCGGCAGCTGCCGTACCTCACTCGCCGTATCGGCACTTGGAATTTATGCGGTATTACCTTGAGCAGGCACGGATATACCACAACACCGTACCGTATCTGGTTATTATTATAGTCTGTTTTGACAGCCTTTGCAATGTTGAATTTGTATATTTTTAGTAAATTGTGCCGGTTTTATGCCTCTTTTGTGCCGATAAATTCCCGCAGCAGGCTGTTTTGCGGCACCAAGTCGGCGGGCAGCGCCGGGAACAGCGCAAACTTCGCCTTCAGCGCCTTCAGTTGGCAGCACTGGGCGGGGGTCATAGCATCGTCAGGCTGCACCTCGGCAAGCAGGGTATTCCACAGGCACGGCTCGTAGCTGTGCGCTGTGTCCAGCAAAAGATTGGCGCGGGACTTAAAGGGGCGAATATACAGATCCTCCCCTGCGCAGACCTGCGCCCACATCCCCAGTGTAAAGGACACCTCATGCCCGCGGAACAGCGCGTCCCGCACCATGCGCCGCGCAAGGCGGATATCCCGCGTGGCAAGGCAGCGGCTGCCGTCGGTGTCGGCGTATTCCTCGCGCAGACCGGCGTACAGGTACAATACGGCATCCTCGGGCAGGGCGGCAGTCAGCACGGGATTTAGGGCGTGCAGCCCCTCAATGATAGCAACACCGCCCCGGCAATCCACCGTGCGCAAGCCGGAGGGCTGCTGGATGTGAAAATCAAACACCGGCGACTGGCAAACGCCCTTTTGGTACAAATCCCGCAGGCAGCCCTGCAGCACAGGGATATCCAGGGATTCCAGCCGTTCGTAGTCGTCGCTGCCGTCGGGGGCTTTGGGGTAGCGCCCGGCACCCACAAAAAAGTCGTCGAGGCTTAAAACGGCGGCGGGGCAGTTTTCGGCGCGCAGCAGCTCCGCCAGCTTGTGGGCGGAGGTGGTTTTTCCGGCGGCGGACGCCCCGGTCAGCATAACGATGCGGCGGTTGCTCTGCAGCACCTCCTGCGTGATGAGGGCGAGCTGGTCGTGGTACTGGCGCTCGCTGATCTCGGCAAAGGGCTGCGGCTGGGCGGCAGCCAAGGCAATCAGCTCACGTCCGACGAATCTCTTGCGGTGTGTAACGTGCATAAAAATCCTCCACGGTCTGTTTGCGGGCAAGGACCTCGTCAAAGCGGTCGATGTACTCGGTGGGATATTTGAAGTTAAAGACGCGCTCGATCTTGCCGCGGCGTCTGCCGGGGATGACCAGCTTGGTGGAGCCGCCGGCGCCGGCAGACAAAATCGAATGAATTTCCTCCATAATATAAATATTATACAGGCAATCCCTGCCGGGCTTTGCCCAGCCGATATTTTCGAGATTTTGCAGGGTACCCTTCTGGCGGTACATATAATACGGATGGTACCCGGCATCGTACAGGGTGTCGCAGTGGCGAAGCATCGCCGATACATCATCGTATGCGGCGGCGCGATGCTCTACCACCAGGTCAGAGGCGCGCTTCAGCGTCAGCGTATGTACGGTGATGTTTTCGGGGTTCAGCGCAATGGCCTGCTGCAGGCTTTGGGCAAAGCCCTCCACGGTATCGCCGGGCAGCCCGGCGATAAGATCCATATTGATGTTGTCATGCCCGGCGGCGCGGGCGGCAGCAAAGCAGGTAATAATATCGGCGGCAGTATGGCGGCGCCCGATGTTGCGCAGCACCTCGTCCGAGAAGGTCTGCGGGTTGATGGAAATGCGGGTGGCGCCGTATTGCTTGATGATGCGCAGTTTTTCGGCATCGGTGCAGTCGGGACGCCCTGCCTCCACCGTGTATTCGTCCAAGGCGGTAAGGTCAAAGGTGGCGGCGATGTGGGACATCAGCTGCTCAAGCTGCGCCGCCGAAAGGCTGGTCGGTGTGCCGCCGCCGATATAAAAGGTGCGGATGCGCAGCCCACAGCGGTCAGCAGTCCGGCGGATGGCGGTCAGCTCCTCGCAGAGCTTATCGACATACGGCTGCACCAGTGCACGGGTTGCCTTGTCCCCTACGGTGCGGGAAACAAAGCTGCAATAGCTGCACCGCGTGGGGCAAAACGGGATGCCCGCATAGACGCTGCAATCCATCGGGTCGGCAGCATCCAGAACCGGGCGCTGCAAATCGGCAATGGAAAGCGCCAGCCGGAATTTTTCCGGCGTGCAGGAAAAATGCTGCAAAAAGCGGTCACGGATGGCATCCTCCTGCCAGCCGGCGGCGCGCAGGTCGTGGATAATGCGCACAGGGCGCACGCCGGTCATCATACCCCAAGGCAGAGTGCGCTTGGTCACATCGCACAAAAGGGTGTACAACAAACGGCACAGCGCATATTCGGCATCGGCGTCGGCATCGCGCAAAGCGGTGCGCCAGTAGCTTTTGCCGTCCAGATGCAGCAGGACAAAATCCGTTTTTTCGTGGGAGCAGACTGCCACGAAATCCCCCGTTTCCGGCACGGTATTGGCCCGGTCGGCGGCGGGGAAAAACAGCCGCGCCGTGTGTTCGGCTTCATATCCGGCGGCACCGCCGCACAAGATGATCTGCATAGAGAGGCATCCTCCTCTTAAAACATAGAGTTCATTCCGTCGGTCATAAAGGGGTTGGAAAGCCGCTCGCGCCCAAGGGTCGAGTCCTCCCCGTGACCGGGCAGCACCTGCATATCATTGCGCAGGTCGGATTCTGCCAGCATGGACAGGCTTTGCTGCATCTGGATGCCGCTGCCGCCGGGCATATCGGTGCGCCCGCAGCTGCCTGCAAACAGGGTGTCGCCGCAGAACAGCAGCTTGCCCAGCGCCAGCACCACGCTGCCGCGGGTATGCCCGGGCGTGTGGTAGATGGTAAAGGTCAGCTCGTCAATGGTAAGGCTGCCCGAAACAGGCCATGCTTCGTCCACGTCGGAAGCCTTGAGCGGGTACAGTGCATCGCCGAGGGCATCGGCGGGGTCCAGATAGACCTTGCAGCCGGTTTCGCGCCGCAGGGCGGCAACAGCGCCCACATGGTCATAATGCCCGTGCGTCAGCAGGATATGCGTAAGGGTCGCACCCTGCTCCGCCAGCGCCTTTTTGTAGGTGTCCGGCTCGGCGGCGGCGTCGATCAAAATGCCGTGCTTTTGCTCGGTTACAAGCAAAAATGTGTTGGTATACAGCGGCGCTGCGCCCAGAATGTGCTGAACCTTCATACAATCACCCCTTTTTCCAGTCGTCGGTATCGATCACAATGGTAACGGGTCCGTCATTGACAAGAGAAATCTGCATATCTGCGCCGAATTCCCCGTGCTGAACCTCCCGCAAGCCCTGCTTGCTGATTTCCCGCAAAAAGGCTTCGTAGCAAGGCTCGGCCAAATCGCCCTTGGCGGCGTGGCTGAAGCTGGGACGCTTGCCCTTGGCGGTATCACTGTACAGCGTGAAGTTGGATACCACCAACGCCGAGTAGCCAAGCTCGACCGCGCTGCGGTTCAGTTTGCCGGTGTCGTCCTCAAAAATGCGCAGGTGCGCACATTTTTCTGCCAGCTTGGGGATGATATCCGGGGTGTCGGTTTCCCGCACACCCAGCAAAATGACCAGACCCGGTCCGATTTTGCGCGGCTCGCCGCCGTTTACGATGACGGAAGCCCCGCTTACCCGTTGAATTACGGCACGCATAGATAAAGTTCCTTTTCCAAAATGAAATCAGTTTCTGGTTACGGTCACAACATCCTTGACCTTTTTCAGGCGGGAAACCACGCTGTTCAGGTGTTCGGTGTTGGTAATGCCCACGGTCACGCTCATACGGGCGCGCCCCTGCTCGGCGCTGCGCGCCGTCAAAGAGTAGATGGGTACACGCATATCGCCCAGCGCCAGCGCAATGTCAGAAACAAGGTTGGCGCGATCCATGCACAAAAGCTCCAGGGTCGCCTTGTAGTTTTCGCGGGAATCCTCCGCCCAGTAGGCGCGCACCCAGCGGTCAGCGTTTTCGCTGTGGCGCAGGCTCTCGCGCACGTTGGTGCAGTCCCGCTTGTGGATGGACACACCAAAGCCACGGGTGACAAAGCCGATGATCTCATCCCCGGGCAGCGGCGAACAGCACTTGGCAAACTTGATGGGGCAGTTGTCGATGCCCTCAACTACCACGCCGTCGGAGGAATGCACCCGCTTCAGCTCCACGGTCACGGGCTTGGGCTCGTTTTCCTTGAGCTTGGCGTATTCTTCCTTCAGCTTGGGCAGCAGGCGGGAAATCAGCAAGCCGCCGTAGCCGATGGCAGCGTACATTTCATCCACCGAGTTGCAGCGGTTGCGGCGGGCAAGATTCTCCATAAAAATGGGGCGCTGCTCGTCGGTCAGCGGCATCATATTGCGGCGCATTTCGCGCTCCAGCGCATCGCGCCCCTCTTGGATATTTTCTTCTCTGCGTTCTTTTTTGAACCAGTTGCGGATTTTGTTCTTGGCCTCGCTCGTCTTTACGATGTTCAGCCAGTCGCGGCTGGGACCGCGGTTTTCGGGACCGGTGATGACCTCGATGATCTCACCCGTCTGCACCTTGTGGTCGATGGGTACAATGCGGTTGTTGACCTTGGCACCAATCATACGGTTGCCCACCGCTGAATGGATGGCATACGCAAAGTCGATGGCAGTGGCCCCGGCGGGCAGATTGATGACATCGCCGCGCGGGGTGAAGGCAAAGACTTCCTCCGGCAAGAGGTCGCTCTTGATATCGCTGAGCAGGTCGGTGGCATCGGCGCTGGAGCGCTGGCTTTCCAGCAGCTGGCGCACCCAAGCCAGACGCTCGTCCAGCTTGTCGTTGCCGCCGGTGATGCCCGCCTTATATTTCCAGTGGGCGGCAATGCCGTACTCTGCCATACGGTCCATATCCCAAGTGCGGATCTGTACCTCAAAGGGGATTGCCTCCCGCCCGATGACGGTAGTATGCAGGCTCTGGTAGCCGTTGGGCTTGGGGGTGGAGATATAATCCTTGAACCGGTTGGGCAGCGGGTGATACATATCGTGGATAAGACCCAGCGCGGTGTAGCACTCGGCAACGTTGCCCAAGATGATGCGCACGGCGTAGATGTCGTAGATTTCCTCAAAATCCTTGTTTTGCATATACATCTTGCGGTAGATGCCGTAGATGCTTTTTACGCGGTGGCGGATGGTCGCCTTGCGGATACCGTTCTCCGACAGATGGTTGGAGATGGTGTGGCAGACCTTGTGCAGAAACTCGTCGCCGTGCTTGTTGAGCAGATCGCGGATGGTTTCGTAGCCGACGGGGTCGAGGTAATGCAGGCTGCGATCCTCCAGCTCCTCCTTGATGTTGGAGATGCCCAGACGGTGGGCAATGGGGGCGTACACCTCCATAGTTTCCAGCGCCTTGTCGCGGCGCTTTTGTTCGGGCCAGGCGTCGCCGGTGCGCATATTGTGCAGCCGGTCACACAATTTTATAATCATAACGCGGACGTCCTGGCTCATTGCCAGCAGCATCTTGCGCAGGTTTTCTGCCTGACGATCCTCCACGTTGGAGAATTTGATCTGGGTCAGCTTGGTGACGCCGTCCACCAGCAGGGCAACCTCATCGCCGAATTTCTGGCGGATCTCGGTGACGCCCACCGAGGTGTCCTCCGCCACGTCGTGCATCAGGGCGGCGGCAATGCTCTCACTGTCCATACCCAGCTCCACCAGAATCTGCGCGACGCTCAGCGGGTGGCAGATATACGGCTCGCCGCTGCGGCGGCGCTGGTTGCCGTGTGCCTTGGCTGCCAGCGCGTAGGCGCGGTCGATCATATCAAAATCATAAGCGCGCCCGCTGTCCAGAAGATCCTGCTTCAGATCCGCGTAGGTGATGGGCATTTTGACTTCGCTGTTTTCCATTGACAATGCTCCCCTTTTTGTCCAGATTATTGCGCCTGTGCCGTCAGCCGCTGCAAAATCGGCGCCGAGGCAAGATCCCGCTTATCGGTGACGGGTGCCGGCAGCCAGCGCCCGTCTTCTTCCCGGATAAGACCCAGCTCCTGCAGGGCAGTCAGGCTTGCCAGAATCTTGCCGGTATTCTGCGCGCCTTCGGCAAAAAATACCGGCTGTAAATCGTAGGATACCACCTGCCCGCTGCGGATGCGCCGATACAGCGACACCGTGTCGGCACGCTGGGGCAGAATGGCAGCGGCGCGGTCTTTTTCCAGCACGCCGCCCGCCCGGAACGCCTCAAACCAAGCGGATTGCTCCCCGGCGGTGTTGCCAAGCCCGGCGGGACGTATGGCGCGCAGATGCGCCGACACGGCAGGCGAACCGCTGCGCCCCGTAAAGACCGAAAGCTCCAGCGCCGCTTCCACCACGGCACCGGGTTGGTAGGCAAAATTCTGCATCGCTACGCCAAAAGTAGAGGCAAACAGGGTGTCGTTGCCCTGCCGCAGCCGCACGCGGGTGTGACGCCCGTCAGCACCCATCGGCCAAAGACCGTCCACCACGGCATTGCGGATCAAAAACACCGGCGCTGCGTTGTCGCGCCCGTAGGGGGCAAGGCGGTACAGCTCCTGCACGTTGGGCAGTGTCAGCTCGCCCAATGCCGCCTCGGCATCCAGCTTGAGGGTGACAGCCTCTACGCGGGGGGCGTGGTGGGCGGCCCATTGGTTGATGGCTTGGCGGAAGGCGGGCAGGCTGGTTTCCTCAATTTCGACACCGGCAGCGGCGGCGTGACCGCCGAAACGGGTCAGATACTGCGCGCAGTCGCACAGGGCGCCGTGCAGATCAAAGCTGTCGGGGGCGCGCCCGCTGCCGCGCCCCTCCCCCTCGTGCATCGAGATGACGATGGCGGGGCGGTTGTAGCGCTCCATCAGGCGGGCGGCCACAATGCCGATCACGCCGGGGTGCCAGTCCTCCCCTGCCACGACCAGCACGCGGTCGTGGTTGCGGGCGGGGTCGGCTTCCAGTGCTTTCAGTGCCTCGGCATAGACTGCCTGCTCGGTCTGCTGGCGCTCGGTGTTGATCTCCGCCAAGCGGGCGGCAATGCCCACCGCCTGCTCCTCGTCACCGCAAAGCAGCAGCTTTAAGGCAACGGCAGCGTTGTCCATACGCCCGGCGGCATTCAGGCGGGGGGCTAAGCTGTAGCTGACGGTGTCGGCAGTCACCGGACGTCCCAGACAGCCCGCGTTCTCCAAAAGCGCGTGCAGACCGGGGCGCATGGTGTCCTGCAAAAGTGCCAGACCCTCGCGCACAAGGGTGCGGTTTTCGCCCACAAGGGGCATTACATCGGCAACCGTGCCGAGAGCTACCAGTTCACCGTACATTTCCAGCAGCTCACCGGGGTCGCAGCCCTCCAGCGCGGCGCACAGCTTAAAGGCAACGCCTGCACCGCACAGATCTTTAAAAGGGCTTTCGTCATCGGCGCGCTTGGGGTCAACGACTGCTATGGCATCGGGCAGGGTGTCGCCGGGCAGATGGTGGTCAGTGATGACAAGATCCAACCCCAGTGTCTTGGCGCAGGCGGCTTCCTCCACGGCAGAAATGCCGTTGTCCACCGTCACGACCAGCTTGAACCCCTTTTGGGCAAGGCTTTCCAGCGCCGTGCGGGTCAGACCGTAGCCGTTGCCGCGCGTGGGCAGCTTGCAGCGCACATGTGCGCCCATGCTGCTCAGGCACTCGTACAGGATGGCAGTGGCGGAGATGCCGTCCACATCGTAGTCGCCGTAGATGACGATCAGCTCCTCATTCTCGACCGCCTGCTCAATGCGCGCGACGGCCTTGTCCATATCCCGCATAAGAAACGGGTCGGACAGTGGCTCCCCCGCGCCCAAAAGCTTTTGCGCCGCGGCGGCATCGCAGCCCCGCGCTGCCAGAACTCTGCGCAGCAGAACACCGCACCCTTGGGCGGCAAGAGCCTGTTCATCCGCCGCAGCGGATGGTTTTATCTGCCATGCAGGATAGATCATTTCGGTTGGCTCCTTGTGGTAAAATCACTTTCAAAGTCGTGGGTCAGACCGTCCTGACGCAGCATGGCTTCCAAAGTGTCGATTTCGGTAGAAACATCCAGGCTGACGTCCTCCAGCAGGGTGTCGTACAGCTTGGTGTAAGCAAGGTTCAGGGTGTGCAGAATGGCGGTGATGTCCCGGCGGATATCGGCGGCGCTGCCGGTATCGTCCCCCAGACCCAGCGCGGTATCCAGCAGCTTGCGGGTGGTGGGCAGATAATAGTCCCGCAGCCGGCGCAGCTGGGGCAGCTGCTCAGGGTGGGCAGCGGTGAAGTCCAGCAGGGCGCGGCAGGTCTTTTGCATGGCGTCCAGCTCGGCATCGGTGTCCCTGCCAAGGCAGCCCCGGCAGCTTTGCAGGTAGGCAAAAAAGGCTTCACACTCGCGGCGGAACTGCTCAGGCTCGCTCAAAGGCTCGGCAGGGGCAGAGCTTTCGGCGGGCGCGGGGGATTCGACCGGGTGGTACAGCGTATCGTCAAAGTACAGGGTGCTGAAATCCGCGCTGTACGCAGCCCCCGGAAAATCCCCGTCTGCCACTGCCTTTTGCACGTCCTTGTAAACCTGTTCCTGCTTCAGCAGAGCGGTGCGGGCAAGACCGGGCAGGTCGCACTGCCAGTCCCGCGCGGCGCGCAGCAGCTTGCGCAGACGGCTGAAATAAAAGAGCTTGCGCATCCCGGCGACTGCCATATACAAAAAGCCCAGCATGGCGGGATACGAACAAAAAAACAGGATCGGGAACACCCGAAAGGCGGCGTCGGATATGCCCAGCGCCGCGGGACCTACGCCCCACAAAATGCCCATGACCAGCGCTGTAATGCCGAAAATGCCGGTAAAGGTCCAGCCCACGACGGTCAGCGCAATACCGGCGGAATACCCGCCGTTTTTCAGTTTGAAATCCAAGCGGCGCTTCCAAGCGGCAAAGCTGTCCGGCGGGACGCCGCGGGCAGCGGAAATGGCATCCCCCGCCTGTGCCAGTGCGTCCGAAAGGCTGCCCAGCACGGTGGCGCCGACACCGGTGCCGAACTGCACGGCGTTGTCCAGCAAATCGCCCAGATCGTGGTCAAAATTGGATTTAAAGTCGTATTTCAGGTTATGTTTAAAGTCGTTGCTGTTTTGCGGCATATCCGTTCCTTACTTTTGCGGTGCAAAATTTTCCATCAATTTGGCGGCACAGCGCACGCCGTCCACGGCGGCGGTCATAATGCCGCCCGCATAACCGGCGCCCTCGCCGCAGGGGTACAGCCCCGGCAGGCTCAGGCATTGCAGGTCGTCCTTGCCGCGCACAAGGCGCACCGGGCTGCTGGTGCGGGTTTCAAGACCCGTCAAAACGGCATCGGGGGCGCGGTAGGCAGCCATCTTGCGTCCAAAATCCCCCAGACCCTGCCGCAGAGCGGCAGAAAGCTCGTCGGGCAGTAGGCTGTCCAAATTGCAGGGGGTCACGCCGCGGGGGTAGCTGGGCTGCACCCGGTCAAGCGCAAGCTCGCCGCCGCCCGAAAGAAAGCTGCCCACGGTCTGGGCAGGGGCGGTATATCCCCCGCCGCCCGCGCGAAAGGCTGCCTGCTCCAACTCGCGCTGGAATGCCACCGCCTTGGCAGGGTCGTTGTCAAAGTCGCGCCCGTCCACACTGACGACGACGGCGGCGTTGGCGTTTTTGCCGTCGCGGGCGTGCAGGCTCATACCGTTGGTCACGACACCGCCCGCTTCGCTGGCAGCGGCGCATACCACGCCGCCCGGACACATACAAAAGGTGTAGACGCACCGCCCGCCGCCGACATGGCTGCTGAGCTGGTACTCGCCCTTGGGCAGCGCCGGATGCCCGGCTGCGCTGTGGTACAGACTTTCGTCAATATCGGTTTGCAGATGCTCGGCGCGGAAGCCTACCGAGAAGGGCTTGCATTCCAGCGGCAGTCCCTGCCGGTGCAAAACGGCGAAGGTGTCGCGGGCGCTGTGACCCACTGCCAGAATCAGCTGCTCGCAGGCAATGTCCCCGGCGGTGGTGGTGATGCCCGCCAAGCGCCCGCCGCGCACGGTAAGCCCGGTCAGGGCGGTGTTAAAGCGCACCTCCCCGCCCAAGGATTCGATCTCGGCGCGGATATTGCGGATGACGCCCCGTAGCAGATCCGTACCCACATGGGGCTTTTGCCGCCACGCAATGTCGGCCGGGGCACCGTGTGCCAAAAAGGCTTCGGTCACAAAACCGCAAAGGGGATCCCCCGCGCGGGTAGTCAGCTTGCCGTCTGAAAACGTCCCTGCGCCGCCCTCGCCAAACTGGATGTTGGCATTCGGGTCAAGCTCGCCGGTGGCTTCAAAACGGGCAACGGCGCGCACACGCTCGTCCAGTGCGGGACCGCGCTCCAGAACCAGCGGGCGGTAGCCGCTGCGTGCCAAAAGCAGGGCGGCAAACAGCCCGGCGGGACCCAGCCCGACCACGACCGGGCGGTGCATCAGCGGTGCGCTGCCCGTGGCAAAGCGGTATTGGGGCGCAGCGGCAAAGCTGACGCCGGAAACCCCGGCAAGGGCAGCCTCCTGCCGTTCATCCGGCAAGGACACCGCGATGGTATATACCAGCACGGGCTTGCCGCGGCGGGCATCGACCGAAAGCCGGGCTACCCCGCAATGGGAAGTCTGTGAACGGTGCAGCCGCAAAAGGCGCAGCGCCTTGGCGACAGCCTCGGCATCGGGGTCACGCAGGGTGAGCGGTAAGCGGATGTTGCGAACCAAAAGCATACGTTTCGGATACCTCTTACTGTTATTTTACGGTGATCTCGCACTGAACCGTATAGCTGCCGGTGGCAAAAATGCGGGACGATGCGGGAATCTGGATGGTTACGGGGATGGTCTGCTGCCCGGCGGTCAGGTTCAGGCTCTGGCAGTCGATCTGCGCCAGCACGCTGTCGGCGGAAAGATCCTGAATCTCATCGGCAGGACCGTACAGCTCCACGCCGCTGACAAGACTGGACAAAATTTCCAGCTCATAATTGCTGGGTACGTTGATGGCGCGAATGTTGGAAACATTCAGCTTGGTCGAGGTAAGGTTGTCGGTGTCAAAGCTCAGGGTAACATTGGTCGCGCCGTCCAGCGAAACCACACCGGCGGGCAGCTCGATCAGACGCTGGTAATCGCGATCCAGCTCAAACTCCTGCGCAAGGTCAAAATCGGTCACCGCCAGCGAATCCAGTGCGCTGATGGTGCGGGCGGACCCGGCAACGCGCAGCGTCTGCTGGCTCAGGGTGTATTTCAGGCTGTTTACATCAAAGCCCTTGGGTGTGCCGATAAAGTTGACCGAGAGCGGCAGCTCGCGCACCTGATAGATGGTCAGCGTCACATTGGCAGAGCTGTTGTCCATTGTAGTGTACAGCGGCGTTACAACGGTGCCGTTTTCGTCGCGCATTTCCAAGTTGGCGGGCAGCGTGGTGGTGTCGGCCAGCGCTGTGTCGGTGGTGATGGGTGCCGCCACGGCGGAAATGCGATCCAGCTCGGAGGTCGGACCGCGCAGGGTGACCTCGGCAGGCACGGCAGCGGTGCGGTTAAGCATATAGTTGTCTGCCACCGAAACGCCGGAGGTGTCCACCGTCACAGGCACGGTCTTTTCGCTGACCTCGTCAAAGACGACATCAATGCTGGTGGGCGATTCAACCGTACATTTGATGTTGCCGGAAAAATCGCTGGTGTTCATGATCTTCGCCTGCAGGCGCAGGGTGACCTTGCCGGAACCGTTCACGTTGGCATAGCTGGGATAGACCATAATATCGGACGCCGTGATGCTGCCGATGATGGTCATATTGCCCTCTACGCGCACGGTCACGCCGGAGATATCCGGCTTATCCACGATATCCAGCCCTTGGTTGATGTAGGTGGAGGCAGAGTAGGAATAGTTGATGGGTACATTGGCGCGGGTCACGTTGCCCTGGGGGTCAATGTAGACGGTGACCACGATCCAAGTGGCAAGACCGAAAACCAGCGCCAGAAAAATCGAGAAAAAGCGGTTGTCCCACAGGGAACTGCCGTGAGGCTCATTGGGCGTCGGCATGGGATGCGATACCTCCTTTGCGCAGAATGCGCTGCAGCAGCGGAACATTTTCGGCAGAGACTTCCTCCGGCGGGACGACTTCCTCCTGCAGCATATTGAACAGGTTCTGGCGATCCAGACGGCGGATCAGCACGCCGTTTTTCGCCATGGAGATGATGCCGGTTTCCTCGCTGACGATGACGACAACGGCATCGGAGTTCTCGCTCATACCCAGTCCCGCACGGTGGCGCGTACCCATATCCTTGCCCATTTCCAGATTGTTGGACAGCGGCAGCACGCACCCGGCGGCAACAATTTCGCCGTCGCGGATGACCACGGCGCCGTCATGCAGGGGCGTACCCTCATAGAAAATGGTACCCAGCATCTCGCGGATGACATCGGCGTGCATCTGCGTGCCGGTGCGGATGATCTCGTCCAGGTTGTTGCGGCGCTCCAAAACCATCAGTGCGCCGGTGCGCGTGTCGGAAAGCTGCTCGGCGGCGTCACAGATGGCAACCACGGCATTCTGCCATGCCCCGCGCAGGGTGGGGTCGGCGCGCCGGTAGCTGCCGAACAGCTTGCTGGACCATGTGGCGCTTTGCCCCATACGCTCCAGCGTGCGGCGCAGCTCCGGCTGAAAGATGACCACAGCTGCCATAAAGCCGATGGTGATGACATTGTTTAGCAGCCATGTGACGGTGCGCAGCTGCAGCATGACCGCCAGACCGTAGAACACGACCAGCAGGAAAATGCCCTTGACCAGCTGCCCGGCGCGGGAACGCCGCGCAAACAGCACAAGCTGGTAAAAAACAAACGATATTATAAGGATGTCCAGTGTGTCAGAAAAGGGATCAAACGCGCGCAGGCTGCTTAAAATCGCGCTGATCATATCGTTTTTCAGCATGGGAACCCAGTCCTCCTTCCCTGCTGTTGAATCACTCAATCAGGGCTACGGCATGGGCGGCAATGCCCAGACCCTCGCCGGTAAAGCCCAGATGCTCCTCGGTGGTGGCTTTTACGCTTACGGCAGAAATGTCGACCCCGAAGGCATCGGCGATGTTTTGGCGCATCGCCGGGATATGGGGTGCCAGCTTGGGGGCCTGGCAAAGCAGTGTGGCGTCGATGTTGCCCAGCTTGTAGCCGTGGCGGGTCAGAATGGCGGCAACCTCGCGGGTCAGCGCCAGAGAGTCAGCGCCCTTGTAGGCGGGGTCGGTGTCGGGAAAATGCTTGCCGATATCACCCAACGCAGCCGCGCCCAGCACGGCATCCATAACAGCGTGCAGCAAAACATCGGCGTCGGAATGCCCCAACAGCCCTTTTTCGTAAGGGATCTCCACACCGCCAAGGATCAGCTTGCGACCCTCCACTAAGCGGTGAACATCATATCCGTGACCAATACGCATGGTTTTCTCCTTTTGCAAATCCTCGGGGGTGGTGATTTTCAGGTTGGCGTAATCGCCCTCGGTCAGTGTGACCGGCAGTCCCGCCAGCTCAAACAGACTGCAATCGTCGGTGACAAGTGCTGCCGTCGCGGTGTCTACCGCATCCAGTGCCTGCCGGTACAGTGCGGTGCGAAAGCACTGGGGCGTCTGCACGGCAAACAGTGTGCTGCGCTCCGGCGTAGAAACCACGCGGCTGCCCTTGGCAATTTTGATGGTGTCCTTTACCGGAACGGCAGGTGCGGCGGCACCGCTTTCGGCGGCTGCCTGCAGGGCTTTGGTGATCAGGGCATCGCTCACAAAGGGGCGGGCGGCATCGTGGATGGCTACCAGCTCGCCGTGGGCAGCAGCCAGACCGTTTTTAACGCTGTCGGCGCGGGTCGCACCCCCCTGCACCACGGTGCAGGGCTTGGGGCAGGCATCGGCAATCGCCTGACAGTCGGCAAGATTCTGCCCTGCCACCAACACCAGCTCGGTGACGGCGTCGTGGGCGGTCAAGGCGGCGCAGCTTGCCTGCAAAACGGTGCTGCCGCCGGGCAGCCGGAAGCTGAGCTTGTCAAACCCCATACGGCGCGAAGCTCCCGCTGCCACGATAACAGCGGTGACGGACGGAAATGCAGAAGCGGTCATAGGGTACACTACCCCCTTTTTACTTATGACAACACCTTACAATTCCCGCCTGACGGCTTAAGCACCGCTCCGGCAGCTGCCGCACCTCGCTCGCCGTATCGGCACTTAGAATGGTTCGGTATTGTCTTATATTCACATAACATTATACAAGGTTGTGACAAAAAAATCTACTAAAATTGGCAGGATTTTTTTGTGCAAACAGAAAAAATCCGCCGCACCGTTGGGTGTGGCGGAAATAGATATTTCCCTGAGATGAGAATTATGCCCGTCTTTTTTTATCCAACCGAATCTTGTCGCTGATCATGGCGATAAATTCCGAGTTGGTGGGCTTGCCGCGCAGACTGTGGATGGTATAGCCGAAATAGCTGTTCAGGGTATCCACATCGCCGCGATCCCAGGCAACCTCGATGGCGTGGCGGATGGCGCGCTCGACCCGGCTGGCGGTGGTCGCGTTGCGCTTGGCAATCTCCGGGTACAGGCGCTTGGTCACGGCGTTGATATAGCTGTGGTCAGCGGTGGTCAGCAAAATCGCATCGCGCAAAAACTGGTAGCCCTTGATGTGCGCAGGAACACCGATCTGATGCAAAATCTCAGTCACGGTCAGCTCATCGGAATCCAAGGAAACTGCCTGCGGGCGCGCTGTGTTGCCGGCGGATTTCAGCACACGGTTTACCAGTACGCTTTCGTCAAAGGGCTTTACAAAAAAGAAGGAAAAACCGTTGTCCAGCAGCTCCTGCTCGATCTCCTCGCTCTGGAAAGCGCCGGTCACAAAAAAGGCGGTGCGCACATTGCTGGTGTTCTGCGCCTCGTAGCGCTGCTTTACGGTGATGGCATCCAGATCGGGCATAAAGGCATCCAGCAAAACGGCGTTGGGATGTATATTCAGCAGAGCTTCCAGCGCCTTGTTGCCGTTTTTCTCGCACACGGTCACGGCAACGCCCTTTTCCTCCAGCGCTTGGCGGCAAAGCTCCGAAACCTGAGCATCGGTATCCGTCATAACAAACTTGATCTTTTCCATCGTAAAACTCCTCCATACATATCACGGGGCGAGCATCGGGCAGGTGGCTGCGAACGGTGCGCATCCGTTGATTTCGTCTACAATGGGAATATTACCATAAAATGGAAATTTGTGCAAGGGGAAAACTTCTCTTTTTTCTACATTTACGCAAGTTTCGTTCGACAGAATACGACAAGAAATTTCGACTTTGTAAAAATATTGGCGATATAGCGCTATATAAAGCGGCGGCTGTCGAGGACTGAACGCGCCTCGGCAACCGCCGCTCTTTCCCTTGTCTGCGAAACACCATGGGGAAATATGGAAATTGAAACGACAAAGGGGTGCCTGTCAAGAGTCTGGGGGCAGCATATTTTCCATCAAAATGCCGTAACCGCGGGTGGGGTCGTTGACAAAAACGTGGGTCACGGCACCTACCAGTGCGCCATCCTGCAAAATGGGGCTGCCGCTCACGAGTGATTGTCATTATGGACAACATTATGAGCTAAGGTTGCCTAATTATTAGAATGCTTGTTTATGAATATTGACACGTTGATTTAAAAATGCTACGATACAAATAATATTATGTTTTTCAAAATGATTGAAAATTGCTTTTAAAGGAGAGAAAAATGTTTTTTATCTATTCTATTCCAATTTTACCAATTATTATTATAATTCTTGCACTTTTGAATGCTGGAGCCTCGTGGATAAGAGATGTGTTACCCATTTTGTTAGTGTTGCTGATTCTAAAAAACATATATGTAGATTTGTTTTACAGTATATATAAAAAGTCTCATAATCCGTTTGCTGCTATTTTACAATTCATTTTTGGTTTTATCCGATTAGCAGTATTTATCCCAATACTAAATACGTTCTTAACTAATTCGGGTGGCTTATTGGGTTTGATTGATCTGATTTTAAGCTTATTTTTTATTGTTCCTATCATTTCGTTACTTTGGCTATTGGGAGAACTTTCGTCTTTGGCATACGGAATAAGCGAAAAAGATGAATCGGTGGGAATAGCCAATATTTCAAACATTATTTCTATCATCAGCGCTGTTGTAATTTATCTTTTCTTTACCCACTGATCTATCATGATTATTAAGACCACACCAACCATGGTGTGGCCTTAAATTATCCTACTGCATTCAGCATATTTTCAATAAATATCCCATAGCCTCTCGTAGGATCATTTACCAAAACATGTGTTACGGCACCAACAAGTTTGCCATCTTGTATTATCGGACTGCCGCTCATCCCCTGCACTATGCCGCCGCTGACCTCCAGCAAGGCGGGGTCGGTGATGCGCAGCAGCAAATTGCGGTTCGGTTCGGCGCTGGTTAGGTTGATTCGCTCAATCACGGCAGCATAGCGCCGCGGCTTGCTGCCGGTGACGGTGGTCAGCACCTCGGCGGCTCCGGTATGCACGCTTTGAACGTGCGCGGCAGGCAGCAGCTCCAGCGCGCTGCAATCGCCGGTGTACAGCCCATAGACCCCTGTGGCGGAGTTGCTTTGTATGGTGCCGATGCTGCCGGGCAGAAATTCGCCCCGCAGCTCGCCCGGGCTGCCGACCTCACCCCGGCGGCAGCCTGTCACGGTGACGGGGACGATTTCCCCCGAAAGCAAGGCAAGCTCCTGCCCGGTGTCGGCATCGCTCACCGCGTGACCCAGCCCGGCAAAGGCGGTGGTTTCGGGGTCGATATAGGTCAGCGTGCCGATGCCTGCGCCGGAGTCCCGCACCCAAACCCCGGCACGGTACAGCCCGGAGGTGTTGTCCAGAACCGGCGTCAAACTGGCGGTATGCTGCTGCCCGCCGCGCCGATAGACAAGGCGCAGCGGCCTTCCCCCGCCCGCCTGCAGAGCGGACGATACGTCTTCGTTGCTGCGTATGGTGTACCCGCCCACCGAGAGAATCCAGTCCCCCAATTGCAGCCCCGCCTGCTTGGCAGGGTTCTGCCCGCCAAAGCCGTTGTATCGGTCAGAAAACGCTACCACCAGCGCCCCGTCCGAAAACATCTTGACCCCGAACGGTGTACCGCACACACGAACAAAGCGCGGCGCGGCGGTCACGGTGCGCACGGTCTTTACAGGCACGCCCAGAACCGTCAGCGTGACGTTGCGGCTCTTATCCGTGCAGGCAGCCTCGGCGGGGGCAGCCCCGGCACGGGACTTCCCCTCTTTTACCCATGGCAGGGATGCCACGGTCAGCGGCTCCCCTGCCGAAACATAAAAGGTGTCCGGCAATGCTGCTGCCGTACCCAACAGTGCCGCCCCGGCAAGCAGAAGGACGGCTGCCAGCCCGCCCAGCGCCGTGCGAACGCATTTCGCCCAAAGCATAAAAAAGCCCCCTCCCGCGCACAGTATGCGCAGAAGGGAGCAAAATTATGTGGTGCGGCCAACAGGACTTGAACCTGCACGTCTTGGACACTGGACCCTAAAACCAGCGCGTCTGCCAATTCCGCCATGGCCGCAGAGCAACTATTAGTGTAGCAACTTTGGCGGGTTTTGTCAATGGCGAGGCGGCAAATTCCGGGCGTGTTAATTTTGCCCGCGGGCAGCTAAGTAGGCGGCAGGACCGCTTTCGTACAAATCGCCGCCGTGGGCATCCAGCAAAACGGTCAGGGGCATATCCTGTACGGTCAACTTGCGCACGGCTTCGCAACCGAGGTCGGACCATGCGATGATCTCGCAGCTTTGCACACTGCCGGACATCAACGCCCCGGCGCCGCCGATGGCGGCAAGGTAGACGGCACCGTTTCTGATAACGGCATCCTTGACAGCCTGGCTGCGCTTGCCCTTGCCGATCATACAGGCAAGACCCAAGTCCAGCAAGCGCGGGGTGTAGGCATCCATACGTCCCGAGGTGGTGGGACCGGCGGCACCGATGGCGCAGCCCGGGCGCTCCGGGGTGGGACCGACATAGTACACGGCGGCACCCTCCAGCGCAAAGGGCAGCGGCTCGCCCTTGTCCAGCAGCTCTGCCATACGGGCATGGGCGGCATCGCGGGCGGTGTATACAACGCCGGAAAGCAGAACGGTGTCCCCTGCCTTCAGCGGTGCAAGCGCCTGTTTGGTAAGCGGGGTATGTAAAATATGCTGCATATGTTCCTCCTTACCCTTACAGGCGGCAGACCGCGCGGCGGGTCACATGGCAGCTGATGTTGACAGCTACGGGCAGGCACGCCACATGGGTGGGGCGCTGCTCAATAGCGACACCCAAACAGGTGGTTGCACCGCCAAAGCCCTGCGGACCGACGCCTGTGGCATTGATGGCGTCCAGCAGCTGCTTTTCCAGCGCGGCATAGTAGGGGTCGGCATTGGGGGCGTCCAGCGGGCGAAGCAGCGCCTTTTTGGCAAGGGCGGCGCAGTGGTCAAAGCTGCCGCCGATGCCGATACCCAGCACGATCGGCGGGCAGGGGTTGGCGCCCGCCTGTTTGACGGTGTCCAGTACAAAGTCAATGACGCCCTGCACCCCGTCAGCGGGCTTGAGCATCGCCATACGGCTCATATTCTCGCTGCCGGCACCCTTGGGGGCTACCGTGATCTGGCAGCCGTCGCCGGGTACAAGATGCACGGTCAGAAATGCCGGGGTGTTGTCCCCCGTGTTGACGCGCTGCAAGGGGTCGGCGGTGATGGATTTGCGCAGGTAGGCTTTTTCATAGCCGCGGCGCACACCCTCGTTGACGGCATCGGTCAGATCGCCGTGGATATGTACATCCTGTCCCAGCTCCACAAAGACGCAAGCCATACCGGTGTCCTGGCAGATGGGCAGCTCCTTTTGCGCAGCAACGCAGAGATTCTGCTGCAAAAGCCCCAGCGTCTGCTTTGCCAAGGGCCACGGTTCGGCAGCCTCGGCGGCGTCCAGCGCGGCTTTTACATCCGTGGGCAGGGTGGTGTTTGCCTTGATGCAAAGCGCTTCGACCGCATCGGTGATGCGGGCAGCGTCCAGCTCCCGAATGCTGCTCATACGCGGGCAACCCCGCTTTTACGGGCAGCCTCGGCAACGGCAGCGGCAACGGTGTCCGCTACGCGGGGGTCAAACGCCTTGGGCAGAATGTTCTCCTCGTTCAGCTCATCGTCGGCAATCAGCCCGGCAATGGCGTTCGCGGCGGCCATCTTCATGGCGGGGTTGATGTCGCGGGCGCGCACCGACAAGGCACCCTTGAAGATGCCGGGGAATGCCAGCACGTTGTTGACCTGATTCGGGAAGTCCGAACGACCGGTGCCCATCACGCGCACACCGGCAGCCTTGGCAAGGTCGGGCATAATTTCGGGGGTGGGGTTCGCCATAGCAAAGACGATGGCATCCTTTGCCATCGTGGCGGCCAGCTCGGGGGTCAGCGCACCGGCAATGGAGGTGCCGATGAAGATATCCGCCCCCCGGATGGCTTCTGCCAGACCGCCGGTGAGCTTGTCGGGGTTGGTTTCCTCCGCCAGCTTTTCCTTGTGTCCTTCCAGCCCGGCAGCGCGACCGGGTACCAGAATGCCATGCTCGTCCACAGCAATGATGTTCTTGGCACCGGCGACCTGCAGCATGTGGATGATAGCGGTTCCGGCAGCACCGGGACCGTTCTGCACGATCTTGACGTCCTCGATGCGCTTGCCGACGACCTTCAGTGCGTTCAGCACACCTGCCAGCACAATGATGGCGGTGCCGTGCTGGTCATCGTGGAACACAGGGATATCCAGCTCGCGCTCCAGCTCGGCTTCGATCTCAAAGCACTCCGGGCTGCGGATGTCCTCCAGATTGATGCCGCCGAAGGTGGGGGCAATCGCCTTGACAGCGGCAATGACCTCCTCCTTGGTTTTGGCGTTCAGGCAGATGGGAAAGGCGTCTACCCCGGCAAATTCCTTGAACAGAACACACTTGCCCTCCATAACGGGCAGACCTGCCTCGGGACCGATGTTGCCCAGACCCAGCACGGCGGTGCCGTTGGTGACAACGGCGACCGTGCGACCCTTCATCGTGTAGGTGTAGACATCGTCGGGGTTTGCCTTGATCTGGCGGCAGGGTTCGGCAACGCCGGGGGTGTAAGCGGTGGACAGGGCGTCGCGGTCCTTGCAGGCGACCAGACTCTGAACGGCAATTTTACCGGGAAATTGGCTGTGCAGTTCCAAGGCGGCTTTGTTGTAATCCATGGCAATGTACCTCTCTTTTCAGTCTTTGGCGGGGACGTTGTGGGATGTATAGTCCGGCTCCAAGCGGATGACGCAGAAGTGATCCGGCCATTTGTCCTGCACGGCGGTGCGCAGTGCGGCTGCCAATTTGGCACCGCGGCGCTGCTTGTCGTGCAGATACTCGGCAGGGACAGCACAGTCAAAAATAACGTTGGTGTGGGTTTTTCCGGGTACGGTGCGCAGGTCGTGGATGTCCGCCTCGGGGTCAAGGCGTTTGATTTCTTCTTTTAAGAAGGCTTTCAGCTCGGCAACGTGCACGTCGCCTGTGACGATGGGATCATAGTGGATGGTCACGACCAGACCGTCCTGTGTGAGCATATCGCGCTCAATATTGTCGATGATGTCGTGGCTACGCATCACATCGGCGTTGGCGTCCATCTCGACATGAAAACTGACCAAGCAGTTGCCGGGACCGTAGTCGTGGATCATCAAATCATGGATGCCCAGCACGCCAGGGTAACTCAGCGCCTTTTCCTCAATGTGGGCAACCAAGGCGGGGTCGGGCGCTGCGCCAAGCAGCGGGTTGATGGTATCCCGCACGAGCGTTGCGCCGCTGTATAGAATAAACCCGGCAACGCCCAGACCCATCACGCCGTCAATGCGGTTGAACCCGGTAAAGTAGGTCAGAATCGAGGCGACCAGCACGGCGGCGGTGGTGATGACATCGTTGCGGGCATCGGCGGCGGTCGCCATCAGGGTTTCCGAGTCGATGCGCCCGCCGATGGTGCGGTTGAGGCGTGCCATCCAGAGCTTGACGAGAATGGAGGCAATCAGCACCAGCACCATGGTAACGCTGAAGGAAACCTCGGTGGGATGCAGAACCTTCTCAAAGCTGCTTTTCAGCAGCTCGATGCCGATGACAAGAATCATCACGGATACGGCAAGCCCTGCCAGATACTCATACCGGGCGTGTCCGTAGGGATGCTCGGAGTCGGCGGGACGCGCCCCCAGCCGGAAGCCGACAAGGCTGACCAAATTGGAGCTTGCATCCGAAAGGTTGTTCAAGCCGTCTGCCGTGATGGCAACGCTGCCCGAAAGCACACCGACAGCGGTTTTGCCGGCAAACAGCAGCAGGTTGCAGAGAACACTGACAAGGCAGGCAAGGTTGCCGTAGGCGGTGCGAACCTTGCGGTCCGTGTGCTTTTCGTGGTCTTTAATAAAGGTGCGGATCAAAAGATCGATCAAAGAAGAACACCAGCTTTTCTTACAGGGGCGGTACGGTGCTGCCCCGATTTCTAAAAACGGCGGACTTGTATAAAGTCCGCCTTGATGCTTATAAAGGTGGGAATTTAGTCGCGGACGATGCAGGCATCGCGCTCGGGACCGACAGAAATGTACTTGATCTTGCAGCCGACCAGCTCTTCCAGACGGGCAACATAGTTGCGGGCGGCGGCGGGCAGATCCTCAAACTTGCGTACGCCGGAAATGTCGCAGTGCCAGCCGGGCATCATTTCCACAACGGGCTGGGCATCGTCCAAAGTCTTGCCGGTGGGGAAACGGTCGGTGGTGGTGCCGTCGGTCAGCTTGTAGGCGGTGACGACGGGGACTTCCTCCATGTAATCCAGAACATCCAGCAGGGTCAGAGCCAGTTCATCGCAGCCCTGGCACTGTACGCCGTAGCGGCTGGCAACGGCGTCAAAGGGACCAACACGGCGGGGACGACCGGTAGCAGCGCCGTACTCGTGACCATGCTCGCGCAGAACGTCCTTGTCGGTTTTGGTCATAGCCAGCTCGGCGGTGAAGGGACCTTCGCCCACGCAGGAGGAGTA
This sequence comes from Subdoligranulum variabile, assembly GCA_004552305.1. Classification (GTDB taxonomy): domain Bacteria; phylum Bacillota; class Clostridia; order Oscillospirales; family Ruminococcaceae; genus Gemmiger; species Gemmiger variabilis_A. The sequence goes on along the minus strand of SFOX01000001.1, from coordinate 94,993 downwards.
AGCCTTCATAATGCCGATGGACAGGGACAGCTTGCGACCGGGAATGCCGGCACCGATGGGTGCATAGGCAGAGATGGTGTTGGAGGAGGAGGTGTAGGGGTAGATACCAAAGTCGATATCACGCAGCGCACCCAGCTGAGCCTCGAACATAATCTTCTTGCCGGCATCGTCTGCCTCGGCAAGGAACTGCCCTACGTCGCAGATATACGGGGCAAACAGCTTGGCGTAGCGCTCGCACCATGCCCACATTTCGTCCACGCTGACGGGCTGCTGACCGTAGATGTTGACCATGGTCAGGTTCTTGGACTCGACGATGGTTTCCAGACGCTTGCGCACGCTTGCGTCCATATGGACAAGGTCGCCCATACGCAGGGTCTTTTTCATAAACTTATCGCCATAGCTGTAGGCGATGCCGCGCTTGGTGGAGCCGAACTGGGCGCCGGTCTTGGACAGACGCTCCTCCTCCAGACCGTCCTGTGCAACATGGAACGGCATGGTGATGGTGGCGCGGTCGGAAATTTTCAGGTTCTTGGGGCTGATCTCGACGCCCTTCTCGGTCAGAGCGGCAATCTCTTTTTCAAGATGCTCGGGGTCGATGACCATACCGCCGCCCATAACGCAGACGACATCCGGGCGCAGAATGCCGGAGGGGATCAGATTCAGAACGAATTTGCCGCGTTCGTTCTTGACGGTGTGACCGGCGTTGTCGCCGCCCTGATAACGGGCAACAATGTCATAATCCTGGCTGAGCAGGTCGACCATACGACCCTTGCCCTCGTCGCCCCAGTTGATACCGGTGATTGCAGTAAGCATACGTTTTTACCTCTTTCGTAAAATCATAGGCAATTCAGCCTTCTCCGGAAAATCCGGGATCCGCCGCCATCTTTCATTATAACACAGGCTGCGGCGGATTTCCACTGATTTTCAAGATTTATTCAAGATTCTTTTTCCTTTGCCTCCTTGGCAAGGCGGACATACTCTTTATAAGGTATCTTTGCCCCGTCCTGCGTCTGCACATAGGTGGAATCCAGCCGCTGGCGCAGCCCTGCGCGAAATTCGGCAAGGTAGGCCTTGCGCAAGGCTTCGCGCTCGGCGGTTTCCGCCTCGGTCAGACCCTCGGTTTTGGCTTTGCGTGCCAGTGCGTTGATGCGTTCGATCATGGATGCGTCCATAGAAACTTCCTCCTTTTGGGAATGAGCTGACGTCAGTATACCATAAATTTGCAAAAAATTCCAGACAGACAATAAACTTAATGGGACGATTGCAAACCTTTGGTTGGTTTGTAGGGAACGGTCTTGACCGTTCCGTGCGGTCTGGTCGATAGTGCGATATATCGTGAAAACGCGCCATTCGGCGCGATTTTATGCGCTGCGCGCAGCCAGCGGTACGGCGCGATTAAGACACGCGCCCTACATTACTGCCCCAAAAAGGGCTTTTTGACAAACTGAAATTTGCAAAAAATTCATCCGTTTCGGCTGTACTTTTTTCAAAAAGTGTGTATAATAAAAAAGTATGTTGAAAATTTGTATAACCTAGGAGCAACCAATGAAACTGAAAACTATGAACCGCGCCGCTGCGGCTATGCTGGCTCTGGCGCTGACCGCCGCCCTGACCGGCTGCGGCAATACCGCCGCTTCGAGCGAATCCGCCGAGGCATCCTCGTCCTCCGCTGCCGAATCCGGCTCCGAATCTGCCGCCGAAAGCACCGCCGCAGACGAGTCCGCCTATGCGTATCTTGCCGATTTCAACTATGCGCAGGCGTTTGATGAGAACGGCTATCTTGTCGGCATCAAGGCGTCTGACTATGTCACCCTGCCCGAGAATTACGCCGACATTACCTTGAGCGCCGACCTTGGCACTGTGAGCGATGCGTCCCTGAATTCCTACATTAACGAGAACGTGCTTTCCCAGTTTGCCACCACCGAGCAGGTCACCGACCGTGCGGCGGAGGACGGCGATACCGTCAACATCGACTTTGTCGGTTCTGTCGACGGCGTTGAGTTTGAGGGCGGCAACACGCAGGGCAAAGGCTACGACCTGGTTCTTGGCAGCGGAGCCTTTATCCCCGGCTTTGAGGATCAGATCGTCGGTCACACCCCCGGCGAGAGCTTTGACGTGCAGGTCACCTTCCCGGAGGATTACGGCAAGGAAGAACTGAACGGCAAGGCTGCCGTATTCAAGACGACGCTGAACTACATCAGCGTAAAGGTCACCCCCGAGCTGAGCGACGAGTGGGTGGCGGAAAATCTTGCCCCCACGATGGCTATGAGCAACGTGGCAGAGCTGAACGCCTTTGTCAAGGATTCCATGCTGTACGACCAGCAGTCCGGCGAGGTGTACAAGGCGCTGTGCGACAAGGTCGCCTTTGCTGACGAGCTGCCCCAGAGTGTACTGGACTACTACCGCGATGTTGTTCTGATGGAGGTGTACCGCTACGCCAAGAACTACGGCACGGATATGGCAACCATCCTGAGCGCGCAGAACTACGCAAGCGTGGATGCCTATCTGGAGGATATGCAGCCGACCATCACCAACTTTACCCAGCAGCAGCTGCTGATGCAGGCCATCGCTGAGAAGCAGGGCATGAAGTGCGACGACGCTGCCTTGGCTGCCGATTTCAGCCGTTTCTTTGGCAGCAACGACCCCAGCCGCTATATCAGCACCTATGGCGAAAACTACGTTAAGATGAACGTTTTGCAGAGCGAGGTTATGCAGAGCCTGATCGACAACGTAAAATACGAATAACGGCAGCAATCCCCTGCCCAAACGCAAAAAAGCACCGCTTCGGCGGTGCTTTTTTGCATATCAGAAAAATTGCAACTCCCCTATTGACAGCGCATGTCAGCGGGTGTATACTGACGGCAAGATAGTTAGATAATTATCTAAATGTTAAACTTACGAAAGGAGCGAAACCAAACCTATGGGGGACGGATTCAAGGCATTGGCAGACCCTACGCGCCGCCGGATTTTAGAACTGTTGGCGCAAAACGAGCTGACCGCCGGCGAAATTGCCGCACAGTTTGATATGACAAAGCCGTCGGTCAGTCACCATCTGGCGATTCTGAAAAGCGCCGGTCTGGTGCAGGATGAGCGCCGCGGGCAAAACATCGTGTACAACGTAAATATGACGGTGTTTCAGGAACTGATGAAATGGTTTTACGATTTGGGACTTATGCAAGGAGGCAATCACAATGAAAAAGAATAAGCTGTTTTGGATTATGCTGGTGCTGTGTGCCGCAAACCTTGCGGCGCAGCTCTGCGTCTACCCTGCCCTGCCCGCAACGGTGCCGATGCACTGGGGCATGAACGGTCAGGCGGACGGCTGGGGTGACAAGTGGCAGGTTCTGATATTGGCGCTTTTGCCGTTTGGCATCGTACTGCTGATGCAGCTGGTGCGCAGGATAGATCCCAAGCACGAAAACTTTGCCCGCTTTGAAAAGGCGTGGAATGTCTTTACCCTGCTGATGACCCTGTTTATGATCGGTATGACGTGGACGTCCGCGCTGGACAGCTTTGGCTTGATGCCGGGCGGCGAAAGCATGGTGTCGGTGCTGGTGCTGGGCGGCTGCGGCGTGCTGTTCATCGTTTTTGGCAACTTTATGCCGCAGATCAAGCAGAACTACACCTTTGGCTGCCGGACGCCGTGGGCGCTCAACGATGAGCATAACTGGAACCGCACGCAGCACATGGGCGGCATTACCTTTGTGGTAATGGGCGTGTTGATGCTGCTGTTCAGCATATTCGGCAAGGCGCTGGGCGAGGTCGTTTCGATGGTGGTGCTGATGGTGACGATTTTCGGCGGCACGATTTGGATCTATGTGTATTCCTACTTAGTCTACAAGGGCAAAATGAAGTAATAAAAACCATCGGGGCGCAGCCAATGCAGGCTGCGCCCCGATTTAGTTTGTCGAGAAATTCTTGTAGGGGCGAGCATTGCTCGCCCGTGCCCGTTTACCTTGTAAGAAAATTGCCCCGGAAAACGCGATGCTGCGCCAAGTTAGTGGGGTGGGGTCACCCCGCCCTACGGGGCAACAAAAATCATTGCGCGGTAGGGGCGGGGCAAGCCCCGCCCGCAGTTTTGCCGTAAGGACAATTTTGCGGGTAACCCGTAGGCACGGCTACTATGCCGCCTGCGCGACCGCCCGGATATTACGACATATCGGGTAAACCGCAGGGAACGCATATATGCGTCCCCTACAAACCTACCAAAAGTTCGCAATCTTCCTGTTAGGTTTATCGACAGTACCAATCATTTTTGCAATGTTTACTTGTACAGATCTACGATATTCAAAAGAATTTCCACGCTCTGGTCCATCTTTTCGGCAGTGATGCACTCACACGGACCGTGGAAGTTGAACCCGCCGGTGCCAAGGTTCGGGCAAGGCAGACCCATATGGCTTAGGGTCGCGCCGTCGGTGCCGCCGCGCACGGGGGTCTCGATGGGTTCCAGCCCGGCTGCCCGGATGGCGGTGCGGGCGTTTTCGACCAAGTGGAAGTGCGGCTCGATCTTCTCCAGCATATTGTAGTAGCTGTCGTGCAGATCCAGCTCCACCGTATCTGCGCCGTATTTCTCGTTCAGGCAGGCGGCAATATGCTGCATCTGCGCCTTGCGGGCGGCAAACTTGGCGGCATCGTGGTCGCGCACGATGTAGCCCAAGTGGGTGGTGGTCACATCGCCCTGCATACTGGTCAGGTGGAAGAAGCCCTCACGCCCTTCGGTATGCTCGGGACGGTCAAAGGCGGGCAGCGCCGCGTGGAATTCCATAGCGACATTCTGGGCGTTAATCATCGTGTTTTTGGCACTGCCGGGGTGTACGCTGAAGCCGTGTACCGTCACAACGGCAGCGGCGGCGTTGAAGTTTTCGTAGCTGATTTCGCCCACGTCCTCACCGTCCACGGTGTAGGCGTAAGCGGCGCCGAAGCCCGGCACGTCAAACAGGCTGGCGCCCTCGCCGATTTCCTCGTCGGGGGTAAAGCCGATGCACAGCTTGCCGTGGGGGCGCTTTTCGGTGATGATACGCTCCAGCGCGGTCATAATTTCGGCAACGCCGGCCTTGTCGTCGGCACCCAGCAGGGTCGCGCCGTCGGTGGTGATCAGGGTCTGCCCCTTCATCTCGGTCAAAAACGGGAAAACCGCCGGGTCCAGCACGGCGCCGGTGGCGGGCAGTACGACCTTGCCGCCGTCGTAGTTTTCGTGGATCTGGGGGTTGACGTTCTCGCCGGGGGCGTCGTCGGTGGTGTCCATGTGGGCAATCAAACCGAGAGGCTTGGCGTTCTCGCTGCCGGGGGTGGCGGGCAGCGTGGCGTAGACGTAGCAATGCTCGTCTACAAAGGCGTCGGCAAGACCGAGCGCCTTCAGCTCATCGACCAGCTGACGTGCCAAGTCAAACTGGCGCATCGTGCTGGGATGGGTGCCGGAGTTGGGGTCCGAGGTGGTGTACACCTTGACATACTTCAATAGTCTTTCATAAGCGCGCATACGGGCTAAATCCTCCTTAAAAAGCGGCAGGCGGAGCCTGCCGCCAACTTTAGCATCTATTATAGCACAAAAAGTAACAATTTCCAAGGGTACAGGCTTTTCAAATGCAAAGTTTTATGGTAAAATAGAAAAGATTATAAAGGGTACTTATGCTTTGCGCCTTGCGCGGGCAAATGACGTATAATAAGGAGGCCGTTATGGCAGACACGATTTTTAAGGGCAAGACACTTTTGATTACCGGCGGTACGGGCAGCTTTGGTCATACCGTTTTGAAGCATTTCCTGACCACCGACATCGGGGAAATTCGTATTTTCAGCCGTGACGAAAAAAAGCAGGATGATATGCGCCACGAGCTGCAGGCAAAATACCCCGAGTACGCCGCCAAGGTCAAGTTCTACATCGGGGATGTGCGCAACATCCAGAGCCTGCGCGACGTTATGCCCGGCGTGCATTTTATCTTCCACGCCGCTGCCTTAAAGCAGGTGCCGAGCTGCGAGTTCTTCCCGATGGAGGCAGTGCGCACCAACATTGAGGGTACCGACAACCTGCTGCACGCCGCCATGGAGGCAGGTGTGGAGCGCGTGGTCTGCCTGTCCACCGACAAGGCTGCCTACCCCATCAACGCCATGGGCATCTCCAAGGCGATGATGGAACACGTTATCACCGCCAACGCCCGTGTGTCCGCCCAGCGCGGCGGTCCCGTGATTTGCTGCACCCGCTACGGCAATGTTATGTGCAGCCGCGGCAGCGTGATTCCCCTGTTTGTGGACCAGATCAAAAACGGCGAACCCATCACCATCACCGACCCCGATATGACCCGCTTCCTGATGAATCTGGACGAGGCGGTGGATCTGGTTATGTTCGCCTTTGAACACGCCAACCCCGGCGATTTGTTTATCCAGAAGTCCGACGCCTCCACCATCGGCGATCTGGCCAAGGCGGTGCAGACGCTGTTCGGTGATACCGGCACCCGCATCATCGGCACCCGCCACGGCGAAAAGCTGTACGAAACGCTGATGACCAAGGAGGAACGTATGCGCAGCGAGGATATGGGCGGCTACTACCGCGTGGCTGCCGATAACCGCGACTTGAACTACGACAAGTTCTTTGTCAAGGGTCAGGTACACACCCAGGCCGATGAGGATTACACCAGTCACAATACCCGCCGCTTGGACGTGGAGGGTACCATCCAGAAGATTATGACCACCGAATATATTCAGGAAGAACTGAAAAAAGCGGGGAAAGTATGAACATCTTAGTGACTGGCGCCAAGGGCTTTGTGGGGCGCAACCTGTGCGAAAATTTAAAAAACATCCGGGACGGTAAAAACCGCACCCGCCCTGCCCTTTGCGTGGAGAACGTTTTGGAATACGACTTGGACACCGACCCCGCGCTGCTGGACGAGTACTGCGCCAAGGCGGATTTTGTCTTTAATTTGGCGGGCGTCAACCGCCCCAAGGAGCAAAGCGAGTTTATGCAGGGCAATTTCGGCTTTGCCTCCACCCTGCTGGATACCTTAAAAAAGCACGGCAACACCTGCCCGGTGATGTTGTCCAGCTCGATTCAAGCTACGCTGATCGGTCGCTACGGGCAGAGCGACTACGGCAAAAGCAAGCTGGCGGGCGAGGAGCTGTTCTTTGCCTACGCAAAAGAGACCGGCGCCCCGGTGCTGGTGTACCGCTTCCCCAATTTGTTCGGCAAATGGTGCCGCCCCAACTACAACAGCGCCGTGGCAACCTTCTGCCACAATACCGCGCACAATCTGCCCCTGACCGTCAACGACCCTGCCACCGAGCTGGAGCTTTTGTATATTGACGATCTGGTCGAGGAGATGCTGGACGCGCTGGAGGGACATCCCCACCGCTGCGATTACGACGGTCTTGCCCCGGTATTCGGGCAGGAGGGTCGCTACTGCGCAGCGCCCGTGACCCACAAGGTGACCTTGGGGCAAATTGTGGCGCTGCTGGACACCTTTAAGGCGCAGCCCGCTACCTTGCTGATGCCGGAGATCCCGGCGGGCAGCTTTGCCAAAAAGCTGTATTCCACCTATCTTTCCTACCTGCCCGGGGAAAAGGCAGCCTTTGCCTTAAAGCAGAACACCGACGCCCGCGGCAGCTTTACCGAGCTGCTGAAAACCGAAAACTGCGGGCAGTTCAGCGTCAATGTGTCGCTGCCCGGCATCACCAAGGGGCAGCACTGGCACAATACCAAGTGGGAATTTTTTATTGTCGTGTCGGGACACGGGCTGATCCAGCAGCGCCGTGTGGACAGCGATGAGGTGCTGGAATTTGAGGTTTGGGGCGATAAGCCCACCGCCGTGCAGATGCTGCCCGGCTACACCCACAACATTATCAATTTGAGCGACAGCGAAAATCTGGTGACCCTGATGTGGGCAAACGAGCAGTTTGACCCCAGCCACCCGGACACCTTCGGCTTGCCCGTTTAAAATAAGGAGCGTTGCAATATGCAGAAGTTAAAGCTAATGACCATCATCGGCACCCGCCCGGAGATCATCCGCCTGTCTGCCGTGATCAAGAAGTGCGACAAATATTTTGACCAGATTCTTGTGCATACCGGGCAGAACTATGACTACAACCTGAATCAGGTCTTTTTTGATGATCTGGGTCTGCGCGCGCCGGACTTTTATCTGGACGCTGTGGGCAGGGACTTGGGCGAAACCATCGGCAATATCATTGCCAAGTCCTACGCGCTGATGGTGGAGCAAAAGCCCGATGCGCTGCTGATTTTGGGCGATACCAACAGCTGCCTTTCTGCCATTGCCGCCAAGCGGCTGCATATCCCCATCTTCCATATGGAGGCGGGCAACCGCTGCTTTGACGAGTGCCTGCCCGAAGAAACCAACCGCCGCATTGTGGACCATATTGCCGATGTCAATATGTGCTACTCGGAACACGCGCGCCGCTATCTGAACGCCGAGGGTACCGCCAAGGAGCGCACCTTTGTGACCGGCTCCCCCATGGCGGAGGTGCTGCACGCAAACCTTGCCCAGATCGAAACCAGCGATGTGCTGGAGCGTCTGGGGCTGGAGGCGCACAAATATATGCTGCTCTCTGCCCACCGCGAGGAAAACATTGATACAGAGCAGAATTTTATCGACCTGTTCACCTCCATCAACCATCTGGCCGAAACCTATGATATGCCCATCTTGTACTCCTGCCATCCCCGCAGCAAAAAGCGGCTGGAGGCGATGGGCTTCCAGCTGGATGCGCGCGTCAAGCTGCACGAACCCTTGGGCTTCCACGACTACAACCACCTGCAGATGAACGCCTTTGCCGTGATCTCCGACTCCGGCACGCTGCCCGAGGAATCCAGCTTCTTTACCAGCGTGGGGCATCCCTTCCCGGCGGTCTGCATCCGCACCTCCACCGAACGCCCCGAGGCACTGGACAAGGGGTGCTTTGTGCTGGCGGGCATCCGCGCCGGCGGCGTGGAGCAGGCAGTCGAAACCGCCGTCGCTATGGTAGAAAACGGCGATAACGGCATCCCCGTCCCCTATTATACCGAAGATGTTTCCACCAAGGTGGTCAAGATCATTCAGAGCTACACCGGGGTTGTCAATAAGATGGTCTGGCGCAAGCCGGGATTTTAATAGGTAAAGGAAATCTATTTGTATGGAAACGGCAGTTTTGGAAAAACCGCATAGCAGCACAAAAAATGCCAGCGCCTTGGTGCGCCGCACAGTAACGGCGCTGGCGCTGCTGGGCTGGCTGTTTGTTGCCCTTTTGGGCGGCAAAGCGGTTTCTCCTGTTACAGTTATTGTGTTTGGCGTATGCTGCTTGGCGTATCTGATTTTGCCCGGCTGGGCGCTGGCAGACTGGCTGGCACCCCGCCAAACGGGGCTGACAGGACTGTTTGCTGCTGTATACGGCTGCGCCCTGCTGGCGGGGCTGCATTGCGTCGGTGTACGGCTGGGCGCCGTGTGGCTGCTGCGCACGGTGCCGCCGCTGTTGGCAGCGGGGTGGTTGGTTTGGCGCCGCCGCTGCGGTACGCTGGATGTGCAGGCTGCCGCCAAGGGTACGCTGCGTATTCTGGACAGCAACATCGGGCTTTTTTGGGCGTTGCTGTGTCTTTTATATGCGGTGCGCTTCGGCGCGGTCAACCCCTACCCGGCTCGGGCGGGGGCGGTGCATCTGGATCAGGATATGCTGTGGAATGTAGGCAACGCGGCGGCGCTGAGCGCCCATTTCCCGGCGGAGGATATCCGGTTTTCCGGCGTGCGGCTGTCCTACCACTACCTTACGGAATTGCTGGCTGCCGCGCTGGGTCTTGTAAGCGGTGCGCAGCTGTACGATATCTATGTGTTTTTGGCAGGACCGCTGTTTCTGGCGGGTGAGCTGGCGGCGCTGCTGGCGCTGGCGCGTGCTTATTTCGGAAGCGAAAACGCCCGCGCCGGGCGGCAGCTGATTTTGCTGCTGTTTGGCTTTTCCTGCCTGTCGCTGTGGAAAGTTCTGCCCAACGGGTTAAGCCTGTTCGGAAATACCCTGCTGCAGCACCTTGTCACCAACATCAACGCGCAGGCCACGGCGCTGATTTTCCTGTGCGCCTTTACGGTCAGCTTTATCCGGCTGAGCCGCAGCCGCTTTGCACCAGACGCCAAGGAGCTGCTGATGCTGTTTGTCAGCTTTTTCCTCTTGTGCGTTGCCAAAGGACCGGAAGCGGCAATCGTCGTATGTGCCTTTGCTGTGACGATGGGGATCGTGCTGCTGTTTCAAAAGCCGCACTATCCTACAGCGCTTGCGTGTCTGGCGGGTATGGTGGGTATTTTTGCCGTAACCTATTTTGTGCTGTTTGCCTCCGGCAGCAACAGTATGCGCCTGACCATTTTTGCCATGGACAGCTACTGGGTGTATCGCGTGTTAAGCCCCTATGCCGATTGGCTTTGCGCCCATTTGCCGATTTCCGGATATGTATGGCTGTTTTTGATTGGCGTGGCGAATGTCTTTTTGATGCTGCCCCTGCAATTTTTGCTGTGGCTGTCCGATGTGCCGGGTGCATTGCGGCGGCTGTTCCGGCTGGATGCGGCGCGCATTCTGGCAAACGGCGTGGTGGTCGGCGGCTTTTTGGGGTATCATTTGTTCTACCACACCAGCTCCAGCCAAGTGTATTTTGCGCTGGTAGCCATGATTTATATGACGCTGCTGAGCGTGGAACCCTTGCAGCGGCTGCTGCAAAGCAGGCACAAGATCTTGCGTGGGATCGTCGGCTTTGTGGGTGCTGCGGCGCTGTGTACGACGCTGCTTATGGTGGGCTGTTACACCGTCAGGGGCGTGCGGCAGCTGGGGGCAACGGCAGGGCTTTGCCGCAATGATACCACACAGGATTACTGGACAGCCGGTGATGCACAGGCGATGGAGTGGCTGCAGGCACATTCCGATACAGAGCAGCACTTTGCCACCAACCGAACCTCCCACACCCCCGCCGTGGAGGATGCGATCAGCAACGGCTACAGCGCCCTGAGCGGTCGCCCCGCCTATCTGGAAGGATGGACGTATGCCATGACCAATATGGGCGTGGACAACGATGTGATCTGCGCAAAAATGGATGTCAATGCGGAGCTGTTCAGCGGCTGCAGTATAGAAAGAGCGGAGCAGCTGGCGGCGGAAAATAACATCCGCTGGCTGGTTCTGGCAAAGCGCTGGCCGGGCAAGGCACCGCAGGATATGCCTGCCGCGTTTGAAAACGCCGATGTGGCAATTTATGATTTGAGCAAGTAAGAGGTGCTGAATGCAAAAACGCATACTGGTCGTGACCCAGCATTTTTGGCCGGAAAATTTCCGCATCAACGATATGGTCGCTGGCTTCGTGCAGGACGGCGTGGCGGTGGACGTGCTTTGCGGTCTGCCCAACTACCCCAAGGGCGAATGGTTTGACGGCTACAGTGAAAACGGTCCGTGGGAGCAGACCTATCAGGGTGCCGGGGTGTACCGCGCCAAAGAGATTCCCCGCAAGGGCAATACGGGGCTGCGCATTTTTTTGAATTATGTCAGCTGGCCGTGGTACGCCGCTAAGGAGCTGCACCGCCTGCCCGGCGGGTACGATGCCGTGTTCTGCTTTAACACCAGCCCCGTGCTGATGTGCTGGCCCGCCCTGCGCTATGCCCAAAAGCACAAGATCCCCTTTACCAACTATGTGCTGGATATCTGGCCCGAAAATCTGTACAGCGTATTGCCGGTCAAAAATCGCTTTCTGCGCTGGGTCGCCCAGACAGTCAGCGACAGCCTGTATAAGCGCGCTGACCGTCTGATTGCTATGAGCGTGCCGCTGCAAAAGCGCCTGTGTGAGCGCACCGGCAAGCCGATGGATGCCGTGGCGGTCATCCCCCAATATTGCGAGGATTTCTACGCCATCCCCCAAGAGGACACGGAGCTGCGGCAGCGCTTCGGCGGGAGGTTCAACCTGGTATTTACCGGCACGCTGACCCCCGCGCAGAGCCTTGACAAGGTGCTGCGTGCTGTGGTCAAGGCGCGAAAGAGCGGGGCAAGCACGCTGCATCTGCTACTGGTGGGCGATGGTATGAGCCGCGCGGGGCTGCAGGAACTGGCGGCAGAGCTGAACGATGCCGATGCCGTGACCTTTTACGGCAGCGTACCCGCGCAGGAGGTACCCAAATTTACCGCCTTGGCGGATGCCCTGCTGATTTCTTTGGCAGACACCCCCGATTTGGGAATGACTATCCCCGGCAAGCTGGCAAGCTATATGGCGGCGGGCAAGCCGGTGGTGGCAGCGATGAACGGTGCCGGTGCCGAGGCTGTGCAGCAAAGCGGCGGCGGGCTGGTAAGCGCCGCCTGCGACGAGGATGCCCTTGCCGAAAATCTGCTTTCGCTCTGTGCGATGCCCTTGCCCGAGCGCGAGGTCATGGGGCAAAAGGCGAAGGCGTATTACGAAAAGCACTATCGGCGCGCCGAGCTTTTGCGCCGTCTGGAAACGTTTATTTTGCAGGGTGAATGAGCGCCCTGAGAGAGAGGTACAGCCTTGGACAAAAAAATATTGGTACTGATCCCCTGTTATAACGAGGAAAGCAATATTGTGACAACGGTGGAACACCTGCGCGCAACCTGCCCGGAGGTGGATTTCCTTGTCATCAATGACTGCTCTACCGACGGCAGCGCCGCCCTGCTGCGCGAGAAAAACTATCCCTTTCTGGATCTGCCGGTCAACCTTGGCATCGGCGGCGGTATGCAGTGCGGGTACCAATACGCGGTGCGCAACCACTATGACGTGACCGTGCAGATGGACGGCGACGGTCAGCATGACCCCGCGTACCTGTATAACATTGTGCAGCCGGTGCTGGACGGCGCGTGCGATATGTGCATCGGCAGCCGGTTTATCACCAACGAGGGATTTCAGACCAGCTTTATGCGCCGGGTGGGCATCCGCTTTTTAAGCGGTATGATCTACCTGCTGTCGGGGCATAAGGTGCTGGATGTTACCAGCGGCTTCCGCGCGGTCAACACCCGGCTGGCGCAGTATTTTTCTGCGCATTATGCCATTGACTACCCCGAACCGGAGGCAATTCTCGCGTCGTCCCTGGTAGGGTTCCGGGTAAAGGAAGCCCCGGTTATTATGCACGAGCGCCAGGGCGGCGCGTCCAGCATTTTCGGCTTTAAAAGCGCCTATTATATGGTCAAGGTTTCACTGGCGCTTATCATTGACCGCTTTTCCATCCGCAAACAAAAAGGAGGCAGACCGTGACCGCACGCTTGCAGTTGTATATGATCCTTGGCGCGGTAATTTTGCTTGCCGTGATTTTTTGCCTGCTCAAGCGCGGGCTGATGAGCGTCAAATACAGCCTGCTGTGGCTGCTTTTGGCGGTGTGTCTGGTGATTGCGGCAGCCGTGCCTTACACCGTATTTGTGCTGCGGGATCTTTTGGACATACAGATGCCCGTAAACCTGATATTCCTGTTGATGTTCTGCTTTGTGCTGGTGGTGCTGCTCTCGCTGAGCGTGGCGATCACCCAATTGGCAGAAAAATGCAAGCGGCTGACACAAGCCAACGCCATACTCGAAAAGCGTGTGCGTGACTTGGAGGATACGGTAAAGGGTGGGAAGCAAGAATGACGTTGGCTCAGGTGTTTGCGGCAATTACGCCGGAGCAATTCATCGCCTACTTACAAAAAAGAGGTACCCTGTCGGTTACTACGGTTTCCTTTTTGGTGTTTTTTGCCCTTGTGGCAGTGGTCAACTATGCCCTGCCCCGGGTGTTGCGCCCCTATTACCTGCTGGCCGTCAGCATCGGCTATTTTTGCTATGAACCGAGCTACCGACCGCTGCTTTGGGCATTGCTGGGCTTGGCGGGGCTGAGCTGGCTGTGCGGGCTGGTGATCGGCAGCGTGCGCAGTAAGCCCGTGCGGGTGCTGGCACTGCTGGCTGCCATTGCGGGCAGCGTGGGACTGCTGTTCTATTACAAATATTGGAATATGGCGGCGGACGTTGTGGCAGGAACGCCGCTTTCGGGCGTACTGCCCCACCGCGGCAGCATTCTGGCACCTATGGGGCTGAGCTACTTTGCGCTGTCCTCGCTGAGCTATCCCATCGACGTATTCAAACGGCGCTGCAAGGTGGAAAAAAATCCGCTGCACTATGCGCTGTTTGTCTGTTACTTCCCTACACTGATCACAGGTCCGATCGAGCGCTATCCCCATCTGCGCCCGCAGATCAAAAAAAGCCGACGGTTCAGCTATACCCGCTGCGCGGGCGGCGCGTTCCGTATGCTGTGGGGCTACACCAAAAAAATGGTCATCGCCGACAACCTCAACCTGTACATCACGGCGGTGTACCAAAACGCCGCCGTGATGGGCGGACCGAACCTGCTGGCGGCTACCCTGCTGTTTGCCGTGCGGCTGTATATGGATTTTTCGGGCTGCTGCGACATTGTTCTGGGTGCGTCCCGCATTTTGGGCTACGATTTGCTGGAGAACTTCCAGGCACCGCTGGAAGCCCGCACCTTCAGCGGTATATGGCGGCGCTGGCATATCTCGATGTCCAGCTGGTTCCGGGATTATGTCTATATCCCCTTGGGCGGCAGCCGCTGCGCGCTGTGGCGCAAATGCCTGAACACGATGATCGTCTTTACGGTGTCCGGCATCTGGCACGGCGCGGACTGGCGCTATATGATGTGGGGCGCGGCTTGCGGTGTGGTTTCGGTGCTGAGCATTCTGACGGCAGCACCGCGCCGGTTTATCGCAGACCGCAACCCGCTGTATAAGATGGAATGGTTCAAGGTGCTGTTCCAGACCGCCTGCGCCGATGTGCTGTTTGCGCTGGTGTTTGTATTCTTCAACTGCGCCTTGCTGAATGTGGAACCCGGCGTGGTATTTACCGGGCTGACGCAGGGCTGGCACGGCATTGCCCCGGCGTGGCAGGAAATCGCCCGTTCACTGCACGCCTGCGGGCTGGACGGACGCCTGCCCGTTGTGTTGGTGTTCAGCATCTTTGTGGTATTTGCGGTGGAACACGGCGGGCGCAATGTGGCGCGTTGGATTCGTGAGCAGCCGTGGCCGCTGCGCTGGACGCTGTACTATGCGGCTTCCGCTGCCATTTTGTTCTTTGCCGCGTTCGGGCAGTCGGCATTCATCTACCAAAATTACTAAAGAAAGGCGGTATTCGATATGTCAGCTCGAACCTCTACCCCGCTGCCGGCACCGCCTGTTAAAATCCAGCGCGGAAATGCCGCACCGCCGCGCACCCAACGCCCGGCGCGCCGTAAAAAGAAGATCAACCCCTTTGTGCACTTTCTCCGGGGGCTGGCGCGCCGCATCTACTTCGGCGTAAGAATCAGCTATAAGGTGCTGCTTTTGCTGCCCATCCCGCTGTTTATGGTGGCGTTCAGCTTTCAGGTGGATCGCAGCGGTTTTTATCAGGGTGCGCTGGCGCCCCGCCGCATCGTCGATTTGATGCTGGACGGCAAGGACGTGACCAATTTTGAGCAGATGGACGAGCGCAGTGTCGTGCAGCTGTACGCGCAGGACGTACCCGAAACGCCCGAGGTGATCGGCATCGGCTCCAGCCGTGTGCTGCAATTCACCCGCGATATTGTAGGCAGCCAGAGCTTTTTTAATATGGGTGTGACCGGAGCCGATGTCCGCGATGCCATGACCAGCTACTATAAAATGGTATCCTACGGCAAAACGCCCAAGGTACTGCTGTGGAGTGTGGATCCGTGGGTGTTCCATGGCGGGGAAAATTCGCTGGATGCCCGCGCCGATGCCAACCTGTACAACGAATTTTTGACCAAAGTATTGAACATCCCCACCGACTACGAGGAGCCGATTTCCCCCGAGGCGTGGGAGGCACTGGCAGACCCCGCCTATTTTCAGGGCAACTTTGACTACTACTTAAAAAACCGCGGCAATGACACCGCGGTGGACGCCGACGGCAACCCCATTGAATTCAATGCCGTTACCGGCAACGTATATAACCAGACCGCGTCCGTGAAGCGATCGGACGGCAGTATTCTGTACGCCGTTACATTCCGCGAGCGCAGTGTGGACGAGGTTCGCAACGATGCCGCCATTGTCTGCTACACTGTGGACAGCATCCATATGGAGGAGTTCGACCACCTTGACACCAACCGGGTCTTGGCGTTTGAGGCGTTTATCCGCTATGCCCAAAGCCAAGGCACAACGGTGGTGCTGGTGCTGGCACCGTGGCACCCCTACCTGTACGATTTTATGCTGACCGAACCCGAAAAGCATCAAGGCTTTTTTGCCGTTGAGCCGTATGTCCGCCAGTTCTGTGCGGAAAACAACATCCCGCTGTATGGCAGCTATGACCCCAGCCTGATCGAGGGCTTGGAGGAGGAGGACTTCTTTGATGGCGTCCACTGCAAGGGCAGCGGCTTTGAAAAGCTGTTTCCCGGCATCAAAAAGATACTTTACAGCGCAGAAACCAATACCCTGCCCGACCCGCTGGCGCTGACGCCCCGCACCGGGCAGGCAGCAGCCGAATAAGAGGTGAACGCAATGCGTGTTTTGCATAAGTCAAACGATACACCGCTGATTTTAGGCAAGGGCGGCTTCGGCAGACAACTGGCAGACTGGCTTTTGGACGAGGGTTGGGGCAAGGCGGAATTTTTGGATGACGCAGCCCCCGGCTGCGCCGGCAGGCTGCACGATTACACAGACCCCGCCCTGCTGCGCAAAAACCGCCCTGCCTTTGCCGCCGTCGGCAACAACGTACTGCGGGCAGAGCTGCTGCAAAAGCTGGCGGCGCTCGGCTATGCAACGCCGGTATTTGTCAGCCGGGCAGCCTCGGTAAGCCCCAGCGCTGTGCTGGCACCGGGCTGCGTGGTACTGCCGCAGGCCTATGTGGGGGCAAGTGTGCAGGCGGGCGCCGGCTGCATTATCAACGGCGGGGCAATTGTTGACCACGATGCCGTGCTGGGAATCGGCGTTCATATAGCGCCCGGCGGCATTGTAAAAGCAGGTGCTGTTTTGCCGGATTTTGCCAAGGTGGAATCCGGGCAGGTCGTTTTTTCCCCGTGGCAAACCTAAGGCAACACTGCACACCATTCCAATAAAAACAGACCCCGCGCCTTGCAGTTATGCAGGGCGCGGGGTCTTTGCATACAAAATTAAATGCGCTTTAGAATTTCATCGGTGATGGCTGTGCAGCCCACCTTGGTGCAGCCGTCCGCCATCATATCGGCGGTGCGGAATCCGGCATCCAGAACGGCGTTCACAGCTGCCTCAATGGCATCCGCCTCGGCGGGCATCGAAAAGCTGTACCGCAGCATCATGGCGGCGGACAGGATGCAGGCGATGGGGTTTACGATATCCTGCCCGGCAATGTCGGGCGCCGAGCCGTGAATCGGCTCATACAGCCCGCAGCTACCCTGCCCCAAGGAGGAGGACGGCACCATACCGATGCTGCCGGTGATCTCGCTGGCTTCGTCCGAAAGGATGTCCCCAAACATATTTTCGGTCACAATGACGTCAAACTGTGCGGGATTTTTGCAGATCTGCATCGCGCAGTTATCCACAAACATCTCGTTGTACTCGACCTCCGGGTATTCGGCTTGCAGGCGGTGCATAACAGCGCGCCACAGGCGGCTGGTATCCAGCACGTTGGCCTTATCCACGCAGGTCAGCTTTTTGCGGCGCTTCATCGCCGTTTCAAAGCCGATACGCCCGATACGCTCGATCTCATGCTCGGTGTAGGGCATCGTATCCACGGCAACCTTCTCGCCGTCCTGCGTAAAGGTCTTATGCTCGCCGAAATATACCCCGCCGATCAGCTCCCGCACAACGATAAAATCAATTCCCTGGTCCACAATGCTTTTTTTCAGCGGGGAGGCATCTGCCAGCTGCGGCCAGATGCGGGCAGGGCGGTTGTTGGCATACAGCCCCATACCGGCGCGCAGGCGCAAAAGCCCTTTTTCGGGGCGGCGGTCGCCGGGCAGCCCCTCCCACTTGGGACCGCCGATGGCACCCAGCAGCACACTGTCGGCGGCTTTGCATTTTTCCAGCTCGGCGGCGGGCAGCGGGTCGCCGAACTTGTCGATCGCCTCACCGCCCATATAGGCGCGGGTGTAGGTGAAGGTGTGGTTGTATTTGTCGGCAATTTTGTCCAACACACGCACTGCCTGCCGGACAATTTCCGGGCTGGCGCAGTCGCCGTAAATCAAGGCAATGGTTTTGTTCATGGGTGTTTCCCTCTCAATCCTTCAGGCTGTTCATCAAGCCGCCCTTGGCAATAATTTGTTGGATAAAGGGCGGAAATGGGACGGCTTGGAACTGCTGCCCGGTGGTTTCGTCGGTAATCAGACCGGTATCAAAGTCGATGCGCACGGTGTTGCCCTCGGCAATGGCGTCGCAGGCGGCGGGACATTCCAGAATTGGCAGCCCGATGTTGATGGCGTTGCGGTAAAAGATGCGGGCAAAGCTCTTGGCAATTACGCAGTCAATGCCTGCTGCCTTGATGGCTACCGGGGCGTGTTCGCGCGAGGAGCCGCAGCCGAAGTTTTCCCCCCCGACCAGAATATCCCCTGCCTTTACGCGGTTGACAAAGGTCCTGTCGATATCCTCCATACAGTGGGCTGCCAGCTCGGCAGCGCTCTGGGTGTTTAAGTAGCGCGCCGGGATGATAACGTCGGTGTCAATGTTGTCGCCGTATTTAAAAACGGTACCTTTTGCATTCATAGCTTATACCTCCCGTGGGTCGGTGATGTAACCGGTCAGGGCGCTGGCGGCTGCGGTGGCGGGGCTGGCAAGGTAAACCTCGGAATCGACGTGTCCCATACGTCCCACAAAGTTGCGGTTGGTGGTGGAAACACAGCGCTCGCCTGCCGCCAGAATTCCCATATAACCGCCAAGGCAGGGACCGCAGGTGGGGGTGGAAACAATGCAGCCCGCGTCGATAAAGGCCTCGGTATAGCCGCGCAGGATGCACTCCTTGTACACGTCCATCGTGGCGGGAATGATAATGCCGCGCACGCCCTTGGCAATCTGTTTGCCCTTCAGGATCTCATAGGCTGCCTGCATATCCTCAATGCGCCCGTTGGTGCAGGAGCCGATGACGATCTGGTCAATTTTGATGCGGCTGCCGTCCTTGGCGGGA
Source organism: Subdoligranulum variabile (assembly GCA_004552305.1). Classification (GTDB taxonomy): domain Bacteria; phylum Bacillota; class Clostridia; order Oscillospirales; family Ruminococcaceae; genus Gemmiger; species Gemmiger variabilis_A. Next base: position 75,934 of record SFOX01000001.1, on the reverse strand, counting down.
TGGGTGTTCTCCGGCAGATGCGGGTAGCTGACGGTCGGCTCCAAGGTGGACAGGTCAATGGTAACGGTGCGCTCATACTCGGCGTCGGCGTCGGCTTCGTACTTGACCCACGGGCGCTGGCTGCGTCCCTTCAGATAGGCTTCGGTGATTTCATCCACCGGGAAAATGCCGTTCTTGGCACCGGCTTCGATCGCCATATTGCAGATGCAAAGGCGATCCTCCATCGTCAGGCTTTTGATGCCCTCGCCGGTGAATTCCAGACTTTTGTACAGCGCGCCGGACACGCCGATTTTGCCGATGAGGTGCAAAATCACGTCCTTGCCGCAGACCGGGCGTTTCAGCGCGCCGACCAGCTCCACCTTGATGGCGGCGGGTACCTTGAACCACGCCACGCCCTTTGCCATACCGGCAGCCATATCGGTGGAGCCGACGCCGGTGGAGAAGGCGCCCACGGCACCGTAGGTGCAGGTGTGGCTGTCGGCGCCGATAATGCAGTCCCCCGCTGTTACGATGCCTTTTTCGGGCAGCAGGGCGTGTTCCACGCCCATCTTGCCGACATCGTAGAAGTTGAGGATGTTGTACTTGTCGGCAAACTCGCGGCACTGCTTGGACTGGGTCGCGCTTTTGATATCCTTGTTGGGGACAAAGTGATCTAGCACAATGTTGACGCGGGTGTTGTCAAACACGGCGTCAAAGCCGGCTTTTTCAAATTCGTTGATGGCAACCGGGGTGGTAATGTCGTTGCCCAGCACGATATCCAGACGCGCATTGATGAGTTGCCCGGGGTATACACAGGCTTCGCCGCAGTGGGCTGCCAGGATTTTTTGGGTCATTGTCATTGCCATAGGGAAAACCTCCGCTTATCTGTTGTTGATGGCGCTTACCAAGGCGCGGATACCGGCGACAATAATGTCGGTGTGGGTGCCGCAGCCCCATGTTTCCTCGCCGGATGCCCATTTCAGCCCCACATAGGAGCAAGCGCGGGAGTTGGTGTCGGAATCCAAGGCGTGTTCGCTGTAATGCACCAGCGTAAAGTGCATACCGGTTTGCTTTTCCAGCGCGGTGGCAACGGCGTCCAGACGACCGTTGCCGATGGCCGTGCATTTGACGGTACTGCCGCCGCCGGTGATGACGATGCTGGCGGTAATGCTGCCGTCCGAATTCTGGATAAAGTGCGCGTCCGGAACATTCAGCGGGTGGGTGTGGTTGAGGTAGCTCTGCTCAAATACCGCCAGCACTTCTTTTACGCTCAGCTCGCGGTGTTCGTGGTCGCTGACCTCCTTGACCTTGTAGCCCAGCGCTTCGCGCATTTTCGGCGGCGGGTTGTAGCCGTAGTTCTGCTGCAGCAGGAAACCGATGCCGCCCTTGCCGCTCTGGGAGTTGATGCGAATGACATCGGCATCGTAGGTGCGCCCGATGTCGTGCGGGTCAATGGGGATATACGGGCAATCCCAGCGGTGCTGCCCGTGCTCCTTGCGCCAGGTCATACCCTTGGCGATGGCATCCTGATGGCTGCCGCTGAATGCCGCAAAGACCAAGCTGCCCGCATAGGGCGTGCGCTCATAGACGTGCATACGGGTCACACGCTCGTAGGTTTCGCAGATGGCGGGCATATCGCTGAAATCCAGCTTGGGGTCCACGCCGTGGCTGTACATATTCATCGCCAGCGTGATGGCATCCACGTTGCCGGTGCGCTCGCCGTTGCCGAACAGGCAGCACTCGATGCGCTGGGCGCCCGCCAGCACGGCAAGCTCGGCATCTGCTACGCCGCAGCCGCGGTCGTTGTGGGGGTGGGTGGACAAAATGACGCTGTCGCGGTATTTCAAATGCTGGGAACACCACTCGATCTGGTTGGCATAAACGTGGGGCATACTCATTTCCACGGTGACCGGCAGGTTGATGATCATCGGGCGGTCGGGCGTGGGCTGCATGATATCCAGCACGGCGTTGCAGACCTCAACGGCGTATTCCGGCTCGGTGCCGGTGAAGCTTTCGGGGCTGTACTCAAACAGGAAATTGCCCTCGTACTCCTCGCTCAGCTGCTTGACCAGCTTGGCACCGTCCACAGCAATCTGCTTGATCTCTTCCTTGCTTTTTTTGAATACCTGCTCGCGCTGCGCCACGCTGGTGGAATTGTAAAAGTGGATGATGGCGCGGGGCGCACCCTTGACGGCCTCAAAGGTTTTGCGGATGATGTGGTCGCGGCACTGGGTCAGCACCTGCACCGTGACGTCCTGCGGGATGCGGTTACCGTCAATGAGGGTACGCAGAAATTCGTACTCGGTTTCGCTGGCAGCAGGAAAGCCGACCTCGATCTCCTTGAAACCGATTTTTACCAGCATATCGTAGAATTCCAGCTTTTCGTCCAAGCTCATGGGGACGATCAGGCTCTGGTTGCCGTCGCGCAGGTCCACGCTGCACCACGCGGGGGCTTTTTCAATGTGATCTTTTTTGCACCATTCATAGGTGTGACCCGGCTCTACGGGCGGCTGATAGTATCCGATGCTGTACTTGGTTGCGTCCATCATAGTAAGATTCCTCCTGCCAAAAGCGTGTTTTACGCCTTGGGAAAACAAAAACCCGTCCCCCAAAGGCACTGCCTTTGAGAGACGGGAGCAAATTCTGTTTGCTGTACCCGCGGTACCACTCTCATTGTCGGAAACCGACCCCTCTGCACGATCAGCCAAAAACGGCGAATCGCTCCTGCTTGATAACGGACAGGCACCGTCCGCACCTACTAAAGCCTTCGGCACGGCTGCTCCGGGACCAGTTACGCAATATCCGCCGTGCTGCCTTGCACCAAACGGCAGCTCTCTGCAACGGTAGGGGTATTGCCATCTTCCCTTCACGGCATTTCTAACGTTGCCGTTATTGTAACAGAAAATTGACTTTACGTCAACCGTCAAATTGCACAAAGAAAGACAAGAGCAACAAAAATAAACTATACAAAAATCCCGCCTGCGGCAGCGCCGCAGGCGGGATGGAGTAAACAGATATCAGCGGTTCTGGGGACCGTTCTTCAGGATGACGTCATGGCTGCCGCCTTCCACAATGGAAGTGGAAGAAACGACGGTAAGACGCGCTTTTTCTTGCAATTCAGGGATGGACAGCGCACCGCAGTTGCACATGGTGGAGCGTACCTTGTACAGGGTGGTCTGCACGCCGTCTGCCAGAGGACCAGCGTAAGGAACGTAGGAGTCAACACCCTCCTCAAAGCTCAGCTTCTGGGCACCGCCGAGGTCATAGCGCTGCCAGTTGCGGGCGCGGTTGGAACCCTCGCCCCAGTATTCCTTGACGTAGTTGCCGCCCACGCGCAGCTTGTTCGTGGGGGATTCGTCAAAGCGGGCAAAGTAGCGACCCAGCATAACGAAGTCAGCACCCATGGCGAGCGCCAGCGTGATGTGGTAATCCTGCACGATGCCGCCGTCAGAGCAGATGGGAATGTAGATGCCGGTTTCCTTGTAGTATTCGTCGCGAGCCTTGGCAACCTCAATGACAGCAGTAGCCTGACCGCGACCAATGCCCTTGGTTTCGCGGGTGATGCAGATAGAGCCGCCGCCGATGCCGATCTTGATAAAGTCGGCACCTGCCTTGGCGAGGAACAGGAAGCCCTCACGGTCAACGACGTTGCCGGCACCGACCTTTACCTTGTCACCGTAGTTTTCACGGATCCAGGCGATGGTGCGGGACTGCCACTCGCTGAAGCCCTCGGAGGAGTCAATGCACAGAACGTCCACACCGGCGTCCAACAAGGCGGGTACGCGCTGGGCGTAGTCGCGGGTGTTGATGCCGGCGCCGACCACATAGCTCTTGTTTTCGTCCAGCAGCTCGTTGACGTTCTCCTTGTGGGAGTCGTAGTCCTTGCGGAATACCATATACTGCAGGTGACCCTCGGCGTCGATCAGGGGCAGAGAGTTGATCTTGTTATCCCAGATGATGTCGTTGCAGTCGTGCAGGCTGGTGGTGTCGGGGGCGGTGACCAGCTTTTCCAGCGGGGTCATAAACTCGGTGACCTTGAGGTCCATCGTCATACGGGACAGGCGGTAGTCGCGGCTGGCAACAATGCCCAGCAGCTTGCCGTGGGCAGTGCCGTCATCGGTGATGGCAATGGTGGAGTGACCGGTGCGGGTCTTGATGTCCAGCACGTCGCCCAGGGTGGCCTCCGGCGGCAGGTTGGAGTCGGAGGTGACAAAGCCCTTCTTGTACGCTTTGACGCGGCGAACCATATCGGCTTCCTGCTCGATGGTCTGGGAGCCGTAGATGAAGGAAACGCCGCCCTGCTTGGCCAGCGCAATGGCCAGCTTTTCGCCGGAGACAGACTGCATAATGGCAGAAACCATGGGGATGTTCATTTCCAGCGGGCAGGCTTCCTCGCCCTTGCGGTACTTGACCAGCGGGGTTTTCAGGCTGACAGCGGTGGGCACACACTCGGAGGAAGAATATCCGGGAACAAGCAGGTATTCACCAAAAGTACGGGACGGTTCGGAAAAATAATAAGCCATAGTCACACTCTCCTAACTTCCTGTTTGCATCATATATTAGAAAAATTGTACCACAATCACGGACAAAATACAAAGCCTTTTTGCGGAAATCTTTCTTGCACCGACTCACAGAAACTTGGGCAGATTGCACCAAAATCTTTGCGCAAAGTATGACTTTAACGACACCGGGCAGCGCCCGCCTGCGGTTGCGCCGGACTGTGCCCTATTTTATAAAGGTATAGCAAAACCACAAAAAGAAACTCCGCCCTTGAGGGAAGGGCGGAGTTCATAAGAAAGGAGGAGAAGAACACATGAAAAATGTGGGGTTATCAATCACAGCAGGTCATATCTAACCTGTGACTAAATTGTAACCCTTTTGTCATTATATGTCAAGACTTTTTTGTAATTTATTTGTAATTTTTCAATTTGTTCACATTTCGGGCTTTCCTTGCGCTATGCTCTGTGGTTTGTCAGGAAAGTCTGGGCTTTCCAGCCGCAGGGTCATTGCAGCGCAGCCGCCTTCGGCTGTGTTGGAAAGCACGAGCTTTCCACCGTGGGATGCGGCGGTGCAGCGCACAAAATACAAACCTAAGCCTTGATGCCCGTTGCCGGGGCGGGCGGCGTCGGTGTACAGAAAATCCCCGGCTTTTTGCAGAGCCTCGGCAGTAAAGCCGGCGCCGGAATCCTGCACGGTTAGTGTAAGAAACTCCCCCTGCCGCTGTACGGTCAGCGTTACGCGCCCGCCCGCCGGGCTGTAGCGCACAGCGTTGTCCAACAGGTTTACCACGGCACGGGTCACATCACTGCGGGCGGCGGTAAGCACGGCGGGGACTTCCTCCTGCACCAGCGAAAACGCAAGCCTCTTGGGGGCGCACAGGTCGTGGGCGGCAGCGGAAAGCTCTGCCAGCCACTCCCCTGCCGCAAAATCCGTCTTAGCGGCAGGCTGGGCATTCACGGTGCGCAGCGCCGCCAGATACTCTCCGGCGCGGTCGCAGGCGCGCAGGATCGCATCGGTCTGCCCGGTCTGCGCGGGGGTCAGCTCATCCTCGGCGAGAAGCTCGGCGTTGCCACGTATAATGGTCAGCGGTGTTTTTAAATCATGGGTCAGCGCTGCCAGCTGCTCGGTACGCTGCTGCTCCAGCCGCCATTGGCTGCGCAGGCTGCCGGTCAGTTCGCTGCCCATCGTCTGCATGGCGTGCAGCGTGTCGGAAAACTCGCGGATACGGCAGCTGTCGGCATCCACGGCATCGGGACGGTGGGCGGCGATTTGCGCAATGGCGCGGTTCAGCCGGGCGGTGTCGGCAGCCAGCCGCCGCGCCGTGCGTGCCGTTGTCAGCGTCGCCCAGCCCACCAGCAGGATGACCAGAAGCAGAATATAGCTGGTTTGGAAATCCGGCAGCCTGCTGCGCAGGGCTTTGTCGGCATAGGGTAAAGAATAATCATACGCAAGGATGCAAAAGCTGCCGTCCGCCATTTTTACGTCGTATTGGTACTGGGTATATCCCAAGTTGCCGCTGCCGCCGTGGAAGGCGTTCAGGGCAATTTTCAGCTGCCGGGCGGTCATATTGGTTCGCGTTACATCGTCATTTTCTACGATAGCCCAGCGGCAAAGGTCGCTGACCTGCGTTTCGTCAAAGGTGTCGGCGGTCATAGCGACCACCGCTTGCCGTGCATTGTAGCAGGCTTCGGCACCGGCATTGGCAGACAGCAAAAACCCGTGGCGGATCAGTGCCATCAGCAGACCCCACCAGACCAGCACCAGCAGGACGCATCCGCCGCTGCAGCACACCAGATACCGCACCAGCACGCGGTACAGGGAGGTCAGCTTTCGTTTTGCCATACATAACCCACCCCCCACACAGTTTTAAGGATGCCGTCGGCGTTCGGCAGCCCGGCTGCCCGCAGCTTGGCGCGGATGTTCTTGATATGCTGGGTCACGGCGGTATCATCGGCGCAGCCGTCGTAGCCGAACACCGCCTCGTAAATTTGCTCCTTGCTGAAGGTCTGCCCGGCATGCAGCGCCAGATGCGCGCAGATGGCATATTCTGACTTGGTAAAGGGCAGGACCTGCCCGTTGACAGCGGCGCTTTTGGCAGCTAAGTCAAACCGCACGCCGCCGCGCTCCAGCGTGTGGGCGGGGGTGCGGCTGCTGCGGCGCAGGTGGGCGGCAACCCGGGCGCGCAGCTCCGCCAGGCGGAAGGGCTTGGTCAGGTAATCGTCTGCGCCAAGCCCCAGCCCGGTCAGCACCGAGGGTTCATCGGTGCGGGCAGTCAAAAACAAAATGGGGGCATCGGTATCGGCGCGGATGCGGCGGCACAGGGCAAAGCCGTCCTCACCGGGCATCATAATATCCAGCAGGATGCAGTCCGCCCAGCGGCAAAGCGGGGCGGTCACATCGGCGGCGCAGGTGCGGGTCTGCACCAAATGCCCATCGCGTTCCAGCGTGGTTTTTATCAGCGCGCAAAGGTCGCGCTCATCATCAACAGCCAGAATGTTCGCCATGATACCCCTCCCCTTTTTACAGCATTCGCATATAGGTCAAACAGGACAGTGCGTACAAAATATAGACGTGCGCCGGGTAAAAAATATAGAACAGCGGCTTGCATCCCCTGCCGCGTTTGCCGTTGTACAGCAGCATAAGCACAACGGCAAAAATGCCCAGCCACTCATAATACACGGTGAACATCTGCGTAAAGGTAAAGTCCGGCAGTCTGCGCACCTGCAGATAGGTCAAAAGGAATTCGCCCAAAAAGGACATCCCTGCCCACGCCAGCAGGCGCAGCGTTTTGTGGTTGTACAGTGCATACAGCAAAATACCGCCCAGCAGGAAACACCACCCGCCGTCCGTGATGGCAGACCACATCGGCAGTACGGCGGAGATCAGATAGGCAAACCAAGAGGCACTTGCAGGAGTTTGGGTGATCTGCGGGAATGCGGTCAGAAGCCCCGCCACGATAAACGGCCACACCATGGGTCCAAGCACGGCGGCAAGACCGGGCAGCCACCTTTTCTGGCGCAGCCAGTCGATGCCCTGCCAGACAAGGCACAGCCAGAACAGTGCCAGAAAGATGGCGTTTTGGGGGTAAAAACCGTCCCCGCGGCGCAGCGCACCTGCGTACATCATAAAAAATTCCACCGTACCCATGGCGGCGCCCAACAGCCAGATACGCAGAATATAGCGCTTGCGGTCATGCGTGTGGGCAAAGCCCTCGACCGTGCAGAACAAAAACAGCGGTGCAGCCAGCCGCCCCAGCATACTGAACCAGACGGGTACAAGACCGGTGAATTCAAAAAAGTAGTGGATGTGATCCAGCAGCATCAGCACCAAGGCGATGATTTTAAGTGCCGTGCCGGAAAGTCCGTTTTGTGTGCGTTGTTTCATAGAATAAATCCCCTTTCTGTGGTTACAGGAACAGCATAACAGGAATTTATGTAGAAAATCTAAGCAGATGACGAGAAATCAGCCGAAAACCATTTCCGCCTCAAAAGCACTTTTGCCGTCGCGCTCGCCGCTGAAATACCAGCGGTTGTCCTCGGTTTGCAGGCAGGACAAGGCAAAGCTCTCCCCACGGGGAACCTCGCGGTGGTAGAAAATGCGCAAATCGCGCAGCTGCGCAGTGTCCCACACCGACCACGGCAGGGCGTCGCAGATGACATCCACATAGCGGGTGTTGTTCATATGCCCGTTCATATCGCAATAGCTGTACCCGGCAGTGCGCTGCCCCAGCGAGGTACAGCTTTCGGGGGCGGGCTTCTGCATTTTTAGGGGAAGCTCAAAGGGAACATCGGACGCCCAGAAATCCTGAAATTCCGGCGGATGCTTGCGCAAGATGATGCGCTTTTCGGTGTCGATGAGAACCCAGCGGCTGTCAACCACGGCAACCTCCTGCCCGGCGGCGTCCAGAAAGAGGGTGATGCGCTTGTTCACCGCACGCTTGCAGGCTTCGGGCTGGGTGACGGCGGTCAGCTCCTCGTCCACCTTGGGTGTGCGGGTGATGTGCAGGGCAAGCTTTGCCAGCACAAAGGCGGTGTGGGTGGCGGCGTAGACCTCATCGGTCAGCCCCACAGCTTCGGCGTGGACGGTGGCGATCTGCTGGGCGTAGCGCAGCAGGGCACCGGGCTTAACAAGGCCGCGGTGGTCCCCATCGTGACGATATACGGTGAATTTTTGGGTGTAGGTGGTCATAGGCTGCGGCATACAAAATCCCCCTTGCCGAATTGTGAATTTTGAAAAAAGTATACCACAAGGTGCTGCAAAATGCAAAGCAGATGTTGAAATACAGGGCGTCTTCACTAAATGTTCAAAAAATAAGTGTTTTGGGGTGAAATACGGTTGACAAACATTTCTCATCCCGTATAATGAATGTGTATGTGTGCATCTGGCGCGAAACAACGCTTAAGCCGTAAGGCGTGAATTGTGCTGTTTCGCCACAAGGGCAAATATCTCTGCCTTGACACATGGGTGTTGTATGTGCTGCTGTAGCGGATTCTCCGTGTAACAAACCTTTGCGGGGCGGCATAATAGGCACTGACCCGCCGGGCGCCCTTTGCAGGGGTTCGGCTGGAAATTCCGCAAAGGGGGATGCAGTAAAAATGAATGAAAATTGTATCGTATCGCTGAAAGACATTGTTGTAGAGTTTGACGGGCAAAAGGTCCTTGACGGGCTTTCGCTGGACATTCACGACAAAGAGTTTGTTACCTTCCTGGGACCCTCCGGGTGTGGAAAAACAACGACTCTGCGTGTGATTGCCGGTTTTGTCACGCCGAAGTCCGGCAATGTCTTTTTTGACGGCAAGGATATTGCCGACCTGCCGCCGTACAAGCGCCCGGTGAATACGGTGTTCCAGAAATATGCCCTGTTCCCGCATTTGAATGTATTTGAGAACGTGGCGTTCGGTCTGCGGCTGAAAAAGCTGCCGGAGGAGGAAATTCGTCCCAAGGTGCTGGAAATGCTGGAAATCGTAGGTCTGAAGGGCTATGAGCGCCGCAGCATCTACCAGCTTTCGGGCGGTCAGCAGCAGCGTGTTGCAATTGCCCGCAGTCTGGTCAACCAGCCCCGCGTGCTGCTGCTGGACGAGCCTTTGGGTGCGCTGGACTTAAAGCTGCGCAAGGAAATGCAGCTGGAGCTCAAGCGCCTGCAGCGTGAGATGAACATTACCTTTGTGTATGTTACCCATGATCAGGAGGAAGCGCTGACCATGTCCGACACTGTCGTGGTTATGTCCGGCGGTAATATCCAGCAGATCGGCTCGCCGCAGGATATCTACAACGAACCGCAAAATGCCTTTGTGGCGCAGTTTATCGGGGATTCCAACATCGTGGACGGCGTGATGCTCAAGGACTTTCTGGTCAACTTCGGCGGGCATGACTTCGCCTGTGTGGACCGCGGCTTTAAAATCAATGAGCCGGTCAAGGTCGTTATCCGCCCCGAGGACGTGCAGATCGTACCGCCGAGCATCGGTATGCTGACGGGTCTTGTGCGCGAGGTCATCTTCAAGGGCGTTCACTTTGAGATGCACGTTGACGTCGAAGGCTACGAGTGGCTGATCCACTCCACCCAAGCCAGTGTGCCGGGCGAGCTGATCGGTATGAACATCGGACCCGACGAAATTCATATTATGAAGCGCTCGGAGGTGTAAGCGATGCTCAAATCCAAAGCCTCCCGCTGGCTGGCAGGTCCCTACCTGCTGTGGATGGGGATATTTATCGTTGTGCCGCTGATTATCGTGGTGTGGTATGCCATGACCAACTCCGAAGGGCAGTTCACCCTCGATAACCTGACCCAAATCGGGCGGTACGCCAGCGTGTTTATGCGCAGCCTGATCTTGGCGGCGGTGTCCACCGTTATCTGCCTGATTCTGGCGTTCCCCGTGGGGTATTTTCTGTCCCGTCTGCGCGCCAACAAGCAGCACATTATGCTGATGCTGGTCATGCTGCCGATGTGGATGAACTTTTTGCTGCGCACCTATGCGTGGATGACCCTGCTGGAAAAGAACGGCTTGATCAATAAGCTTTTCGGATTGTTTGGTCTTGGACCCTTTACGATGATCAATACCTCCGGCGCGGTGGTGCTGGGTATGGTGTATAACTACCTGCCCTTTATGATTTTGCCGATTTACACGGCGATGACCAAAATTGATGATTCCATCATCGAGGCGGCACAGGATCTTGGCTGCAATGTCTGGCAGATTTTGTGGCGCGTGCTGGTACCCCTGACCGGTCCCGGCATTGCCACCGGCATTACGCAGGTGTTTGTGCCGGCAGTGTCTACCTTTATTATCAGCCGTATGCTGGGCGGCGGCTCCAACCTGCTGATCGGCGACTTGATCGAGCTGCAGTTCCTCGGCAACTCCTACAACCTCAACCTTGGCTCTGCCATGAGCTTGGTGCTGATGGTCATTGTTCTTTTGTGCATGAGCTTTACCTCCAGCTTTGACGAGTCGGAAATGGAAGGGGTGATGTAAGATGAACAAAAAGCAATCCGTTCTCTTGCAGCGCACCTACATTGTGCTGGTGTTCTGCTTTATGTACCTGCCGATTGCGGTTATGATCGCGTTCAGCTTTAACCAGAGCAAATCCCGCTCGTACTTTACCGGCTTTACGCTGGATTGGTACAAGAGCCTGTTCCATAATGAGATGATTTTGTCGGCGCTGGGCTCCAGCCTGGTGCTGGCGCTGGCATCCAGCATATTGGCAACTGTGCTGGGTACGCTGGCGACCATCGGCATCAACTCGATGTCCCGCCGCAGCCAGCTGCTGATCAACAACATCAGCTATGTGCCGGTTGTCAACCCGGAGATCATCACCGGTGTTTCCCTGATGCTTTTGTTCGTTATGGCGCAGAATTTCGGCATCGGCGGGGAGGGCGGCATCTTCGGCTGGACCACGCTGCTGATTGCGCATATCACCTTTAACGTGCCGTATGTGATTTTCAACGTGGGACCCAAGCTGCGCCAGCTTGACCCCAGCCTGTACAATGCCGCGCTGGATTTGGGCTGTACGCCCCGGCAGGCGTTTTCCAAGGTGATTCTGCCGCAGCTGTCCCCTGCTATCTTGTCGGCGTTCTTGATTAGCCTGACCTACTCCATCGACGATTTTATGATTTCCTACTTCAACTCCGGCACGATGCAGACGCTGCCCATTGCCATCTACTCGATGACCCGCAAAAAGGTCAGCCCGGAAATCAATGCCCTGTCGGCGGTGATGTTCTGCGTGATATTGACCATCATTCTCATTTCCAACGCGCTGGATTCCCGCGCTTACCGGCGCAACCAGAAAGCCATCCGCAAAGCCATGCAGGCCGAGGGCGAGGGGGTGCGCTGATATGAGAAAGCTGACAAAATTCCGCAAACTTGCCGCGGCGCTGGCGGCTGTCTGTCTGACGGCGGTGTTTACCGCCGCGCCTGCCTTGGCGGCTGACGAGATTGAAGTGAACGAGGATATCTCGGTGTCCGGCGACTACGATTGGCGCCGCTTTGCCAACGACCACATCACCCTGAATGTCTACAACTGGGGTCTGTATATTTCGGACGGCAGCGACGACAGTGTGAACGTCATCTCCGCCTTTGAGGAACTGACCGGCATCAAGGTCAACTACACGACCTTTGACTCCAACGAAAGCCTGTATGCCAAGATGAAGTCGGGCGGCGCGTCCTATGACGTGATTTTCCCGTCAGAGTATATGATCGGAAAAATGGCGAAGGAGGGGATGCTTGCTCCCCTGAACTACGACAATATCCCGAACTTTGCCAACATCGGCGAGAAGTACACCGACTGGGACTTTGACCCCGCCAACGTGTACAGCGTACCCTACACTTGGGGTACAACGGGGTTGATCTACAACACCACTATGGTGGAGGAGCCGCCCACAAGCTGGTCGGCGCTGTGGGATGTCGAGTACACCAACAATGTGCTGATGTTCAATAACTCCCGCGATGCCTACGCCATTGCCGCCAAGATGCTGGGGCTGTCGCTGAACCCGCAGTCGGTCGAAGAAGTGACCACCGTCATGGACGCGCTGAAGCAGCAGAAAAATGTTGTGCAAGCCTACGTTATGGATGAGATTTTCGACAAGATGGAGGGCGGCGAGGCTGCTATGGCGCCCTACTACGCCGGTGACGCGCTGACGATGATCGACGAAAACCCCGATCTGGCGTTTGTCCACCCCGAGGAAGGCGTGAACTTCTTTGTGGACAGTATGTGCATCCCTGCCAACGCCAAAAACAAAGAGGCAGCGGAGATGTTCATCAACTATATGTGTGAGCCGTCGGTGGGTCTTGCCAACTGCGATTACATCGGCTACTCAACGCCCATCACCGCCGTGTGGGAGATGCTGGACGATGATTTGAAGTACAGCAAGATCGCCTACCCGGACCAAGAGGTGCTGGACAAGGCGGAGGTGTTCACTACCCTGCCCGATGAGATCAACGCCGCCATGGACGCCCAATGGAGCGAAATGAAAAGCTTTGAGGAGGGCGGCAGCGGATGGATGGTTATCGTGATGCTGCTGGTGGCGCTTGCTATTTCCGGCTTTAACATCTGGCGCAAGCTGCGCAAAAAATCCCGCGACAGCTACTAAACGAACAAACAAAAAAAGGAACCCCGGGTCATTGCGACCCGGGGTTCCTTGCTTTATGGGTGCTTAGCGCAGAAATAGCTTGCCGTCAGCGTCGGCGTCCACGGTCAGGGTGTCCCCTGCCGCGTGCGCCCCGCCGATGATCTCTTTGGCAATCATGGTTTCAACATGGGCTTGGATATACCGCTTCAGCGGGCGGGCGCCGTAGATGGGGTCATACCCGCCGTCGATGATGGCGTTCTTGGCGGCGTCCGTGACCATCAGGTTCAGCTGCTTGTCCGCCAGACGGCAGCGCAGATCTGCCAGCATCAGATCGACAATGGAGCCGATCTCCTGCTTGGTCAGGCTCTTGTAGTAGACGATGTCGTCCAGACGGTTCAGGAACTCGGGGCGGAACTGGCGCTTGAGCAGTTGGTCAATGGCAGACTTTGCCTCGTCCGAAAGCTCATTTTTACCGGCGGCGCGGCTCTTCTCCAAATCCTCCAGAATCAGATCCGAGCCGAGGTTGGAGGTCAGGATGATGACGGTGTTCTTAAAGTCCACCGTGCGACCCTGACTGTCGGTGATACGACCATCGTCGAGCACCTGCAGCAGGATATTAAAGACGTCCGGATGTGCTTTTTCGACTTCATCGAACAGCACAACGCTGTACGGATGGCGGCGCACGGCCTCGGTCAGCTGACCGCCCTCCTCATAGCCGACATATCCCGGAGGCGCACCGATCAGACGGGATACACTGAATTTCTCCATGTACTCGGTCATATCAATACGCACCATATTCTTTTCGTCATCAAACAGGGCTTGTGCCAGCGCTTTTGCCAGCTCGGTCTTGCCGACGCCCGTGGGACCCAGGAACAGGAAGCTGCCGATGGGGCGGTTGGGGTTGGCAATCCCGGCGCGGGAACGCAGGATGGCATCCGAAACCTTTTGCACGGCTTCGTCCTGACCGATCACGCGCTTATGCAGTACGTCCGGCAGGCGCAGCAGCTTTTCGCGTTCACCCTCGACCAGTTTGGCAACGGGGATACCCGTCCAGCGCGCCACGATGCGGGCAATTTCCTCATCGGTCACGCGGTCGCGCAGCAGGCTGGATTCCTTCTTCTCGGCGGCGATTTTTTCCTCCTCGCTCAGCTGCTTCTGCAGGTTAGGCAGCTTGCCGTACTGCAGCTCGCCCGCCTTGGCGTAATCACCGGTGCGGGTGGCTCTTTCGATTTCCGCCTTGGTGGATTCCACCTCGGCGCGCAGACTCTGCACCTTGTTGATGGCGTTCTTTTCGTTCTCCCACTGCGCCTTTTTGCTGTTGAAGGTGTCGCGCAGCTCCGCCATCTCTTTTTCCAGCGCGTCCAGACGCTGCTTGGAAAGCTCATCTGTTTCCTTCTTTAAGGAGACTTCCTCAATCTGCAGCTGGGTAATGCGGTGGTTCATCTCGTCCAGCTCGGCGGGCATGGAGTCCAGCTCGGTCTTGACCATGGCGCAGGCTTCATCCACAAGGTCGATGGCCTTATCGGGCAGGAAACGGTCAGTGATATACCGGTCGGACAGCGTGGCGGCGGCAATCAGCGCGGCGTCCTGAATCTTGACACCGTGGTAGACCTCATACCGCTCCTTCAGACCACGCAGAATGGAGATGGTATCCTCCACGGTAGGCTCGTTGACCATAACGGGCTGGAAACGGCGCTCCAGCGCGGGGTCTTTTTCGATATATTCGCGGTACTCGTCCAGCGTGGTGGCACCGATGCAGTGCAGCTCGCCGCGCGCCAGCATAGGCTTGAGCAGGTTGCCGGCATCCATAGCGCCGTCGGTCTTGCCCGCACCGACAATGGTGTGCAGCTCATCAATAAACAGGATGATCTTGCCCTCGGACTTCTTGACCTCGTTCAGGACACTCTTTAAGCGCTCCTCAAACTCGCCGCGGTATTTGGCACCGGCGACAAGTGCGCCCATATCGAGGCTGAACACCGTGCGATCCTTGAGGTTTTCGGGTACATCGCCGCGCACGATACGCTGCGCAAGTCCCTCTGCAATGGCGGTCTTGCCGACACCGGCTTCACCGATCAGGACAGGGTTGTTCTTGCGCTTACGGCTCAAAATGCGGATGACGTTGCGGATCTCGGTATCACGCCCGATGACAGGGTCCAGCTTGTTGGCACGCGCCATCTCCACCAGATCCTGCCCGTATTTTTTCAGGGCATCGTAGGTGGATTCGGGGTTGTCGGTCGTTACGCGCTGGTTGCCGCGCACCTGCGACAGCTGCTGCATAAAGCGCTCGGTCGTGATGCCGAACGCCTTGAACAGCTCGGCGGCCGCCTTGCCGGGGCGCTGCAAAATGCCAAGGAATACGTGTTCGACGCTGATATATTCGTCCTGCATCTGCTTGGCCTGCTGCTCGGCGGCGTTTAAGGCGCGGTCGAGGTCGCCGGAAATATAAACCTTGTCGGGGTCACGACCGGAGCCGGTGACCCGGGGCAAAGCCTCTACCTTTTGCAGGGCGGCTTGCGCAAAAGCATTGGGGTCGGTGCCGAGCTTGGTCAGCAGCTGCGGGATCAGCCCGTCCTGCTGCTGTGCCAGTGCCGCAAGCAGATGCTCCTGCTCTACGGCGTTGTTGGAATATTCAACGGCAAGGCGCTGTGCGCTCTGCAGAGCCTCCAACGTTTTTTGGGTAAATTGGTTCGTGTTCATAAAGCGTACCTCCTTTACTTGCAGATACGGAAATTTGCTGGGATACATCGGGAAATTATTTTACATTTAGCACTCTAACCTCTCGACTGCTAATATTGTACCACTTTGGTGGGGAATGTCAATAGGGTAAATTGAAAAGAATTTGTAAACGATTGTGCCATTTTTGCTGTGAAATTGGCAAAGTGGGATGCAAGTTGCTAATCGGCATAGTGCGCAGCTGTGCCGGGCGGCGGATGCAAAAAGCTCCCCGACCGTAGGGTCGGGGAGCCGCGTTCATTTTTTACAGGTAATTCTCGATCCAAGTCAGCACATAGTCAAAGACCTCGGCACGGTTGGTTTCGTTATGCAGCTCGTGGCG
The DNA here is from genome assembly GCA_004552305.1 of Subdoligranulum variabile. Lineage (GTDB taxonomy): Bacteria > Bacillota > Clostridia > Oscillospirales > Ruminococcaceae > Gemmiger > Gemmiger variabilis_A. Next base: position 59,840 of record SFOX01000001.1, on the reverse strand, counting down.
GGCATCCTCCCAAATTTGGCAGGTCAGATCCTTGACACCGGCATCGCCCAGCATAGCCCAGACCGCGCGTACCCCGGCACCGTAGTTGCCCACGGGGTCGCCGTCACCGGCAATCAGCAGCACGGGCAAATCCTTGTTGAAGTTCTGCGCCCACTTTTTGCTGCTGACATGGTTGAGTACCGTCAGCATCTCGCGGTAGCTGCCTGCCGTGAACGGGAAGGTACACAGCGGGTCGGCATCGTAGGCGGTGACAACGCTATCCTCGCGGGTCAGCCATGCATTGGGGGATTTTGCATCGGGGATGCGCTTGCAGTAGCTGCCGAAGTTCAGCTTGACCATAAAGGGCGAAACATAGTCGTTGCCCTTGACGGCGGCAATCAACGCGGCAAGCGGCTGCCCCAAGAGGTTGGCGGCACCGGGACCTGCCGTGCCGGAGAAGATGGCGGCGGTGATGCTTTCAGGGAAAATTTCGGCGTACCATCGTGCATAAAAGCTGCCCATGCTGTGACCGTATAAAATCACCGGCACATCGGGAAATCTCTCGTGCAGCAGGGTGTTCATTGTGTGCAGGTCGTTCAGCAGGTGAAAACGCCCGTTCGCCTCGCCGTAGTGACCGCGCTCGTTTTCGGCGGCACTTCCGCCATGTCCCAGATGGTCGTTGCCTGCCAGTGCAATGCCATGCGCGGCGTAAAACTGCGCCATGGGGGCATAGCGCTGCACATATTCGCACATACCGTGGCTCAGCTGTAACACTGCGCGCACGGGTACGCCGGGCATCGTGTACAGATAGGCGGCGCATTGGTGCTTTTGGTCAGCGGAGGCAAAATGCAGGGCTTCGCAGTGGAGTTCAGACATACCGTTATTCTCCTTTGATTTTTTTCCAGTATTGGGCAAATGCCTGTTCGTTTTTGTTATCGCCGGGTTCGTAATAGCGGCGGTCCTTGATGGCATCGGGCAGGTATTGCTGCGCAGTCCAGTGGTTGGGGTAGTCGTGCGGGTAGAGGTAATGCTGCCCCTTGACTTTGGCATCGGCACCGTCATAGTGCTTGTTTTGCAGCTGGCGCGGGATGGGACCCGTGCGCCCTGCCTGTACGTCCGCCATGGCGGCGTTGATGGCATCGTGACCGGAGTTGGATTTCGGCGCGGTGGCAACCAGAATGACCGCATCCGCCAGCGGCAGCCGTGCCTCGGGCAGACCGACAGCGTTGGCAATGTCCACCGCCGATTTGACAATGGGGATGATCTGCGGCCACGCAAGACCGACATCCTCGCACGCGCAGACCATCAGGCGGCGGCAGGCGCTGGGCAGATCCCCTGCCTCCAGCAGCCGCGCAAGGTAATGCAGCGCTGCGTCCGGGTCAGAGCCGCGCATGGATTTCTGGTACGCCGAAACAATGTCGTAGTGGTCATCGCCCAGCTTGTCGTACCGCATAGCGGTGCGCACTGCCACCTGCTGCACCATATCTAAGGTAATGGTGCGGGCGCCGTTTTCTACGGGGGCGGCGGTCACGGCAAATTCCAGATTGCCCAGCGCCTTGCGCATATCGCCCCCGGCGCTTTGCGCCAGATAGTCCAGCGCGTCGTCAGGAATCAGCACCGGCTGCTGTTCCTCCGCGCCAAGGCGTGCGGCGGCGTTTTGCAGCCCCCTGCGGATATCCGCGTCCGTCAACGCCTTGAATTCAAACAAGGTGCAGCGCGAAAGCAGGGCGTTGTAGACATAAAAATACGGGTTCTCGGTGGTGGAGGCAATCAATGTGACGGTGCCCTGCTCCACACATTCCAGCAGGCTTTGCTGCTGGCGCTTGTTGAAATACTGAATCTCGTCCAGATACAGCAAAATACCGCCGCTTGCCCTTAGCGTGCCGATATCCGCCAGCACGGCTTTGATGTCGGCTGTGCCGGCGGTGGTGCCGTTGAGCTTGTGCAGCTGCATACCGCTGCCCGCGGCAATGATGCTGGCCACCGTGGTTTTGCCCACGCCGGAGGGACCGTAAAAGATCATATTGGGGATCTTACCGCTGTCCACCGTGCGGCGGAACACCTGATTTTTGCCCAAAAGATGCTGTTGCCCGCAGACTTCGTCCAGCGTGCGGGGACGCAGACGCTGTGCTAAAGGTTCCATTTTTGCGTTCCTTTTTAAAAGTATTACAAACAATCTGACTTCTATACTTGATTATAGTGGATTCGCGTGGTAGAATCAAGGGGAAAGAACAGAAATGGAGAAAATGCCGTGACAAAAAAAGAACAAGCGGCGCTGTGTATTGAGCGCCTGAAAGCCGAATATCCCAAAACCGTCTGCACGCTGGACTATGACCATGCGTGGCAGCTTTTGGTGGAGGTGCGCTTAGCGGCACAGTGTACCGATGCCCGCGTAAACGTTGTGGTGCAGGAGCTGTTTGCCAAGTACCCCGGTGTCAACGAGCTGGCAGCCGCCGACCCGGCGGACATTGAGGCGATCGTGCGCCCCTGCGGCTTGGGACACAGCAAGGCGCGGGATATTTCGGCGTGTATGCGCAAGCTGCGCGACGAGTTCGGCAGCAAGGTGCCGGAAGATTTTGGCGTTCTGCTTTCCCTGCCCGGCGTGGGGCGCAAAAGTGCCAACCTGATTATGGGCGATGTGTTCGGGCAGCCTGCCATTGTGACGGATACCCACTGCATCCGCCTGTGCAACCGCATCGGACTGGTGGACAACGTCAAGGAGCCTGCCAAGGTGGAAAAAGCCCTGTGGAAGCTGATTCCGCCGGAGGAAAGCAACGACTTTTGCCATCGGCTGGTGGATCACGGGCGTGCGGTCTGCACCGCCCGTACCAAACCCTACTGCGACAAATGCTGCTTGGCGGACATCTGCCGGGCGCGAAAGGAATTTGCCGAATGAAAAAAGAAACCGAAACCCGCCTGGGCGGCGAGCTGCGCAGCCGCGCTGCTGCCGACCGGCTGGCGTATGAGCTGCGCCACGGCGTGTATGCCGAGGCAGACCAGCTGCCCAGCGAGGTGGAGCTTGCCGAGTTTTTGGGGCTGAGCCGCACCGCGGTGCGCGACGCCTTGAGCGAGCTGGAACGCGCCGGATATCTGGAGCGCGTGCGCGGCATCGGCACGCTGATCAACCGCGATATTACCAATGTGGAAAACCGCATGGACAAAAAGCTGGAATTCTACAAGATGATCCGCGCCATCGGCAAGGAACCCCACAGCGACAGCCTGACCGTGACCAAGGAGCCTGCCAACCCGGATATGCTGCGCCGCTTGGGGCTGCCCCATGAGGGACCCCAGACGCTGGTGTTTGTGCGCCGCCGCGTGCTGGCGGACGATACCCCGGTGCTGTTTTCCACCGATATTCTGCCGCTGGCGCTGTTTGAGGAAAAACGACTGGACCGCATTGATTTCAACCGACCGATTTTTGAAATTGCCGCCGCCTACTGCCACACCGAAGTCACCCAGACACTGGCGCATCTGCACGCCGTGACCGGCTCGCCCGGGGTACGCCGTCAACTGGGGCTGCGCGCTGACCAAGCGCTGCTGCGCTTGGACGAAACCTGCTATTCCCGTCTGTGCAAGCCGGTAATCTGCTGCCAGACATGGTATACCGATTTCTTCGATTTTGCGATGGTGCGCAAGCTGGTATAAGTTGTTATAAGGTGACCGGGCGGCAGCGCCCTGCTATATATAGATAGGGATCTTAACTTTGAGGGGATTGTTTATGAGACATCTTATCGACCCGGCAGATTTTACGCTGGAAGAAACTCTGCGCCTGATGGACCTTGCCGACCGTATCCACGATGACCCGGCGGCGTACAAGGACGTGGCAGCCCGCAAGCGGCTGGCTACCCTGTTTTATGAGCCAAGCACCCGCACCCGCCTTTCGTTTGAGGCGGCTATGCTGAATCTGGGCGGGCAGGTTCTGGGCTTCCCCGATGCCGGGGTGTCCAGCGCTACCAAGGGCGAAACCGTTGCCGATACCATCCGTGTGATCAGCTGCTTTGCCGACATTGCCGCTATGCGCCACCCCAAGGAGGGCGCCCCACTGCGTGCTTCGCGTTACAGCCGCATCCCGGTCATTAACGCGGGCGACGGCGGTCACAGCCACCCCACCCAGACGCTTTTGGATATGATGACCATCCGCCACCGCAAGGGGCGGCTGGATAACCTGACCATCGGCTTTTGCGGGGATCTGAAATTCGGGCGCACAGTACACAGCCTGATCAAGAGCTTGTCCCGCCTGCCGGGTATGAAGTTTGTGCTGATCAGCCCTGAGGAGCTGCGCGTGCCGGACTACATCATACACGAAATTCTGGAGCCGAACGGCATCCCCTTTGTGGAAACCCGCAGCCTGGAGGACGCCCTGCCCCAGTTGGATATTTTGTATATGACCCGTGTGCAGCGCGAGCGATTTTTCAATGAGGAGGACTATGTCCGCCTGAAAAACAGCTATATCCTGACCAAGGAAAAGCTGGATCTGGCACCCGCCGATATGGCGGTGCTGCATCCCCTGCCCCGCGTCAACGAAATTACGCTGGACGTGGACGATGACCCCCGCGCTGCCTACTTTGAGCAGGTGCAGAACGGCGTATATATGCGTATGGCGCTGATTATGACGTTGCTGGGTCTGAAGGACCCCAAAACCGGGGAGGCGGTACTGGAATGCTGAACATTGACGAAATTCAAAACGGCGTGGTCATTGACCACATCACCGCAGGCACAGGGCTTGCGCTGTACCATATGATGGAGCTGGAAAAGCTGGACAATGCCAGCGTGGCGCTGCTGCAGAACGTGCGCAGCCAAAAAACCGGCAAGAAGGATATCATCAAGATCGAGGGCGATGTGTCCGGCTTGAACTTTGATATTTTGGGGTATCTGGATCCGCAGATCTCCATCACCGTTATCGAGAACGGCACCGTCAGCAAAAAGATCCGTCCGGAGCAGCCCAAGCGTCTGGTCAATGTGATCAAGTGCAAAAACCCGCGCTGCATCACCTCCTTGGAGGAAGGCTGCGACCATATCTTTGCCCTGACGCCCAGCGGTCGCTACCGCTGCATCTACTGCGAGCAGGAGTTCAGCGTAAAACCGTAAAATGGATACGAAAAGGCTTCCCTTTTGGGGAAGCCTTTTTGTTTGCCGCCTTATACGCAGGCAGCGACGTCGCTTTCGGTCAAAATGATATGCCCCTCGGCGTCGGCGTCGGCGGTATAGACGGTGCCGGGCTGTGCCGTACCCCCGGCAATGCGGTCGGCAAGGGCTTGCTCGACGGCGCGGTTGACCCGGCGGCGCAGCTCACGCGCACCGTAGGGCGGCACGGTATCCCCCGCCAAGGCGCGGGCGGCGGCTGCCGTATGGCGCAGCGTGTAGCCTTGGGCGGCAGCGCGGGTTTCCAGCTCGCATAGCAGATGGTCGGCAATAGCGGTAAGCTGCTTAGGCGTAAGCGGCGAAAACAGCACAATATCATCCAGACGCCCCATCAGCTCGGGACGGAAAAACGCCCGCGCCTCCTGCAGGGCTTGCTGCCCCCGGCGCGCTGTATCACTGTCGGCGGAACCAAAGCCCATGGGGGCGCTCTGCCCCGAAAGATACCGCGCCCCCAAATTGGAGGTCAGCAGCAAAATCGTGTGCGAAAAATCCGCCCGCCGCCCCTGTGAGTCGGTCAGGCAGCCGTCCTCCAGAATTTGCAGCAGGATGTTTTGGATGTCGCTGTGGGCTTTCTCAATCTCGTCAAACAGGACAACGCTGTAGGGACGGCGGCGCACCGCCTCGGTCAGCTGCCCGCCCTCCTCGTGTCCGACATAGCCGGGCGGTGCGCCGATCAGCCTTGCCACGGTGTGGCGCTCCATATATTCGGACATATCCAGGCGCAGCAGGGCTTTTTCGCTGCCAAACCAGCAGGCTGCCAAGGTGCGTGCCAGCTGGGTCTTGCCCACGCCGGTGGGACCCAAAAACAGCAGCGCCCCGATGGGCTTGCCCGCCTCGCGCAGACCGGTGCGGCTGCGGCGTATGGCAGCGGCCACGGCGGCAACGGCGCGGGGCTGCCCGATCACGCTTTCGTTCAGGCGCTTTTCCAGCAGGTTCAGCCGTTCCCGCTCGGCTTCGTTGACACGGTCGGCGGGTACGCCGCTTGCCTTGCTGACGATGTGGGCGACATCGCTTTCGGTCAAAATGCGCTTGCCCTCGCCGCCGGTGTCGGCAATGCGCTTGGCGGCGGCAGCCTCGTCCAGCAGGTCAATGGCCTTGTCGGGCAAATAGCGCCCCGGCAGATAGCGCACGCTCAGCTCCACCGCAGCGTGCAGCGTTTCCGGCGGCATAACCACCCCATGGTAGCGCTCATACCGGGGCATCAGCCCGGCTAAGATGGTTTCGGCTTGGCGCGGGGTTGGCTCCTCGACCATAACCTTGCCGAAACGGCGCTCCAGCGCGGTATCCTTTTGGATGGTCTTGCGGTACTCCTCGGGCGTGGTGGCACCGATCAGCTGAATCTCGCCCCGCGCCAGCATCGGCTTTAAAATACTGGCAGCGTCGATAGCGCCTTCGGCGGCACCGGCGCCCGCAATGATGTGAATTTCATCAATAAACAGGATGGTGCTGCGGTCACGATAAAGCTCCTCCAGCAGGCTTTTGAAGCGCTCCTCAAAATCGCCGCGGTATTTTGTGCCTGCCACCATGGATGCCATATCCAGCGACAAAAGCCGCTTGCCGCGCAGCGCCGGGGTGATTTGCCCGGCGGCAATTTTTTGCGCCAGCGCCTCCGCCAAGGCGCTTTTGCCAACGCCCGGCTCGCCCAGCAGGCAGGGATTGTTTTTCTGGCGGCGGCACAAAATCTCAATCATACGCGCAAGCTCGTCGTCCCGGCATAGCACCGGGTCCAGCCGTCCGTCCTGCGCAAGGCGGGTCAGGTCGCGTCCGTATTTTTCGCTGGGGCGGTTGCTGCGGGGAGCGCTCATCCGGGGCTGAACGGGCAGGACCGTCTGCCCGCTGAGCTGGCGGCATTCCCGTGCTGCCTGTGCGACCTCCACCCCAAGAGCTGCCAGCCATACGCTGGCGGTGCAGGAGGCATCCTCCAGCATAGCGCAGAGCAGATGCTCGTTTTCTGCCTTGGGGCGGTTGGCGGCGTGCGCCCCCAGCACCGCAAATTCCAGCGCCTTGCGGCTCTCGCAGGCAAGGTCGTTTTTGTGCAGGCGGCAGGGCGCTGCCGATGTATGCTGTAAAGCAGTATTACTTTGCAGCGCTGCGGCGGTGACCCGTTTGCGGTGCAAAAAGTCGGCGACGGGTCCCTTGGCGCAGCGCAGCATGGCAAGCAAAAAATGCCCGGTGTCCGCCTCGCGGCAGCCCTGCTGCCCTGCCAGTGCCAGCGCCGTGCGTACCGTGCGGCTGGCATCCCCCGAAAGCCCTTTGTACAAATAGAACATAGCGTCCCCCTTGGTTGATGATTCGCATACTGCCAGTATAGGCTGTGTATGCGCAAATAATCATCGAAATCCGTCCAATCACGCAATGACAAATGCAAAAATCTGTGTTATAATACAGTCTATACGCAGTTTGTGTATGAAAGTATAGAGGATAGATAGAGGATAGGTAGAGGTGGTTGCGTGCGTAAATTGTTGCGCTATATCAAGGGCTACGAAAAACAGGCAATTCTGGCACCGTTGTTTAAAATGCTGGAAGCCTGTTTTGAATTGTTTGTTCCCCTTGTGGTGGCGGGTATTATCGACACCGGTATCAAAAATGCGGATACCGTGTACATCTGGCAGCGCTGCGGGCTGCTGGTGCTTTTGGCGGCGGTGGGTCTGACCTGCAGCCTGACCGCCCAGTATTTTTCCGCCACGGCGGCACTGGGCTTCGGCACGGCGCTGCGGCGGGATCTTTTCCGGCATATCGATACTTTAAGCTACAGCGAGCTGGACGGTATCGGTACGCCGACGCTGGTCACCCGGATGACCAGCGATATCAATCAGGTGCAAAACGGCGTCAACCTGACACTGCGCCTTTTGCTGCGCGCCCCCTTTATCGTGCTGGGTGCGCTGGTGATGGCGTTTTCCATCAGCCCGCGGCTGACGGTGCTGTTTCTGGTTGTGACGGCGATGATCTCGCTGATCATCTGGGGTATTATGCGCACTACGGTGCCCATCTACCGCGATGCCCAGAACCATCTGGACCGCGTTACGCTCTTGACCCGCGAAAACTACGTGGGCGCCCGCGTGGTGCGTGCCTTTGCACGCCAGCCCGATGAGCTGGCTGCCTTTGTGCAGACTAACGACCGGCTGAAGGCGATCCAGACAAAGGCAGGGCGTATCTCCGCCCTGATGAACCCTTTGACCTATCTGGTGGTAAACCTTGGTATTATCGCCATTCTGGTGCGCGGCGGGCAGCAGGTCAACACCGGGGCGCTGACACAGGGGCAGATCCTTGCGCTGATCAACTATATGAGCCAGATTCTGATCAGCCTGCTGCGTTTGGCGGATCTGGTCATCTCGGTCACGCGGGCGCTTGCCAGCGGGGCGCGTGTCAATGAAATTCTGAACACCCGGACCACGATGCCCGACCCCGCCGCTGCCGAGCTGCCCCTGCAGGAAGCTGCCCCGGCGGTTTCGTTTGACGGCGTGACCTTCGGCTACCGCGGCGCGGGTGCGCCCAGCCTGACTGGTATCAGCTTTGCCGCCCAAAACGGCGAAACCGTGGGCGTGATCGGCGGCACGGGCAGCGGCAAAACGACGCTGGTCAACTTGGCTGCCCGCTTTTATGATGCCGACACCGGCAGCGTAAAGCTGTTTGGTCACGATGTAAAGGAATACAGCTTTACACAGCTGCGCCGTATGGTGGGCATTGTGCCGCAGCAGGCGGTGCTGTTCACCGGAACGATACGCGACAATATGCAGTGGGCTGCCCCGGGCGCGGACGATGACGCCATCTGGCAGGCGCTGGAAATTGCCCAAGCCGCCGATTTTGTGCGCAGCAAGCCCGGTATGCTGGACGCTCCGGTGGAAACCGCCGGACGCAACTTCTCCGGCGGGCAGCGCCAGCGGCTGACCATCGCCCGTGCGCTTGTGCCGCAGCCGAAGATTCTGATTCTGGACGACAGTGCCTCGGCGCTGGATTTCGCCACCGATGCCGCCCTGCGCAAGGCAATTCACGAAAAGACCAAGGGTATGACGGTGTTTATCGTTTCCCAGCGTGCCGCCAGCGTGCAGTGCGCCGACCACATTCTGGTGCTGGATGATGGTCACCTTGTGGGTGATGCCCCCCACGCAGAGCTTCTGAAAACCTGCGAGGTTTATAAGGAAATCTGCCTGAGCCAGCTCAGCCGGGAGGAGGTGGCGCAAACGCTATGAGCAAGAAAACAAATGCCAACACCGTGCGCCGCGTTCTGGCGCTGATTCGCCCGTATACCGGCTGGGTGGTTCTGACGCTGAGCTTGGCGCTTATCACGGTGGTCACTACCCTGCTGGCTCCGGTCATAACCGGACGCGCCGTGGATTTGATCTTGGGACCCGGCGCCGTGGATTTTGCCGGTGTTGCCAAGCTGGCAGCGCTGCTGGCGGCGACCATCGGCTGCACCTCGCTGGCGCAGTGGCTGATGAATGTTGTCAACAACCGCATTACCTTTCAGGTCGTGCGCGATATGCGCGTACAGACGTTTGAAAAGCTGGAAAATCTGCCCCTTAAATATATGGATGCGCACCGCCCCGGCGATGCCATCAGCCGTATCACCACCGATGTCGAGCAGTTCAGCGACGGCTTGCTGATGGGCTTTACCCAGCTGTTTACCGGCGTTTTGACCATTGCAGGCACCTTAGGTGTGATGCTTTGGATCGACTGGCGCATTGCGCTGGTGGTCGTGGCGCTGACACCGCTTTCCATCTTTATGGCGCGCTACATTGCCACGCACACCTACTCAATGTTCAAACTGCAAAGCGAAACCCGCGCTGAGATGACCGGTCTTGTGGAGGAACTGGTCGGCAATGAGCAGCTGGTGCGTGCCTTCGGGTACGAGAGCCGCGCCGAAGCCCGCTTTGATGTCATCAACAAGGCGCTGCAAAAATGCGGCGTCCGCGCGGTGTTCTTCTCCTCCATGACCAACCCCTGCACCCGGTTTGTCAACTCGCTGGTGTATGCATCGGTGGGGATTCTGGGTGCGTTTGTGGCCATCGGCGGCGGCATTACCGTGGGTCAGCTGTCGGTCTTTTTGAATTATGCCAACCAATACACGAAGCCCTTTAATGATATTTCCGGCGTTATGACCGAGCTGCAAAACGCCGTAGCATGCGCCCAGCGCGTGTTTGATTTGATTGACGAAACGCCGATTTTGCCCGATGCCCCCGATGCTTACACACTGGAGCAGGGCGCCGGTGCCGTGACGTTTGAACACGTCAAGTTCCGCTATTTGCCCGATGTGCCGCTGATCGAGGATATGAACCTGTCGGTACAGCCCGGGCAGCGCATTGCCTTGGTGGGTCCCACCGGCTGCGGCAAAACAACGCTGGTCAACCTGCTGATGCGTTTTTATGAAATCAACGGCGGCAGCCTGTTGGTGGATGGGTATCCCATTGACACCGTGACCCGCGACAGCCTGCGTGCCAACTTGGGTATGGTCTTGCAGGAAACGTGGCTGAAATCCGGCACCGTGGCGGAAAACATCGCCTACGGCAAGCCCGATGCAAGCCGGGAGGAAATTATCGCAGCCGCCAAAAAAGCCCGCGCCCACAGCTTTATCTGCCGTTTACCCAACGGATACGACACCGTCATTGCCGAGGACGGCGGCAACATCAGCCAAGGGCAGCGCCAGCTGCTGTGCATTGCCCGGGTTATGCTGCGCCGCCCGCCGATTTTGATTCTTGACGAGGCGACCTCCAGCATAGATACCCGCACCGAGGTCCTTGTGCAGGACGCTTTTGAAGAATTGATGAAAGGTCGAACCAGTTTTATTGTGGCGCATCGGCTTTCCACCATAAAAAATGCCGACCAGATCCTTGTGATGAAGGACGGCAACATCATTGAACGTGGCACCCATAACGCGCTGCTGGCACAGAGCGGTTTTTACGCGGCACTGTACCAAAGCCAGTTCGCCAAGGCATAACAGAGGAAAAAGGAGAGGTTATTATGAGCAAAACTGTAGTACCGCAGGATTACAAAAGTCTGCTGGGACTGTACGACACCCAAAAGGCAATCGGACTGATCAAGACAATTTTTCAGGAAAAGCTGAGTCTGGCGCTGCACCTGAACCGCGTCACCGCGCCCCTGTTTGTACCGCAGGGCAGCGGCTTGAACGACGACCTGAACGGCGTTGAGCGCCCCGTGCAGTTTGATGTCCCCTGCCTGGACGACCATGCCGAGGTGGTTCACAGCCTTGCCAAGTGGAAGCGCTATGCCCTGTACAAGTACGGCTACCGCCCCGGGCAGGGTCTGGTCACCGATATGAACGCCATCCGCCGCGATGAGGAGCTGGACAACCTGCACAGCATCTACGTTGACCAGTGGGACTGGGAGCGCGTGATCACCAAGGAAAACCGCACGCTGGAATTTTTGCAGGAAACTGTATGCGATATCGTGGACGCTGTGTGCGCAACGTCTGACGAGCTGCGCTGGAAGTTCCCTGCGCTGAAGGTCATCCGCCTGAACCGTGACGTAACCTTCTTTACATCGCAGGAGCTGGAGGATCTCTATCCCAACAAGACCCCCAAGGAACGCGAAAATATCATTACCCGCGCACACGGCACGGTCTGCATTATGCAGATCGGCGGTAAGCTGAAAAGCGGCGAAAAGCACGACGGACGCGCCCCCGACTATGACGATTGGACGCTGAACTGCGATATTTTGTTCTGGCACAAAACACTGGAATGCGCACTGGAGCTGTCCAGTATGGGCATCCGCGTGGATGCGGACGCTATGCGCCGTCAGCTGGCGGAGGCGGGCTGCCCCGAGCGTGCCGAGCTTCCCTTCCACAAGCTGCTGCTGGACGGCACCCTGCCCCTGACGATGGGCGGAGGCATCGGTCAGAGCCGCCTGTGTATGCTGCTGCTGGGCAAAGCCCACATCGGTGAGGTGCAGGTCAGCCTGTGGGATGACGCCACCAGCGAAATCTGCCGGAAAAATCAAATCGAACTGCTGTAATTGAACCGCATAAACGATACCCGCAGCTTGGGGCAAAAGCCGTAAGCTGCGGGTATTTTTGCGGCACAGCCCGCAAACTGCGGCTGTACGCAGTACAGCAACAAAAGCAGCAAGAAATGCAGGGCGAAAATCAGAAAATGGCTTTCTTTTTCTGCGCCAATCTGTTATAATAAAAAGCCACTGTTGATGGAAAAAGAGGAAAATACAAACGATGAGTTCTGCAACCAAAACGCTGACAGAGGGATATCTGCCCAGGCAGATCCTGCTGGTTAGCCTGCCGCTGGCGCTGTCAAACCTGTTACAGGTCTTGTTCAATATGTCCGACGTTGCCGTTGTGGGGCGCTTTGCCGGCTCGGCGGCGCTGGGTGCGGTGGGCTCCACCAGCACCTTTGTCACGCTGTTTACCGGCTTTTTGATTGGGCTGAGCAACGGCATCAATGTGCTGGTGGCGCGCTACTACGGCGCCAAGCACCCCAAGGATGTGGACAGAACCGTGCATTCCGGGCTGGTTGTCAGCCTTGCTGCGGGCGTTGTGCTGCTGCTGGTGGGGCTGTTCGGCTCCCCTGCTATGCTGCGCCTGCTGAACACCAAGCCGGACTTGATGGACGGCGCGGTGCTGTACCTGCGCATCTACTTTTTGGGTATGCCGGCGTTGGCGCTGTACAATTTCGGCAATGCCGTGTTCAGCGCGATCGGGGAAACCAAAAAGCCGCTGGTGTATCTGAGCATTGCGGGCGTTCTGAACATTGCGCTGAACCTGCTGTTTGTCATTGTATTTCAGTTGAGCGTGGCGGGTGTGGCGCTGGCAAGTACGATTGCGCAGTGTGTCTCCGCCGTGCTGATCCTGCGTGCGCTGACCAGAGTGCAGGACTGCTACGCGCTGGATTTTGCCAAAATCGGGCTGGATGCATCCATCACCCGCCGCATTCTGCTGCTGGGTGTGCCGGCAGGGCTGCAAAACGCCGTGTTTGCCATCGCCAACCTATTTATTCAGGCGGGCGTCAACTCCTTTGACTCGCTGATGGTCAAGGGCAACTCGGCGGCAGCCAACGCCGATGCGGTCGTCTATGATGCAATGGCAGCGTTCTATATGGCGTGCGCCAGCTTTATGAGCCAGAACTTTGGTGCCGGAAAGCTTGACCGCGTCAAAAAAAGCTACTTTATCAGCTTGGCGTATTCCTTCGGTCTGGGGCTTGCACTGGGCGGCGCGCTGCTGCTGTTCGGGCGGCAGTTTCTGGGACTGTTCACCACCGAAGCCGCCGTTGTGGATGCCGGTATGAAGCGCGTGCAGGTGATGGCGCTGGCGTACTGCATCTCGGCATTTATGGACTGCACGATCGCCGCCTCGCGCGGGCTGGGCAAAACGGTGGGACCCACGGTCATTGTGGTTTTGGGTTCCTGCGTGTTCCGCGTGATCTGGGTGTACACGATTTTTGCGCGCATCCACACCATCCCGGCGCTCTACCTGCTATACCCCTGCTCTTGGGCAATTACCGCCGCCGCGGAGATTGTCTATTTTGTGTCTGCTTACCGCCACGCGGTGCAGATTTTTGAGCAAAACAAAATTGCAAAAGAACTTGCCGTAAAAGCCTAAAAAAATCCCGCCACAGAACGCTACAATCGTTCTGCGGCGGGATTTTTTGGAGCTAGTAACAGGAATCGAACCTGCAACCTGCTGATTACAAATCAGCTGCACTGCCAATTGTGCTATACTAGCGGGAACCTAATTATTTTACCATATCCCCCGCGCCTTGTCAATGGTTGACCAGCATACTTTGCAGGGCGCAATAGTCCTGCAGGGTCAGCTGCTCGGGGCGGGCGGTGGCGGAAAGCCCGGCGTCGGTCAAGGCTTGCATAACGGCGGCTTTGGGCAGGTGCAAGCCGTTGGAGATGGCGTTGGCGGCGGTCTTGCGGCGCTGCGAAAAGGCTGCACGGATCAACGCAAAGAAGGCGGTTTCGTCCCCGTTGGGAACCTGCACAGGCGGCGTTTCGCGCACATCCAGCCGGATGACCGCACTGGTCACCTTGGGGGCGGGGTAAAAGCTGCCGGGCTGCACGCTGAACAGCAGCTTTGGCTCGGCGTAATAGGCTACCGCATAGCTGATGGCGCCGGCCTCACGGGTGCCGGGGGCGGCGCACAGGCGCTGCGCTGCCTCCTTTTGCACCATAACGGTAATGTTGCGGATGGGCAGCTTCTCCTCCAAAAGGCGCATCAAAATGGGGCTGGTGATGTAATACGGCAGGTTGGCGCAGACTGCCACCGGCTTGTCGCCGAATTCCTCGGTCAGTAAGGCGCGCAAATCGACCTTGAGGACATCCTCCAGCACCAGCTTGAAGTTGTCATACGCCGCCATGGTTTCGTCCAAAATCGGCGGCAGGCGCTTATCGACCTCAACCGAAACGACCTTGTCGGCACGCTTGCAGAGCTGCTCGGTCAGCACGCCGATGCCGGGACCGACCTCCAGCGCACCCCAGCCCGCCGTAATGCCGGCTGCCTCCGCGATGCGGGGGCAGATGCCGGGGTTGATGATAAAGTTTTGACCGAAGCCCTTGGACAGTTCAAAATTGTGGCGCGCACACAGGTCGCGGATGGTGGACATATCGGTAAGGTTGGGCACGAATACCATCCTTTCGGGAATCAAGCCAAGCCCGCCAGCATCTGCGCCGCAGCTACGGCTTTGGCGATTTGGGGGTCGGTGTCGGTGGTGAAATCGTAGTAGGAGTTCTGCTCGTCGCTGGTCAGCGTGGCATCGACATCGGGCGTCAGACCGAAATCATTCCAGGTTTCGCCCTCGTTATCCCGCAGAATGCCCACGGTGATCACAGCGGCGGAGCCGTCCGAGAAGCTCTGCGGGTCGCTCATCACAACGCCCTTACCGATGGTCGTGGTGCCGACCAACAGGGCGCCGCCCATCTTGCGCAGGGCGTTGGCAAACAGCTCGGCACTGCCGGCGGTGCTGCCGTTGACAAGGCAGACGGCGGGTACGGACAGGGCGGTTTCATCGGACATACGCAGGTCGGTGACGGTGCCGTCCTTGCCCTGCTGGCTGGCAATCAGACCGGAGGGCAGGCAGTAGTCGGCGGCAACAAGGGCGGCATTGAGATTTTCGCCGGTGTTGTCGCGCAGGTCAAAGACCATCGTCTGGACATTGCTGTCCATCAGGGCATCGACGGCGCTCTTAAACTCGCTGCCCGTCGTGCTGGAGAAGGAATACACCCGCAGATAACCGACCTTTTCGTTCAGAACCTGGTAGGAAACGGTGGGCGTTTTGTAGTTGCTGTGTACGAGGTCCAGCGTCTGCTCCTGACGGTCAGGCGTCAGGTAGGTAATGGTCGTGGTGGTGCCCTCCTCCCCCAGCAGGGCGGAGTTGATGGCGGAGGTTTCGGTCAACTGGCGGGTGGAAACACCGTTGATGGCGGTGATGAAGCCGCCGACCTGCAGCTCGGCGTCATCGGCGGGAGAATTTTCAAACAGGCGGATGATGCGCGCATAGCCGGAGGAAGGATCGTTGACAACGCTGACGCCGATGCCGGTCAGCTTGCCGGAGTCCATCGCCAGCTTTTCGCTGTATGCCTTGGCGGTGTAGTAGCGGGCGTACTTGTCGCTGATGCCCAGCACATAGCCCGCGGCGATGGTATCGTTCAGCGTGTCGTTGTTGATGGTAAAATATTCGTTGGCACGAACAAAACGGTCGATTTCCGACAGCTTGTTGTACTGGCGTTCTTTGTTTTTGACGCTGGACACCGTCGTGTTGAACATATTCATGGATACAACCATGGTCAGCGAAAAGGTTACGGCCATGGCAATCAGCGCAATCGCTGCCGCCACACCCAGACTGATTTTTTTGCTCATACAGGCAAGCTCCTAACTTTTGGTTTGACCGCACAGTTTCCGCCCTGCGGATGCGGTATGCCCCTTTATACCAGTGCCAGAATGACGCCGGAAAGCAGGCTTAACATCATAAATACAGCGATAACAAGGCAAAAAATGCGAACCGACAGGCTGTGCTTTTGCGGCTTCATACAAGGTGCCTCCGTTTAAGAAAGGTAGTTCATTACGTTGGTCAGCACACCATTGACCTTCATTTCCAAGTGCAGGTGATTGCCGGTGGAATAGCCGGTAGAGCCGACGTGCCCCAGTATGGTGCCGCGGCTGACCGGCTGCCCGACACTGACGGCGGGGGTGCCGTTCATATGGGCGTACAGCGTGGAATAGCTGTTGCCGTTGGAATCGGTGCCGTGGTAGACCTGCACATAATAGCCCCAGCTGTAGTGGTAGGCGGCGGCGGTCACGACACCTGCTTCGATGGAGTAAATGTCGGTGCCGCCGGGGGCAGCGTAGTCGGTGCCGCGGTGTCCGTTGCCGCCGAAATAGCAGGAAACGTACTTGTAGGTGGCAAGCGGCGGACCGAAGTTCAGCGAGCAGGTAATGGAGGCGTTGCCGTACTGCTTGTTGGCGGCGTTCAGTATGGCGTCCAACTCGGCAGCCTTGGCGTCCACCAGCTTGTTCATCTCGATTTGCGCTTCCTTAGCGGCAGCCTCGGCGGCCTGTGCCTCGGTCAGATCCTCGTTCGCCTGCTGGATGCTGCCCTGCAGCTCATTCTTTTTCTGCTGCAGCGCGTCCTGCTGCTCCTGCATGGAGGCGCGGGCGGCTTCCAGATCGGCCTTGGCTTGCTCTAAATCCGCCTTTTGCTGTTCCAGCGCGGTGTGTTCGTCCTCCAGCTGCTGGCAGATCGCCTGATCCTTGGCGGTAATCTGCTCCAGCGTCTGGGCAAAGGTCAAAAGCTGATACAGGTTGGTGGCGCTGGAAAGCAGGGCGATAGAACCGCCGTCGTTGAGCATCTGCATAGCGCCCATGCGCTCCTTGAAATCCGACCAGCGCTGGTCAAACTCCGCCTGCTTGGCGGCAAGCTCCTCTTCCTTGACGGTGATCTCATCCTCTTTGTTATGTATCTCATTGTCCAGTTCGCCAATCTGCCCGGCAATCAGGTTGATCTGATCCAAAATAGTGGCTTTTTGCTGCTCCAGCTGCTTTTTGATGGCCGCTGCATTGGCAGTGTTGGACTGTGCATCCTTGAGCTGCTGGTTGATGGTGTTCAGCTTTTGCTGCAGGGCTGCCAGCTCCTGACGCACCTGATTGGTATTGGCGGCGCTGACGGGCGGCAGGTAGGAAAATGTCGCCGTAACGGTAAGGCAGACTGCCAAAAGCCCGGAAAGCAGCCTTTTTTTGCGGGGTGAAAATTGCATAGTGTCAGAACCTCTTAAACGTTCAGATGCTTGCGGATGCTGGTGGCGGTGCCGATGCCGCACAGGACAAAGCCCAGCAGGGCAAAGCCGACAACGATGTAATACCAGACGTCCGCCAGCGGAACCAGCTGCCCGCCCAGCATCTGCGACAGGTTGGACGGGTTTTCGGCATACCAGCGGGTCAGCGCATAGTAAGCGCCGCAGATAACGCCGGAGGCAATGGCAGCCGAAAGCAAGCCGGAGGCAACGCCCTCGACAAAGAACGGGAACCGAATAAAGCCGTTGGTGGCGCCCACCAGCTTCATAATGCCGATTTCCTTGCGGCGGTTAAAGACGGTGATTTTAATAGTATTGTTGATGACCACGATGCTGACGATGGCAAGAATCAAAACCACCGTGTAGCTGGCGTAGCTGACCACCTTTTGCAGGGATACAAACATATTTGCCATATCCAAGGGGGCGTTGACCTGATACACCCCATCGATCTGCATCAGCTGGGTGCGCACGGGGGCAATATTGTCGGGGCTGTCCACAACGACGCGGTAGTTGGGGTAAAAGGGGTTGTCGTTGGCGAACGCCTGCTGCAGGTTGGTGTAGTCCTTGAGCATATCGCTGTAGATATTCAGCACGTCCTGCGGCGAAACATAGGTCACGCCGGTGACGTGGTCGGTGCTGCGGATGGCGGCATCGGCGGCAGCCAGCTGCTCCTCGCTGGCGTTAAGGTCCATATAGACAACCGTTTCGTTCTGGTTGCCGATGTAATCGACCATGGCGTCCACGTTGACGCCCAGCAGATAGGCGGCACCGATCAGCAGCATACAGACGCTCAGCACGCCCATGGAGGCGAAGGTCATAAGGCGGTTGGCACGCAGGTTGTGAAGCCCCTGCCCCACCAGATAGGTAAAGCTGGAAAAACGCATAATATCCCCTCCCGGTTACTCTTCCCAATCGTCCTGCTCGCGCTGCGCCATACGGGCAGCGTATTCCTTGGCAACTTCGGGATGCGCCGTGTCGGAAGCGACCATACCGTCGGACAGGGTGATGATGCGGTTGTTGTACTTGGCGGCGAGCTTATGTACCAGTTCATGCTCGTGGGTGACGACCACAACGGTGATGTTGACCTTGTTGATGGCCTCGAACAGCTGCATGATATCCATCGACATTTCGGGGTCGATGTTGCCGGTCGGCTCGTCCGCAATAATCAGCTTGGGACCGTGTGCCAAGGCGCGGGCCACTGCCACGCGCTGCTGCTCGCCGCCCGAAAGCTCGTCCGGCAGGCGATCCAGCTTGTCCTCCAACCCGACAAGGGAGAGCGCAAACGGCACGCGCGCTTTGATTTTTTTGGTGGAGATGTTGGTCACGCGCATAGCGAAGGCCACGTTCTCGTATACGGTCATGGTGGGAATCAGTCGGAAGTCCTGAAACACCACGCCCATCTGGCGGCGCAGATACGGCACCTTGCGGCGCTTGATTTTGGTGAGATCCTGCCCGTTGATAAAGACCTTGCCCTTGGTGGGGCACTCCTCCATCTGCATCAATTTCAGAAAGGTGGATTTGCCGGCACCGGAATGTCCTAAGATAAAGACGAATTCGCCCTCGTCAATATGTATGTTGATATCGTCAAGCGCCAAATTCTCGGAATTGTGGGTTTCGTATGTCTTGGAGACGTGTTCAAAATCAATCATTTGACAAACTCCTGTGTAGGTTTGAACAATCTTACGGCAATACCGCCTGAGCGGTGCTGCCTTGGGTACGCGCTGATTTTTGGGTACAGCCATACATATAGTATTTTACTATTTTAACGCCGATACGTCAAGCGACAAAGGGCGTTGGCAAAAAGAAAAACGACGCTGTTATGCGTCACAGCGCCGTTTGTGAATTTTTGTTAAATTATGGCATCAATACTTGGCAGGGTTGGCGGACAGATACTTTTTGACCATAAGCGCTACCTTAAAGACGATGGCATCGTCAAAGTTGCGCAGATCCAGCCCCGTCAGCTTGCGGATTTTTTCCAGACGGTAGACCAGCGTGTTGCGGTGTACAAACAAGCCGCGGCTGGTTTCGGAAACATTGAGGTTGTTTTCAAAGAAGCGCTGGATAGTAAACAGCGTTTCGGCGTCAAGAGAGTCAATACTCTCCTGCTTAAAGACTTCGCGCAGGAATGCCTCACACAGGGTGGTGGGCAGCTGGTAAATCAGGCGGGCAATGCCAAGATGGTCGTAGCAGATGACCTGACGCTCGGTGTCAAAGACCTTGCCGACCTCCATGGCGATCTGGGCTTCCTTAAAGCTGGAGGCAAGATCCTTGATGTTGCTGATGGGGGTTCCGATGCCCACCATCGCCTTGATGTAATGGTCGCCCTGCAGGGTGTCCACGATGGAGGCAGCCAGCTTTTCCATATCGCGGGTGTTGTTGTCGGGCTTGATCTCCTTGACAAGGACGGTGTCTGTTTCGCTGATGTTAAAAACGAAGTCCTTCTGCTTGTCCGGGAACAGACCGCTTACAACATCGTAGGCAGAGATGTCGTTGCCGGAGGTGACGCGGATCAGCAGCACAACGCGCTGCACGTCCGAGATAAAATGCAACTCACGCGCCTTGGCGTAGATGTCGCCGGGCAGGATGTTGTCCAGCACAACATTTTTGATAAAGTTCGTTTTGTCGAACTTTTCGTCGTGGTACTGCTTGATGCACTGCAGGCTGATGGACAGCATCGCCGCAAACTGGGCGGCGGTTTCGTCCATACCCTCGACAAAGGCGGCGTAATCGTTGTGCTTTGCGTTGGAGAACTGGTGGTACGAGTAGCCGTCCAGGGTAAAGGTTTCCCCGGCGGCTTGGCTCACGGCGGCCACGCCGTCACGCACTTCCCCGATTTGCCCCAGCTCAGAGCAGGAAATGACGGCGCCGGTTTCGTCCACGACACCGACAACGCGATCCACAGCGTCCTTCATTTGATACACTACGTTCTGGAACACACGGTTTGCCATATTCAGCAACTCCCTTTTTGGTATATTGTTGGCAGGGCATCCCTGCTTTGGACAGATTGCCTTTTGTGAATCTGCCCGAAAAGCGAATCAATCTAATGTATATTTTACACAATCCGATTGACTTTTGCAACATATTTTAACAAATTTTGAAAGATTTTCTTGTACAATTTTGTTTTTTGCGTAAAAACATTACCGCCGCAGAGATCTGCGGCGGTAAAAATGTCCGTCATTTTGACGAGAAACGCTTTCAGCGGTCTGATTTTTTCTGCTGCTGCATCGCACCGGTGCCGCCTTCCACGACGCCGCGGCGCTTAAAGACATAGCTTACACTGTGGAAGAAAATCTTAAAGTCCATCGCAAAGGTAACGTTGGCGGCGTATTCTCCGTCATAGCGGGATTTTTCTTCAATGGAAAGCTCATCCCGCCCGTTGACCTGCGCCAGACCGGTAAGCCCCGGGCGGATGTCGTTGGCGTGTACGGCGTCGCGTGCCTCAATCAGGTCATACTGGTTGTACAGCGCGGGACGCGGACCGATCACGCTCATCTGCCCTGCCAGAATGTTGAAGATCTGGGGCAGCTCGTCCAGACTGGTCTTGCGCAAAAAGGCACCGCTTTTGGTAATGTAGGCATCGGGATTTTTTAATAGATGGGTGGGTACATCGTGGGGGGTGTCCCCGCGCATGGTGCGGAATTTCAGGATGTTAAAATAGGTTTTGCCCTTGCCCACGCGGCGCTGTCGGAAAAACACCGGTCCCGGGGAATCGAGCTTGATCCACAGTGCCACCAGTGCCATGGGGATGGCCAGCACAAGGATGGCAGCCAGAGAAAGGATAATATCCAGCAAACGCTTGATGTAGTTGCGATACATAGGGGTCATTCCTCCTTCACGGTGGGCTTGCGTTCGTTGAGAGCCTGCGCCAGCTCCGCCTTGGAAAGCAGCGCCGTATTGCCGCTGGCAGCCACAACGGTGTGGTCGGCGCAGACGCGGCGGTTGGGGTGGTAGCTTGGCACCATCTCTTGCAGGATGTCGATGACCTCATCGTCGTTGCGGTGGGCAGCCTCCTGCAGGCGCTGCAGGTCGCTGTAGAAGGCGGCAAGGTCGATTTGCATCGGCGGGGCGATAAAGATCTTGTTGTGCGCTGTTTTTGCCATCTTGTCCTGCTCGGCGTCCATCATCAGCTCCTCATACAGCTTTTCGCCGGGGCGCAGACCGGTGATTTTGACCTCCATATTGACGCCCGGCTCATAGCCGTAAAAGCGGATCAGCCGGTTGGCAAGGTCCATAATTTTGACCGGCTCGCCCATATCCAGCACATAGATGCTGCCGCTTTCGGCAAGACCGCCCGCCTGCAAAACCAGCTGGGCAGCCTCGGGAATGGTCATAAAATAGCGCACGATCTCCGGGTGAGTGATGGTGACGGGACCGCCGCGCTTGATCTGCTCCTCAAACAGCGGGATGACACTGCCGTGGCTGCCCAAAACGTTGCCGAAGCGCACGGCAACGCACTTCATATCGGTGTTTTTGGCAAAGCTCTGAATCAGCATTTCGCACAGGCGCTTGGTACAGCCCATCACGTTGGTGGGGTTGACCGCCTTGTCGGTGGAAAGCTGCACAAACTGCTCGACGTCATGCTCTGCGGCGGAGGTCAGCAGATTTTTGGTACCCACAACATTGTTTTTGACAGCCTCGGCGGGGCTGATTTCCATCAGCGGGACATGCTTGTGCGCGGCGGCGTGGAATACAACCGTCGGGTGGTAGGTTTCAAAAACCTCGTCCAGACGTTCTTTGTCGCGGATGGAGCCAATCAGGGTCAGGATGGGTGCTGCCGCGCCGTACCGCCCGCGCAGCTCGGTTTCCAGCTCGTAGGCGCAGTTTTCGTAAATGTCAAAAATCAAGAGCCGCCGGGGCTGGTAGCGCATGATCTGGCGGCAAAGCTCGCTGCCGATGGAACCGCCGCCGCCGGTGACCAGCACGATCTTGTCGTGCAGATATTCCGAAATCTGGGCGTTGTTCAGCTGAATTTCATCGCGGGAAAGAAAGTCCGCCGTGTTCAGCTCACGGAAGCCCGCCGCCAGCGGATTGCCGCTTTCGTCCACCGCGTGGGGGTCGGAAATCATACGCACGCGGCAATGGGTGGAATTGCAGAGGTTGATGATTTCCCGCATACGGTCGCCGTGAACGGTGGTGATGGCGATAACAATTTCCATAATATGGTACTTGCGTACCAGCTCCGGAATGTCCGAGATGGTGCCGCGCACCGGAACGCCCTGCACGCGCAGCCCTTTTTTGGTCAAATCGTCGTCAACGATGCAGACAGGTTTGCCGAAGGTCTGGTTTTTGCTTTTGCACAGGGTGACTGCCCACGCGCCTGCATTGCCCGCACCCACGATGAGCATGGGGGTGTCGTTGCTTTCACTGCGTGAGGCAGCCATGGCAAGCATGGTTTTGATCAGCCGCCATAAAAAGCGCACGCCCGCTATGGCACCGGTGTTGAACACCGAGCCAAAAATCAGCACGGCACCGCTGACGGGGCGATCGCGCAGCATTAAATCCACCAGCATCACAAGTCCGGTGGAAAGCCCGGACAGGCACAATAAGCGCCCCAAATCACGCATACCGGCGTATTCCCACATAATTTCGTACAGCCCGCCGAACCAGAACACGATCATATAAATGGGCAGCGCATACAACAGCATGGGTGCCATGGCGCGGATGACCTCGGCGCGCAGCAAAGCCGCCGGTATGGCAGAATCCTCGCCGTCAAAGTGTACGATGATCGCCAGCCAGTAGCAGAACACGATCAGCCCGCAATCCAAAAGCATCAAGGCAATCTTGCGCGGCAGACCTTTGAGAATCTGATTGGAAATTTGCATAATAGTTCCTTTATAAAAATTGTATTTGCCCTATTATAACACAAAACAGCTCCGTTTGTCTTGTTTTGTCCAAGACAAACGGAGCAAATATTGCCTAAAAATCAGCGGATAATTTTGGCAAATAGCACAAGAACTTACTCCACCGTGACACTTTTGGCGAGATTGCGGGGCTTATCGACATCCAAGCCCTTGGCGCAGCTGACATAATACGCCAGCAGCTGCAGCGGAATGACCGACAGGCTGGTGGCAAAATGGGGGTCGGTTTTGGGGACATAGACGGTAAAGCCGGCGTTGTCCTCAATGCTGTAATTGCCGTAGGTGGTCAGCCCCATCAGGAAGGCGCCGCGGCTTTTGGCTTCGACCAGGTTGGAAACGCTCTTTTCAAACAAATCGGGCTGGGTCAGAATGCCGACGACCAGCGTCCCCTTTTCAATCAACGAAATGGGACCGTGCTTCATTTCCCCGGCGGCGAATGCCTCGGAGTGGATGTAGCTGATTTCCTTGAATTTCAGGCTGCCCTCCAGCGCCACGGCGTAATCCAGCCCGCGCCCGATGAAGAAGGCGTCCTTGGCGCTGGCGTACTTGCTGGCAAACCACTGGATGCGTTCCTTGTCCGCCAGCGTTTTGGCAATTTTATCGGGCAGGACCTCCAGCTCGGCGACCAGATGCTCGTACTGCCCTTCCGCCAAGGTGCCGCGCACGCGGGCAAACTCGGTTGCCAGCAGGTAGCAGGCTGCCAGCTGGGTGCTGTACGCCTTGGTGGTGGCAACGGCAATTTCCGGTCCTGCCCAGGTGTACAGGGTGGCGTCGGCCTCGCGCGCAATGCTGGAGCCGACCACGTTGACAATGCCGATCGTGCGCACGCCGCGCTCCTTGCAAAGGCGCAGAGCTGCCAGCGTGTCGGCGGTTTCGCCGCTTTGGCTGATGATCAGGGCAAGGGCGTTTTGCTCCAGCACGGGGTTGCGGTAGCGGAACTCGCTGGCAACATCCACCTCGACCGGCAGCCGGGCAAGGCTTTCCAGCACATAGCGCGCCGCCATACCCACATGGTAGGCGGAGCCGCAGCCGATGATGTAGATACGGCGCACAGCGCGCAGCTCCTCCTCGGACAGAGAAAGCTCGGAAAGGTCAATTTTGCCGTCCTTCAGGCGCGGAGAAAGCGTGTCGCGCACGGCGGTGGGCTGCTCGTGGATTTCTTTCATCATAAAATGCTCGTAGCCGCCCTTTTCGGCAGCCTCGGCATCCCATTCCACGGTAGACATCTCGCAGGTGACGGGTTCTTTGTCGATGTTAAAAAATTCGATCTCGCTTGCGCTGAGGCGGGCAATCTGCAAATTGTCAATGTAGTAGACATTGCGGGTGTACTTGAGCAGTGCGGGCACATCGGAGGCGATGATGGCACCGTCCTCGCAGCGACCGACGATCAGCGGGCTGTCCTTGCGCACGGCGTAAATAATGCCGGGCTGGTCGGCAAACAGGATGCCCAAGGCGTAGGAGCCGCGCACGCGCATCATCGTGCGGGAGATGGCGTCCAGCGCGTCACCGGCGGAATCCCCGGTGTAGTAGTAGTCGAGCAGCTGCGCCACGACCTCGGTGTCGGTCTGGGAAGCAAAGGTAAAGCCCTTGTTCATCAGGCGCTCTTTCAGCTGCTGGTAGTTCTCGATAATGCCGTTATGCACGACGGCGATTTTCTGGTCGCGGGAGAAATGCGGGTGCGCGTTGACCACGCTGGGTTCGCCGTGGGTCGCCCAACGGGTATGACCGATGCCGCAGCTTCCGGGTACGGCGTTGCCGCCGTCGGTCATCTCGCACAATACCTTGAGGCGACCCTTGGCCTTGACGACCTCGATTTTTCCGGCGGCGTTCTGCACGGCGATGCCGGCAGAATCATAGCCGCGGTATTCCAGTTTTTCCAGACCATCCAACAAAATGGGGGCAGCCTGCGCTGCGCCGGTAAAGCCTACGATTCCACACATATAAAAACCCTCCTTTAACAATACAATCCCTATCACAATATATCGCTATTTCTGTAAATGTGTACAGTAGAATAAAAAACGGACGACCGTCAAGGGCAACGGCCGTCCGCCGCGCATTCTCCTTTTTTCGTTTTCTTACACCATAAGAAACAACATTCAGTCAAAGCGCGATACAATTATAGCATATTAAATTAAAAACAGCAAGAGAAAAGCTCAAAAAAGGCTGCGCTTGCCGCTATTTGCAAAAGAAAATAAAGTTTTGAATCAATCAAAGGTCAGTTCGCGGTAATTTTGGTTGCCTGCCAGCAGTTCCTGTAGGGAGATGATGCCGCAGACATCGCTGATATTTTCCCACATACAGGGGTTGCCGTCATAATCAAAACCGGGGTAGCTATCGGAACGGTAGTCGTATTGAAGAAAAACCATCCCGTTTTGGATGTCCCAGATGTGAACGGGCTGGCTGCCGCGTGCATCGCAGTACATCTGCTGGGGCAGCTCGGTCAGGGTGCCGTCCGGCGCGCGGAAAAACTGGTGGGAAATCCATTCCTCGCCGTCATAGGAACTATAGCCGAGGACCCAGCCATCGCAGAACGCTGTGGCAGTGTAGATGAGATCCTCCCCGGTGGGGAAGGCATCGGTCAACAAGGTGCTTTGCCCGGTTATCGGGTCGATGGCGGTCAGCGTACCCTGCAAGGTGTCGAGCTTGAGATAATAGCCGTCTGCAAAGAAACCATTCTTGTCGGAATATTCGGGCAGCAGGGTGTATTCCTGCGACACAAGGTCATAGCAGGAAACGCGGGGGAAATCATCGCTTTTAGCAGTTCCGTAAAAATACAGCTTCTGTTCCCCTGCCGTTGCCAAATACCAGTAGCTCGTATCTTCCAAAACGCTGCCAAGGTCAGCTAAATTCGTCAGTTCTCCGGTGGATTTGTCGGCGCGGAAAAGGAAATCCCCTTCCCCGGTAACAGGCTCGCCGGGCGCTGCATCGGGAATTTGTGCCGGGCTGCCTTCACTTACAGAGCCGGTTGCGGTGAGCACGGTGGAAGCCACAAAATAGTAATATTGATCATCGGCGGCAAGACAGCCATCGGAAATGTCAAAATCTGCTGTGTGAGCGCTGAGTGTGAACAGGGGTGCTGCCGTGGCATCGGGTGCGTAGCGGGACAGGACTTCCCTATCAGGATTGCCGTCACTATTTACACGGTAGGGATGCAAAAGGACATCGCCGTCTTGGTAAAAAACGTCACAGCCGTATGCGGGGCAGCTTTCGCTGTCGTGCCGGCAGCCGGAAATCTGGCACATACTTTGTGCCGTGGCGGCGGCATAATCGATTTTGCGCACGCAATCCGGGTAATAGGGTGTGGATAGCTTGCGATACTGCCCGCCGTCATAGCGGTTTGTGAGCATATGTACGTCCCCGGCGTTGGCGGGGGCTTGGGCAGCAGCCGTTTCGGTGGGGGCGGATGCCGTGCTTTGCGCGGGGGCGGTGCAGCCCGCCAAAAGCAGCAGGGACGCTAACAGTATGGAAATACGTTTCATGGAAGAACCTCCTGTTCCTGATAGAGTGCCGCAAAATCCTGCGGGGTCAGGCTTGTCAACGAAAAACTGATGCCATCCAGCTCCGTCACCGAAAGATACAGCTGCGCTTCGGCACTGTACGCCGCCGCACCAACGGCGGGGGCGCGTCCGCGCCAGACGGCAGGCTGCCAGTCGGCAAAGCTGTCCAGCCCCAGAACCTGCAAAAGCGTCTGCACAAAGGCATCGTCCGGTGTGCAGCTGCCGAACGCCTGCGGGTCGGCGGCGTAAAACCGCAGCGACAGCGGCGAACCGTTTTCCAGATAATAAAACTGAAGGGTGTCGTAACCATACGGCTCATCGCGGAGAAGCTGCACAGAATAGCCCCGCAGCCCGCAGGGGGCGGTAAGACTGTGCGCGGCATCGGGACCCGCGTTGGCGGCGTTCAGGCAAAGGCGAAGCTGCGCAGCATCCAACAGCCCTGCCTTGCGCAGGTCTGTTAAAAAAGAGGTAAGCTGCGCAAGGTCGGCGCTGTCGGCTTCGGTTGTCGTCCAGCTGTCGGTCAGGTAGTCCCCGCCGGCAGGTGCGCCGAAAATATGCGCGCAGTTGTATAGCGTACAGGCGGTCACATTGCTGCGCCCGGCATCGCTCAAGGTGTCGGCGGGGACGGCTTGGGAAAAATCGCGCCCCAAAAGCAGCTTGTCCCACGCGGCAAGCACCCCAAAGGGCAGCACAAGCAGCGCCAGCAGCGCGGCGCAGTAGGCGGTGATTTTAGCCTTCACGGGCGGACACCTCCTTATATACAGGCACGGCGGCGGTCACGGTGGTACCCTGCCCCTCGGTGCTTGCGATATGCAGGGTCGCGCCATGGGCGGCGGCAATGCGCGCGCAGAGCGCTAGGCCGATGCCGCTGCCCCCGGCGGCGCGCGCACGGGATTTATCCACCATATAAAATGCCTCGGTCACGCGGGGCAGGTCCTTGGCGGGGATGCCGCAGCCGGTGTCCGTTACCGTGAACACCGCCTGCCCGTTCTGCACACAGCAACGAAGAAATACCGCACTCCCCTGCTTGCCGCGGCAGGCTTTTTGCGCGTTTAACACCAAATTGCGCAAAAGGTCACTCCATAGGCTGGGGTCAACCTGTACCGTGCAGCCGCAGCTTTGCACGGTGGGCAGGGGCTGCGCGTCCTTGGGCAGGCTGCGCAGCACAAGGGCGAACAGCTCGGCATCGGTGACGGCTTCGGGCTGCAGGGCATCCTCGGCATCCAGACCCAGCAGTGCCAGCAGACGGCGGCTCAACAGCTCCAGACGCTGGGTTTCGTGGTAGATGTAGGCGGCGGATTCCTGCTGCAATTCGGTGTCGCCGGGCATAGCACGCATCAGGTCGGCGTAGCCCAGCATGGCGGTCATGGGGGTCTTGATCTCATGCGTAAAGGCGGCGATAAAATCCTTTTGCCGCTGCACGGTATCGTCCATGGCGGCAATTTTGTCCTCGACCGCCTGCGCCATGGCGTCAAAGCTCGCGCTTAAAGCTGCCAGCTCGTCCCCTGTGGCAAGCGCCGTGCGGCGGGTGTAGTCCCCCGCTGCGATCTGCCCGCTGGCGGTTTGCAGCAGCGACAGCGGCGCAGTCAGCTTGCGGCTGAACCAAACGGCAGCGGCACTGCCCGCCGTCAACAGCAGCAGCGTAATGCCCGCCCAAAGGCGCAGCTGGGTCAGGCGGGTGGCAAACAGATAGCTGATATCGTAAGCGCACAGCAAATCGGCACGCTGCCCCGGCAGATTCATGGGCTGGCTGAGGACAAGATAATACTGCCCGCTGTCCGGCACGATGCGCCAGGCGTTGGCGCCCGCGGCAGCGTATTCCTTTTGCAGGGCGGTGTTGACGGTCAGCGGCAGGTCGTTGTACACCGCCAGATTGTCGCCTGACCAAAGGCAAAGGCGGCTGTCATCCTGCGCTGAGGCTGCAAATTGGCGGGCGTAGGTCGCCAGCAGGTAGTTGCGGTCGGCGCGGGCGTTGTACCCGCTGTCTGAGAGGATCAGACGCTCCAGCGCGTGAACCTCCTTGGTTTGGCGTGCCTGCAGGGCGGTGCGCGCGCCGTGCAGCGAACCGGCAAAGCTGCAGCCGATCAGCGCCAGCCCGCTGAAGGACAGCCCTGCCGTAAGCAGCAGAATGCTGCCCAAGGATAGCTTGGAGGAAAATTTCATACGGGCAGCCCGCCCCCTTTCCTGTCAAATAAGGTCGTTGCCCAGCAGCGTTACCGGGGTCCAGTTCTGGCTGCCTGCCAGAAAATCCTTGGCAGGGATCAGCCCATAGGTATAGCGGCTGGTGGTAAAGGTGTAGGGCTGCCCGTCCTGCCCGGTCGTGGTAGTATCGTAATATTGGCAGCCGATCTCCATCAGTAAGGTGTCGCCCAAGGCGGCAACCGTATAGGGAATGCGCGGAACGGATTCGTCCTTCAGCCATGTGGGCTGGGGTTCCAGATAGCTGCCGTCGGCAAGGTTGAGCCAATATTCGGTATAATCGTCCTGCCCGGGTGTAAAGTAGCTGCCTGTGACCCATGCGCCGTAGGGCTGCCCGTATACCCAATAATCGCCCTCGATGGCGGGCATGGCTTCCAGCTCCTCCACCGTGTTGGCGGCAAGGTCATAACGCCAACGGCGTCCGGAATGCTCCAACGCGTACAGAGAGTCCCCCTGTACAGGGTATACCTCGCAGGTTTCTGCGGGCAGTATAAGCCCGGTGTCGGTAAAGTTTCCGTCGGCGTCCAGCATGGCAAGGTGCAGGGGTGCCTGTTTCATGGCGGTGCGGCAGGCTTCATCCCATGCGGACCACAGCTCCTCGGAGGAACCCTCCGGCGGGTAATCGGGTGTGACGTAATCCTCGCGCCAGGAAAGCAGCAGCTTGTCCTGCCAGACACCGATGATGTCGGTCAGGACCTGCTGTGTGCTTTGACGCTCATAGATGGCTTTGACGCCGTTTTCGCTAAAGCGGTAGATGGCAAAATAACTGCCGCAGCGGTAAGAGCAGAACAGGCTTTCGCCATTGCCGTAACAGCCGATAGACAGATAAAGGGGGATGACGCCGCCCGCCACGATACGGCGGCGGTTGCTGCCGTCAAGCTCGCTGACGTCCAAAAAGGCATCGTTTGTGTTGCTGATCTGGTTGCCCATGGGGGTGCGCAGCCAGTACAGCTTGTCCCCGTCGGCGTACAGGTTGCCGGAAATATAGGGCGAATCCTCGGTGGTGCGCACAAAAAAGGCGGGGCAGCTTTCCTCGTTATGGGCGCAGCCGCTGCGGGAACACAAAACGCGATCCTGCCCGGTGGTGGGGTCGATCACGGCGGCAAGGGCATAGTCTGCGTCATCGGGCTGGTAGATATGGTAGTACCCACCCTGCCCCGGTGAGCCGCCCGACAGGGTGGAAAGCCGATGCATTTCCCTTGCGGGGGCAGGCTCGGCAGTAGGCAGAGCCTGTGCCGCATCGCTCCCGGCGGGTGCAGCCGCCGTGCAGGCGCACAGCAGCAGGGCGGACAAAATACACAAGAGCTTTTTCATCGGAAATCCTCCTTTTCCAAGCAGTAGCCGGTGCGCTGCACGGTGCGGATTTTATCGCCCCAGTTCAGCTTTTTGCGCAGCCGCCGGATGTGGGAATCCAGCGTGCGGGTATTGTCGTTCAAAAGCTGCTCGCCCCAGATGGTGTCGTACAAATAGTCGCGGTACAAGACATTGCCCCGGCTGCGCAGCAACAGCACCAGCAGCTCGTATTCCTTGGGGGTCAGCGGCACGACGGCGCCGTTTTGCGTTACGGTGCAGGCAGCGGTATCCACCGTGACATCCCACGCGGTAAACACCGCCATACCCCGCCCCGCCCGGCGCAGAACACACTCGACCCGCGCCACCAGCTCGGCGGGGGCAAAGGGCTTGATGATGTAATCGTCCGCGCCGCTGTGCAGCCCCTGCACGCGGTCGGCTACGGTCGCCTTGGCGGTAATAAAAATACAGGGCGTGCCGGTGGGGCGTATGTAGCGCAGCAGGTCATAGCCGTCCACGCCGGGCATCATAATATCCAGCAAAACAAGGTCGTACTGGTTTTGCTCCAACAAATCGGCGGCTGCCGCCCCGTCGTTGACCGTTTGGCAGGTGTACCCGGCGGTGGTCAGCACGCGGCGTATCAGGGCGGTGATGGACGGCTCGTCATCCACAATTAAAATCGGTTTCACGGGGTACACTTCCTTTCTTCTTCTATTATACCGCAGGATGTGACCGTTTTGTAGCGGAAAACAAAAAATCCTGCGCCGAAGCGCAGGATAGAAACTGTCGAAAAAGCAGGCTTTTCAACCATTTTCATCGGCGGACATGTGCCGACGATGAAAATACCTCTAGAGCATAAAATCGCGTTCGAGTCTCCGTTAGGCATGAGAACGTGATTTTATGCGACAGGGTGAATCCAAAGGAGGGGTGCAAGAGCGTGGCGCAGCCGCACCGCGACGAACCCCTTCTTTGAGCGTGTCGGGATTACTCGCGGATCTCGATGCCCAGCTTGAACTTGAGGTTGCCCAAAATCTTTTTGACAAAGCGGTCTACCTCATCGGCGGCAAAGGGCGCATCGGTGGGCTGGAAGTACAGGCTGAACGCCATGCTCTTTTTGCCGGCACCCAGTTTTTCGCCGCGGTAGATATCGAACAGCTCGACCTTGGTCAGCTGCTTGCAGGCGCGCTGCATCTCATCGATCAGGGTGCCGCACTCGGTGCTTTCGGGCGCAACCAAGGCAAGGTCACGCTGCACGGGTGCCAGCGCCGGGATCGGGGTGTAGTGGATGGCGGCGGGCACCAAGGCGTGGAAGGCAACCCAGTCGATCTCGCCCAGATAGATGTTCTGGTTGGAGCGGCTGTCCTTGGGCAGCTTCAGCTCGCCGGTCACATCGTTGGCAAGCTTGCCGAACACGCCCACGCGCTCGCCCTTGCACAGGATATAAGCGGCAATGCCGGGGTGCAGCCAAGGCGTGTCGGTACAGCGCGCAACGGTCAGCGGTGCGCCGAAAGCCTCGCCCAGCGCCTCAACAGCGCCCTTTACGGCGAAGAAATCCTCGTCTGCGCCCCAAGCGGCAAAGCCCAGATGCAGACGCTCCTCGGGCAGCTCGGTGATGGGCAGCTGCTTGGGGATGTAAACGTTGGACAACTCAAACAGGCGACCCTCGCCGTTGCCCTTTTTGAGATTGTCCACAACAACATTCAGCAGGGACGGTGCCAGCAGAGAGCGCATGATGGTCAGATTGGAGGAGATGGGGTTCACAATGCGGATGACCTTGCGCTCGGGCGCATCGGCGGCAATGTGCAGCATATCCAAGTCGGCATCGGCGTAGAACGCCAGCGTTTCTGCTTCATAGAAGCCTTGGGCGCACATGACGCGCTTGGTCTTGTCGTGCGCCTTCTGCTCGGCGGTCAGACCGCCGGTGGTAACCTGCGCCGCCTTCAGGAAGGTTGGCTTGATATGCTCGTAGCCGTATTCGCGGATGACTTCCTCCGCCAGATCCGGCTCGCCGACCTCGATATCCTCACGCCAGCGGGGCGCGGTGACCTGCATGGTGTCGCCGTCGGCTTCCAAGGCAACCTCAAATTGCAGACGGTTCAGAATATCCAGAATCGCATCGGTAGGCACGGTGATGCCCAAAATAGCGTTGATGCGGCTGATTTTTGCGGTGAAATGCTTGCCCTCGCGCGCGGCACCGGCAGAGCAGTCAAAGTGGGTGGCGGTGACTTCGCCGCAGCCCAGCTCTTGGATCAGGTGCAAGGCGCGTGCCATACCCAGCTCGGTGGCGTATTCGGAGATGCCCTTCTCGTAATGGCTGGAGGCATCCGTGTTCTGACCCAGACCGCGTGCGGTCTTGCGGATGTTGTCGCGGGCAAACTTGGCACTTTCAAACAGCAGCTGGGTGGTGCCGTCCTTGATTTCGCTGTTCAGACCGCCCATAACACCGGCCAGCGCCACGGGCTTGGTGCCGTCGCAGATAACCAGATTATTGGGGGTCAGGGTGAACTCTTTTCCGTCAAGGGTGGTGATTTTCTCGCCGTCCTTGGCGCGGCGCACGATGATCTGGCAGCTTTCCAGCGTGTCCATATCAAAGGCGTGCATCGGCTGACCGATTTCCAGCATGACATAGTTGGTGATGTCCACAACGTTGGAGATGCTGCGCAGCCCGCACAGTGCCAGACTGCGGCGCATCCAACGCGGGGACTCGCCGGGGGTGATGTTGTGAACATAATGACCGATGTAGCGCGGGCAAAGGTCGGGCGCCTCCACGGTGATGGACAAGCGCGGCTCGGTGGTTTCGCTGACGGTGTAGTCCGTTGCGGGCATCTTCAGCGGCTTGCCCAGCACGGCGGCAACCTCACGCGCAATACCCAGAACGCTCTGGCAATCGGCGCGGTTGGCGGTAATGGAAATATCAAAAATATAATCATTAAGCCCCACAACGTCCTGAATGGGGGTGCCGGGAACGGTGTCCTTAGGCAGGTCCAGCAGACCGTTTACCTCAGAGCCGGGGTACAAATCGTCGTTCAGACCCAACTCGGTGCCGCTGCACAGCATACCGTTGGACTCGATGCCCATAAGGGGCTTTGCCTTGATTTTGATGCCGCCGGGCAGCGTGGAGCCGTCCAACGCGGCGGGGGTGTGCATACCGGTGTAGACATTGGAGGCGCCGGTGGAAATCTGGATATCGTGACCGTAATCCCCGCAATCCACCTTGCAGATGTGCAGGTGGGTACCCTCCTGGGGGACACACTCGGTGACAACGCCGACAACGACCTTGCTGATCTCGCCGCCGAGGTCGATAAGTTCTTCGACCTCAAAGCCGCAGTCAAACAGCTTGCCCTCCAGCTCTTGGGCGGTGACGTCGATATCTACATATTGCTTTAACCAACTGAACGGTACTTTCATGGTGTATTCCCTCCCCTTTCTTAGCCCTTGAACTGCTTGAGGAAACGCAAATCGTTCTCAAACATCAGACCAATGTTGTTGATGCCGTATTTCAGCATGGCAATACGCTCAATGCCGATGCCGAAGGCAAAGCCGGAATACACCTCGGGGTCAATGCCGCAGTTTTCCAGAACACTGTGGTGTACAACGCCGGCACCCAGGACCTCGATCCAGCCGGTGTGCTTGCACAGGGGGCAGCCCTTGCCGCCGCACTCGAAGCAGGAAACATCGACCTCAACGCTCGGCTCGGTAAACGGGAAATAGGACGGGCGCAGACGGGTCTTGACCTCGGAGCCGAAAAGCGCCTGCACAAACTTGTCCAGCATACCCTGCAAGTCGCACAGCGTGATGCCCTTGTCAACGACCAGACCTTCCATCTGGTGGAACATCGGGGAATGCGTCGCGTCAGAGTCGGAACGGAAAACACGACCCGGTACCAGCACCTTGATGGGGGGCTTTTCCATATCCATAACGCGGATCTGACCGCCGCTGGTCTGGGTGCGCAGCACGATGTCGTCAGCGACATAGAAGGTGTCCTGCATATCGCGGGCGGGGTGGTTTTTGGGTACGTTCAGGCGGGTGAAGTTGTGGTCATCGTCCTCAATTTCGGGACCCTCGTAAATTTCAAAGCCCATACCGGCAAAGACATCAATGATCTCGTTTTTGACCAGCGTGATGGGGTGCAAACTGCCGTTGGGGCGCACCTTGGCGGGCATGGTGATGTCCACGGTTTCGGCAGCGTTGCGGGCTGCCAGCGCAGCCTGCTCGACCTGCGCGGACAGGGTCTGGTACTGCGCCTCTGCCCACTGCTTGAACTCGTTGATCGTCTTGCCGACGGCGGGGCGCTCCTCCTTGGGGACGTCGCGCAGGGACTTGGTCAGCCCGGCAACCTCGCCGTTTTTGCTCAAAAACTTCTGCCAGAATTCCGAAAGCTGGGCTTGGTCTGCCACAGCGGCGCCCGCCTGCTCTATGGCGGCGCGCAGTTCCTTGATTTTTTCTTCCATAGTACACCTCGTTTTTTGCGTTGGGGGCAAGGGTAAAATAAAAAAAGACCCCGTCCCTGCTGTTGTCAGGGACGAAGTCTTGTCATTCAAAACTCCGCGGTACCACCCGTGTTCCGCATTGTATGCGGCACTCTTTGCCTGCCGATAACGGAGCAGCACCGTTGCACACTACCGGGCTTTGCAGCCTTTCCCGCGCACCACTCAAAAGTGAACTTCCGCATCCCTTGCCTGCAGGCGGCTTTCAGCCGGTGACCGCCCTCTCTTGTGCCGGTGCCGGATGCGTACTTTCTTCGTCACAGTGTTTTAAGTTGTTCTTATAACTTATTTAGTATAGACCTTAACGGCGGGTTTGTCAAGCGTTACAGGTGCAGCCGCTTTTCCAGCTCACAGCGCAGATCTCGCCCGCGGAAGATGACCAGCCCCAAAAAGGTGATCATACTGATGATCAGGCAAATCACCCACGGGATGTTGCGGGCGTTCATGGTGCCGCCACCCACGCGGAAAAACAGCAGCAGATACGGCAAAATGCCGATGCCGATGTTCATCAGCATATAGACTAAGGCGTTGACGGTGTAGCGGCTGCGCACGATCGAAAAGATAAAGTTGCACACCAGTGAGATGCTGCACAGGATCGGCACCGCCAAGTCAAGGCTGAACCCGGTGTAGCCGTGGAACCAGTCGGTAAAAACCAGCATCGCCGAAACGATGAGCAACAGGTTGAAAAGCTGGCGCGGACCGTTGTAGCGGCGGCGCAGAATGCTGCGCAGCACCAAAAGCCCCACGATGACCCACAAGACAGCCAGCAGGCTCCAGTGGGTGTGCGGCGTGTCGATCAAAAGAAAATCCACAGCACCCACTGCCATACAGCAACCCAGTGCGATAAAGGCGACAATTTTGTACAGCATCCCGGCGCGGTGGATGCGCGGCGCGGTGGCGGGCCAGTACGCAGCATCCGGCGTGCCGGGCAGACGGTTCTGGCAAAGGGGGCAGTATTCGCTGTCGCCGCCGATCTGTACATGACAATGCGGGCAGGTAATCATTTTTCCACCTCCGTGGCATACAGCGTGACCGCCAAGCCGTTTTGCACAAAGCCGCGGTAGAGCCGACTCAGCACATTGGTGCTGCGCAGCGCCGACGCCGTACCCAGCACAAGGTCATCCCCGTAGGAGGTGACCACCGTAAACAGCGTCTTGGCGCTGGAAAAGGCGGAGAACGACCGCACATAGGGCATCAGCTTTTCGGGAACGGACAACCGCCCCATATTGGAAAGCACCGCCGTGACGCGCTTGTCAGCGTTTCGGGTGAACAGATTCACCACGGCATTTTTGATGACCAGCGGCACCGGGCGGATGCCGGGCATATGCTCCAGCGTTTCAAATTCATCCATCTGGGCGCGTATGTTTTCGGGCAGCAGCTTTTCCTTTAACAGGGCATCGAACTGCGGGGCTAAGGTTTCCAGCGTGTCGGTTTCCTTGACGACGATGCCGACATAGACGGAATTGAAAAAGTTGCGGGCGGTTTCGCTGGGGTAATAATTGCGCAGATTGACCGGCAGACTGATGGTAATGGGCTTGCCGCGCTCCAGCGCGGGAAGCTCGGCGTAAATGGCCAGCATCATGGAGGCACCGATGTAGCTTGTCATGGAAACGCCCAGCGCCCGCGCCTTGGACAAAACCTCCTGTACGCTGAGGTGCGCCTCAAAAAATTGCAGCTGGTCATAGGGCAGGCGCAGCCCGCGCAGATGGCACGCCTTGGGGTCTTTTTGGACGTTGCTGCGCTTGCTGGCACTGTAAAATTTGCGGAAGCTGTCCTGCTCGCGCTCCCCTGCCGAGGCACTGTTGGGGGTGGCGGCACCCAGCATTTCCTGCGGATGGCACAGCGAAAGGTAGTTGTGTACAATGGACTTTAAAAACAAAAAGCCGCCGTTGCCGTCCGTCAGGGCGTGGAACATTTCCAGATTGATGCGGTTGTTGAAGTAGGTCACCCGGTACAGAAGGCGGTTGCGGCGCTCGGGTACATACAGCGGTGCGCAGGGGGCTTTATCCTCCTCATGTACGGTGGGCAGAAGATCGGTGGATTCAAAATAATGCCAGAATAAACCGCGGTGCAGCGTTACCTGAAACTGCGGCCACTCGCGCGCGGTGCTGCGCAGCGCCTCATTGAGAAGCTCCGGCTGCACGGGATCCTGCAAGGTGCAGGAGATCCGGATGACCCGCGGGTCGCGGCGGCTGGCAGTGGCAAGAAACACCTTGGCGACATTATCGACTTTATACCAACTCTGGGACATGAAGAATTATCTCCTTGTAGCGTTAAAATCACTCACATCAGGCGCTGCACAAAGCGCCCGGCTGCCTCCATGGCTTCAGCGGCGCGGTGGATGGGCATCTGCTGGAAAACGTGCCAGCATTCCTCGTACACCTCCAGCGCGGCGTAACCGCCGGACTTTTGCAGCGCGTCCGCCAAGCGCTCACTGTCGGAACGCAAAATCTCATTGGTGCCAACCTGAATCAGCGTCGGCGGCAAGCCGCGCAAATCAGCAAACAGCGGGCTGTAACAGGGCTGGCTCCAGTCGGCATCCGGTCCGGTGTAGGCGGCGCGCACGGCAGCGATATACTCCATCGTGAGCATGGGGTCCAGTGCGCGGCAGGTGCGGTAGCTTTTGCCGCTGGCAGTCATATCCGTCCAAGGGCTGAACAGCACCAGCCCGCGCGGCTGGGCGCGCCCTTGCTCCTTCAGCTTCAGGCAAAGCTCCAGCGCAAGGTTTCCCCCGGCGGAATCGCCCGCCACAATGATGTCCCGCGCACCGTAGCCCATATACATCAGGTAATCCCACGCGGTCAGCGCATCCTCGATCTGGGCGGGGTACGGGTTATCGGGGGCAAGGCGGTATTCAAACGAAAGCACATCGTACCCGGTACACAGTGCCAGCTTGCTGGCAAGGATCCGCGCATACCCCAGCTGCCCGCAGGTGTAGCCGCCGCCGTGGCAGTACAGCACGGCGTGGCGGCGGTCATGCCCGTGTTCCAGGCTGACCCATTCGGCAGGCAGACCGTGGATATTCAGCGCAACGCTGCGGATGCCCAAGGAGGGGGTCACCAGCTTGGCAAACAGCTCCTGCGCGGCGCGCTGACGCTCCAAGTCCTCCGGGGTGGTGGAGGTATGGTCGGTGGCGCTGTGTACCGCCTTAATGGCGCGCATCATAGGTCCTAAATCCTCAGCGTTTGTGTCCCGCTGGGGAATCAATGTTTTAATGACCGTTTCCAGCCGCTGGGCTAAATCGGACTGCTTTCTTCTTGGCATAAGGACTCCTTTGCACGATGTGGGTAACGTTATTTGTATTATAGCGTTTTTCTATGCATTTGTCTATGAAAAAAGTATGGGCAGAACCGCAGGATTGTATGAATTGCTGCCGGTGCGGTGCTTGCGCCGTAAGACAGGAATGGTGCGGTGTTGCCTAGGGTTTCTGCACAAAGAAAGGCAGGAATATTCGGCGAAAAATCGCTTGCTCAAACGCAAAAATGTCCGTATAATAGGTACAGGATGTAAAATATGGGCGTATTTTGCCCGGACAGGATGTTGAAGTTGGATTTTTCATCGGTACAATTTATTTTTGTGTTCCTGCCGCTGACGCTTTTTGTGTATTATCTGCTGCCGAAGGCTTGCCGCAACGGCGTGCTGGCGGTGTTCAGTCTGCTGTTTTTTGTCATGGCGGGCTACCGCAGCGCGGCGGTGGTGCTGGGCGCGGCGCTTATCAACTGGCTGGGCGGGCTGCTGCTGGAGCGCGTGCAGCGCAAAAGACCGCTGCTGGTGCTGCTGGTGGGGTGCAATGCTGCCATTCTGGCGGTGATGAAATACGCGCCTCTGCTGGTGGAAACGCTGAACCCCTTGCTGGGCGGCAGCCTGCCGATGGTTTCTGCCGTACTGCCCGTGGGAATGAGTTTTTATCTGTTTACCGCCATCGGCTACTGCGCCGATATTGCCGCCGGAAAGGCAGAGGCCATCAAAAGCCCGGTGCGGTTTTTCGTGTTTCTGGCGTTTTTCGGACATTCGCTGTCGGGACCCATTGTCCGGTGGGAACAGCAGGCTCCGCAGCTGCCATGCCGCAGTGAGAGCCGCCGTGTGGACGCCGACCGTTTCTGCGCCGGCATCAAGCGGTTTGTGTTGGGACTATCCAAAAAGGTGCTGCTGGCGGATCAGCTGGCGCTGATTTGCGCCAAGGTGACCTCGGTGCCTGCCGCAACGCTGCCAGCCCCGATTCTGCTGCTGGGCTACACGGCGTATATGCTGCAATTTTACTGCGAAATTTCCGGCTATGCCGATATGGCGGTGGGACTGGGACACTTTTTCGGCATTACCCTGCCGGAAAGCTTTGACGACCCCTACTGCGCGAAGTCAGTGACCGATTTCTGGCACAGGTGGAACATCCCCCTGTCCGACTGGTTCCGCGATTATGTCTATATCCCGCTGGGCGGCAGCCGCAAGGGCGAGGGACGCGCCTGTCTGAACCTTTTGCTGGTCTTTGCACTGACGGGCTTTTGGCACGGTGCTGCGTGGAAATATCTGGTGTTCGGTGCTATGCACGGCGTGATTTTGTGTGTGGAGCGCTCAGGGCTGCGCCGGTTGATGGAAAGACTGCCCGTCGCGCTGCAGCACGGCTACACCCTGGCGATGCTGTGGCTGACCTTTGTTGTGTACGGCGCACCCGGTATGCGCGAAGCACTGGCGGCGCTGCGCGGCGTGCTGACTTGGCAAAAAGGTGCGCCCGGGTACGAGTGGCAGGCGTTTGCCGATGCGAAACTGCTGCTGATTTTTGTGGCGGCACTTCTGCTGTGCGGTATTCTGCAAAGCCTGCTGCCCCGGTTGAAGCAGGCAGCACGCGACCAAAGCGTGCCGT
Organism: Subdoligranulum variabile; assembly: GCA_004552305.1. Taxonomy (GTDB): domain Bacteria; phylum Bacillota; class Clostridia; order Oscillospirales; family Ruminococcaceae; genus Gemmiger; species Gemmiger variabilis_A. Next base: position 20,278 of record SFOX01000001.1, on the reverse strand, counting down.
CTGTGCCGGGTATGATCGTGCTGGTGGGGCTGCTGTTCCTCTGTGTTATGCGGGTGTCGGTGGGTACCTACAATGAGTTTTTGTATATCCGGTTTTAAGGGGCAACGATATGAAAAAACTGCGTATCCTGGCAAAATATTTGTTTATCGCGGTGTTTTGCGGCGTGATTGGGCTGTCGTTTTTGGTGTACAATCTGTTTTCGACCCGCTTTTCTACCGACAAGCACGAAAACCGCCTGCGCACCCAGCTGCCGCAGACCTTGCAATCCGACCCGCGTCAGCTGCCGCAGACGCTGAATCTGTTTATGGAGGACAACGCCCCTTTCCGGTTTCAATTGACGTGGGTCAATGCACAGCTGGATTACGCGCTGTTCGGCACCAGCCAAAGCAAAAAGGTGCTTCCCGGCAAGGACGGCTGGTTCTTTTACAAGGAAAACGAGCCGGAGGCGCGTCCTCTGGCGCGGTATCAGGGCAGAACCGACACGCTGGACAGTCTTGCCGTGCTGGCGCAGAGCAGCGCCAAATTGCAGGTCATCCACGACCGCCTTGCGGAGGCGGGCTGCACCTTGGTGTTGGATATGACCCCCGACAAGGCGCGCATCTACCGCGAATACCTGCCCGCCGGATACCCCCTTGTGAGCGAGCAAAACCGCACCGATCGTATGGTGGCGTATATGCAATCGCACACTACGCTGCCCGTCAACTGGCGGTATTCCCTGCTGCGCAGTCAGGCAAGGCTGCATCCCGAACGGCTGCTGTACTATAAGGCGGACGGTCATTGGAACGCGCTGGGGGCGCTTCTGGGGCTGGACGGCGTGTTGGAGGAGCTGAACCTGCCCACCCGGCTGCCCACCGAATATACGGTAAAGCCGGTCGGCACTATGACCGGCGATATGGCGTATGCGACCTCGCTGTACGACAGCGTGCCGGACGAAACCTGCTGGGAGGTCGAAAATTACGCGGCACTTTTTTCTGCCGACAGCCGCAGCGTACGGGTGTTCGGGGACAGCTTCGGTGAGGAATATATCCCCTACCTGCAATGCCGTTTTGCGGCGGCGCGCTGGGAACGGCTGGAAAATTTTGATGCTTCGCTTTTGGACAACCCGGACTGCCAGATTTTGATTTTGGAATGCAACGAAAGAAATCTTGACAAATTGCTGGATATTGTAGAAAATTTTTAAGGCAATATCGTTTTTTTATCCGGGCGCATACGCTGCAGCGTATGCGTCCTTTTTTGGTGTAAAAAAGCCCCCTGCGGCGCAAACCGCAGGGGGCAGATGAAAACGGAGAATCAGGTGCGCAAATCAGCGCTGGATACGACCGGAGCCGTCGCCGCCGGCGAGCTTCTCGACCTCGGAAACGGTGACCATATTGTAGTCGCCCTCGATGGAGTGCTTCAGAGCAGAAGCAGCAACAGCGAACTCAACAGCCTGCTGCGTGGTCTTGCCACTCAGCAGGGCGTAGATCAGACCAGCGCCGAAGCTGTCACCGCCGCCAACGCGGTCGATGATGTGCAGGTCGTACTTCTTGCTGAAGGCATACTCGCCGGAAGCAACGTCGTACAGCATAGCGCTCCAGCCGTTGTCGAAGGCGGAGTGGCTCTCACGCAGGGTGATGGCAACCTTCTCGAAGCCGAACTTGTCAGCCAACTGCTTGGCAACGCTCTTGTAGCCCTCGCGGTTGATCTCGCCGGCGTAGATGTCGGTAGCCTCGGCCTCGATGCCAAAGACGTCCTTGGCATCCTCCTCATTGGAGATGCAGACGTCAACGTACTGGCACAGGTCGGTCATGGCAGCGCGGGCCTGCTCACGGGTCCACAGCTTGCCGCGGTAGTTCAGGTCGCAGCTGATCTTAACGCCGTGAGCCTTGGCAGCCTTGCAGGCCTCGCGGCAGATCTCAACAACATTCTCGCCCAGAGCCGGGGTGATGCCGGTGAAGTGGAACCAGTCCACACCCTCGAAGATGTCATCCCAATCGAAGTCGGCGGTGGTGGCGAGCTGGATGGCGGAGTTGGCACGGTCATAGATGCAGACAGAGCCGCGCTGAGAAGCGCCCTTCTCGTTGAAGTAGATGCCGACACGGTCACCGCCGCGGGTGATCTTGCTGGTATCGACGCCGTAGCGGCGCAGGCTGTTGACAGCGGACTGACCGATGGCGTGGCTGGGCAGCTTGGTTACGAAAACGGCATCAGCACCGTAGTTGGCCAGGGACACGGCCACGTTGGCCTCGCCGCCGCCGAAGCTGAACTCGAGGGTGTTAGCCTGCACGAAACGCTCGTAGTTGAACGGCTGCAGACGGATCATCAATTCGCCAAAAGTAACAACTTTCATGGTGAACTCCTTTAATGTTTGTTTTTATCTGTATACAGGGCGTGCGCCCCATTTCGGATACAAAGGTGCTTATTTCTGGACCAGATGCAGGGCAAAGCCGGCGATCTCGTCAGCAAAGTAGATGGCAACGGTCTTGCCGTCCTTGACATTCTTGCTGTCCATATCGAACTTGACGCCGCGCTGGCTCAGGTGATAGATGGCGCGGTCGACGTTGTTGGTCAGGATAGCAATGTGACCATGGGTGCCGCGACCGGGCTTCTTCATGATCTCAAATTCCTTCTTGCCCACAAAGATGCTGGAGTTGCCGGGCTTGACAGCCATGCTCAGCAGGGCGCCGATCGCCTCAGCGGTTTTGGCAGCCTCCGCCTCATCGGCACAGTTGATGCCAATGTGACCGAGCTCAAGACCCAGCATAACATCAACGGCCTCGCGGCTCATAGCGGTGATCTCGTCCCAGGCGCCGGCCTTGATCTTGTCGCTCTTGCACATCCAGGTGCCGCCGACGGCGATGATCTGGTTGTAGCCGAGGTAGTTGTTGACGTTCTTGGCGTTGACGCCGCCGGTGCACATCCACTTGCAGGTCTTGAGGGCAGCGCCGATATTCTTCAGCTTGTCCACGCCGCCGTTTGCCTCTGCGGGGAAGAACTTGACGACCTCGCAGCCCATATTCATGGCCTGCTGCATCTCGCCGGAGGTGGCGGTGCCGGGCATCATGATGCCGCCCTTGTCGATAACGTGCTTGCAGACCTCGGGGTCAAAGCCGGGGGCAACAATGAAGGAAGCACCGGCAGCCATAGCGCGGTCAGCCTGGTCAACGGTCAGAACCGTGCCGGCGCCCAGCAGCATATCGGGCAGCTCGTCGTGGATCTTCTTGATGCACTCCTCGGCGCAGGCGGTGCGGAAGGTGACTTCCGCGGCAGGCAGACCGCCCGCCATCAAAGCCTTGCACAGAGGCAGGGCTTCGTCCACGCTGTTAAAGGCGATGACCGGAATGATACCGATCTCATACACACGCTGCAAAACAGAATTCATAACAATTCTCCTTTACTTTTTGCACACCGCGACCTGCGGCGCATTTGTTTAGTTTTATTATACGCATCGCCGGGAAAAACGTCAATCGGTCAATTTTGACAAGGAACAACCGACATTTTTTGTCACGGATGCTCGGAATTCCGCGATTCGGCATATGGGTTGCCAAAATCGAAAATCTTTGCTATAATTATTCCACTATGCGGAACGCAATTCCAAAAACCGCAAGTTCTGCAAATTATGAACAAATTGTTAATTTTAGCGGGAGGCTCCCTTATGGCGGATAAATCGGGCGTACAAAGCGTGGAGCGCATCTTTCAACTGATCGAAAGTCTGGCGGCACACCCTGCCGGGGCGGGCTTGCAGCGGTTGGCGCAGGACACCGGGCTTGCCAAAAGCACTGTGCATCGCCTGCTGGCAAGTCTGGTTTCGCTGGGGTACGCCGCGCAGGACGAAAACGGGCGTTACCGCCTGACTTTAAAAATGTTTGAGCTTTCCAGCGGCATTGTCAACAGTATGGACATTATGGATGTTGCTAAGGTGCATCTGGAACGTTTGGCACAGCGCACGGGCGAGGCGGTGCATCTGGTCATACGCGATGGGCAGGATATTGTCTACATCTATAAAACGGAAAGCGGTCCGATGCGGATGTCCAGCCGCGTGGGGCTGCGCAGCCCGCTGTACTGCACGGGCGTGGGCAAGGCGATTCTGGCGACCCTGCCCGCCGATGAGGTGGCGCAGATCTGGCAGCACACCACCCCGCAAAAGCTGACAGCACACACCATCGTGGAATATGACGCGCTGCAAGCCCAACTGACCGAGGTGCGCACCAAGGGCTATGCCATCGACGATGAGGAAAACGAGCTGGGCGTGCGCTGCGTTGCGGTGGCGATCCCCGGCGTCGGCGGGCGTGCCGACAGCGCGTTTTCCATCAGCGGTCTGGCACCGTATATGACGCCGGAGCGTATCCGCCGCATTGCCACGCTGGCGCTGGATGCCCGCACCGATATTATGGCGGATTTGGGGCTGGCTAAGCGGATTTGACACAATAAACAAGTACAGGCGCACGGTTTTGGGCAGTGCGCCTATTTTTTGGGACGATTGTCAACCTTTAATGCGAAAATTGGTTGACATACGGCGCGGCGACGCGGTATACTGCCCACAATGCGGCAAGAAAAAGGGGGCGGCGGTTTGGTCAGGCAGCAGGTTCTGGCAGCACTGGATGCTGCCAGAGGAAGATATATTTCGGGTCAGAAGCTGGCGCAGCAGCTCGGCGTGAGCCGCACGGCCGTCTGGAAGGCGGTCACTGCGCTGCGTGCCGACGGCACGCCCATTGAAGCGGTGACCAACCGGGGATATATCCTGCACAAGGACACCGATTTGCTGGATGCTGACGCGGTCTGCGCGCTGCTCAAGGGCGCTGCCGCAGGGCTGCAGGTCGAGGTCGTGCAGCGGCTGCCCGGCACCAACGCAGCCCTGCGCCGCCAAGCTGCCGACGGTGAGCCGGAGGGGCGCGTGTTGATTGCACAGGCACAGTCCGCCGGACGCGGGCGGCAGGGGCGCAGCTTTTACTCGCCGCCGGGCGGGCTGTATATGAGCCTGCTTTTGCGCCCCGATATGGCGGCGCGGCAGGCGGTGCAAATCACGGCTATGGCAGCGGTGGCGGCAGCGCGCGCCATCCGGATGGTGTGCGGTGTACAGGTCGAAATCAAATGGGTCAACGACCTGCTGTACGGCGGCAAAAAGGTTTGCGGCATTTTGACCGAAGCATCGCTGGATTTAGAGTCCGGTATGCTGGAATACGCCGTGCTGGGGCTGGGCATCAATCTGGTCACCCCGCTGCAGGGCTGGCCGCAGGAGCTTTCCGGCGTGGCGGGAGCGCTGTATGAAACAACACCGCCGGGCGGGACCCGCGCGGCACTGGCAGCAGCGGTGCTGAACGAGTTTTGGGCGCTGTATACCGCCCGGAATCACGGCGATTTTCTGGAGGAGTACCGCCGCCTGCAAATTTTGCCGGGCAAGCAGATCGAGGTCGTTCGCCCCGGCTGCGAGGTACGCTCGGCGCTGGTGCTAGGCGTGGATGAGGAGTGCCGCCTGCGCGTGCGCTTTGAGGGGGAAACTGCGGTGACCGTACTTTCGTCGGGCGAAGCCCGCGTGCGGGAAGCCGAGTAAAAATGATAGAGGAGTTAAAATCGTATGACAAATTCGGCAAATCGTGTCCGTAAGATGGTTCTTTGCGCCCTGTTCACCGCTGTGACGGTGGTATGCAGCCAGCTGGCTGTGCCTACCCCGTGGGGTGTGCCGGTCAATCTGGCGCTGTTTGGGGTGTATATGGCAGGTGTGATGCTGGGCCCTGTGTGGGGCGCCGTCAGCCAGTTGGTGTTCATTCTGCTGGCAGCCGTGGGCGTGCCGGTTCTGGCGGGCTTCAACGGCGGACTTTCCGCCATTTTGGGCAAGACCGGCGGCTATGTTGTGGGCTATGTTCTGGCGGCAGCCATCGCGCCCGCCGTGGCAAACGCCTTGCAGCGCAAGCCTTGGGCGATGGTGCTGGGTATGGTGCTGGGCTGCGCTGCCTGCTACCTGCTGGGTACCATCTGGTTCATTGCACTGACCGCTACCCCGCTGATGACCGCGCTGGGCTGGTGCGTTATCCCCTACCTGCCGGGCGATGTGATTAAAATCGCGCTGGCCGTGCTGCTGACCGTGCAGCTGGACAAGCGCCTGCCCAAAGAGGTTTTGGCATAACAAGTAAGGAAGGGCTTCGGCTCTTCCTTTTTGTTTGCGTTCCCGGCATTTTGGTGGTATACTGATTCCAATAACAGATAAGGAGCGATCCCTATGAAATGGTTGGCTGTGGATTACGGCGACAGCCGCACCGGCTTGGCCGGATGCGATGAGAGCGAAACCGTGACTTCCCCTATCACCCCGCAAATTGAGGAAAAAAGTATGAACAAGGTGGCTGCCGCCGCGGTGGAGGCTGCCCGCGCCCGTCAGGCTGCCGGGCTTGTCTGCGGCTTACCCAAAAATATGGACGGCACCGAGGGCAAGCGCGCTGAAAAAAGCCGCCGCTTTGCCCAGCGCCTTGCCGATATGGCGGGGATGCCCGTCGTTATGTGGGACGAGCGCCGTACCACGGTATCGGCGGCAGCCATTCTGGCGGACAACGACACCTTTGGGCAAAAGCGTAAGGAAAAGCTGGATTCGGTTTCCGCCGCTGTGATTCTGGAAAGCTTTTTGAACTGGCGCGCCCATCATCCCGGAGAAACCGCGCCCGAACAGCTTATGCCCCGGCAGGAGCAAGTATAACAAAGGAGAACACCTATGCCTAACGAAGAATTGCGCATTCCCCAACACGTCGCCATCATTGTGGACGGCAACCGCCGCTGGGCGCGTCAGCGTTTTATGCCCGCCAGTGTCGGTCACAAGGCGGGCTTTGATCGCCTGCAGGAAATCACCCGCTATGCCGTGGGCGACCGCGGCGTAAAGGTGCTGTCGCTGTATGTGTTTTCGACTGAGAATTTTTCCCGCGATGCCAAGGAAGTCGGCTACCTGATGGATCTGTTTGCCAACAACTTCCGCACCATCGCGGAGGAAATGAATGAGCGCGGCTGTCAGGTGCTGTTCAGCGGTCGCCGCGAAGGGCTGCAGCAGCGCGTGCTGGATGCAATGGATTATATGATGGAGCTGACCAAGGACAACAAAAAGGGCATTGTCAACTTCTGCCTGAACTACGGCAGCCGCGCCGAACTGACTGACGCTGTGCGCGCCATTGCCGGTGAGGTGCAGCAGGGCAGCCTGACGCCGGAGCAAATCGACGAAAAAACCATCGAGAGCCACCTGTACCGCAACCTGCCGCCGGTTGACCTGATGATCCGCACCAGCGGTGAGGAGCGCCTGTCCAATTTCCTGCTGTGGCAGTGTGCCTATGCCGAATTTTACTTTACCCCTGTGCTGTTCCCCGACTTTGACAAGCCTTGCTTTGATAAGGCACTGGAGGAATACAGCCGCCGCGACCGCCGGATGGGCGGCAACACCAAAAAATAAAAGCAAAAAGGGACGCTTGGGTAAGCGTCCCTTTTTTGATACGGCTCCTATCAGCCGACGGCGTTTTCGTCATCGACCTCGGCTGCCCACTGGGCAGCCAGTTCCTCGGTCGTGGGACCGGGATACGCGGCAATTGTGATATGCTCGATCGTTACATCGCCGCTGTCAAAGGGGCGGCAGGTGTCGGCGCCGTCCTCCGAGTCGATGGTTTTTACCCCGGCGAGCTTGTCCACGACGTTCATACCTTCATATACCTGCCCGAATACCGTGTCGGTGTTGTCAAGGTACGGCAAGCCGCCCGCTGCGGCGTAGGCGTCAATTTGCTCCTGCGTATAACCGTTTTGGGCAAGTGCCTGCTGCTGGGCTTCGTCAACACTGTCGGGCAGTGCCTGCACAAAATAAAACTGGCTGTTGCCGCCGGTTCTTTCGCCGCCGGTGGCAAAGGCAGCGCACAGCGCGCCCGCGTAATGCTTTAAGCCGGGGTCAACCTCTGCGGGGTAGGCGTTGTTACTCCAAATCGTGGAGCCGCCCGTTCCGGTGCCGGTGGCATCGCCGCCCTGCACCGCAAAGCCGTACTGGGCACGCCAGAAAACCGTGCCGTCATAGTAGCCGATGCGTGCCAGCCCTGCAAAATTGTAGACCGCCATAGGCGCTGCGTCGGGGTACAGCACGGCGCGGATCTCACCTTGGCTGGTGGTAAAAATGGCGATGGTGTCCCCTTCGGCGGGGGTGGTGAACTGGCGTTCGCTGCTGGTGACGGCGGGACGCTTGGGGGTGCTTTTGCCGCTGCTGCAGGCACAAAGCGCCAGCAGCATGGCAAACACAAGGCAGAGAAGTTTTTTCATGGTGAACCTCCGCATAAAAGCGATGCTGCAAGCCACAAAGACCTGCAGATGTGCCAAAAGTCTAAGATAACTTATTATACCACAGAATCTTTGTGTTGAACACCCTTGACGTTTCAGAAAAAAAACGGTAAACTATAGGTATCAAATTCAACCGACCATAGGAGGTCATTATGTCTGACGAACTGAGCCCGGAAATGCTGGAAGAAGCTACCCCTGATCTGCTGACCTTGGAGGACGAGGACGGCAAGGAAGTCACCTTTGAAGTCATCGACGCAACGGAAGTGAACGGCACCCGCTATCTGGCGGTGATTCCCTATCAGGAGGATCCTGAGAGCCTGCAGGAGGAAGCGGAGCTGATCCTGATGCGCATCGGAACCGACGACCAGGGTGAGTATATGGATATCGTGGACGATGATGAAGAATTGCTGACTGTCGGCAAGGTCTTTGAGGAGCGCCTGCGCGCTATATACGATATCGACGATTCCGAATTGGACTGATTTCCTTGGTTTGCCGCCCTGCGCAGTTCGATTTGTTGCGGCCTTTATAGAATCCTACTAATCAAATTTTGGGAGCCCGCGTCAGATGCGGGATTGCAGACCTCCCGCCCTTGGCGGAAGAAGGGAGCATGAATGTATCTGCAGGGCACCCACCTGCCATACCGGTAGGTTTTGATTGGCTGCAGACGGCTGTGCGGGGCTTTTTCTGAAACTATGTCCGGGCGGGTATCCCCTGTCCGGATTTTTGCATATATTTTGGGACGGAGAATGTTATGGCGGCAAAAATCAAAGCGGGCGACAAACTGCCCATGTTTTCCTATGACACGCCGTATCGGGCGCAAAACCGTTTCCGCGATTTGCTGGCGGCGCAGGCACCGCTGGTGCTGGTGTTTATGGCAAACTTCGGCAACCCGGTGACCCGCACCTTTGCAAGCCGTTATGCGGAAACCTACGACAAGCTGTACAGCGGCGGGTTTGCTATGGTGGTGCGTTCGCGTGCCGATAAACTGGCTGCCAGTCTTGCACAGGATGCGCTGCCCTTTCCGCTGATGTGCGATGCTGACGGTGTGCTGTATGATTTGCTGGAAATTCCTACCCGTGGCAGCGCGTGGACGGCGTATTCTCTGGAGGCGTGGCAAATTTTGCGGCAGGCAAAAAAGCAAGGCTACCGCGCTGCCAAGGGCGCAGAACAGCAGATGCCGCTGACCCTTATACTGGATAAGGACGGCAAGGTTCTGTTTTGCCACTACGGCACCAGCCTGACCGATGTGCCGCAGGACTGTGAAGCAATGCAAAGTCTGTTGGAGGAATTGGAGCTGATTCCCGACAGCTTTGAAAAGGCAGAATTGACCGGATTAAAGGATTAAAAAAGAGCCGCGAAAACGGCTTTTAGCGTGTCAAAAAATCACGTTCTTGGTCTATTGAATGTGTAGGGGCGACCGTTGGTCGCCCGCCAACTTGACGAAGCATCTCGTTTTCCGGGATGGTTTTCTTACAAGACAAACGGGCAGGGGCGAGCAATGCTCGCCCCTACTAGCGTGGTAATTCTAAAGTTTTACTTTTCGTTTTAATGGACTGGTAGGGGCGGGACACGCCCCGCCTGCGACCCTATACTATAATGAATAGAATGGCGTGGATTGTAGGGGCGGCATATATGCCGCCCGCCACAGTCGTCCCGATAATGCGGTATAACGGGTAAACCGCACGGGACGCATATATGCGTCCCCTACAAACCCGCCGAAGCTTTGCAATATTCCTATTGGGTTTATCGACAGTTTGAGAGCCGCGCAAGCGGCTCTTTTTTATAGGTCATATAGTGCCTGTCTGGCGGCGCGAACGGCTTGTGCATCGGTTTGCTGGATATGCCACTCATCAAGACCCGGCAGCCCCATAGGGATATCGGCACGGCGAAACCGCATAGGGCTTTCAAGCAGCATCTTGCCGCTCATATGAAAGGCTCTTGCGCCGGGCAATTGCTGACGCATATGGGTGATGACCGCGGCGTTGACCCCGGCACCGATCAGAACCTCCGGGGCGTTTTCGGCGTCGCGCAGCTGCAAAAGCTTGCGCAAAACCGCCTCGCCGCCGGTACAGGCAGCGACGGCACCGCTGGTAAGCACGGTGTCAAAACCCAATGCCGCTGCACTGCGGTAGGTCGCTGCGGGATCGCGTGAAACATCTATACAGCGATGCAGGGTGCGGGGTAAATTTCCGCACGCCGCAAGCATCGGCTGCAAGGCGTTGGTATCCAAGTCTCCGTCGGGTGTCAGCGCCCCCAGAACAAACCCATCGGCACCGCATTGCCGCAAGGCTTCGATCTGTGCGCACATCAGCTCAATTTCATCGGGCGTATAGAGAAAATCCCCCGCACGCGGGCGCATCAGGCACCGCACGGGAATATCCCAGCGGCGCTTGATCTGCTGCAAAAGCGCGGTATACGGGCTTAACCCGCCCAGTGCCAAGGCACTGCATAATTCCAAACGGTCTGCCCCGCCCTGCACAGCGGCCTGCGCCGATGCCAGACTGTCAACGCATACTTCCAATACTCTAGCCATAGCTGCCACGTCCTTCCTGCTTCGTATTTATCTATTGTAGCACAGGTGAACACAATGGGCAAGCAATCAGGCGGCACGACCACCGCGCACCACCCGCAGGGACACCGAAACAGGACGCTGCGCGGCGCGCACAGGGGCAGCTTGTGCCTCACGCGGAAGCAGAATGCCGCAAACGGTGTTCAGCGCATATACGCAGCCTGCACCGACGAGAACGGCGGTCAGAACAGAAACCGTACCCTCGATGGCGGCGGAAACCAGCATCATTAAAATCAGAGCGGCCGCACAGCCTGCTACCTTGCAAAACTCTTTCTTGAATTTTTCGGTGTTCATAATTGCTCCTCCTTATTGATTCGGTAAAGCCGCGCCGCAATGTCGGCTTTTTACCGGATACATTTTAATTCTGCCGTTGTTGTAAGTTTATAATACAACAACCTTCAGTTGTTGTCAATAACTTTTTACAACTTATTTTTGATTTATTTTCGCAAATCCCCTTTACAAAAACTACAACAGGTTGTATAATGGTAACAAACAAAAGTGTGACAGCCGGTAGCTGTTCAGCTATATAAAGGAGTTTTTGGTATGTTTGCAGAACGCTTAAAGCAGGCCCGCAAGATAAAACGGTACAGCCAAGCGGAGATTTCACAACTTTTAGGTGTGACGCAGCAGGCTGTCGGCAAGTGGGAAACCGGTCGTTCTACGCCCGACCCGCAGACCATTGCCCGGCTGGCGGAAATTTTGGGAACCACCGCTGACGTACTGCTGGGGTTGCAGCAGGATGCCGAAAACTCCCCTGTTGTGGGGCGCAACGCCTTCAGCCGCTATACGCAGTGCGAGATCCCGGTCATTGGTACGGTGCGCGCCGGTTACGGCGCCCTTGCCTTTGAGGAGGACTACGGCAAAGAGTATGCCAGCGTAAAGGACCCCAGCAGCTACTTTTATCTGGTGGTCAAGGGCGACAGTATGGAACCGCGCATCTCTGATGGTGACCTTGCCTTGGTACACCGCCAGAACACCTTGGACAACGGCGATCTCGGCGTTTTGGTCTATGGCCTGGACGGCGAGGGTACGCTGAAAAAGTATATCCAGCGCGGCAATGCCGTAGTGCTGCAGCCCTTCAACCCAAACTATGAGGAACTGGTCATCAAGGGCGAGGAGTTGGATCATCTGTATATTGCCGGCAAGGTGGTAGAAACCAAAGCCAAGTGGTAAGTGACCCGGTAACCTCCTTACAATCTTATTCTAGCACACAAAAAGTCCTATAATTTGGACTTACAACCGAAAATACAAACAAAAAATGCTGCCCGCGGCAAGCCGGAAAATCGGCGTTTGCGGCGGGCTGTATTTTTTATACCCTTTTTAGGAGAAACCCCTATGAATCTGGAGGAAAAACTGGAAATTCTCGCCGACAGCGCCAAATATGACGTCGCCTGTACCTCCAGTGGTGTGGACAGAGCCGGGCAGCACGGCAAGCTGGGCAGCTGCAGAGCGGCGGGCATCTGCCATGCCTTTACGCCGGACGGTCGATGCGTTTCCCTTTTAAAGGTGTTGTATTCCAACGCCTGCTGCTACGATTGCAGCTACTGCGTCAACCGCCGCAGCAATGACCGCCCGCGCGCAAGCTTTACCCCGCGCGAGCTGGCGGATTTGACAATCGGCTTCTACAAACGCAATTATATCGAGGGGCTGTTTTTATCCAGCGCGGTGATCCAATCCCCTGACCGGACGATGGAGCTGATGATTCGGGCGCTGCGGATTTTGCGTGAGGAATACGGCTTTAACGGGTATATCCACGCCAAAACGATACCGGGCGCCGACCCTATGCTGGTGCAGCAGCTGGGGCTTTTGGCGGATCGGCTTTCTGTCAATATTGAGCTGCCGAGCGAGGTCAGCCTGAACCAGCTTGCCCCCGATAAAAAGAAAGCCTCCATCCTGCGCCCGATGAAGCAGATCGCCGTGCAAAATGCGCAGAGCAAGCGGGAACTTGCGGTGTACCGCCACGCCCCTGCGTTTGCCCCGGCAGGGCAAAGCACCCAGATGATTATCGGTGCAACGCCGGAAAATGACCGCCATATTATGGATCTGACCGAAGCGCTATACAAGAAATACACGTTGAAACGTGTATTTTATTCGGCGTATCTGCCGGTGGTCGAGGATAGCCGCCTGCCTGCCCTGCAGACCAAGCCGCCCCTTTTGCGGGAGCATCGGTTGTATCAGGCGGACTGGCTGCTGCGGTATTACCATTTTTCGGCGCGGGAGCTGCTGACAGAGGAAGAACCAAACTTTGACCCGTACCTTGACCCGAAATGCACCTGGGCGCTGCGGCATCCGGCGTTTTTCCCTGTCGAGGTAAACACGGCGGACCGGGCGGCGCTGCTGCGCGTGCCGGGCATCGGTCCCAAGAGCGCCGACCGTATTCTGCAGGCGCGCCGGCTGCAGCATCTGGGTATGTTGGAGCTGAAACAAATCGGTGTGGTTTTGAAACGCGCGCAGTATTTTATCACCTGCAGCGGGCGTGCGCCCTGCCACGGGACGCGGGCAGAAATTGCCGCTGCGCTGCTTGACCCCAAGGCGTTTTCGGTAGGGGTACAGCAGATGAGTCTGGATGATTTTATCGCCAAGCCGCTGCCTTTTGCCGCGCCGGAGCTGCACAAGCTTACCGAAAGCGGTATGGCGGCGGGCAAGGCTGCCCGGCTGCTGAAGGAGGAGGCGCTGCAATGCGTTACCAGGCGGATGTAAGGGATGTTGCCTACCGGTATGACGGCAGTTTTGCCGGTTTTTTGTGCTGCGTGTTTGAAAGTTTTACCCAAAGGGAAATCCCCTCGCTGATTGCCGCGCCGGATGCTGAGCAGCTGGTTTTGTTTGAAATGCGCGATATACCGACTGAAACGGAAAAAGCCCGGCGCGTCGCGACCGGGCTGAAGCGCTTGGGCATGACCGTGTATGAACGGGTGGCGGTGGGCTTTTTGTCCTGTGCAGAGGAAAAGGATCTGATATTGCTGCGGTTTATCCGCCTGTGCTTTGCGCAGGGCGGGCAGGCTGCGCAGATGCTGGGGCATACGCAGGTGGCACAGGCGTTTGCACTGGAGCGCGCCGTCAACAATGAAATATGCCGTATGATCGAACTTTTGCGGTTTGAGGAAAAGGACGGGATGCTGGGTGCGCAAATCCACCCGCAAAATCGTGTGCTGCCGATGCTGCGTGCGCATTTTTGCAGTCGTCTGCCCGATGATGATTTTTTGATCTACGATGCCACCCACAAGGAAGCCTTGCTGCGCAGAAACGGGCAGGTGCAGTTTTTGCGGATGGAGCGCTACGAGGCATCCGCTGAGCCGGACGAGCTGGCGTGGCAGACCCTGTGGAAACGGTTCTTTAAGGCGCTGACCATTGAGGAACGCCGCAACGAAAAGCTGCAGACGCAGCACGTCCCGCTGCGCTACCGACAGGATATGCCCGAAATGCGCAAAGATATTTTACAGACGTAAAAAGGCTTATTCGTAGTCGTATTCCGGATTTTCTGCCTGATACTCGCCCAAAAAGCGCAGCAGACGTTCAACATCCGCGTAGGAAATGCGCCCGGTGTCAGCCAGAACGCGCACCATAGCGCGCAGATCGCCGCCGTACAGCGTTTGCAGATGCTGCTGGCTGACGGCTGCGCAATAGGTGGTGTGGCGCACCAGCGGGTAGTAAAGGTTTTTGTTTTTGTCTTTTTCGCAGCGGACAAAGGATTTTTTTTCCAGCCGGAGCAGAAAATTCAACAGGGTGGAATCCGCCCAGCGGCACTCTGCCGGAAGATGGGCGGCAATCTCCCGCCGTGTGGCGGGCGCCTGGCACGCCCACAGCGCTGCCATAACCTGTTCTTCACTGTGCGATAACGTCTGCATAAAAGCCTCCTTTTTACAGATGTAAAAGCTACTGTGATTATATTTTACATCTGTGGGAGAAAAAGCGCAAGTGCTTTTTAATATAAAATTTTTAAAAGAATTTCCGCCACGGAAGGACACTTCGTTTTACAAATGTAAAATGAAGTGTGTGCAATGGACGGACGTTTAGCTATTCTGTAAAAACAGACGGCTGCAACAGGCGTGTTTTCGGAATGTTGCCAGCTTGCTCTGTTCCGGCTTACTCACTATACTATATACATAGCCGCAACGATGCGCAAGGGGCAGCATCCAAAGGGTGACTGCCCTTTTTATTAGGGAGGAATGGAAAATGTCCAGAGTCTATAATTTCAGTGCCGGTCCTTCGATGCTGCCGGAAAGCGTTCTGAAAACTGCACAGGCAGAGCTGTTGGATTACCACGGCTCCGGTATGAGCGTGATGGAGATGAGCCACCGCAGCAAGTGGTTTGAGGAAATTCTGGAAAACACCGAGGCTACCATGCGCCGGGTGCTGAACATCCCCGACAATTATAAGGTGGGCTTTTTCCAGGGCGGTGCGACCCAGCAGTTTGCCATGGTGCCGCTGAACTTTATGACGACCGGCACGGCAGATTATATTGTGACCGGCAATTTCAGCAAAAAGGCTGCCGAGGAAGCCGCCAAGTTCGGCACAGCGCGCCTTGCCGCCAGCAGCAAGGATAAAAACTTTACCTACATTCCCGATGTGAAGGCTATCGACTACGACCCCAACGCCAGCTACATCCACATCTGCCAGAACAACACGATTTTCGGCACCAAATATAAGGAGTTGCCGCAGGTGGAGGGCGTGCCGCTGGTGGCAGATATGAGTTCGATGATCTGCTCTGAGCCGGTGGATGTCAGCCAATACGGTGTGATTTATTTCGGCGTACAGAAAAACATTGCCCCCGCCGGTATGGCGGTTGCCATTGTGCGCGAGGATCTGCTGGGCAAGTCCGCCAAGGGGCTGGAGCCTGAGCAGATCCCCACCATGATGAACTACACTACCCTGCTGAATGCCGACAGTATGTACAATACCCCGCCCTGCTGGTGCATTTATATGACCGGTCTGGTGATGCAGTATCTGGAAAAAG
This sequence comes from Subdoligranulum variabile, assembly GCA_004552305.1. GTDB lineage: Bacteria > Bacillota > Clostridia > Oscillospirales > Ruminococcaceae > Gemmiger > Gemmiger variabilis_A. The sequence goes on along the minus strand of SFOX01000001.1, from coordinate 4,490 downwards.
AAGTCGGCGGTCTTGCTGAGATGAAAAAAATCAACGAGGCAAAGGCCAATGTGCTGTATGAATATCTGGACGGGCAGGATTTCTACAAAAATCCCGTGCAGAAGGAATACCGCAGCCTGATGAACGTCACCTTTACCAGCCCCGACGCCGACACCGACAAGGCGTTTTGCGCGGCGGCGACGGAGGCGGGCTTCGTGAACCTGAAGGGACACCGTTTGGTGGGCGGTATGCGTGCGTCCATCTACAACGCAATGCCGCCGGAGGGCGTTGCCAAGCTGGTCGATTTTATGGAGAAGTTCCGCAAGGAGCATAAGTAAGAGGGGGCAATTTTATGTATACCATCAAAACGCTGAACGCCATCTCCCCTGCCGGGCTGAGCAAGCTGCCCGCCAACCAGTTTGAGGTCAACAATGATTCCGGCGCACCGGACGGCATTTTGGTGCGCAGCGCCGATATGCACGATACGCCGATGCCCGATAGCCTTTTGGCCATCGCCCGCGCGGGTGCGGGTACCAACAACATCCCGGTGGATACCTGCACTGCCGAGGGTATTGTGGTGTTCAACACGCCCGGTGCCAACGCCAACGCGGTGGCAGAGCTGGTCGTTGGTGCGCTGGTGGCAGGCAGCCGTAATATGGTGGATGCCGTGAACTGGGCGCAGACGCTGAAAGGACGCGACACCATTGCCAAGGATGTGGAAAAGGGCAAAAAGCAGTTTGTCGGTCCTGAGCTGCGGGGCAAGACGCTGGGCGTGGTCGGCTTGGGTGCCATCGGCGCGCGCGTTGCCAATGCGGCTGTGGCGCTGGGCATGGAGGTGCTGGGGTACGACCCGTATATTTCCATTGACGCCGCGTGGAGCTTGTCGCGCAGTGTGCAGCACTGCGTCACGCTGAGCGATATGCTGCCCCGCTGCGATTACCTGACCATCCATGTCCCCTACCTGCCCACGACCCGCCATACCATCAATGCTCAGACGCTTGCCATGTGCAAGGAGGGCGTGCGCGTGCTGAACTTTGCCCGCGGTGAGCTGGTGGACAACGCCGCTTTGCTGAATGCCCTGAACAGCGGCAAGGTCGCGCAATATTTCTGCGATTTCCCCAGTGAGGAGCTGCTGGGCGTCAAGGGAGTTGCCTGCACGCCGCATCTGGGCGCCAGCACCCCCGAGAGCGAAACCAACTGCGCAGTGATGGCGGCAGCCGAGCTGAGTGATTATCTGATCAACGGCAACATTGCCCACAGCGTCAACCTGCCGGACGTCAGCCAGCCGCGCATCCATGGAAAGCGCATCTGCATCATCCACAAAAACGAGCCGGGCGCGATTTCCGCCATCACCGGCATTTTGACAAAGGCGCGGTTGAACATCGAGAATATGGTCAACAAGGGCAAAAAGGACGTTGCCTATACCATGCTGGACGTCACCGGTGATGTGACCGACACCCTGGCGGACGAGCTGCGCGGCATTGACGCGGCGATCCGCGTGCGAATCCTATAAAATTGCAAGGACAACACCGCATAATTCGCGCCTGTCGGCTCCAAAATGCTCGCCAATACACAAAGTATTGCCTGCGCTTTTGGCTTAGCATCTGCCGCACCTCGCTCGCCGTATCGGCACTTAGAATTATGCGGTATTGACCAAAATCCCTGCTGCAATTTGCGGCAGGGATTTTTTTGCGGCGGTGGTTTGCGATTTTTGACAAAGTATGCTATACTAAAATGTCATTGCATACGCTGCACGGCTTTGTCGAGGTCGGCAAGGGTCTTTTCAGCGCCCTTGGCGAGCCTGTGGACGGTGCGCTGCATCTCGCGCCGATCCTTGGTGGCAAGGCAAACGGTGGCTGCCCCTACGGCAACGCCCGCAGCAGCGGCAAACATAGTGGAAAGATTCATCGCAGAAACGCTCCTTTCTTCGTGTGGGATGGAACTATTTTCTGCACAAGCGATGCAATTATTCACAAAAGCACAAATAAAGTTTTTGCTTCGCCCGATTCCGCCCTTTTTTGTGGGGGATTTTGTGGTACGATGACAGCGAAATCAAAGGCAACAAAAATAACAGGAAAAGGGTCTGTGCGTATGTCCAATGCACCAAAAACAGTATTAGCCATTCACGATTTGCCCGGCTTTGGTCGGGCGGCGCTCTCGGTCATTATACCGGTGTTGTCCGCCTTGGGGGTGCAGGCGGTTGCCCTGCCCACGGCGGTGCTTTCCACCCATACGGGCGGGCTGGGTACGCCCGCCAAGCTCTCCAACCCTGGGTACGGTCCGGCGGCGCTGGATCATTACCATCGGCTGGGCTTGCAGTTTGACTGCATCTACTCCGGATATCTGGCGGACAGCGCCCAGGCGCATCTGGTGGAGCAGGCGTTTACCCTGTGGCCCAATGCGCTGAAGGTCGTGGACCCGGTTATGGGCGACGGCGGGCAGATGTACCGGGGGCTGAGCGCTGATCTGGTGCAAGCGATGCAGGCGCTGTGCGCCCGCGCCGATGTCATTGTACCCAATATGACCGAGGCTGCCCTGCTGCTGGGGGATGAATTGCCCGGCGTGCAGGGCGTGGAGCAGGCTGCCGGGCAGGCGGCACGGCTGACCAAGCTGGCACCCGAGGTCGTAGTGACCGGGGTGACCGGGCTTTCGGACGGGCGGTGCATCGGCTGTGTGGGCGCCGGGCGCGGCGGCGCTGGCTACTGCGTGAAAACACCGATGATCCCCCGGCTGTACCACGGCACCGGGGATATTTTTGCCGCCGTTCTGGTGGGGCGTATGCTGCAGGGCAATGTGCCGCAGGCGGCGGTGCAGGCGGCAGCCGCCTTTGTTGCCGAGTGCATCCGCCAGACGCCGGAGGGCGCGGACGAGCGGCTGGGCGTGTGGCTGGAGGCAGCCCTGCCCAAATTGATGCCCCGATAAAATTTGTACAAAATGTAGAGGATGTTTGAATATGGCAACGGTCAATATCGTACTGGTGGAACCGCAGATCCCCCAAAATTCTGGCAATATTGCGCGTACCTGCGCGGTTACCGGCGCACGCCTGCACATGGTGGGACCGATGGGCTTTACCATTGACGACAAAAAATTAAAGCGCGCCGGGCTTGACTATTGGCACCAGCTTGATATAACATATTATAAAGACCTAGCGGACTTTTTTGCCAAGAACAAGGGACCGTTTTTCTACTTTACCTCCAAGGGACCCCGCCGCCATGTGGATGTAAGCTACCCTGACGGCGCGTACCTTGTGTTTGGACGCGAGGACGCAGGTCTGCCCGAAGAACTGCTGGCTGCCCATGAGGCAGATTGTGTGCGTATGCCCATGCGCCGCGGCGAGCGCTGCCTGAATCTTTCCAACGCGGTGGCTGTCGGCGTGTATGAGGTGCTGCGCCAGTGGGACTTTGCGGAGTTGGAAACCCATGGACAACTGACCCGTTACAACTGGAGTGAGGAAGTACAATGAGTAAGATCGGTTTTTTGACGGATTCCTGTTCCGATATACCGCAGGAGCTGGCGAACAAATACGGCATTGAGGTCGTTGGGTTCCCCATCAATCTGGACGGCAAAGAGTATATTGAGCGCCGCGATATGACCAACAACGAATTTTACGAGATGATGCGCCATTCGGAAGCGGTACCCACCACGGCTGCCATTACGCAGCTGCAATGGTGCGAAATTTACCAGCGCTACGAAACCGAAGGCTACACCGACCTTGTGCATCTGGTGATGAACGGCGGCGGCTCCAGCACCTACAATAACGCCCTGAAGGCGGTGGAGATGTTTGACGAGGAATGCCCCGGTCACACCCTGCGTGTGCGCGTGCTGGACAGCCATACCTATTCCATGCCCTACGGCTGGTATTTCTGCGAGTGCGCCCGCAAGGTGCGCAACGGCGGCGAGCTGAACGCCTGCGTGGATGAATTGCTGCGCAAGCTGGACTGTGTGGAAATCTGCTTGGCTGCGTACAGCCTGCGCCAGATGAAAAAGTCCGGGCGTGTCAGCGCAGCGGCTGCCGTGGTGGGCGATCTGCTGGGTATCCGCCCCATTATCAGCCTGAACGACGGCGTTTCCAAGGTGGAAAGCAAGGTGCGCGGCGATGCTGCTGTGCCGGCCGCCATGGTCAAGTGGGTGCAGGGGCGCGTGGACAACGTAAAGGATATGCCCTATATGGTGGCATACACCTCCAGCACCGCCAAGCGGGACGAGCTGGTCAAGCTGTGCAGAAAGACCTTTGGTCACGCGCCGATGTTCGTGTTCCAGCTGGGCGGCGTTGTCAGTGCCAACACCGGTCCGGACGCCATTGCCATCGTTTTTGAGGGGCATCCCCGCCATCTGGAGGCTTACACCCCTTCCCTGCCGTAAAGTAAGGGCAATACCGCATAATTCTAAGTGCCGATACGGCGAGCGAGGTACGGCAGCTGCTAAGCCAAAAGCGCAGATAATACTTTGTGCTGCAAAGGTGAGCGCCGCCAGTGGCGGATACAGCGAACCGAAGCAGGGGCAGCGGTCGC